>DATKAE010000052.1:0-108492 GCA_035498405.1 Thermoanaerobaculia bacterium | reverse complement strand
GGCCTCGCGGCCTTCATCGATGCCGAGCACGCGCTGGATGCCGAATACGCAAAGAAGCTCGGCGTCGAAACCGAAAACCTGCTGGTCTCGCAGCCCGACAACGGAGAGCAGGCGCTCGAGATCGCCGAGATGCTGATCCGCTCCGGAGCCATCGACGTCATCGTCATCGACTCGGTGGCGGCCCTGGTGCCGAAGGCCGAGATCGAGGGCGAGATGGGAGAGGCGCAAATGGGTCTGCAGGCCCGGCTGATGTCGCAGGCCCTGCGGAAACTGACGGCCATCGTTTCGAAGTCCAAGACGAGCTTGATCTTCATCAACCAGATCCGGGAAAAGATCGGCGTCATGTTCGGCAACCCCGAAACGACCACGGGCGGCCGCGCGCTGAAGTTCTACTCCTCGATTCGCATCGACATTCGGCGGATCGCCTCGCTCAAGGACGGCGAGACCGTCGTCGGCTCCCGCACCAAGGTCAAGGTCGTCAAGAACAAGGTCGCCTCCCCCTTCCGGCAGGCCGAGTTCGACATCAACTACGGCGAGGGGATCTCCCGGGAAGGAGAGCTGCTCGACATGGGCCTGGAGGCCAAGATCGTCGAAAAATCCGGAGCGTGGCTCTCCTACGGCGACCTGCGCATCGGACAGGGACGGGAGAACGCCAAGCAGTTCCTGAAGGAGAATCCGGAACTGGCCAACGAAATCGAGATGAAGCTGCGGCGGCACCTGGGATTGTTGCCGCCCGAGCCGGCCGACAAGACGCCGCCCGCCGCAGCCGATGCGGCAGGCAGGGAGAAAGAGAAGGCCCGCCGATAGCCGGTTCGCCCGGCTTGCGCCCTCCTCGCGGAGGGAAGACGGCCGGGCCCGCGACGACGGCACCGCCTCTTCTGCCGCGGCGCGGGAACAACTTCGGCGATCCTCGGGTTGCCGATGAAGATGCGAAGGCAGGAAAAGAGCGCCCGTCCTCTCGCGGGCGCTCTTCTTCTGCTGGCTGGCACCACCGTCGCCTCGGCCGCTCCCCTGCGCATCGCCGCGGCGCGGCCGGCAGGCGAGTGCCCGTCCGAGGGCGCCCTCACACTCGTTTCATCGAGCGCCGCGGAAGGAAAGCCCGCGGCGCCAAAGCGCTGCATCGCGATCGTTCCGGTCACCGACGTTTCCGACACCGGCCTGGCGGAAGCGTCGCGGCGAGTCGCGGCGCTCACGAACGTGGCCGGGTTCGTCTTGGAGATTCAGACGGTCCCCGCCGAGGGAAGTCCGGACCTCTCGACCCGTGTCCCGTTTGCGATCAAGAAGCTCTCCTCGGAAGCACGCGCCGCCTCTCCCGGCGCGGAGGTCGCCCTCGACCTGACCACGGGAGCCTCACCGGAGGGTGCCGTCGTTCTCGCGAGCGAGGATCTTGGCCCCTACGCGGACGCGCTCGTCATTCGGCCCGGGCGCGGCCGCGTTGAGATCGCCGACGTCCGAGACCGCTGGATCCTCGCGGCCCGAGCGCCGGCCGGATCGGCCGCGGGCCAGGCCCTCGCCCTGCTCCAGAGCAACCGGCCGTCGCTTCCCTCCGTGACGCTCGTCGGGCTGCTCGCCGCCCCGGAGCGGCCGCTGACCGAAGCGGACTGGAGCTCGCTCGAGCGTCTGCAGGCCTACTGGACCGGCGACGTCTCGCCCGACCCGACCGAGACGAAAGCGACGCGGGCGGACGGAACGTCGCTCGAGGTGCTTCGCTTCTTCCACGCGAAGAGCTTCACGCCCATCCTCCTGCTTCCCGAAGACTCCGCCGGAGCCGTCTGGATCACGCTTTCCGGGGGACCGTTCGCGAAGGCGGCCGTCGAGAATCTCGCCTCCGGAGCCAAGCGCGACTTCGACCTGAAAAGCGCCGCCTCCCTCTCGCTCGACCTCGCGAAGGGGCCGCTGGCCGTCGTCCTGCAGCCCGCCTCGCGGTCCGGCGGCGAGACACGCGCGGCGGTCGAGGTGGGGGCCACGCGGGAGCTCACCGCCGAGGAGATCGTGGCGCGCGAGAGGGTCTGGGACGCCGGCCAGCGCGAGAGGACGGCGTCCTACATCGCCCTCATGGACGCCTCGCTGCGCTTCCGAATCGCGGACGTCAACGAGACCTTCGACCTGACCATCGAGGGCGAGTACTTCTTCCGCCGAGGACAGGAACCGGATTGGGCCTGGCGCCAGTTCTACCTGAACGGCGTCAAGTGGAAGGGCCGGACGCTGCCGAAGCTCCCGATCCTGGAGCCCCAGAAGGTCACGACCCTGCCTCTGGACATCCGCCTGACCGAGGACTACGCCTACGAGCTCGAGGGCCGGTCGGCGGTTGGCAATCGACCGGCCTACGAGATCACGTTCCGGCCCCGGGACACCACGACCGACCGGCCGATCTATCGCGGGACTGTCTGGATCGACGTCGAGACCTTCGCGCTCCTGCGCCGCAACGCAATCCAGCTCAATCTCAAGGGGGAGACCCTCTCCAACATCCAGGACGAGTACTACCGCCCGGTTCCGGGCCGCCCCGATGTGTGCTTGCCGCTCTTGATCCGCGGCCAGCAGGTCTTCTCGACGGCAGGCCGAACGACCGCCATCGAGCGAAACGTCACGATGACGCAGGTCGAGATCAACCCCGACAACTTCCAGGAGCGGCTCTCGGCCGCTTATGCCTCCCAGGATCAAATGGTCCGCGACACGGATCACGGACTGCGCTACCTGCTCCCGGATCCGGCCCGGCCGGGAGAAAGGGTGGTCGAAGACAAGTTTTCGCGCCGCAGCCTCTTCGGCCTGGCGGGCGGCTACTACGACAACTCGCTCGACTACCCGATCCCGTTGCTCGGCGCCGAGTACTTCAACTTCGACCTCTGGGGCAAGGGCAAGCAGCTCTCCGTCTTCTTCGGCGGCGTCCTGCTGACCGCCAACTACACCGACCCCGCACTCTTCGGCAGCCGCTTCGACCTCGGCGCGGACGTCTTCGGTCAGGCGATCCCCTTCGCCGAAAAGATCTACGTGGACGGAGAGATCGTCCCGGGGGAGACGGTCAAGCACCTGACGGAGTTCTTCCAGGTCAACGTGGGGCATCCCCTCGGCCCCTACCTGAAAGCGTCGCTCGGCGTCTTTTCCAACTGGAACAACTACCAGCGGGACTCGGACACGGCGCCGGACTTCGTCGTGCCCGTGGACCACTTCACCAACGGCGCGGAACTCCGCCTGGTGGCCAACTATCTCGGGTTCAATGCTGCGCTAACCGGCGACTATGCCACGCGGAGCGACTGGCAATTCTGGGGTCTACCCGGCAACCCCGATTACTCCCCCAAGGACAAGGACTACTGGAAGTGGGCCGTGGAGCTCTCGAAGGATTTGTACTTCACGGACTTTCGCAAGCTCCACCTGTCCGTGTCGTATCTCGACGGTTCTCACCTGGACCGCTTCTCCGCCTACCAGTTCGGGACCTTCTCGAGCCATCCGCTGCGCGGGTTCAGCAGCAGCGGTCCCTTGGCCGACGCCGCCGCCGTCATGAACTTCTCCTACGGGCTGAACGTCGAGAACATCATCCGGTTCGAGGGCTTCTACGACCAGGCGCTCCTCTGGAATCCCCAGGCGGGTTGGAACGGGGCATACTTCTCCGGCGCCGGCCTGCTCGCCTCCTGGAACGGCCCGTTGCAGAACTCGATCATCCGCGCCGAAGTCGGCGTACCCGTGGTCAGCCACGGGATTCACGGCGTCGTGGTGTTCTTGACGCTCCTCAAGCTGTTCTGACCCGCCGCGAGTCGGCTATATTTGCGGCACTGATGCCCGAGCCCATCCCCTTCCCCACCCCGGTCCTGCCCGTGCGCCGCGCGCTCCTTTCGGTTCACGACAAGGCAGGCATCGCCGAGCTCGCCCGCGAGCTCGCCGCCCGCGGCGTGGAGCTGGTCTCGACCGGCGGCACGGCCGCACACCTGAAGGAGGCCGGGGTCGAGGTCGGACTCGTCGAACAGACGACCGGATTTCCCGAGATTCTCGGCGGCCGCGTCAAGACGCTCCATCCCCGCATCTTCGGCGGCGTGCTCGCGGACGATTCGCGCGAGGATCACGCCCGCGATCTTCTGGCTTCTCAGATCGCGCCTTTCGACCTGGTCGTCGTGAACCTCTACCCGTTCGAGCAGACCGTCGCCTCGGGAGCGAGGCCGGCTCAGGTCATCGAGATGATCGACGTCGGCGGCCCAGCGCTCCTGCGCGCCGCCGCGAAGAACCATGCGCGCGTGGCGGTCGTCGTCGATCCCGCCGACTACTCCCCTCTCATGGAGGAGATCCGCGTCAGCGGCGGCACGTCGCGAGAGACTCGGGAGCGCCTCGCGGCGCGAGCCTTCACGCGGACGGCCGCCTACGACGCCTCGATCGCGCGCTATCTCGCCGCGTCAGAGGATGCTTTTCCCGAGAACCTCGTGCTCGCCTTCGAACGCGCGGGCTCGCTGCGCTACGGAGAAAACCCGCATCAACGCGCGGCCCTGTATCGCGAGCCGGGCGCCCCGCCCGATGCGGTCGTGAGCTTCCGGATGCTTCAGGGCAAGGAGCTCTCCTTCAACAACCTGCTCGATCTCGACTCGGCGGTCGCGCTGGCGCGCGACTTCGACGGCCCCGCGGCGGTCATCGTCAAACACAACAATCCGTGCGGCGTCGGCATCGGCGACACCATTTCGGAGGCCTTCGGGCGCGCCTTTGCCTGCGATCCGCTCGCGGCCTTCGGGGGAATCATCGCCATCCGCGGGCGCGTGGACGGCGCTCTGGCCTCGCTGGTTCTCCAACACTTCGTGGAAGTCGTCGCCGCCGACGACTTCACGGAGGAGGCCGTCGCGTTCTTCTCGAAGAAACCCAACATCCGCCTCCTGCGGGTTCCGGTGTCCCGGGGTCCGCGAGGCGGACTCGACTGGAAACGCATCGAAGGGGGCCTCCTCGTACAGGACTCGGACTCCGTGCCCGATCTGGCCTCGGCCTGGCGCGTGATGTCACAGCGCAAGCCCACTGCCGTCGAGCGCGCCGCCTGCGAGCTCGCCTGGAAAGTGGTGCGCCGCGTCAAGTCCAACGCCATCGTGCTCGCCAACGCCCGCCAGACCATCGGCATCGGCGCCGGCCAGATGAGCCGCGTGGATGCCTGCCGCCTGGCCGCTTCCAAGCCCGTCTTGCCGATCGTCAACTGCGGCGCCGCCTCGGACGCCTTCTTTCCTTTTCGCGACGGTCTTGACGTGCTCGCCGATGCCGGAGTGACCGCCGTTGTCGCGCCGGGCGGCTCGATCCGGGACCAGGAGATCGTCGCCGAAGCAGACCAGCGCCAGCTGGCGTTTCTTCTGGCGCCCAAGCGTCACTTTCGGCATTGAGGCGCCCAAGACTGCTTTTTCGGCCCGGACCGAGCGTGAAGGCCCGGGCGGCCGGCCTGGCGTTGCTACTCCTGCTCGTCGGAAGAGAGGCGCCGATGTCGGCCGAGGGCGCTCTGCCTCCCGCGGCGGAGGGCGCCCTGCGGCGGGCCGTCGCTCGTTATGCTCCGGGCGTCGCCCACGTCGCGTCCTTTGTCCAGACCTACACGCCGGCCGGCTTTGCCAACGCCCGCCGCGAGTCCGGGGCCGTCTGGATCCAGGCGCCGCAGCGCCTTCGGTTCGATTATGCGGAGCCCGAGAAGAAGACCTTCACGTATGACTCGGGAGAGGGACGCTTCTACTCGCCCGCTGACAAGCAGCTGACCGTCAAGAAGCTCACCCCCGAAGAGCGGGCACGCCTGCCGATCGTCTTCCTGACCGACCCGGCGGAGCTCTCGGGTCAATACACGATCTCGCTCCAGCCGGGCACCGGCGGGGCCGACAAGCTGGAGCTGCGCCCCCGGGCGTCGCGGCCCGAGCTGGCCTGGCTACGGTTGACGATCGCCGCCGACGGCTCGGTCGAGGGCCTGGCCTACGAGACCGAGGGGGGTGACCGAACCGCGTTCCAATTCGACGGCTGGCGCGCGGAGAAGCTGCGGCCCGAGGCGGATTACCGCGTCGCGGGGCCGAAGGGCACCCGGGTGATGGAGTAGTCGACTAGAATCTGCCCCGTGGCACAGGAGTTTTCCTTCGACGTGGTCAGCAAGGTCGACCTCCAGGAGGTGTCCAATGCCGTCCAGCAGGCCTCCAAGGAGATCGCGACGCGATTCGATTTCCGCGGGAGCGTGTCGAAAATCGAGTGGAACGAAAAGGAACTGGCGCTGACGCTGACCTCTGAAGACGCCCACAAGCTCAAGTCCGTGGTCGACATTCTTCAGACCCGACTCGTCAAGAGAGGTGTGGCAGTCAAGGCGCTCGACTACGGCAAGGTCGAGGACGCCGCCGGCGGAACCGTCCGCCAGGTCGTCAAGGTCCAGCAGGGAATTCCCTCGGAGAAGGCCAAGGAGATCGTCAAGACAATCAAGGAACGCAAGCTCAAGGTCCAGGCCTCGATCCAGGCCGATCAGGTCCGCGTCGCCGGACGCAACAAGGATGATCTGCAGACTGCCATTGCGGTTTTGCGCGCGGGAGACTTCGGCCTGCCGTTGCAATTCACGAACTATCGATGAGCCGCCTCTCGAGCCGGCGCTTCGCACGCGCCTACGACCTGATCGCCGACAAGCTGACCCTCGTCGAAGAAGAGCTTCTCCTCCACTTCCACTCGCCGATTCCGACCATCGACCGGATCGGGGCCTATCTGGCGCAGGGCGGGGGCAAGCGCGTCCGGCCGGCGCTGCTGCTGCTTTCGGCCCGGCTGCTCGGCTACGAAAAGGGCGAGAAGGACGTCCGGTATGCGACGGTCGTGGAATTCATCCATACCGCGACACTGGTTCACGATGACATCATCGACGAGGCCAGTCTGCGGCGCGGCCGGACCTCGGCCAATGCGCGATGGGGAAACAACCTGACCGTCCTGTTCGGGGACTACCTGTACACCAAATCGATGGGCATCGCGCTCGACGAGGGAGACCTCACCATCTTGAAGGTCCTCTCCGATACGACGCTCGCAATGATCGAAGGCGAAATCATCGCCATCGAAAAGATCGGATCGATCCAGGTCACACGCGAGGAGGCCCTGGAGATCATCCGGCGCAAGACGGCCGATCTCTTCTCGGCGGCCTGCCGCCTGCCGGCGCACTTCGCACCTGGCGGTGATCTCTTCGCCGCGGAGCGTCTGGCCGAGTACGGGCGCTGCCTCGGCGTGGCCTTCCAACTGATCGACGACCTGCTCGACTACACCGGCAACGTCGAGGCCGTGGGCAAGCCCGTCTTGAACGATCTGCGCGAAGGCAAGCTCACGATGCCGCTCATCCTGGCGCTGCCGCGCGCCTCCGCCGCCGAGCGGGAGAAGGTCGCCGCCGTCCTGCGCGAGCGCGACTTCAAGAGCGTCACGAGCGCGGAGGTCCTCGCGATCGCCGAGCGGTACGAAGGAATCGCCGAGACGCGCGCCCTCGCTCGCGACTACGCCGCCGCCGCCCGTGTCGCGCTCGGCTCGTTTCCCGACGCGGAGGCCAAGGACGGTCTTCTGCTCGCGACCGAGTCCGTCATCGACCGCGTGAGTTGAGGTCCTGAAGCGGCGCGGGTCGAGTCGCTCTAGAGCGCCGCGGGCCCCGAACCACCGTCTCGCCGTCATCATCCCCCTGGCCCGCGCCGGAAGAGAGTTTTCAAGTCTCGGCGAGGGGAGTCCCTCCGAGATCCGGAGCCGAAGAATATTCGGCAATATGCGATCTCAACATACTTTCATAAGGGCCTAAGAAAAAAAGGAAAAGCTAGGAAATATCCGAAGTTTTTATTGTCATCGTCCGCCGCCCTGCCTATACTGTCTTCGAAACCGCCATATGACGCAGCGTCTTACGCCCTGGAACGGGCTCGCGCAGACCCTCAAACAATTATCGGCGCGCTTTCCCCAGCGGGACGATTCCGCCGAGGAGGCGCAGCTCTACTACCGTCGAGCCTGTCTGGCGGCTTCCGAGGAGCGTCACGACGTCGCGATGGTGTTCATCGGAAAAGCCCTGAATCTCGATCCCCGGAATCTTCCGACGCGCCTGCTTCTGGCTCAGATCTACGACCTGGGGCTTCGAGACGTCGAGGCGGCCATCCGCGGGTACAAGAAGGTCATCGCCCTCTCGGGCTACGACAGCACGAATCCCTACTGCGCCGCCGCCCGAGAGTCGCTCGATCGGCTCATGAGCCGCGCGACGGCGATTCCCGTCGCCGAGGCGGCGGGCGCCAGCTCTCGCTGAAGCGCCTCGCGGGGGCCTCCCTCCGGATCAAAGCCCCGGCTGGGAACGACTCGCTGCAGGGACGAGGCCTCCCCGCGGAGTGAGCTCGCTCCCGCCCGGCAATCGAGGGTAACCCCATGGATAGAGCGGCGGTCGGCCCCACACGGCGGCGGGCTGCGGCCCTTCGGTGCCGGCAGGAAGCCGCTCGACCCGCCACGTTGCGTCGGACACGAGAACTCGCCCCCCTCCCAGATCCATCCAGAAGAGGAGACCTCCCACGCCGTTCGGGCTGGCGGCTTCGATCAGGACACGATTGCCGCCGGTCTTGAGCATTGGCGCCAGGTCGAAGACCGCGAGCGCATCTCCCGGGCTCTGGGCGCCGCTTCCCGCACGCTGGCCGTTGACCTCGAGAGCCCACTCGCGGTCTCCGAAAAGACGCGCGGGCGCCGAGGCCGGCGGCCCGCCGGCGAGCCGGAAGTCCTTCCACGCGCGAAAGCGGAGCGGCGCGGGCTCCGGAATCTGACGCGTATACCAGATCCAACGCGCGGGGCCCGTCAGGAGAAATCGCCGATCCTCTCGCGCCCGCCAGAGAGCGGTGAACGCGGCGCACGCGGCAATGGCAAGGGCAACGGCGGTGAAGAATTTCGAGAATCGCCCGAACCCTGCGACGAAAGGCTCTTCTTGACCCAACGCGGAGCGCAGGATACACTGTCGATCCCGACATGACCATCGTCGGGATCATCCCCGCAAGGTACGCCTCGGTTCGATTCCCGGGAAAACCCCTGGCTCTCTTGGCGGGCCGACCCATGGTTCTGCACGTGTTGGATGCCGGCCGGAAGGCGGGCAAGCTGGATCGCGTGGTCGTGGCAACGGACGACGAGCGAATCGCGGCCGCGGTGCGCGGCGCGGGCGGAGAGGCGCTCATGACCTCGGCGGAAGCGGCCAGCGGTACCGACCGCCTGGCGGAGGCCGCGGCGAAGATTCCCGCCGACGTGTACATCAACATCCAGGGGGACGAGCCGATGATGTCGGCCGAGAACATCGACCGCGTCGCCGAGACGCTGCTCGCGGCTCCGGATCGCCGAATCGCGACCCTCGCGATCCCCCTGTCGGCCGACGGTGCTCCCGATCCGAACGTCGTGAAGGTCGTCGTCGCGCGCGACGGGCGAGCGCTCTATTTCTCCCGCTCGCCGATTCCCTACTTCCGCCAGGGAGAGCCCGCCTACTGCAAGCATCTCGGGCTCTACGCCTACCGCGCCGCCACACTGGCCGAGATCGCCCGGCTGCCGCCCTCTCCCCTCGAAAGAGCCGAGTCGCTCGAGCAGCTGCGTTGGCTCGAGGCCGGCTTGGCGATCTGGGTCGGAGCGGCCGTCACCGATTCGATCGGAGTCGACACTCCCGAAGACCTCGCCCGAACCGAAGAGATTCTGAGCCAATGCCCGTGATGAAATTCGCGAGCGGCCCCGCGGCCGTCAAGGAGGTCGGATGAGCGCCAAGTATGTCTTCGTCACCGGGGGTGTCGTGTCGTCGCTCGGCAAGGGGATCGCCGCCTCCTCGATCGGCGCGCTGCTCGAGGCGCGGGGATTCAAGGTCGCGCTCGCCAAGTTCGACCCGTACATCAACGTGGACCCGGGAACCATGTCTCCCTTTCAGCACGGCGAGGTCTACGTCACCGACGACGGCGCCGAGACCGACCTCGATCTTGGCCACTACGAGCGCTTCACGTCAATGACCGCCTCGCGCATCAACAACACCACGGCGGGTCGGATCTACCTTTCGGTGATCGAACGCGAGCGGCGCGGGGACTACCTCGGCAAGACGGTCCAGGTCATCCCCCACATCACCGACGAGATCAAGGAGTCGATCCGCCAGGTCGGGCCCGAGGCGGACGTGATCCTGATCGAGATCGGGGGCACCGTGGGCGACATCGAGTCACTGCCCTTTCTCGAGGCCATCCGCCAATTCCGCCAGGAAGCCGGACGTGGCAATGCCGTCAACGTCCATCTGACGCTGGTGCCGTACATCCGCGCTTCGGACGAGCTGAAGACCAAACCCACGCAGCACTCGGTCAAGGACCTGCTCTCCATCGGGATCCAGCCGGACGTTCTGCTCTGCCGCACGGAGCGGCCCCTGCCGGACGACGTCAAGAAGAAGATCGCCCTCTTCTGCAACGTCCCGGTCGAGGCCGTGATCACGGCCAAGGACGTGGCGTCGATCTACGAGGTTCCCCTGAGGTTCGCCGCCGAAGGCCTCGACGGGATCCTGCTCGACCAGCTGAACCTCCCCCACTACGATCGGGATCTCTCGAAGTGGGAGAGCCTGGTCAACCGCATCAAGAACCCTTCCGGCGAGGTGGACATCGCGGTGGTCGGCAAGTACGTGGACTACGGCGATTCCTACAAGTCCTTGAACGAAGCCCTGGCCCACGGCGGCATCGCCAACGCCGTGAAGGTCAACCTGCGCTATGTGGACTCGGAGACCCTGGAAAACGACTCGTACCCGGACGTTCTGGCGACGGCGGACGCGATCCTCGTGCCGGGCGGCTTCGGCAAGCGAGGCGTGGAAGGAATGATGCGCGCGATCCAGTACGCCCGCGAGAAAAAGGTGCCGTACTTCGGAATCTGCCTCGGGCTACAGACCGCCGTCATCGAATACGCTCGGCACGTTGCCGGCCTCGAGGGAGCCAATTCGACGGAGTTCGACGAAGAACCGAAACACAAGGTGATCTTCAAGCTCCGCGACCTGATCGGGGTCGAGGCCCTGGGCGGCACGATGCGCCTCGGCAAGTACCCCTGCGAGCTGTCCGCCGGGTCGCTCGCGGCCCGCGCATACGGATCGGGCGCCGTCTCCGAACGGCACCGGCACCGGTACGAGGTGAATCAGGAGTTTCTGCCGGCGCTGCGAGAAGCGGGAATGTCGTTCACGGGAATGTCCCCCGACCGCAAGTTCGTCGAGATCATCGAGCTGCGCGAGGAGCACCCCTGGTTCCTCGGGTGCCAATTCCACCCGGAGCTGAAGTCGAAGCCGTTCGCCTGCCATCCGCTCTTCAAGGACTTCATTCGCGCCGCCAAGGCGCACCGCGCCGCGCGCGCCGCCGAAACCGAGGAGCGCAAGGCCGCGGCGGCGGTCGAGACCAACCCGGAGTTCTCCTGACCGCCGTCCGCTCCGTCGCGATCGCGCCCGGCTACACGATCGGCGGAGGCTCTCCCCCGCTCTTCTTCGCCGGGCCCTGCGTGATCGAGTCGCACGAGCACTCGATCGCGATGGCGCGGCGTCTGAAGTCCATCGCCGAGGAAACGGGAGCGAAGATCATCTTCAAGTCTTCGTTCGACAAGGCCAATCGCTCCTCCAAGGACTCCTTCCGGGGGCCGGGGTTGAAGAAGGGACTCGAGATTCTCGCCGCCGTGAAGGCGGAGACTCGTCTTCCGGTGATCTCGGACATTCACGAGCCCGCGCAGGCCGCGGAGGCGGCGAAAGTGCTCGACGTTCTCCAGATCCCGGCCTTCCTGTCGCGTCAGACCGACCTTCTCGTGGCGGCCGCCCGCACGGGAAAGCCGATCCACGTCAAGAAGGGGCAGTTCTTGGCACCCGACGACATGGAGAACGTGCTCGAGAAGTGCCTCGCCGCAGGCAATGACAAGATCGTGCTGTGCGAACGGGGCACCTCGTTTGGCTACCACAACCTGGTGGTCGACATGCGCTCCTTTCCCATGATGCGGGCGCTGGGCTTCCCCGTCGTCTACGACGTGACGCACTCCTTGCAGCTTCCGGGCGGTGGAAAGGAGACGGGGGGCCTCAAGCAGTACGCTCCCGTGCTCGCCCGGGCCGCGGCGGCCACCGGCTCCGTTGACGGTTTCTTCCTCGAAGTCCACGACAATCCCGACCAGGCCCTCTCGGACCGCTCGACCCAGCTCGATGTCCGGATCGTGCCGGCCCTGATTCGGTCGGTGCTCGCCATCGCGGCGCTCGCGCGCGATTCGGCGTAGCGGCTCCGGGAATCAGCTCCCGACGTCCCGAACGGCGACGAGCGTCTCCGTTTCGACCGGATATCCGGAGCCCGCCCAGCCGTCGAGCCCCCCCGCCAACGGCCTGACCAGCGTGAACCCCCGATCCATGAGCGCGCGGGCCACACGGGCCGCCGTCGCTTCGTTGGGTCACGTGCAGTAGAGGATGATCTCCCGATCCGTCGGGAGGTCCTTGAGCGCCGCCTCGATCTGCGACAGTTCCAGTAACCGGGCCCCCGGGATCCGGCGGGGATCCGCCTTGCGCGCCGCCGGGGAACGCGCGTCGATCACGATGGGCGCCTGCCCCCGCTCGATCAGCTCATGAAGCTCGCCGGGCGAGATGCGAGCCATCCGCAGAACGCGGTAGAAACGGCGTCGCTGCCAGTACTTCCAGCCGATGAACAGCACGAGTCCGCCCGACAGGATCGCCAGCGCCCCGCTGCCGAAGGACACGAGCCCGGCTAAGACACGATCGATCGCGCGATGGAAAACGGCTCCGAGCACGAGACCGCTGCCCGCCCAAAGCAGCGCTCCGCCGGCGTCCCAAGCGAGAAACGAGCCAACCCGAGCGCGAGTGGCCCCGGCCAGCGGAGGAGCCACCGTCGAGAACCCCGGTATGAACTTCGCGAACAGCAGGGAGCCCATCCCGTAGCGCCCGAAGAACGACTCGGTCTGCTGCACGCACGAGTCGGGCGACAGCGACACGCGGCAGAGGGTGCGCAGGACGCGGTACCCCTGACGCCGGCCGAGGTCGTACCAGACGAGATCGGCCGTCAGGCAGGCGATCGCTGCCACAATCAGCGTCTGAGGCGCCGACATCGCTCCCCGCGCCGCCAGCGCTCCCGCGACGATCAGGGTCGGCAGCGCGGGTATGGGTAGCCCCAGCTGCTCGAGCAGCACGTTGACGAAGACCAGTGCCAGGCCGTACCGCGAGACATGGTCGAGAAGCTGCATGGGATCCGGAGAGTCTAAGCCCCTCCCGACAGACCGCCGGATTCTCGGCGCTCGAACGGTCCCCGGTGATGCGATCGTCGTCCGTGCGGGCCGGACACCTCTCTGCCCGGACCGCGGGCGGGCCGGCTCCTACTTCTTCGCCGGCCGGCCCTCGGCGTCGAGCAGCACGATCTCGCCCAATCCGATCTCCCGGACTCCGGCTTCGATCTTGGCGCGATCCCCGACCAGAAGCCACCGCGCCTTCTCCGGACTCGCGAACTTCAGGGCTGCGGCCTGTGCCGCCTCCCGAGTGACCCTTCCCGTCTCGTCGTAGTCGCGCTGAAGCTCCGTCATCGGGAGCCCCTGGGTCCAAAGATCCGCGACTTGATCATCGATCCGACCGAGCGACTCGAACTGCTGGGCGTAGCCCCGGACGAGCCGGCTCCGATTGTCCGTGAATTCGGCCTCCCCGATGGGCTTGACGCCGTCGATTCCCTTGAGCTCTCGGACGAACTCGACAAGAGACTCCTTGGTCTTGTTGGTCTGGACTCCTCCCGTCGCGTACCAGACCCCCGCGTCGTTCAGGGTCTGAAGCACCGAGAAGACCCCGTAGGAGTAGCCCTTGTCCTCGCGGAGGTTCATGTCCAGTCGCGAGCTCGCGCTGCCGCCCCACACGGCATCGGCCAGCGTCAGCGGGTAATAGTCGGGCGACTTGCGCGCAATTCCCGGCAGTTCGAGCGAGACGACCGTCTGGGCGGCGTCCTGCCGGTCGACGAGGTAGACCTTGCCCGCCGAGGCCGGGGAGGGAGGCGGGATCGGGACCGATTCCGGCGCGCCGCCGCCCCAGGTGCCGAACGCCTTTTGGGCGAGCGCCTGCGCTTGCGCAAGCGTGATGTCTCCCACGAGGACGAGCGCGGCGCCACCCGGCTTGAAGCGAGCCGAGTGGAAGGCGGCGAGGTCCTCGCGCGTGAGCCCCTGGACCGTTCCGGGCAGCCCCTGCGGCGGCCGGCCATAGGGGTGCGCCGGGCCGTAGGCGAGCATCGCCCGGACGCGGCCGGCGATCGCGTTGCCGTCGATCGCCTGCTGCGCGAGCTCGTCTAAGTGCCGTTTTCGCTCCCGCTCGACTTCGGAAGCCGGGAACACGGGATCGCGAACGACGTCCGCGAAGATCGCGAGCGCCGGCTCGAGGTTGCGCTTCAAGACCTCGAAGGAAAGCCGGGCGCTCTCGCGCTGCGCCTGCGTCTCGATCGAGGTGCCGAGATCACCCAACGCCGTCTCGATTTCCAGGGCCTTCCGCGACCCGGTGCCGAGCGTCATGGCCTTCGCCGTGAGGAAGGCGGCGCCGTCCTTGCCCGCCGGATCGGCGATCGAGCCGGCCCTGGCGACGAGCTTGACCGCGACTTTCGGAAGCTCCGGGCGCTCGACGACGAGGACCTCGAGGCCGTTTTCGAGCCTGGCGCTCTTCACTTCCGGCGCCCGGAAAGGACGATCGGCGCCGAGCGACGGCATCTGGGACCGGTCGAGGGCCGCTTCGCTCGCGCGGCCCGATTTCTCGGGGTGAAATCGCAGGACCAGGCGGTTGCTCGTGTCGAGCCAGCGCCCGACGGTCTTCTGGAGGTCGGCCGTCGTGACGTTCCGGTAACGGGCCTGGTCGAACTCGAAGCGGCCGGGGTCACCGAGGTAGGTGTTGTAGCCGTTCAGCCGGTCGGCCTTCCCGCCGAAGCCTCCGATCCGCTCGAGCCCCGTCACGAAATTGAATTCCTGCTTCGTCTTGGCGCGCGCGAGCTCCGCGGCCGTCGGGCCCTCCCGCGCCAGACGAGCAATTTCCTCCGTGATGACCTTCTCGATCTCCGGCAGCGACGCGCCGGGGCGCGCCGTGGCGATGACAGCGTAGAAGCTGGCGATTTCCGCCGAGGCCTGGAACGCGTTCACGTCGGTGCAGAGCTGCCTTTCGTAAACGAGCACCCTTGCCAGCCGCGAGGCCAGCCCGTCGGTCAGGAGGAGCGAGGTCAGGTCGAGCTCGGCATCACCCGGGGCGTAGAGGGGCGGTGTGGGCCAAACGAGATAGACGCGTTCCTGCGGAACCCGGTCCGTTGCTTCGACGACCTTCTGCTCCGCGAGCTTCGGCACCCAGAGCTTCGGCCGGTCGAGCGGCGGCCCGGCGGGAATGCCGGCGAAGTACTTCTCGACGAGCCGACGGGCCTCCGCCGAGTCGAAGTCCCCCGCGATGACGAGGGACAAGTTGTTGGGCGTGTAGTACGTCTTGAAGAACTCCTTGACGTCGTCGAGCGAGGCGGCCGTCAAGTCTTCGTGGCTGCCGATCACGGTCCAGGAATACGGATGGCCCGACGGGAAGAGGTTCTCGACGGCGAGCTTGTACCAGCGGCCATACGGCGTGTTCTCGAGCCCCTGACGGCGCTCGTTCTTGACGACGTCGCGCTGATTGTCGAGCTTTTCCTTGGTCAAGGCGTCGGCGAGCGTCGCCAGCCGGTCCGACTCGAGCCAGAGCACGAACTCCAGGCTCCCGGAAGGGACGGTGATGAAGTAGTTGGTCCGGTCGTTGTCCGTCGTGCCGTTGACCCCGCCCTCTCCGAGATTTGCGCCCGCGCGCTCCGCGTACGTGAAGTAGTCCTGGGACGCGTTCTTGGACCCCTGGAACATCATGTGCTCGAAGAGGTGGGCGAACCCGGTTCGCCCCGGCCTCTCGTTCTTTGACCCGACGTGGAACCACAGGTTGACGTGCACGATCGGGAGCTTGCGGTCCACGTGCAGGATCACCTGCAGGCCGTTGGACAAGGTGTAGGCCTCATATTCGACCTTCGGGACGGAAGAAGCGGGCGCCGCGGGAGCGGCGGAGGCCGTGGCCGGCTTGTCTGACGGCGCCGCAGAGCCCGCGGGAGCCGAGGAGGCGCCCAGCCCCGCGGCCAGAGCCAAGAGAAGCGGAGCGAAACGTTTCGAACTCACGAACCTCTCCTTTCGACGGACAGAGATGTCTCTCGACGGTTCGTGACTAGATACGGCGCGCCCGGGCCGCGGGTTCTGCGCCGGCATTGGGGCGGGCTAAGATACCGGCAGTGATCCTCGAGGCAGCCAAACGGGTCCTCCAGATCGAGGCGGACTCCGTGCGCGAGCAGATCGATCGGATCGGGCCCGATTTTGTCAGGGCAGCCGAGCTGATCGAGGCGTGCCGGGGCCGCATCTGCGTCACGGGACTCGGGAAATCCGGGCTGATCGGCCAGAAGATCGCGGCGACGCTCGCCTCGACCGGAACCCCCGCCTATTTCCTGCATGCCGCCGAGGCTTCTCATGGCGACCTCGGAATGCTGATGGCGGGGGACATCGTCCTGGCTCTATCCCACTCCGGCCAGACCCAGGAGGTCGTGCGCCTGCTCGAGTTCGCCCGATCCCGCTCGCTCCAGACCATCGCCATGACCGGAACCCCCGGATCCGCGGTTGCGCGCGCCGCCGACCAGAGCATCACGATCGAGATCTCGCGGGAGGCCTGTCCCTTGAATCTCGCCCCGACCGCTTCGACGACGGCGATGCTGGCGCTGGGCGACGCGCTCGCGATGGCGGTCTCCGAACGGCGTGGATTCAGCGCCGAAGACTTCGCGGCGCTTCACCCGGGCGGCCGGCTCGGCCGCCGATTCCTCAAGGTCAAGGACCTGATGCGCACGGGCGACCGCCTTCCCTGGGTCCGCTCGGAAACGCCGATGAACGAAACCATTCACGAGATGTCGCGCAAGATGATGGGAATCACGGCCGTCGTCGACGCCGAGGGAAAGCTCCTGGGCGTCATCTCGGACGGAGACCTGAGGCGTCTGCTGGAGAAGGACCCGGCCTTGCTCACTCGCCGTGCGGGCGACTGCTCCCACACGAGCCCCAAGACCGTGGAAGCCGAGGAGTTCGCCTCGACGACTCTGGCGCGAATGGAGACGGCCAAGATCACCTCGCTCTTCGTGGTGGACGCGACGGGGCGCCTGACGGGGGCCATCCACCTCCACGACCTCCTATCCGCCGGGATCTCGTGACGCGAAGAATTCGGGCCCTCTTTCTCGACGTCGACGGCTGCCTGACCGACGGCCGTCTTTACATCGACGACCGTGGACACGAGGCCAAGGTCTTCGACACCAAAGACGGACACGGCATGCGAAAGGCCCTGGCCGCGGGGCTCCGCGTCGCCTGGATCTCCGGGCGCACCTCGCTGGCGACCGATGTCCGGGCGCGAGACCTGGGGGTCCGGCATTGCTACCAGGGCGTCCGGGACAAGCTCGCCCGCTACGAGGCTCTCTGCCGTCGCTGGGGATTGAAGCCCGCCGAGACGGCTGCCCTCGGAGACGACGAGCAGGACGCCGGCATGATGCGGCGGGCCGGCCTCTCGGCGTGTCCCGCCGACGCGACGCCGGCCGCCAAGAAGGTCGCCCGGGTCGTCTTGAAGAATCGCGGGGGGCGAGGCGCGGTGCGAGAGTTCGTCGAGCTCGTGCTGGCAAGAAACGGACGGCGGCGGGGCTGAGGCGGCTGCCGCTAGGACCTACAGGTCGACCGACGGCCGAAGCCGGCCGAGGATCGCCGTCGTCACGGCGCCTCCGCAACGCGTCCTCGTCCAAAGGGCGATCGCCTCGATCGCGGCGGCGACGGCCGACGGCTCGATCGGGGGCAGACCCTCGACGACCGCCACGGCGTTGCGTGTCCTTTCGGTCAGTTTGGTGCGGTCCGCCTCCTTCCAGTTCCAGCGGCGGCAAACCACACCGGCCCGGTCGCGGTAGATCACTTCTCCGGCCCGCGGCGGGCGGGCCTCGGGCTCGCCTAGGAGCCGCACCGGCGGCTCCTCGCCCGAGGCGATCGTGAGCTCCAGGTCTCCTTCCATGGCGTCCAGGTCCTCCGCGCCGGCGGGAAGAAGCGTCTGCAGCGAGACGGCGTTGTAGATGTCCACGAGCCGATTGACGTGGGGAATCGCCTCGCCCTTGAGCACGCGCCGAACGAGGCTCTCGATCGAGGAGCGGTGCTCCTTGGGCTTCGCGCCGAATGAGCGGTAGGCCTCGCGCCAGACCGCGAAATTCGGATGCTCCGCCACGGGCCGTCCCGCGAATCGCGCCGGGATTCCCGTCTGCGCCTCGCGCAGCAAGGCCGTCACCTCGGAGTCTGGTCCGCTGTTGTCGATCCCGCGCGCGACCGCGACCCCGAGGACGGTGCCGGGAAACCGCGAGACGACGGCCTCCGCGATCGTCAGCCGCATCGGCAAGAGGTGCGACGCCAGATCGCCGGCTCTCCTAGGCGCTCTCTCGCTTGCGGAAGACCCACGCCACGGCGATGCCGAGGAGGTAGAGGAGGATCATCGGCACCGCAAAGACGCACTGCGTCGTCACGTCCGGGGTGGGCGTGATGACGGCGGCGATGATGAAGATCGCAAGGACCGCGTACTTGAACTTCGCGAGCAACCACTTCTCCGAGACGACTCCCATTCGCGCCAGGAAGAAGATGAGGATCGGCATCTCGAAGCAGAGCCCGAGGCCCAGAATGATCTTCGTCGCCGTCCCGAGGTACTCGTTGATCGTGATCACGGCCTGGAAGGGTTTGCCGACTCCGATCAGGAATCCCACGACCAGGGGAAACGCCTCCACGTACCCGAAAGCGCATCCGCAGAGGAAGAAGAGGACGCTCGCCAGCAGAAACGGCCACACCCACCGCCGTTCGTGGCGATAGAGCGCCGGCGCGACAAAGAGCCAGATCTGCCAGAGGATCACGGGCGAAGCCACGATCACTCCGGCCAGCATCGCGACTCGAAAATAGAGAACGAACGGCTCCGCCAGGGTCGTGTAGGCGAGGTTCTGGCCCGGCGGCAGGACCTTGCGGACCGGCGCCGCCAGAAAATCGAAGAGCGCCGGAGCCCAGTACCAGCAGAGCAGGAACCCGACGAACAGAGCGATGAGCGAAACGATCAGGCGCCGGCGGAGCTCCTCCAGGTGCTCGAAGAAGCCCATCCGGGGAAGCTCGTCCTCCCCCTCCCGACGCTCGGCGGCGCGGTCCGGCAGGAACCGGCTCAAGCGGGGTCGATGGGGTGCGTTTCGGGCTGCCCGGCCGAGGCCGGAGTGGCGGGCGGGGCCGCCGGAGGCGTCTGCGCGATCGTTTGGGCGGCGGCGACCAAGGGCTCCTTGACCGAGGAGGCTTCTTTCTTGCCCTCCTCGATCTCGTGCTCGATCGTTTTCTTCAGGTCATCCGACGCCCTCTTGAACTCAGCCAGGCCCTTGCCCAGGGACTTGCCGATTTCCGGAAGCTTTCGAGGGCCGAAAACGAGCAGTGCCACGACGAAAATCAAGATCAATTCGGGCATTCCGATGGAGCCAAACATGTTCAAACCTCAGAATGAGGAT
This sequence comes from Thermoanaerobaculia bacterium, assembly GCA_035498405.1. Classification (GTDB taxonomy): domain Bacteria; phylum Acidobacteriota; class Thermoanaerobaculia; order UBA5066; family Gp7-AA6; genus DATBFU01. The sequence goes on along the minus strand of DATKAE010000052.1, from coordinate 88,990 downwards.
TCTAACCCCGCCCGGTGCAAAACCCTTCCGCCCAAAAGCCCGTAGGCTTCCGAAGAGCGGCGTGTCACAATGTTGACCCCGGGGAGGACTCCTTGAGCCAACCACGCGCCCGTTTTCTGATCGCCCTCTCGTTGCTGGCCCTGGCGACTCTGCTCGGCGGCACGCTGGGCTCCAAGCTGCTCGCCGTGCCCGAACGGGAGCTACCCAACCTCGACGAGTACGCCGATATCCTGACGACCCTCGGCGAGTGGGCGCCGGAGCCCGTTCCGCCCGAAAAGTTCGTGTACGCCTCGATTCACGGGATGCTGTCCCGCCTGGACCCTCACACGACCTTCCTCGAGCCGGACGACTACGCGGCGATGCGGGAGAAGCAGCAGGGCTCCTTCTTCGGCCTCGGCATTCAGATCCAGAAGCGCATGGGCCACATCACGGTCATCGCGCCGATGGAAGGCACGCCCGCCTTCAAGCTCGGCATCCGGGCCGGCGACATCATCACTCACATCGAGGACGAGGAGTTGAAGGAGGACGTCTCGACCGATGAGGTCGTCCGGAAGCTGCGGGGACCCAAGGGGACCCCGGTCACCATCACGATTCGCCGGCCCGGCCTCGACGAGCCGATTCGGATGACGCTGACGCGGGCCGAGATCCCGACACTCTCGGTGCCGTATGCCTTCATGATCGGGCCCGAGACCGGCTATATCTTTCTGCGAGACTTCACGCACACCTCCAGCCGCGAGCTCACGGCGGCCATCGAGAAGCTCGAAAAGCAGGGAATGAAGCGGCTCCTGCTCGACCTCCGGGGCAACCCGGGCGGAGTCCTCGACCAGGCGGTCGACGTGGCCGACGTTTTCTTGCCCAAGGGGTCGAAGGTCGTCTACACGCGAGGCCGCACCCCGTCCTCGGCGCAGGAGTACTACGCGCCCGGGGATGGGACGCACTTCGATCGGCCGCTCGTCGTCTTGGTCAACCGCGGCTCGGCTTCCGCCTCCGAGATCGTTGCCGGAGCCATTCAGGACCATGACCGTGGCCTCATCGTCGGTCAGCGCACCTGGGGCAAGGGCCTGGTCCAGAGCGTCTACACGCTTCCTTACGGCGCCGGCCTGGCGCTGACGACGGCGCGCTATTACACGCCGTCCGGGCGGTGGATCCAGCGGGACTACAGCGACCTGCTGGCGTACGTGAACCCGGAGGACGGGGACGTCCCGCAGCCCGAGGAGGCTCCTCGAAAGTCGGGAGAGGTCTTCTATACCGAGGCCGGCCGCGTCGTCTACGCGGCGGGCGGCATCACGCCCGACGTCATGGCGAAAAACGACAACCGCGATTCGAAGCTGCTGGCGCACCTGCTGGCCAGGGGCCTGACCTTCAGTTTCGCCGTGGATTGGAACTCGAAGCACCCGAACGTGGGCGAGGACTTTGCCGTCACCCCGGCCGTTCGCGACGCTTTCTTCCAGTTCTGCGAAGCCTCGAAGTTTTCCACGGCGGAGGAGCTGAACCGGCAGTGGAATGAAGACTCCGGCAAGAGCTTGATCGACCTCGCGATCCGCGTGGACATGATCAACGTCAAGTACGGCCTGGAGTCCGGCTGGAGGGCGCGCGCCGCCGGTGACAACCAGCTCCAGCAGGCCCTGGGACTCTTCGACGAAGCAGCCCGGATCGCCGCGATGCCGAAGAAGAGCGACCCCAACCGGGCCTCGAAGAGCTAGCCTCGAGCAAGGGGTTAGGGGGTTAGGGGTTAGGGAAACCGAGTCCAATTCTTCTCCGATTCCCAGAAACTCGCCTCCTCGACCCTCGTCTCTGCTTAGACCTGCCGGCTCCCTGAATATTCCGTTGCCCGGGGGACTCGCCCCTCGACCCTAACCCCTCGCCCCCGCTCAAAACAAAAGGCCCCGCCGAGGCGGGGCCTTCTTCCAGGAGGCGGCGAAACGCTACTGCTTGACCGGGTTGTTGTTGAAGACCACGAACTGGCGGCGTCCGATCAGCGTGCGGTGGCCGGCGGAATCGAACACGTAGATCGCGAGGTCGTGGTGCGTGTCCCCGAGCTTGGTCGTGTCGAGAGCGTAGGAGAACCCGACAAACGGAGTCGTGACGCGGATGTCTTTCAATGGGACATCGTCCCGACGGAGCCCGTAGCCCCCATTGGTCTTCGTGAGACTCGCCAGAACGAAGCCATCCACGTCGACGTCCACGCGGGTCACCGCCGCATCGAGGTCGAATGCCCATCCGAGGACCGGGAACGTCCCGGCGATCCACTGGCCGGCGGTGGGAGAGTCGATGTCGCCGAAGGAGTTCCGGTCGGGATTCGAACTCGTCACGTCGCAGGTGATGTCGACCGAGATCGGCTCGAGCTCCGTGACCGTCTCCTCCTCGTCCCCGGCGCGCACTTGAATCGTGTGCTTTCCGGGCAGCGTGAACCCCGCGAGCTCGACGCCCCGCGGCGTGGGCTTGAAGATGTCAAACACGTCGAGAAGGGGGTCATGGGAGAGGCCGAAGGTGAACTGGAAGCCGGAATTGGCGGCGTTGACGTAACCCGAATAGAGGTGGGCCACGTCGGGCCGGTTGACGCCGTAGCAGTTGGAGAAATAGGTACCCGTGACGAGACAGTCGGTTCGGGAATTCGCGAGAATCGCGCCGTCGAGCATGAGTTCGACGTAGGAAACCTGTCCCTTGTCCTGGCGCGCGCCGACATCGAGCGCCCAGCCTCGGATGACGTTCGGGAAGAAGGAGACCGGAACCAGGCCCCCGGGGTTGGGAACGCAGGGAGAGGGGCAAGGACCCCCCGGCGGAATCACCTGGACGGCGGGCCCGCAGATCAGCGTGGCCTCGTCCAGCGGATAGTCCATCACCCCGAAGGGTCCGAGCAGGCCTCCGATGTTCTCGACCTGGAACCGCCGGCTGCCGAGCTCGGTCGAGGCGCCCTGGTCGTCCCAGGCTTTGACGCTCAGGATGTGTATCCCATCCACGAAGCTCGTCGTGTCGATGGCGGCCACCCAGCCCGAATAGAGCGACTGATTAAGCGGCGGCGGAAAGTCGGGGAACGCCGCGTAGATGTCCGGGCGCGTGCTGCCGTAATAGGCGTTGCCGACACCGCCGCGGTCGATGGCGGTTGCCACAGTGACCCCGTCGACCTGAAAATCGATGTGATCGATGTCCGTGTCATCCAACGCCCATCCCAGGATCGACAGGGAGCCGCCCGCCGAAAGGATCGTCTCGCCGGCCGGCGGGACGTCGATGGCTCCGAACGGCGGCTGATTGATCGAGTTGTCGACGACGACGTCGATGGGGCCAAAGACAACCGGCGCCGTGGTACCCGATTCGGTAACCGATAGCGTCAACGTGTGCGGCCCGTCGAAGTAGTTGCGGGCCAGAAACGAGGTGATCCAGCCCGTCGCGCCGCCGAGGCCTCCGGCCGCATAGCTCGGAAAGGCCGCCAGGACGTCTTCGCGCTGCCCGGTGAACACGGCCCGGTTCACGGGGCCGCCGTCGACGAACAACTCGATGCTGTCAATTCCGTGCAGGCTCAAGACCGACCCACTGACCATCACGACGCCGAACACGGTTTGCCCCTGTCGAGGGGTATCGACGATCAGAAGCGGCCCCGCGGCGGCATCGACCCGATCGACCACGAGCGGAGTCCGCGCCTCGCGGCGCGCGGTCTGCGCCCCTGCCGGGCTCGCGAGACTCGCAGCCGCCAGAAGCGCCAGGATCGTGGGCGCCTTGATGGACATAATGCCCCTCCCGAGAATTTAAGAAGAGAATCCGCAAATTTCGGATGAAAGTCAAGCATTTGGCTATCTTCACCTCATTTTTTTCGGCAAAATGGCCCTTTCATAATGCCAAGCCCATGGGCCGCGGTGGCCAAGACGTGAACAGGTTCGGCTCCAAGCCGGCACCGGCTGCCCCCCCGGAAAAGGGCCCCGCCCCCCCGGAAACCGGGCTAATCGGCCGCTTGGCACGCTCTTTGGCCGCGCGAGTGGCGATTTCGCTGCTCTTGGCGGGGGGCCTGCTCTTCCTCTTCCTGCGGCAGGTTCAGCTCCAACCCCTGGGACAGGCGATCCGGTCCGCCTCGCCCGGGTGGCTGGCGGCCAGCCTCGGCATCGCCGTCGCGACCTTCGTGCTCCGGGCAGTTCGTTGGGTCTGGCTCCTGCGACCCGTCGGGCGGGTTCCCTTCTGGCCGGCCTTCCTCGCCACGGCCGTTGGTTTCGCCGCGAACAATCTGCCAGCCCGCATCGGCGAAGTGATTCGGCCGGCCCTTCTGTCGCGCATGCAGCGGCTCCCCTTCTCGGCTCTGCTCGCCTCGATCTTGTTCGAGCGGGCCCTCGACGGCGGGTCGGTTGTCCTCTTCTTTCTCCTGGCCGTGGCCCTGGGGCTGCCCGGCTCGACGGCCAGCCGCGGCGCCTTCGCCATGCTCCGCACGGGCGCCCTTCTTGGAGCGGCCCTGTTCTTCGCTCTCATCGGTCTCGCCGTCTTCCTGCTCGTGCGGCGCCGGGCGACCGAAAAACTCTTCGACCGACTCTCTCGGCGTTTGCCCGAAAGGTGGCGGCCGCGCGCGAAGGCAGCCGTCCAAGCGTTTCCGGAAGGCTTCGCCTCGCTGTCGGACCGGAGCCTGATCGTCTCTGTCGTGGCGGCATCGGTCGGGATGTGGCTCATCATCAACGTCCAGATCTACGCCGTGATGCGCGCCTTCCATCTCGACCTGCCGTTCTCCTCCGCCTTCGTCGTCACCGCGGCGGCCGTCCTGGGCCTCGCCGTGCCGACGCCCGGGGGGATCGGCTCCTACCAGGCCGCGGTGCAATATGCCCTCACTCACTTCTACGGGGTGCCGCTTGCTCCCGCATCGGGCGTGGCCATCCTGGCCTGGGCCGTGTCCTTCGTGCCGATCACGCTCATCGGCCTCGCCGCCCTCGCTTCTCCAAGAGTGCGCGCGCGGTCGAACCGCTCACCCTAGAGCCCGGGCGAGGAGGTGGACGTGGGACAAGAGACGGGAGAAGATAAGCCTCGATGGTCTTCATCGCACGCCTCGCGCCGGACGCCCCGCGCCCGGCATGAAATGTCCCTTCTGCGGCGTCACGGACGACCGGGTGGTCGACTCCCGCGAGAGCCGGGAGGGGGAGGTCATCCGGCGCCGCCGGGAGTGCGTCGGTTGCGGCCGGCGCTTCACCTCGTACGAGACCATCGAGGAGATCCCTTACATGGTCGTCAAGAACGACGGCCGCCGGGAGGCCTTCGACCGCAAGAAGTTGCGGGCCGGGCTGGTCAAAGCCTGCGAGAAGCGACCGGTGCCGCCGGCCCGACTGGATGCCATCGTCGACGAGATCGAGACCCAGCTACACGATACGGAGGAGCGAGAGATCACCACCAGCCGCATCGGAGGCCTCGTCATGGAGCGCCTGCGCGAGCTCGACAAGGTGGCCTACGTCCGGTTCGCCTCCGTCTATCGGAAGTTCGAGGACGTGGACGAATTCCTGCTGGAGCTGAAGAACCTCATCGGCCGGGCGGAGACCAAGGCGACGTCATGATGCCGTCGCCGGAGCCTGCTCGCGGGCCTGCCTTCCGCACCGCAAACTTCTGTCAACCCGTCATGCAACTCGCCAGTGTGGGTCTCTCCGCTCGCGGCGCGCGAAGTCTCCCGAGCGCAAGCGAGGGAGGAGGCGCGCGCCGCGGGAGCGCAGCGCGAAGCGAGGAATCAGGCCGCCGGTCGAGCGCCGTTGCGCGAGCCGCCGGCCGGTGCGCCCGTCGGGCGCAGATTCCGAGCGAAGCGCGGAGCGACGTGTAATGGCGCGCAACACCGTCCGCCTCTACGGGCCTCTCGTCGAACTGTCGCGCCTCCAGAGCGAGCTGAACCGGCTCTTCCAGGCGTTCGTCGAGACCCACAACCGTTCCGCCGGCACGGCCAGCTCCTGGGACCCGAGCCTCGACGTGCTCGACGACGGCAACACGATCCGTGTCTTGATCGAGCTACCGGGCGTCGAGCCGGAGGACGTGCGGGTGAGCATCCGAGGCCGCGTGCTCACGATCCGCGGCCAGAAGAAGGGACGAATCCGGGCGCGGGAGGGGATGCGCTTCTTCTGCATGGAGCGCTACTTCGGTAACTTCGTCAAGTCCGTCCCGCTGCCGCGACCCGTCAACACGCGGGAGGCGAAGGCCGTCTTCCGCCAGGGCCTGCTCGAGGTCGTGCTGCCCCGGGTGCCCGACATGCGCGAGAAAGAGCACGAGATCCCGGTTCGCGCGGAGGAAGAGTAGTCAATGGTCGAGACGGAAGAAAAAGAGATCGCGACGGAACGCGACGCGGACCTCCCGATCCCCGACATCCTGCCCGTCTTGCCGCTGAAGGACGTCGTGGTCTTCCCATACATCATCCTGCCGCTCTCCGTGTCGCGGGAGAAGTCGATCAACGCCGTGGACGCGGCCCTGGCCGAGCAGCGCATCATCATGCTCGTGGCGCAGCGGGACGCGCAGAACGAGTCCCCGCGCTCCGAGGAGCTCTTCCCCGTGGGCACGGTCGCGGCGATCATGCGCATGCTGAAGCTTCCCGACGGACGGATCCGGCTGCTCGTGCAGGGGCTGTCGCGCGCGCGGATCGACTCGTTCCTGTCCGAGGAGCCCTACTTCAAGGCGAAGATCACCAAGCTCGAGGAAGAGGCGCCCGCCAAGGAGCTGCCGCCGGAACACGAGGCCCTCCTGCGCAGCGTGAAACAGAACTTGGAGAAGTCGGTCTCCCTCGGCAAGAACATCTCGCCCGAGGTGATGGTGATCGCGGCGAACCTCGACGACCCGGCGCGGCTGGCGGACCTCTCCGCCTCCAATCTCGACCTGAAGCTCGAGGAGGCCCAGCACATCCTCGAGTCGACGGACCCGATTGCGCGTCTGCGCCTCGTCAACGAGAGTCTGGCCAAGGAGATCACGGTCCTGACGATGCAGCAGGAGATCTCCTCTCAGGCGCGCGGCGAGATGGACAAGTCGCAGCGCGAGTACTACCTGCGCCAGCAACTGCGCGCGATTCAGCAGGAGCTCGGCGAGGGCGAGGAGATGTCCGAGGAGCTCGCCCAGTATCGCAAGGTGATCAGCGAGAAGAAGATCCCCGCGGAAGCCGCCGCCGAGATCGAGAAGCAGATCAAGCGGCTCGAGCGCAGCCATCCCGACTCCGCCGAGACCGCGATCATCCGCACCTACCTCGACTGGATGACCGGGCTGCCCTGGGGAATCGTCTCGAGCGACTCGGAGGACATCGAGCGGGCCCGCAAGATTCTGGACGAGGACCATTACGACATCGAAAAGGTCAAGGAGCGGATCCTCGAGTACCTCGCCGTTCACGCGCTGAAGAAGTCGCTCAAGGGGCCAATCCTGTGCTTCGTCGGGCCGCCGGGCGTCGGGAAGACATCGCTCGGCCGCTCGATCGCGCGAGCCCTCGATCGCAGGTTCGTTCGGCTCTCCCTCGGAGGCGTGCGGGACGAGGCGGAGATCCGCGGGCACCGCCGCACCTACGTCGGAGCGATGCCCGGCCGCATCGTGCAGGGGATCCACCAAGCCGCCACCTCGAATCCGGTGTTCATGTTGGACGAGATCGACAAGATCGGCGCGGACTACCGCGGCGACCCGAGCTCGGCGCTTCTGGAAGTGCTCGATCCCGAGCAGAATTTCTCCTTCCGAGACCACTACCTCGGCGTCGCCTACGATCTCTCCCGAGTCCTCTTCATCGCGACGGCCAACATCCTCGACCCGATTCAGCCCGCGTTCCTCGACCGCATGGAGGTCATCCGTCTCTCGGGCTACACGCTCGAGGAGAAGAAGGCGATCGCCCGCCGCCACCTGATTCCCAAGCAGCTCGACGAGAACGGCGTCACCGAGAGCAACATCGAGTTCACCGACGGCGGCGTCGAGAAGATCATCGAGGCCTATACGCGGGAGGCCGGGCTGCGCAACCTGGAGCGCGAAATCGGCTCGATCTGCCGCAAGGTGGCCGTCGCCGTGGCGAAGGGAAAGACGCGGCGCTACCGGATCACAGCCGCTTCGGTGGAGAAGATGCTGGGGCCCGCCAAGCATCTGGCCGACGAGCTCTTGAAGCGCGATCAGGTCGGTGTGGCCACCGGACTCGCCTGGACTCCCGTTGGCGGAGACCTGCTCTTCGTGGAAGCCTTGGCGGTCCGGGGCAAGGGGGGTCTGCGCCTGACGGGACAACTGGGCGACGTGATGAAGGAATCGGCGCAGGCGGCGATGTCCTATGCGCGCGCCAACGCGAAGGAGCTCGCGATTCCCGACGACTTCTTCGAGACCCATGACGTCCACGTTCACGTGCCCGAAGGCTCGATTCCCAAGGATGGTCCGTCTGCCGGCATCACGATGGCGGCGGCGATGATCTCCGCGTTCACCCAGCGGCTCCTGCGGCGGGATGTGGCCATGACGGGAGAAATCACGCTGCGCGGCGAGGTCCTTCCCGTCGGGGGAGTCAAGGAAAAGGTGCTCGCGGCGCGTCAGGCTCTCATCAAGACGATCGTCCTCCCGAAGCAGAACCGGCGGGACGTCTTGCAGATCTCTCAGCGGATCCTGCACGGCATCGAGTTCCGCTACGTCGACAGCGTGCACGAGGTGCTGGAGATCGCCTTGGCACCCCTGCCGGCCGCGACCGAGGCGCCGGTTGCGGAAGAGGCTCCTGCCGCCCCGGCCCGGGATATCCCGGTGCGAACCGACAAGGCGGCTCAGGCCGGGCGCGCCCCGCGGCCGTAGGCCCTTCTCCTCCCCGGGATCGCGTGCCGGGGGCGCGGTCGGCGTCGAGAAGCCGAGGCTCCCGCAGCCCGCTTTTGCCGTGCGCGTTGCCCCCTCATCTCGGAAATAATGCCCTCCCATGGCCGGGGAGGACCGCTTCGTGCGCCGCCTGCTCGAGGAACTCCCGGCCTCGCGCCGCGTCGTCCTGGGACCGGGGGACGATGCCGCCGTCGTCGCGGTCGAGACGGGCCTATGGGTCGTCACCACCGACATGGTCGTCGAGGCGATCGATTTCCTTCCGGGCGACACTCCGGAAGCGGTCGGCCGCCGCGCCATGGCGGTCAACCTCTCGGATCTGGCCGCAATGGGAGCTCGCCCCGAGTTCTTCCTGCTCTCGATCGCATTCCCCGCTCGCCGGGGGGAGGACTTTCCGCTCTCCGTCGCCCGGGGTGCTCTCTCGCGGGCGACGCCCGTCGGCGCGGCCCTCGTGGGCGGCGACCTCTCCGACGCCCAGAGCGTCGTCGTCTCGATCGCGCTTTGGGGACGTCCCGAGGGCGAACCCACCCGACGCGCAGGCGCTCGCGCCGGTGATCTGCTCTTCCTGTCGGGAGCGCCGGGCCGCGCCGCGGCGGGCCTCGTGCTGGCGCGGGCGCAAGCGCAGGGTGTCTCGTACGGCGGGGAGCTCAACCCGGAAGCGCGCGCCGAGCTTCTCGCCGCGTACCGGGATCCGGAGCCGCGCCTCGCCCTGGGGCTCGCGCTCGCCCGGCAAGGGCAGGCCACGGCGGCCATCGACATCTCCGACGGAGTCGGAATCGATTCGGGACGTCTCGCCCGAGCCTCCGGCCTGCGGGCGGTGATCGAAGAACCCCGGCTCCCGATCTCACCGGCCCTTGCGGCATTCGCTCGATTCGAAGGGCGGGACCCGCTCGAGCTGCTGCTGGCGGGAGGCGACGACTACGAGCTTCTCTTCGCGGTTGCGCCCGAGCGGGCCGCCGAGATCCCGCCCCGCGGTCCCGGGGGGGTTCCCTTAAGCCGCATTGGGCATCTGGAACCGGGAGAAGGCGCCTTCTTGCGGTCGGCCACGGGCGATCGCGACATTTCCGGGCTCGGTCACGATCACTTGAGCTGCGCGCCATGAAGATCCTCACGACGCGCGCCTTCCGGCCACGCCGCCATCCGTTTTCCTGGAGGCGACGTTGGAGAGTCCTCGTTCTCGATTGGCTCGGGCGCGAAGAACCACCCGAACGGGTGGCAGCGGCAATCGCCCTCGGCGTGGGCGTTGGATTCTCCCCGTTCCTGGGCGTCCACTTCCTGCTCGCGCTCGGCCTGGCCTTGCTTTTCCGCCTGAACCCCTTGGATGCCGTCCTGGGCCAGTTCGTCGGCAACCCGTGGACGATTCCACCGATCTTCGCGATCGGCTACCGCCTCGGTCGCTGGATTCTCCGGCACGACAGCCGGCGCGTGCCGCGGCTGAACTGGGGACCCCTCCTCGAGAGCGACTGGACCTGGGTTCTCCATCCCCTCCAGACGGTGCGGCTCGTCTTCGGAGGTCCGGCCTTTCTGCCACGGCTGCTTTCCTTCCTCCTGGGAACCACAGTCCTCGCATCGGCGATCGGAGTTGGGACCTTCTTCGCGACGCGGTCGCTGTTGAGGCTCTTCCACCGGCGACACCCCCGGGTGGCCGAGCGCGCGGCGCGCCGTCGCGGCGCGATCAGCCGCCGGCGGCAAATGCGCGCCACACGCGCCGGCCGGGGCCATTAGGACGCCGCGCCGGAGGAAACCGCATAGGCGAAGGCCCAAGGCGACAGCTTCTCGAGCCAGGAACGAAGTCCTTCGAAGCGGCGCCGGTAGGCCGGCTCGCGCCGCGCGGCCTCGAGCAGCAGGAGGAGGTCTCCACTCGAGCGCGTCGCGCGGAATACCTTCTCCCGGGCGAGCGCCGCCCCGAATCCGCGTCCGGTAGCGGCGTTTTCCTCGGCAAGGAGCCGCAGCGCCTGAGCATCGAACGGAGCCGCGGCCAGAATTCGGCGCAACTCTCTGCGTGACGATTCGACATCACTGCGGGAGCGCAACCAGACGGCATACCCGAAGCGGGCCGGAAGCGACTCGGGGTGGTCCGTGAGCACGCGCTTCCACGACTTCCCAGCGGCGGGGTCGTCCAGCCGCGACTCCACGGTCGCCATCCGGAACGCGAGCGGGAGCGACCGCATGTTCTTCACGAGTCCCCTTCGATAGACCGCAAGGGCCTCCGGGTCTCTTCCTTGATCCTCGAGTACCAGGCCGAGGCCGAAGAATCCGTTTTCGTAGGTTGGCAGATACGCCAAGGAGCGCTCGTAAGACTGCTTGGCCGCGGCGAGCAGGCCGAGTTCCCGCTCGCAGCGGCCCTTGCCAGCCCAGGCGTCCCAATACTTCGGGTAGATCTGCGTGGCCCGGCGATAGGCCTCGAGCCCCTCGCGAAACCGCAGATGCTCGGCCCGGATGTAGCCCAGGTTGTAGTGATTCTTGGCGCTCTCGGGCGCGACGCGCGCGCTGTTCTCGAAAAGGGCCTCATCGGTGCTCCAAACCGTGTCGCGGGCAGCCGTGCGAATCGACAGGAGCAGGACCGCGGCCGCGAGCGAGCCGAGCCGCGCCGTCGACACGGCGCGCCAGCGCTCGGCCGAGCCGGTCAGGAGCGCCCCGAGGATCAAGCAAAACCCCGCCGAGGGCAGATAGACGACTCGTTCGGCGAAGAGGGTGCCGATCGGAAAGAGCAAGTTCGAGGCCGGCAGGACCGCAACGACGAAGAAGAGAATCCCGAACGCTCCGGGATCCCCCGGGCGGGTCAGCGCCGCGGCGCACGCCAACCCCAGCAGCAACACGGCCCCGATCGACAGGATCGACACCGCCCCCGCCGGCCGGATCGACCAGGCCGACTCGTCCGCCGACAGGCGCAGCGGAAGCAAGATCCGCCCCGAGTAACGCAGGAGGATCGCGCAAGCGTTTCCGATCCGCGCGGCGGCTGAAAGGGCCGCCAGCGGGTTCTCCACCTCGAAGATCCCCGTCTCGCCCGCCTTGATGAAACCGCCGAGGACCCAACCGCGGAGGGCGAAGTCCACCGCCAGCGCCGCCGCCGAGGCGACGAACAGGGGAAGGCCGCGACCTAGAGCCTCCCACATCCTCCGGGCGACGCGCCCCTCCGCCCGCCAAAAGAAGCAAAGGAAGGCGAGCGCGGGCGCCGTCGCGGCGCTTTCCTTGGTCAAGAGGGCGGAGAAGTAGAGAAGGACCCCGGCCGAGATCCAGAGGGCGCGCCGCCGCCTGTGCTCCCAAAGAGAGAGGGCGCAGTGAAGGTACGCCAGTGAAAGCACCGCTGACTGTGTTTCGCCGCGTCCGACCAGGCTCGTCACCGCTTCGACGTGGATCGGGTGGACGGCGAAGAGCAGGGCCGCCGTGTAGGAGGCCGGGCCCGGGATCCGAAGGCGGCGCCAGAGGGCCCAAAGGAGGAACGTCGCCGCCCCATGCAGGAGAACGTTGACCGCGTGAAACAGAACGACTCGCTTCCCGTGAATCCACCACTGAACCGCATAAGAGAGGAGCAACAAGGGTCGATAGGCTGTGCCCGACCCGCGCGAGCCACCGAAGTACGAGGTCTCGAAGATCTGACCGGCCATCGAGGGCGAATGAACGCGCGCGTTGTCGCGCACGATGGCCTTGTCGTCGTACGTGAAGTCGCCCGACAGGCCATTGGCGAACGGAATCAGGCACGCGGCGATCAGAAGCAGGACGAGGAACTGGCGCGAGGGTCCCGCCGGCTTCCACTCCACAGCCGCCAGAGTCTAGCGTCCTCCTCCGGTAGTTTTCGGGGCCAGGAGAGACGGCGCTCCGGACCGGCCTCGCGGCGAGGGCGGGGCGAACACGTTCAATTCCTTCATGAGATACCGCAAGGCCTGGCGCGACAGCCCCAGTTCGCGCGCCGCGTGGCTGCGGTTGCCCCCCGCGCGCGCCAGTGCGTCGGAGATCATCCCCTTGCGGTGGGCATCGAGGCGGGAGCGGTACGACTCCGTCGGTGAGCGGGGTTTCGATCGGATCGCCTCGGGCAAGTGCCCCAGCCCGACTACCCCGTCGGAGTCGGCCAGAGCCGCCGCCTGAGCCATCGCGTTCTGAAGCTCACGCACGTTGCCCGGCCAGGAGTGGGCGGCGATTGCGGCGACGGCCTCGGGCGAGAGGCGCAGCGCCCCGCGGCCGTACTCCCGCCCGAAGACCTCGAGAAAGTGTCGCGCGAGCCGGAGCGTGTCGCGACCGCGTTCGCGCAGGGGCGGCAGCGCGATCACGGCCACGTGCAGACGGTAATAGAGATCCTCGCGAAACCGCCCCGCCTCGACCTCTTGAGCGAGGTCGCGCGACGTCGCCGAGACGACCCGAACGTCGATTCGCCGCGAGCGGTTCTCCCCGAGCCGCCGAATCTCGCGGTCCTGCAGGGCGCGCAACAGCTTCGCTTGCAACGACGACTCGAGGTCGCCGATTTCGTCGAAGAAGACTGTGCCGCGGCAGGCTTCCTCGAGAAGCCCCAAGCGGTCGCGCTCGGCGCCGGTGAACGCGCCGCGAACATGCCCGAAGAGCTCGCTTTCGAGCAGTGCGGCCGGTATCGCCGGGACGTTGACGGCTACGAACGGCCCGGAGGCGCGCGGCGAAAGGGCATGCACCGCGCGCGCGACGGCTTCCTTGCCGCTTCCCGACTCGCCGCGAACGAGCACGGTGACCGGCTGCGCGGCGAAGCGCGTCAGGCGCCGGTAGGGCTCCTCCATGGCGGGGTCCTCCGTCACGATCCCAAAGCGCCGCCACCCCTCCCTGTGCCCGTCGGCGGGCCGCGGGGTCGGCAGCCGGAACAGAAGTGTCTCGGCAAGCTCGGCAACCGCCGCGGCGACGGGCCCCGGCGATTGACGAGGCAGCGTCAACCGGTAGGTTGAGGCGCCCGCCTCGAGCGCCCGGCTCGCGCACTCGGTCTCCGGAAGACGGCCCAGGCGCACGATCTCCCGGCCGTCGGCGTCCGCAATGGCGAGGCCCGACACGCCCACCGCCTCGAGGCTCGCCGTGGTCTCCTCGCCGGCCAATCCACGGACGAGCGCCTCGCGCAGAGCTCGCAGGGAGTCGGGTGGCACCGACGCCGCCGCCGGCGCAGTCTCGGGGCGCCCGAAAATGAAGTCGGCGAGGCTCTCACCGCCTCGATCGCGCAAGATTCGCTCCGCTCGAAGTGCGAGCTCCCCGATCCCGGGGTCGCCGGGGAAGAGCAAGTGCCATCGCGCCCCGGTCTCGGCGGCCGCGTATTCCCCGACGCCAAGGCGCACCGACAGGGCCTGCCGCGCCGCCGCAGGGGGTCCGCCGTCCCCCGACCAGGCGAGCTCCTCGAGGCGTGCGGCAGCCACCCTCTCGGTGTCGCAGCGGTCGGGAAGGTCCTGCGCAGCCCGCTCCCACGCCTGGCGCGCTCGCTCCGCGTCTCGCTCGTAGAGGCGCCGGTCCCCTTCTTCCAGCCACAGCTCGCCGATCTCGATCCGATCTCCGAGGCGCATGGCGAGCTCCCGCGCACGAGCATTGTCCTCGGCCGCTCGCCCCAACAACCCGCGGCGAAGCGCCATGCGGCTTCGTTGGTGCAGCCCGACGAGCAGCCACAGGTCGTCTCCCTGCCTCTGGGCTTCGCCGAGCAGGTCCTCGATGGCTCCCGCAGCCTCCTGCCATTCCGCGCGCGCAACCCAGAGCTCGATCTGATTGGAGCGCGCGATGCGAAGCAGATCCCTCCGGCCCGCCGCCGAAGCCAGGGCGGCGGCCTCCGCGAGGAGCGTCGCGCAGCGATCCGAGCGCCCGGAATGGTAGAGGGTGGTTGCCAGATCGATCGAGATCCGGGATCCCTCCGCGGGATCGTCACGCAGGACGGCAAGGGCGGCCTCCAGGCGATCGGCCGCTTCGGCGAACTTGCGCCGGTCGCAGAGCCCCAGAGCTTCCTGGGAAAAAAAGCGCGCCGCGAGCACGTCGTCCTGCAGGTGGAGGGCCTTCTCCTTCCAGTGCTCGTAGATTCGCGCCTCCTCCTCGAAAAGACCCTGCCGCGACAGAATCGACGCCCGCGTCAGCGCGTTTTCGAGTCTGGCCGCAGCGCCGAGATCCTGCGCCAGGAGATCGGCCTCGCCGAGACACTCGAGGGCACGATCGTGCCGGCCGTCTCGAGCGAGTCCCGCCGCCTCGAGGCGCAGGGCTCGAACAGTTTCCCCAGGGGGCGCGCCGGGAAAGGCTCGCCTCCAGGACGCCGCCTGCTGTCCGGCCCCGGACGCTCCCTCGACCTGCGCGGACACCTCGGCACCGCGCAGACACGCGGCGCGGCGTTCGGCCTCGGTTGCCGCCCGGGAGCGCACGATGCGATCGAGAATCGCGCGCGACTCGACCGGGCGCCCGCCGGCGAGCTCTCGTTCCGCCTCGATCGCGTCAAGCCAGGGCGGCCGTTCGACTCGCGCCGCGGAGAATCGCGCGGCGAGCTCGAACCACGCTTCCAGACAGCCGGGAGGACTCTCGCGAAACCAGTGCTCCGCCTCCGCCAGCGCCTCCCCCGCGGCGCCCGCCGACAACAGCAACTCGATCCGGGCGGCGCGGTCCGTCTCTTGCCGCGCCCAGCGGCGGCAGAGCGTCGCCGCCTCCGGCCCCGGCAGGACGCCTCGACGGCCAGCCGCCGTCAGACGCCAGCCGAGCCGCGTCTCCTCGATGTGCCCGCGCCGAGTGAGCCGAGAAAGAAGCCTCGTCGCGAAGAGGCCGCCTGGACGCGCAGGCGTCGCGCCGACGCCGGCGCCCTCCCGAACCGACAGCCAGGTCAACACCTCGCGCTCGGAGTCGGTCAGCGCCTCGACGCCGCTCTGCGGCAAGAGGCGCGTCTGGGGAAGGGGCGCCTGCCCCGTGGAGTCGGAGGCGAAGGCCGCCCAGTGATCGCTCGAAACCCAATCGCGGACGAGATCGGGCACGCCAGCGGGGTCCTCTTGCGCTCTCCCCGCGACGCACTCGTAGAAGCGCAGCGCGCCGGCGAAGCTGCCGCACGGAACGAAGATCTCCCGCCGCCACTCGTCCGGCAGCCGGGGCGCCGGAAGGACCGCCGGAAGGCGCCGAACCTCGATCTCCGCGGGGAGCGAGCGCTCGGCCGTCTCGAAGGCGCGGCGAGAAACGGGATCCCAATGCTCGATACCCGCGGCGATCCAGACCGAGCGCCCGGCGGAAACCTGAGAGCGCGCGAGCTCCCGCAGACGGCGCGACGCCTCCGTTGCGCGGGACGGCGGGGGATCCAGGTGAAGCGCCGATCCGGCGGCAAGGGCCGAGCCACCCGGCAGAAAGAGGTGAGGGAGCCGGCTCTCGAGGATCACGCGTGCGGACTCCAGCCGTGCCCGCACCGTGAGGTCGCGCAGGAAGCGCCCCGCGTAGCCGATCGTCCGAAGCCGTATCGTCGAGGCCGATCCCTCGTGCAGGGAGGGGAAGCTCCGAAACACTTCGGCCACTCCAAATTCCGCGCGGCGCAACCGGGAGTCGGGCCCCTCCAAGCGCTCCGCCAGACCGCGCGCTTCCCGGTCGTCGATGCGCCCTCCCCGCCGCGCGAGCCGATCGAGAAAGGCGCCGAGAACCGCCGAGGCCGGCGGCGCCGACCCGCCCCGGAGAGCCGCCGGAGAACGTGCCAGCCAGAGCCTCGCGCGACCCGATTCCCGCTCCCAATAGGCGTCGGCGAGGTCTTCCTCCTCGAGCCAGAAGCCGTAGGCCCGAAAGAACGCGATCGACGAGGCCGCCTGCAACAGCAGGTCGGGAACCAAATGGCGCGGCACCCGGCCGTCGCGGATCCGGCGGCCGCGTGGCATGCGCCGGTAGACGAGCAACGCGTCCCCTTCGAGACCGAAGCCGACCGGAAGCGGAAGGGTTTCGTGCTCGAGGAGAAGGAAGTCCGGCCAGCGCTCTCTTGCCCCGGCAAGTGAAAAGCGCTCCAAGACAAGACCGGGCTCCGCTCCCCCCGCGATGACGGGCCGGGAAGCACTCACGGCTGGCATGGCAAGGCCAAGTCGATCTCAAGGCTAGATTGTCGCGAGGGCCGGAGGATCGGGCATTCCCTGTTCCTCCCGATGGGAGACCGTTCCTCTTCGGTCGCCCTCCGTCAAGAAAAGAGAGAGGAGAGATCCCGGAAGAAGGAGGGGTAGGACTTCGCGACGCAGCCTGGGTTCTCGATCAGATAACCCCCTCGAGCGATCGAGAGGAGCGCGGCCGCCATCGCGAGGCGGTGATCGTTCAAGGTGGGAAGAACGGTGGCGAGGCCGCGCCGGATCCCGCCGCGGACGACCAGTTCCGCCGAGCCCGCGCGGGAAGAGCCGCCTGCGGCACGGATCAAGGCCTCGAGGGCCTCGATCCGGTCGCTCTCCTTCCACCGGAGATTCCCGATGGATCGGAAGCGGCTTTCGCCCTCGGCCAGGGCCGCGAGCGCCGCGAGCGCTGGAACCGAGTCGGGGAATTCTCCCGCCTCGACCTCAATCGCCTCGAGGCCCCCGCGGGAGCCCGATGCGGTGATGCCTTCGGCCCCGCAGTCCAGGGCGATCCCCATCCGCTCCAGGACCGGCAGCGCCCGAGCGTCCGCGGCGGAGGAATCCGCCCGAATGCCAAGGACCGTGACGGTCCCGCCCACGGCGCCCGCTGCCGAGAGCAGCGGCACCGCCGAGGAATGATCACCCGGCACCTCGTAGCCGCCCGGCACCACGGCGCCACGCTCCACCGTGAAGGCACCCGTCACCCGGCGCACCCGATGGCCGAAGGCGACGAGCGCCTCGACGGTCGTCTCGACGTACGGCGCCGAGGCCACCGCACCCCTCGTCCGCACCGTCAGTCCGCCCTCGACCGCCGGGGCGGCCAACAACAAGGCCGAGAGAAACTGGCTCGAGCGGCTGGCGTCGATCGCGATCTCTCCCGAACGCAGCATGCCTCCCCGAATGGCGAGTGGGAGTTGCCCTTCCACCTGCAGGCAACGGATCTCGGCGCCTCCCGATCGCAGGGCCTCGATCAGCTCCGCCATCGGGCGCTCACGCAGACGCCGGGATCCATCGAGCCGGAAGCTTCCCGGCGTCGCCGCTGCCAGCGCGGCCACGAATCGTGCCGCCGTGCCGGAGTCGCCGGCGTCGAGGATCGTCTCGGAAGAACGATTCACCCCCAACGGCCCGAAGAGCCGCAGACCGCGCGCCGCCGGAGCGACTTGCGCGCCCATGGCACGCAGACACCCGAGAAGCGCTGCCGTATCCGCGCTCTCGAGAGGCCGGATGATCTCGACGGGTTCCGAGGACAGCGCCGCCAGCAGGAGGGCCCGGTTCGACGCGCTCTTGGAAGGTGGAACTCGGACCGTTCCCGCGACGCGGCGGACGAGAGGCAGCGCGAGAAACTCCGTCATGCCGGCCGCATGGGCAATGACGGACTCCCGACGGCAATCAGGCGGATCACCGCCGGCGTCCGGCGCCTCTCCCCGAAGGATTCAGAGGCTCGCCAACGAGGTCTCGCCGTGATCTCCCACCTCCATCCACCGCCTTTCCTCGGCGAAGGCGGGCAGGATCTCCACTCGGCAGGGCCCGATCTGCTCCACCCACGACTTGTGAAAGTGTCCGAGCAGGATCACGTCGATCCCCTCGACCAGACGGCGCTCGGCGAAGCTCCGTATCATCTCGACGGGCAGCCTTGTCTTGTGCTTGAAGTTCGAGCGATGGAGCCGCGCCTCGACCCGCGAGACGAACCGGTTCGCGACGCCGCGCGGCACGAGGCCCGCCGCCGCGCGCGACACCGCGTTCTTCGAGAGAAACCGCCAGAACCGGTAGGGGTAGTCCCTCTCGTTCAGTCGGTCGCCGTGCGTCAGCAGGAATCGGTGTGGGCCGGCCTGGAAGGTTTCCTCATCCACGATCCGATCGAAATAGCGTTCCGCGTAGGAGCCGCGCAGAAAGAAGTCGCGGTTGCCCTCGACATACGTCACGCGAATGTCCCGGGAGGCCAATTCCTGCGCTCGGTCCAGGAACCGCCGGATGACCGGTGTCTCGAAGTTGGGGCGCGCGACGAAGTAGTGGAAGACGTCTCCCAAGAGCGAAATCGCTCGCGCCCCGCGCCGGCAGGCGAGCTCCAGGGCCTCCAGGAAGGCCTCTTCGTCGCCCGGCCGCTGTCCAACGTGACAGTCGGCAAACACCGCCCGCATCGCCCAAAGATAGCCCAAGGGGGGAATTTCGCAGCCGTGAGCCGGGTTGCCTGCGTCTATACTGTGGGGCTCGGCCCCGGAGCGCCGATTTCCAACGAGGTGTTCTCACTCCCATGCGCCGACTGATGTTGCTGCTGTTTCCCGCGTTGTCGGTCCTCGCGACAGGACCGTCGACTCTTCTCGCGCAGGCGACCGTCTCGGCCGCCGAGGCCCCCCGGGCGGACGCGCGCGTCCTGCGAGCTCTCAACTCCGGGGCCGAGCGAGTGCGTCTGCTCATCGGCGTTCGCGACGGAACGCCGTCGGCGCGCGCGCTCATGCTGGCGCCCGACCCGGCCGGAGAGCCGGCGCGGCGTCGCGTGCGCATGGCGGCGCAGAAGCGCCTCGCCGACGAGATGCCGACGGAGGAGCTCGAGGTCCACCACTTCTACGAGAGCTTCTCGCTGCTGTCGGGCACGGCGTCGCGGGCGGCCGCCCTCGTGCTCGCCAACCGGCCCGACGTGGACTGGGTCGCGCTGGACCGCACGCGAAGGCCCCTCGAGACCGCCGCACAAGCGGCCCAGGTCCTGATCCGAAGCGACCAGGCCAACGCGCTCGGCGTCAAGGGCGCCGGCCAAGCGATCGCGGTCCTCGACACCGGTGTCGACTACACGGCCGCCGCCCTCGGCGGCGCCGCCTTCCCCAACGCCAAGGTCGTCGGCGGCACGGACACGGCCGACAAAGACAGCGACCCGATGGATTGCGACGGACACGGCACCTCGGTGGCCGCCGTCGCCGCGGGACCCTCGGGTGTCGCTCCGGATGCAAAGATCGTCGCGGTCAAAGTCTTCTCTTCGAAGGACTCCGGCAACACCTCCTGCACCTCCGAGGCAAACGACTCCGACATCCTGGCCGGCGTGGACTGGGTCATCACCCACCGCGACACCTTCAACATTGCCGCCCTGAACCTCTCTCTGGGCGGGGCCTTTGGAGACAGTCTCGCCCACGGTTACTGCGATGCAGACGAGCCGTCGTACGCCGCCGCGTTTGACTCGGCCGTCGCCGCGGGAGTGGTCGTGGCGGTGGCCGCGGGAAACGAGGGCACGACGAACACCCTCGATGCGCCGGCCTGCGTCTCCTCGGCGGTCTCCGTCGGCGCGGTCTACGCTCAGAGCGCTTCGCGAGAGGCCTGGCAGGACGACAGCGGTGGAATCCAATGCACCGACGAGCCCGCCGTGCCGGATCAGGTCATTTGCTTCTCGAACTCGACGACGACGCTCTCGATGTTGGCCCCGGGCGCTTTCTGGCTCGTGGCCAACAAGGGAGGCGCCGCGAGCCTGTTCGCCGGCACCTCCGCCTCGACCCCGAGTGTCGCCGGCGCGGTCGCGCTGATGCGCCAGGC
This sequence comes from Thermoanaerobaculia bacterium, assembly GCA_035498405.1. Lineage (GTDB taxonomy): Bacteria > Acidobacteriota > Thermoanaerobaculia > UBA5066 > Gp7-AA6 > DATBFU01. Next base: position 68,714 of record DATKAE010000052.1, on the reverse strand, counting down.
GCATCCGGGCCTGTCTCCGGCGAGCCTGGTCGGCATCCTGCGGGCGACTGGAACGCCGGTCACCGATTCCCGAAACGAGGTGACGACGCCGCGGCTCGACGCCCTCGCCGCGGTCTCGGCCAATGTGGGCGATTTCTCCTTCTTTCTCGGAGCCGCCCCCTCGATCCCGGACGGGAGCGGGTCCGCCAGCGCGTCGGTGACGGTGGCCGGATTCTCCGGCGGCGTGGCCGGGGTCGACGTCTGGGTCGAGATCGACCATCCGGATCCGGAGCAGCTGCGCGTCACCTTGACGGGACCCGATGGCACGACGGTGCTCCTGCACGACCGCACGGGCCAGCCCGAACACCCGATCAACGCCATCTACGGCAAGACCGACGTGCCGGCTCAGTCGCTGGGCGCCTTCCAGGGCCACCAGCCCAACGGCGTCTGGACCCTGACCGTCAAGGACGAGGTCGGCGGTGTGGCCGGCCGGATCCGAAACTTCGGTGTCGAGCTCGAGCCCGGACAGCCGACGTCGGCGATCCCGTCCAATGTGGTCGGACGCGTCCTCCCGATCCTGGCGCACAACCAGGGCACGAAGTTCTTCCAGAGCAATCTTCGCGTTTTCAACCCCGAGACGTCGCCTCGTCAGTTCTCGCTCTACTTCGTTCCGGCCGGCCTATCGGGCAGCCAGGCCATGCGGGCGAACGTGACGATCGGCGCCGGACAGGTTCTGGCCTTGGACGACGTCATCGCGTCCGAGTACGGCTTCTCGGACTCCTATGGTCCGGTGACGGTCACGACGACCGACACGAGCTTCCTCGCCGCGGGGCACAACTACACCCGCAACGCGGACGGAACGTTCGGAATGACCGTGCCCGGGCTTCCGACCGCACAGGCCCTGGGATTCGGGGGCGGCACCGCGACGGCGAACGGCCTGATCAAGAGCGACGCGTTCCACAGCAACATCGGTTTCACGGAAGTCTCGGGCGCGCCCGTGACCGTTCAGGTCGACGTCGTGGACGGCAATGGAGCCGTGATCGGCTCGACCACCATGAACTCCCTCCCGAACTCCACACCGATCATCTCCGACGTCATTCGATCGCTGGGTCTTCCGGCCACGTCGAACTTCCGCGTCAACTTCACGGTCAAGAGCGCGGCGGGCCGGATCCTTCCTTTCGCGACTTACGTCGACGACGTCACGGGCGACTCCATCTACCAGCCGGCGTCCAATCCTCCGTCCTCGGCGGAAGACATCCTTCTCGCACAGGCCGCGCACGTGACCGGGGCCAATAGCCAGTTCTTCAAGACAAACCTGTACGTCACGAACCTGGACACGCAGGCCGTGACGATCACGGTCTCGCTCCTCCCCCTGATACTCACGGGAACCCCGTCACCGGCGCGCGTCTACACCCTCCAGCCCGGCCAGACCCTGGAAAGGATCGACGTGCTGGCCACGGAGTTCGGCCTCGGCGATCCGTCCGCGGCGGGACTGCGCATCCATCCGAACCGCGCCGCGCGCCTGGTCGTGTCCAACAACACACTCGTCCAGAAGTTCGGCGGCACGACCGGCTTCTCGATCTCGGGAGTGCCCGCCTCGCAATCGGTGGGGCCGGGGCACACCGTGACGGCGATTCAACTCGACCATACGACTTCCACCTCGGGATCCCGCTGCAACTTCGGTTTCGCCGAGGTCGGCGGCGCCGATGTGGTCGTGCGGGTCACGGCGAAGGACGGCGCGACCGGCTCGGTGTTGGGCTCCAAGGACTACGGCGTGCAAGCCAACACCCTCGTTCAGACGAGCGCCGCGGAATTGCTCGGCGCCGGCATCTCGGCCGAAAACTTCTACCTGCAGTATGCCGTCGTGAGCGGCAGCGGACGAATCTTCGCCTATGCCGTGGTTGCCGACAACTCCTCGGGGGACGCGATCTACGTTCCGGCCGAGTGAACCGATCGGCGGCCTAGCCGCCCGCGGTTAGAATCCGCGGCATGGGAGCTCCAGGTTCAGCTCCAGCGACGGCGGCCGGCGTCCTGCGATCCTGGCAGCGCCGGCTCTACCGGCTCCTGCTCATTCCCCTCGGGGTGATGGCGGCCAACGCGATCTACCTCGCCGCCTTCACGCGCGACACAACCTTCTTCTACGCGATGCTGCTGCTCCACCTCGTCCTGGGGCTGCTGATCGCCATTCCCTTCTTCGTGTTCGCGGTGACACATGCGCGCCGGATGATCCACATGTGGAACAAGCGGGCAAAGGCCGCGGGCCTGGCAATCTTCCTGCTCGCGATCCTGTGCGTCTCGACCGGTCTCTTCATGACCTGGAAGGGCGCCACGCTCAACCACCGCGCCGTGTGGCTGGGGCACGTCGCCTCGGTGCCGCTCGCGTTGGTGGCCTTCATTCTGCACCGCCGAGCGCATACCCACCGGCTGCAGTTCCGCCGCCTTTACGCCTGGGGGGGCGCCGTGGCCCTCTTCCTCGGTGCGATGACCCTGCTCGCGAAGCTCGAGAAGCCTCCCAAGCGCATCGTCAACGTCAACGGCGACACGGTCTTCTTCCCGTCCTCCTCGGAGACTTTCGACCAGGGGCTTCTCGATGGCAAGAAGCTCGCGGCCAACGACTACTGCCAGTCCTGCCATCCTGACTCCTTCCACCAGTGGGAGCGCTCGGCACACCGCTTCTCTTCCTTCAACAACCCCTTCTACCGAAAGAGCGTCGAGTTGATGGCGGACCGGGTCGGGCGGGAGCGGACGAAATGGTGCTCCGGCTGCCACGATCCGGTCGTCCTCTTCACCGGCCAGATGGGCGCCGCGACCCAGGCGAAGTTCTCCTACGACTCCTTCGAGGCGCAGCAGGGCTTGACCTGTATGTCCTGCCACTCGATCGCCGAGATCAAGGATGTCAAGGGCAACGGCTCCTACGTCATCGAGGAGTCGAAGCAATACCCCTTCGCCTTCTCGAAGAACGAGACGCTGAAAGCCGTCAACCGGCTGCTCATCCGGATGGAACCCTCGCTCCACCGCAAGACCTTCCTGAAGCCATTCATGCGAACGCCCGAGTTCTGCTCGACCTGCCATAAGGTGGCGCTCATCCCAGCCTTGAACAGCTACCGCTGGATGCGCGGGCAGGACCACTACGACACCTGGTACGACTCGGGTGTGTCGGGGCGCGCCGTGCGCTCCTTCTACGATCCACCCCAGCCGAAGGCCTGCCGCGACTGCCACCTGCCGCCATATCCCTCTCAGGAGTTCGGTAGCCGCAAGGGGCAACTTCACGACCATCTCTTCCCCGCCGCGAACACGGCACTGCCCTTCATCCGCGGCGACAAGCAGACGGAAAAGCGGATGAGGGACTTCCTTCAGAACAAGACGCTGACGGTGGATCTCTTCGCCATCAAGCGCGGCGACGCGCTGACGGTTCTGGGCGCGGAGCCGGTCTCGGTGGCTCCCGGCGAGACGTTCGACCTCGAGGTCGTCGTGCGCACGCGCGGCGTCGGCCACCCCTACACCAACGGCACGTCGGACTCGAACGAGACGTGGGTCTCGCTCGAAGGCGAGGCCGGGTCCGCGCCGTTTCTCCGCAGCGGCGTGCTGGACGCACAGGGGCGGCTCGACCCGGCCGCGGACATGCTGACGACCTACGTCATCAGCCACGACGGGAACCACATGGATCGCCGCCAGCCGCAGGACATCCACGTGCCGCTCTTCAACAACGGGATCGGCCCCGGCGCGGCGCGCGTCGCGCATTACCGCGTGGCGATCCCGAAGGGCGCGAAAGGCTCCGTGACCCTCTCCGCCGGGGTTCACTATCGAAAGTTCTCGCGCGACTACACGACCTTCTCGCTCGGAGCGGCGGCGCCGTCTCTCCCGGTCACGACCCTCGCGCAGGACCGCGTGTCGCTGGCTCTGGGCCGCCCCTCGATCGGGCCGGCGCCCGAGAAGAGCGCGGCGCGGGGCAACACCGATCCGCCGTGGCTGCGCTGGAACGACTATGGCATCGGCCTCTTCCTGCAGGGTGATTTCCGGGGAGCGGCGCAGGCCTGGACGAAGGTCGCCGAGCTCGCGCCCGACAAGCCGGACGGGCCCCTCAACCGGGCCCGCGCCGAGATCGCCGAGGGCAGGCTCTCGGACGCGAGGGCGTCTCTCGAACAGGCCGAGAAGATCCGTCCCGGATGGCGCAAGACCGCCTTCTTCCGCGCTACCGTCGCGAAGGAGGAGGGGCGCCTGGCCGACGCCGAGAAGGACCTTCGCTACGTGCTCGAGAAGTTTCCCCTCGATCGCGTCGCTTGGAACAACCTCGGAGCGGCGCTGTGGCTCGCCGGCCAGTACCCCCAGGCGATCGAAGCGTTCGGCAAGACGCTCGCGATCGACCCGGAGGACCTGACCGCGCACTACAACCTCATGCGCGTGTACCGCGCCCTCGGCGAGAACCAGAAGGCCGCCGTCGAGGAGGCGGCGTACCGCAAGCACAAGGAAGACGAGACAGGCCGCGCGCTCGCCGCGGAGCTGCGCCGGCGCGATCCCTGGGCGAACCGCGAGTCGCTCCCGATCCACGTGCACGCCGAGGCCGAACCTCCGCCGGCCGAGCCGGCCGCCTGGGTCGCGGCCATGGGGCCAAAAGGCTACCAGACCGACTTCGGATACCTGAACCGCGAGCACGCTCCGATCCAGCGCGAGGCCGTGGACTACACGGCGAACCTGCAGCCGAAACGTTGAGGCCTGCGGCGCAACACCTCGACGCCAGGTGGCGGAGCACCGTCGCGATCCTCGCACTGCTCGCCGCCCTCTCGGCCTGCCGCCGCGCCGAGAAGCCCGCAGCGGCGCCTGCCCCGCCGCCCACCCCGACGCCGCAGCCCTCCGTCCGCTTCGAGGAAAAGGCCGCCGCGATGGGGATCGCCTTCACGCACGTGACCGGCGCGCGCGGAGACAAGTGGATGCCGGAGACCATGGGTGGAGGCGTGGCGGTCCTCGACTACGACGGGGACGGGAAGCCCGATCTCCTTTTCGTTTCCGGTTGCTACTGGCCTGGGGACCCGCGCGCGAAGACGCAGAAGTCCTCGCTCGCCCTCTACCGCAACGACGGCCCTGGCGCGGATGGCCTGCCTCGCTTTCGCGACGTGACGCGCGAGGCGGGTCTCGAGCGCGTCTTCTACGGAATGGGCGCCTCGGTCGCCGACTACGACAACGACGGCAAGGACGATATCTACGTCACCGGCCTCGGCCGCAACTACCTCTTTCACAACCGCGGAGGGCGGTTCGAGGAGGTCGCCGCGAAGGCCGGCGTCGCGGACTCGGGATGGGGCACCTCTTCGGCCTGGCTCGACTTCGATGGCGATGGATTCCTCGACCTCTTCGTCTGCCGGTACGTGGACTGGTCGCCGAAAAACGACCTCTTCTGTACCCTCGACGGCAAGACAAAGTCCTACTGCACGCCCGAAAGGTACCCCGGCACCGCGTCACACCTTTACCGCAATCTCGGCAACGGGAGGTTCGAGGACGTCACAAAGAAGGCCGGCGTGGGCAACCCCAACCAGAAGGCGCTCGGGGTCGCTCCCTTCGACTTCAACGGCGACGGCAAGATCGACTTCCTCGTCGCCAACGACACGGCGCCCAACAACCTGTTCAAGAACCAGGGCGACGGGACCTTCGAGGACGTGGCCGTCGAAGCGGGGGTTGCCGTGGACGAGGGCGGGCGCTCGCGCGGCGCCATGGGTGTCGCGTGGGGCGACACGAAGAACGGCCGCGGCTCGACGCTCGCGATCGGGAACTTCTCCAACGAACTGAAGTCCCTGTACTGGACCGACAAGGGAGAGGTGTTCCTCGACGAGTCGCCCCGGAGCGGAGTCGGACCATCGTCGCTCCTCTCGCTCACCTTCGGGGTCCTCTTCTTCGACGCGGACCTCGACGGGCGGCTCGACCTGCTGCTCGCCAACGGGCACGTCGAGCCGACGGTCCAGCAGGTGCAGAAAGACGTGAAGTACGAGGAGGCGCCGATCCTCTACTGGAACGCCGGTGATAACCGGTTTCTCGAAGCGGCGACGGGCGACCTGGGCTCGCCCCTGGTCGCACGCGGTGCGGCATACGCCGACCTCGACGGGGACGGCGACGTCGACGTCGTTCTCGTCTCGAGCGGCGGTCCGGCGCGCGTGCTCATGAATCGCGCCGACCAGCCGGCCAAGAGCGTGCGCATCAGGCTCATCGGCTCCGGCACGTCGAACCGCGACGCCGTCGGCGCTCGGGTGACAGGGACGATCGGGGGGCGGACGCTCACCGAGCAGGTCTCGGGTGGCCAGTCCTACCTCTCGGCTCCCGAGAAGACCCTGACCTTCGGGCTCGGCGCGGCCAGCAAGATCGACTCGCTCGACATCCGGTGGCCAGACGGGCGCGCCCAGACCCTGCGCGACGTTCCGGGCGGCGCCCGCCTGACGATCGAGGAGCCGAAACCGTAGACCTCGCGTTAGACTCCCCCCATGAGCGCCGACCCGAAGACTTCCGCCGCCGCTCCCCTCGTACTTCGCGACGACTCCGGCGGCGTCGTCCGCCTGACTCTCAACCGCCCGGACCGGTTCAATCCGCTCTCCCTCGAAATGATTGCCGCGCTGGAACAGAGCCTCGACGCCGCCGCGGCGGACCCGGCCGCGCGGGTCGTCGTCCTCGGCGCCGGCGGACGCGGCTTCTCCGCCGGCCACGACTTGAAGCAGATGCGCGCGCACATGGGAGACGAAGCCTGGCAGCGCCGGCTCTTCGAGGACTGCAGCCGGATGATGGTGAAGCTGACGAAGATGCCGCAGCCCGTCATCGCGCGCGTTCACGGCATCGCGACGGCCGCCGGCTGTCAGCTGGTCTCGATGTGCGACCTCGCCGTTGCCTCTGACACCGCTACCTTCGCGCTGCCCGGCGTCAACGTCGGCATCTTCTGCACGACGCCCGCTGTCGGGGTCGCGCGCAACGTCGCGAGAAAGCGCGTCATGGAGATGCTCCTGACCGGCCGGCCCATCGACGCGCCGACGGCCCTCGCGTGGGGTCTCGTCAACCGGGTCGTGCCGGCCGCGGATCTCGACGCCGCCGTGCAGGACTTCGTCGAGGCCATCCTGTCGAAGAGTCCCGCCGTCATCGGCGCCGGAAAGCGCGCGTTCTACGAACAGATCGACCGCTCGCTCGGCGGGGCGTACGAGATCGCGGGCCCAGCGATGTCGCGCGGGGCACTGCTCGAGGACGCGACGGAAGGGATCGACGCGTTCCTCCAGAAGCGTCCGGCACAGTGGCGTGGGCGCTGATCCCCCGCCGACGACACGGGCACGCCAGAGGGCCCTCGCCGCCGCAGCACTTCTCTGCGGGAGCTGCGCGATGGTCTCGGCCCGAGGCGTCGTTCGAGACGCCGGCGGGGGCGAGATCGCGAACGCCACCGTCCGCATATCGAGCGCGGCGGGCCACGAGACTCCCCTCGCGGTCCTGCAGACGACTTCCAACGGCTGCTTCCACTTTTCTGACGTCGCGCCCCGTCACGAAAAGCAGTTCACCCTCGACGTCAGCGCCCCCGGATACAAGCCGGCGAGCCTCGATTTCGGCACCCACTCGGTCGTTCTGCTCGTCATCCTCGCTCCCGAGGCCTCCGATCAAGCGAGCCGGCTTCAGCACATGAGCTACGTGCAGAAGGCCGGGATTTACGAGCCCCTCTGCGTGACCTTCATCTCTCATGCGGCGAGCTCGCTTGGCCCAAACTAGAGAGCTCGGGCTCCCGTCAGGCCCCTGTGGCTGATTCGGACTCGACGTCCCCCGCCGGACCCCGGCTCGCGCTCCTCGGCATTCCCTGGGACGAGAGCTCTTCGTTTCTTCGAGGCGCGGCGGGGGCTCCTCCCCTCATCCGGGCCGCACTCGCCTGCGACTCCTCCAACTCCTGGGGAGAAAAGGGTCTCGAGATCACCCCGCAAACGCTCTTCGATGCCGGCGACTTGAGTCTCCGATCGGGCGCCGACATGCGAACCCACATCGAAGCGGCCGTCGCGGATCTGCTCACGCGCGGGTTCTCTCCGATCTCGCTCGGCGGCGACCATGCCGTGACCTACCCCATCCTCCGCGCCTTCGCTCGGCGCTACCCGCGCCTCTCGATCCTCCACTTCGACGCGCATCCGGACCTCTATGACGTGTTTCAGGGCGATCGCTTTTCTCACGCCTGCCCCTTTGCGCGGATCATGGAGGAAGAGCTGGCACAGCGGCTCGTTCAGTTGGGCATTCGCACCGTCAATCAAAGCCAGCGCGAGCAGGCCGCGCGATTCGGCGTCGAGATGATCGAGATGCGCCATTGGCCGGCGGAGCTTCGTCTCGACCTCGAGGGACCCGTTTATCTCACCTTCGACATGGACGCCCTCGACCCCGCGCACGCCCCGGGCGTCTCCCACCGGGAGCCGGGAGGGCTCTCGACCCGGCAAGCCATCGACGCGATCCACGGTCTGCGGGCGCCGATCGTCGGCGCCGACATCGTCGAGTTCAACCCGGTCCAAGACGTGTCCGGGATGACCGCCATGGTCTGCGGAAGGCTCGTCAAGGAGATCGCCGCTCAAATGCTGGAGACCGCGGCCTCCGCCTCGTCGGGCGAACCTGGGCGTCGCAAGAATCCGGGCTCCTAGGCCCCCTGCCAGGCCGGGTCGCGACGCCCGCCGAGGACCCGGACCAGGATGAGACCGGCCACGAATCCGCCGATGTGCGCGCCGTAGGCCACTCCTCCCATCCCGCCACCCAACATGCCGAGGCCGCTGATCAGCTGGAACACGAACCAGATTCCGATCGCGAAGATCGCGGGCACCTCCATGATCGAGTAGAACCAGAGGACCCGAACCCGCCGGTGAGGAAAGAGGGAAACGTAACCGGCGAGCACGCCGGAGATCGCCCCCGAGGCGCCCAGGCTCGGGAGCAGGGCGTTGCTCTTCAGCATGGCGGTCGTCAGCACGTGCGCGAGGCCGGCCAAGACGCCGCAAAGCAGGTAGAAGAAAAGGTAGCGGGCGTGGCCGAGCGCGTCTTCCACGTTGTCCCCGAAGATGTGGAGATAAAGCATGTTGCCGAGCAGGTGCGCCAAACCGCCATGCATGAACATGGAGGTGAAGAGCGTCAGGTAGACCGGGATCGGGGTGGGCTGTAGATCGATCGAGCCCCGCGTGCGTCCGTACTCGTCCCGGATGGGGATCGACTGGGCGACGTCGTGTCCCGTCATGATCTCGTACGGCACCGTGGCGTACGCGAGCGTGAAGCGCTCGTTGGTGCCGAAGCCCTGGAGAAACACGAACACGAAGACGTTGGCAGCGATCAGCGCCCAGGTCACCACCGGTGTGGTGCGCCGGCCCGAATTGTCGTCGGAGATCGGAATCATGGGACGGTGCCCTCGATCATAAACCCGCGCGGCGAGAGGGGGCCATCAACCATCCCGATTTCCGTCGGGGCAGCTGGGAGAGGGACCGATTCGAGGCCGCCCCCGCGCCTCAGCCGGTAGGCCCGTCGAGCCGGGACACCCCGAAAGACCTGCCTCTCGCCCCCGGGCCAGGTCACCTCGATTTCGTCCAGCTGCTCGGCGTCGCCGAGGCCAAAGTGCAGAGGGGTCAGGCTGCCCGAGGCGTAAGACGGGCTCACCAGGAACCACTGGGTCTGAGACCGGCCCCCCGCTGTCACCCGGACCCGGGTCCCCAACACGGTGTGTCGGTCTGTCCCGACGGTCGGCTCGATCGAGACCCAGCTGCGAACGCTGCCGACCCGGTTCTGGAAGAGTCTGGCCGGACCGTCGATGTCCACCACGAAGAGGTCGAGCGCCCCGTCGCCATCGACATCGGCCACGGCGCTGCCCCTTCCGACCATCCGGATCCGGGCAAGATCCCCCGCCTCGCGCCATTCCTCGTACTTTCCGTCCCCGAGGTTGTGAAGCAGGACCGTCCTCTGCGCATACGCGCCGTCCCCCGCCTCGACGTACTTCGCCTGGCCGCTCTTGTAGTAGCCGAACGCCCTGACGATGCGCGAAGCCAAGTGGCCGCCCACTGCGTAGAGATCCGGAAGACCGTCGTTGTCGAAGTCGGCGAAATGAGTTCCCCAGCGCACGAAGGGGAACCCGACCTCGGCCGCCCCGGAGGCCGTTCCCGCATCCTCGAAGAGGGTCCCCTCGACGTTGCGATAGAGACTGTTCGGCTCTCCGCCGAAGTTGGTGACGAAGAGGCTCGGACGGCCGGCACCGAAGGGGTCGCCGACCGCGACTCCCATTCCGGCACGCGGACGGCTTCCGAGCACGCCGGCGCCTGTCTCCGCAGTCGTCTCCTCGAAGCGACCGTTTCCTCGGTTTCGGAACAGCCGATTGCTGACTCGGTCGTTGACGAAGTAGAGATCGGGAAAACCGTCCCCGTCGTAGTCGAGAACGGCTACCCCCAGGGTCTTGGTCTCCCTCGGGTCGACGGCGAGACCCGCCTCCTCCGTGACATCGCGAAAGTGGCGGTCGCCCTCGTTGCGGAAAAGGTGAGAGGGCTGGCCGACATAGTCCTCCGGCACGCGGAGCTCGAACTGGGGTTGAGCCGCCTCCCACTCCGGCGTCGAGTCGAGGTAGTTGGCGACCACGACGTCCAGCCGCCCGTCTCCGTCGTAATCGAGGAATCCCGCGCCGACGGAAAAGAGAGGATCCTCGAGACCCGTGTCCTTGCCCTCCTCGAACGCGCCGTCGCCGCGGTTCCACCAAACGGCGTTCGGGCCGACGTTGGTCAGGTACAGGTCGAGCCTCCCGTCCCCGTCCAGGTCCGCCCAAAAGGCACCCATTCCGAGGCCGCACGCCTTGATGCCCGCTCTGTCGGTGACATCCTCGAAGCGGCCGCGGCCCAAGTTGTGATACAGGCGCCCGCAACTCTTCGGGTTGGGCTTGCCCCACTTCGGAATCGAGCTCGAGACGTAGAGATCCGGCAGGCCATCGCCGTCATAGTCGCCGAAGGCACAGCCCCCGATCATCGTCGGGATGAGCTTCAAGTGGCGCAGGTCCGAACCGATCCGGAAGCGGATGCCGGAGGATTTGGTGATGTCGCGAAAGAGCCCCGCGTCCGGCCCGGCCGTTGCCGCAACGAGCGCTGCCGCGGCCGGAAGCAGAAGCAGTCGTGCCCGGCCCGTCACGGCCGGCCTTCGGCCGCCGACCCTCGATTCGAGCGCAGCGCGTCCCGGAACTCCTCGGGTCCGCCGCGGCGGGTCAGGTACTTCTCCCGGAAGCGCCGGTGGCTGGCGTCGTCGGGGTAGGCCTGGCCCTCGCCGTAGCGGGAGTCTTCCTGCCCGTGGAATGGGAGCGGCAGCACGGTCTGTCCCGCCACGGTGTTCTTGTCCGCGTCCTTCTCCCAGCCGTCGAGCACGAGCACGTAGTCGCGAACCCAACCGGGCGCGAGAGGCGGGAGGCGGCTCGCGTCGAACTCCAGACGCACGCAGTCGCCTCCCTTCATGACGACGTAGCGGTCGTCGGGGAATCCGAGCAGCTCCCGAACGTCGCCGAAACGCGTGTAGAAGCCCGCCATGTCGGCCCACCGCGGCGCCGTGTCCACTTCGTCGTGCAGGAAGACGTGCGGGCCGTCGGGCGTCTCTCGGACCCGCCGCGAAAAGCCGCGCTCGAACAGCCGCGCGGACTCGAGCGGAGCCGCCGTCAGTCGGAAAGGAGCCTCCGACTCGTCGACGGTGTACGCGATGCGGTCCCAATAGACTGCCAGATTCGTGCGGATGCGCACCCGCGGATCGCTCCGGTCGAGCACATCGGACAGATCGAGCGCCATCGTCTTGGTCTTCCCCGCCGGGTACCCCATCGCCGGGATGGCTGTCTTCCATCCGTCCTTCCCGTCCGGTACCTCGAGGAGGGGCCCGAAGGGACGCTCGGGCCGGCCGCCCTGTGAAAGGGATACGTTGATCGACGTGTCGGCGTAGAAGACCCAGCCCGTCAGATAGAGCATCACGCGGCCGGCGCCTCGCGCTCGCGGCAACTCGAGGACCAGCTCGTGTGGCGCGACGATTCCCTGATATCGGGTCGGCGCGAAGTCGCCCAGACGGAGGCCATCCTCGCGGGCGATCTCTTGCGTTCGGTCTCGGCCTCTTTCGTCAAGGGCGCGCGGCACGTACGGATGCGAGACGGTGAAGAGCCTCTTCGGCGGGAAGGGAGGCGGAACCATCCGCTCGTTCGAAACGATCTCGGTTCCCGCGGGGTGGTCCACGGCGGAAAGCTCCGCGAGGTCGAAGTAGACCGTCTCCCACAGCTCCTCGGTGAAGTCGAGGACCAGCCTTCCCCCCGTCGGAGCCAGGAGTGCCCCCGCCACCACGAGCCACTCGCGCGTGTCGGAGGCGGCCTGGTGCACGCCGTCGTAGAGGAGCCCGAGAGGGCTCTTGCCCAGAGCGTCCGTCACGAAACGCCAACGGGTCCCGTCGAAGGCGAACAGGAACGGGCACGAGCCCTTCAGCTGTTGAACCTCCTCGAGCAGCGTCCGCGCCGGCGGATCGAGCGCGTTCTGGGGAATGCCGTTGGTCCACAGGATGCGCAGAACGTCCGCCCGGCGCCGTGATCCGAGCCCGATGTGCGTCACCGGCCGCCAGGCGGTGCGGAAGACGTATAGCGGACCCGATCGCGCCTCGACCTCCGATCCGTAGCCGAAGCGATTCACCTTCGCGGAGCCGGTGGGAAGGCCCCGAAGCGCCACGTCCATCCACCCGTTCGCGTTTCCTCCTTCGTTCACAAAGAGCTGCGCCGACCCTTTGTCCGTGATCACGACGAGGTCCAGGTCTCCATCGCCGTCGGCATCGACCGCCTCCGCGGCGGCCGCCGGCGGGAAGGCCTCCTCGACGCGCGTGAACGATCCCGAACCGTCGTTGCGGTAGAGCCAAGAACCTCTGGAGCCGGCCAGGAAGACATCCAGCGCTCCATCGTTGTCGAAATCGAACAGGAGGGGCGTTCCCCCTGACCCCAAGGCATGCGGCGGCAGGAACGTCCCATCGCCGCGATTCAGCGAGACCCAGGCCTCGGTTTCAGTCGTCCAAACGAGGTCGGGCCGGCCGTCGGCGTTCAGGTCGCCCGCCGCGAGCGCCAGCACGCCGCCCGAGCCGGGAAGGCCCGCGGGTCGCTCGGTGAATCGGCCCCCGCGCCGGTTATCTAAGAGAAGCAGTCCGCCGCCCGCGCGAGCCAGGACGAGATCGGCATCACCGTCCCGGTCAAAGTCGGCGGCGACGGCGGCACGAGAACCCGTGCCCGCCGGCAGGGCGGACGTCGTCACATCGGTCCAGGTACCGTCCAGGTTGTTTCGGAGGAGCCGGTCGCCGCCGGGCGAGCTGACGTACAGGTCGAGATCGCCGTCCGAGTCGTAGTCGAGCGGCAGAACGCGCTCGCCCGCCGGCAGGGGGGACTTGCGGTAGTTGCCGGCGCTCGCGACGAAAAGCGCTCCCGGCGCCACCACGTCGAGCTCCCCGGAGTTCTCGACGTCGGCGATCTCGAAGGCCGGGACAGACGATGACCCGGGCAGCGGCGGTGACGCCCGGTACCCCTCCTGGGCTCGAGCGATCACGATTCCCGCCGCGCCGGAGAAAGCCAGGTCGCGGCCGTCCTTGCCGGCGGCGCGGACGGCGACCAGGCCCGACAGCGCGGCCAGACCCTCCTCGCGACGCGGCACGAAGCGCACGGGAACCGCGCTTGGTTCCGCGCGGATCTTCTCCGACAGCACCGCCGTCCAGTCCTCCAGTGGAAGCCCGACGATACCCGGCTCTACGTCGTGTCGGGCCTGCTGGTAGCGGCCCGTCCCGCGCAGCAGATTCTCGACGAGGCGCGCCTTCAGGGCCGCTGAAGCCAGGTCCCCCGACGTCAGCGCGGCCTTCGCCTCGCCGGCGTACCGCTGCAGTTTCTCGTCCGCCGCCGAGGCCGACTCGACTTCGTGGAGCGCGCGATCGAACGCCTCCTGGGCGGCGCCGCGATTGCCCTCGCTCCTCTCGAGCTCCGAGAGGCGCAGCAGCAGAAAGAGATTCGCGGGCGCTTGGTCGAGCGCCCCCCGGACGGCTCGAATGGCGCTCGGACGACCGCCCGGTTTCTCGGACAGCAGCCGGGCGGCGCTCCAGGCCGAGGCCAGGTCTTTCGGGTCGCCGGCAGCGGCCTTCTCGAAGGAGTCGATGGACGCATCCGTCTGGCCGGCGAGCTCCGAAAGCGTCCCGGACAACGCCAGGATCCGAGGGTCACGCGGGGCGAGCCTCTCCGCCTCCGAGAGCAGCCTTCTGGCCTCGGCCAGATTCTTCTCCCGCATCGCGGCGACCGCGCCGTCCGCCCATCCCAACGGCTCCGACGGCCCGAGCCTGCGAACGTCCTCGAACCGCCGCCTGGCCTCCGGGAGATTTCCCTCTTCCAGGGCCGCCAGGCCGACGTTTCGAGCGGTCTGGAGTCTCGCGCGTTCGGCGACCGTGAGCGAGGAGGAGGCCACGGGATACAAAGAGAGCAGAAACACCAGGGCCCGTGGGATGAGGTCCGCCATTCGCCGGTCTCGCTCACCCCTCCCCGAACGCGCGCTCGAACGCGGCCATGGCGGCGTCGTCATAGAGACAGAAAACAATGCGCTGGACGGAAACCGCTTCGGCGGCGAAAGAGCGAGCGGCGCCGATGGAAAGCTCGGCCGCTCGTCGCAACGGGAAGCCATAGACGCCGGCCGAGATCGCCGGCAACGCGACCGAGCGCGCACCGATTTCTTCGGCGCGCTTGAACGCCGCCCGTACCGCCAGGGTCAGCAGCATCTCCTCGCTCTCTCCCCCGCCGCGCCAGATCGGCCCAACGGTGTGGATGACCCACTTGGCCGGCAGGTCGCCCCCCGACGTGACGATGGCTCCCCCGACGGGACACCCGCCGATCTGGTTGCACTCGTCCTGGATCGAGGGCCCGCCACGGCGCCGGATCGCGCCGGCCACACCGGAGCCCAGCTGAAGTTGCTCGTTGGCCGCGTTGACGATCGCATCGACGTTCATCGCGGTGATGTCGCCCTGGGCGAGCTCGATGGTGGCGGGCATGATGACGGCGTCCGGCGTCCGCGTCGGGTATCAGCGATCGATACGCGCGCCCAGTGGGGCTCGCTAGCCCTCGACCTGCTTCACGACCGCTTCGGCGATGCGCAGGTAAGCCTCCGTGACCGGCGAACGAGGTTCCGCCGCCACGATCGGCCGTCCCGCGTCCCCCCCGATCGCCACCTCGGGGTCGAGGGGGATTTCTCCCAGGAAGGGGACGTGCAACTGCTCGGCCGTTTTTCGTCCGCCCCCGTGCTTGAAGATCTCCTCGCGGTGGCCGCACTCGGGGCAGACGTAATAGGACATGTTCTCGACAATCCCGAGCACGGGAACGTTGACCTTCTGAAACATCGCCAGGCCCTTGCGGGCGTCGATCAGCGAGACGTCCTGCGGGGTCGTCACGATGACCGCTCCGGAAAGGTGAATCTTCTGGGTCAGCGTGAGCTGTGCGTCGCCGGTTCCCGGGGGCAGGTCGATGACGAGAAAATCGAGCTTCCCCCAGGCGACATCCTGTAGGAACTGTTCGACCGCCTTCATCACCATCGGACCCCGCCAGATCACGGGCTGATCGACGTCCATGAGGAAGCCGAGGGACATGACGCGCACACCGTAGCGCTCGACCGGCACGATCTGGTTCGACTCGTTGATGAAAGGCTTCTCGGAGATCCCCATCATCATCTGCTGGGAGGGACCGTAGATGTCCGAGTCCATGAGACCGACGCGCCGCCCGATCCGCTCGAGCGCCAGGGCGAGGTTGGCCGCGACGGTGGACTTGCCGACCCCTCCCTTGCCCGAGGCGACGGCGATCGAGAAGCGCACCTCGGGCAGGATGTTGGCGGGGGGCGGTGGAACACCGGCGGCGCCGCGGGGCGCCGGGGGCCCCGGAGGCTTCACTTCGAGGCGAACGGTCACGGCCGAGACACCCGGCAGCGACCGTAGTCTCTCGCGGGCCTCGCGTTCGATCTCCTCGGCCGCTCGCGGCGACTCGGTGGTGATCTCGAGGCGGAAGGAAACGTTGCCGCCCCCAACCGCCAGATCCTTCACGAAGCCGAAGGAGACGATGTCGCGCGACAGGCCCGGAAACCGGACCGTCTTCAAGACTTCGAGAACCTTGTCTTCCGTCAGTTCCGTCGTGGCCGACATCGTGTCTCCCGAGGGAAAAATACCACGCGCTTCGGTCGCTCGCGATCTCTGAGACGAAGCGTGGGCTTCAGGCGCCGTGCACCGACTCCTCCCGCAATCGATCGACTTCCGCGCGGAGCCGTTCGGTCAGCCGACGAGCCTCCTTCGGGCCGGAGCCCGAGACCTCGATCGGCTCGCCCACGCTGACGACCGCCCGACCCGGCGACATGACCAGGCTGTCCGGCGGAAGGATCCGCCGCGTGCCGGCCAACCCGACGGGCAGCAAGGGCAGGCCCGAACGGAGCGCCAACAGAGCCGCGCCCTTCTTGAACGGCTGCAGCTCGCCGGTTCTCGTCCGCGTCTCCTCGGGGAAAATCACGACGGAACGGCCATTGCGCAGCCGTTTCAAGGCGGCATCGAGCGTCGCCGCTCCCCGAGACGGGTCTCCCCGGTCAACCGGAATGAAGCCAGCGGCAGCGATCGACCAGCCGAGCACCGGAACGCGGAAAATACTCCGCTTGGCGAGAAATCGCACCGGGAGCGGCAGGCAGGCGAGAAGCACGACGATGTCGGCGAAGCTCTCGTGGTTGGCCGCCAAGACCACGCTGCGGCCCGAAGCGAGCCGTTCGGCGTGGCGCATGTCGATCGAGATGCCCGAGACGCGCAACACCGATCGCGCCCACCCTCGAGCGAAGCGCAAGAACCAGTCCCCCCGCGGAGGCAGATAGGCGGCGAGAATGGCGGGAAGCCCGAAACAAACGGTGAGCAGGACGATCGCGGCCCAGACGGCCGCCGCGCGGAGGCTACGCATCGAAACACCGGCGGATGTTAGCAAACAGGCAAGTGGCGGCGGCTCCGAGATTTACAGAACTTTGGCAGCAGACTAGAATCGCCCATCCATGAGTGCCCCTCCACCGACGTCCTCACAGCAGTCGGCAACGGCTCTTTTCTACCGGAACATCCGGTGGCTGCGCTTCGTCGACCGCTTCGGTCGCCGAGGGCAGGGAATGGTCGACTACCTGGGCGGCCTGTGGCAGATGATCGCGGAAGCCGCGGTCGGAACCGTCACTCGCCCCTTCTATCGGGCGGAGCTCCTGCGCCAGATGGACGAGCTCGGCGTCAAGTCGGTCTCGATCACCGGGTTGACCGCGCTCGTCACCGGCGGCGTCTTGGCCTTGCAGACAGCCTACTCCCTGGCGGCCTTCGGCGGAAAGATCTTCATCGGACGCGTGGTCGCTCTCTCGCTCGTCCGAGAGCTCGGGCCGATCCTGACCGCCCTCATGGTCGGGGGCCGCGTCGGCTCCGGCATCACGGCGGAGCTGGGCTCCATGACCGTGACCGAGCAGGTGGACGCTCTGCGCTCGATGGCCATCTCCCCCGTGCGGCGGCTCGTCGTGCCGCGCATTCTGGCGACCGTCCTGATGATGCCGGTCTTGACCGCGCTCGCCGACGTTCTCGGGATCCTGGGCGGCCTTCTGATCGCGGTGCTCGAGCTGCAGCAGACGGCCAACGACTACATCTCGAGCATCTGGAACCAACTGGTGATCTCCGACATCATGAGCGGCCTCAGCAAGACTGTCTTCTTCGGCCTCGAGATCGCCGCCATCGGCTGCTACAACGGCTTGAACGTTCAAGGAGGCGCGGCCTCGGTGGGTACGGCCACGACCCGCACGGTCGTGCTGGCGTCCATTTGCATTCTCGTGTCGGACTTCTTCTTGACGAGGTTGTTCCTGGCCGCGTGAGCGGCGGGCGAAGATCATGGCGAAGGGTTCCGACCAAGCGTCCCGCGGGGAGATCATCGTCGAGTTCGAGCGCGTGTGGAAGCGGTACGCCAAGCGCGAGGTGCTGGCGGGCGTCGACCTCAAGATCCGGAAGGGCGAAGTGCTCTGCGTGCTGGGGCCCTCCGGATCCGGCAAGAGTGTCACTCTTCGCCACATCAATGGATTGACCAAGCCCGACGACGGCGATGTCCGAGTCTTCGGCCAGTCCATCGTCCCTCTCGACGAGGAAGAGCTCGCCCCCATCCGGCGGCGCCTCGCCATGCTGTTTCAGGGGGGCGCACTGTTCGATTCGATGAACGTCGAGGCCAACATCGCGTTTCCCCTGAGAGAACACACCAACAAGACCGATGCCGAAATCGCGGATGCGGTCGCGGAGAAGCTCAAAATGGTGGGCCTCTCGGGGATTCAGAGGAAGATGCCGGCCGAGCTGTCGGGGGGCATGCGCAAGCGGGTGGCACTGGCCCGGTCGATCGCGCTCGAGCCCGAGATCATCCTGTACGATGAGCCGACAACGGGGCTCGACCCCCTGACCTCCGAGAAGATTGCGCAGCTCATCGTGGATCTGAACGTCCGCCTCCGCACGACGTCCGTCGTCGTGACGCACGACATCGTCACGGCCCGCACGGTGGCCGATCGTCTCGCCTTCCTCTATCAAGGACAGTTCCAGTTCATCGGCACGTTCGAGGAGGCGGCGCGCGGGGGACATCCCGTCCTGATGGACTATTTCCGGTCGATGGGATTCCCCTGCGGGACCGGAACCTTCGCGGCCATCCCCGTAGGAGACTGAGTGGTCACCGAGCACTACGTCGGCCGGCGATTCCGGGTGGGCCTCGTCGTCTTGGTCGCGCTCTTTTTCACGATGATCGGCGTCTTCATGGTCGGCAAGCGCGCCCACCTCTTTCAGAGAATGTGGCCCTACCAGACTCACTTCGATTCTGCGGCCGGGCTGGTCAACGGCAATCAGGTGCGCCTCGCCGGCGTAACCGTCGGCCGCGTCCTGGAAGTCAATCTTTCCCCCGAGCCGGGAGATCAAAGCGTTCTCGTCGTCTACGAGCTCGACCGCCGCGTCGCGCCGCGAATCCGCACCGGCACCCAAGCCTCGATCAAGACCATCGGGCTCTTGGGCGACAAGTACATCGAGCTCGCCGGGGGAACCACCGATCAACAGGCCATTCCGATCGGCGGTGACATCAAGGCGGCGCCGGGCGCGGGGCTCGAAAAGCTGCTGGAGGGCGGCGGCGATCTGCTTCCGGACCTGTCGGCGATCGCCCGGTCGCTCAAGAACATCCTCGGCCGGACGGAGCAGGGACAAGGATTCCTCGGCGCCATCACGTCCAACAGCGCCGAGAGCGAGCGGTTGGGCAACAGCTTCAACGCCGCTCTCCACACCTTGAACGGCATCCTGAAGAAGGTCGAGAGCGGTCAGGGGCTCGTCGGCAAGCTCCTCATCGACGAGAAATACGGCGCGGAAACGAGCGCCTCGCTCGCGCGGGCGATCCGCGCGCTCGACTCGCTACTGGCCAAGATCGACGAGGGGATCCGCACCGGCTCGGGCGCCATTCCCGCCCTCCTGTCCGATCCAGAGGGCAAGAGGAAGATCTACGGGCTCGTGGACAACCTGGCCGTCGCCGCGGCTTCTCTGGCGCGCATCACCGACAACCTCGAGAAGGGCAACGGAGCGCTGCCGATTCTCCTCCACGACCAGAGGTTCGGCCAGGAGTTCTCCAAGAACCTCCTCGAGTTCACCGAGCGGCTCAACTCCATATCCCGCAAGCTCGACGAGGGAGACGGCACCGCCGGGAAGCTGATCAACGATCCCGCTCTCTACGACGCCGCCAACCGCCTCGCCGTCGGCGTGGATGAGTCCGCCCTGCTGCGCTGGCTGATCAAGAACCGTCAGAAGGCCGGCATCAAGAAGGAATACAACGAGGAGGTGCGCCGGCAGACCGCCTCAGCGGCGCCGGCCCCCGTGGCGCAAGCGCCCCGCACGCCCACGCCGCCCCCGCGATGAACCTGCTCGTCACGGGCGGAGCCGGCTTCATCGGCTCGCACCTGGCGCACGGCGGAGCGCCGTCCGCACGATGACTCCTGCCCGATCGGCTGCTCCCGAAGCGTCGCCTGCGACGAGGACCTCCGAATGAACGTCTGCATGGTAGGAACCGGATACGTGGGCCTGGTCACGGGCGCCTGCCTGGCCGACTTCGGAATGAACGTCGTCTGCGTGGACAAGGACGAGGCGAAGATCGCCGCCCTGCAGAGCGGCCTTCTGCCGATCTACGAGCCGGGTCTGGAGCAGTTGGTGGCGCGAAACGAGCGCGCAGGGCGCCTGCGCTTCACGACGAATCTGCCGGCAGCCATTCAGAGCTCGCTTGCCATCTTCATCGCGGTCGGGACGCCTCCCAATCCCGACGGCTCCCCCGACCTGACCTTCGTGCGGCAGGTGGCCGAGTCGGTCGCCGAGCACATGAACGGCTACAAGGTCGTCATCACAAAGTCCACCGTGCCGACGGGAACGGGCCGGATGATCGAGGAGATCCTGCGGAAAAGGAACGGACGCCACGAGTTCTCGGTCGTCTCGAACCCGGAGTTCCTGCGGGAGGGCTCGGCGATCTCCGATTTCCTCCGTCCCGACCGCATCGTGATCGGCGCGTCGGATCCGCGTGCGATCGAGGTCATGAAGGAGATCTACAGCCCGCTCTACCTGATCGATACGCCGTTCGTCATCACCGACGTCGCCTCGGCGGAACTGATCAAGTACGCCTCTAACGGCTTCCTGGCGGTGAAGATCTCCTTCATCAACGAGATTGCACGCCTCTGCGAGAAAATGGGGGCAGACGTCCATGACGTTTCGCGGGGGATGGGTCTGGACCGCCGCATCGGATCGAGATTCCTCCAGCCGGGTCCCGGTTTCGGAGGGTCCTGTTTCCCCAAGGACACGGCGGCCGCGGCCGATCTGGCCCGCCAGCAGGGCGACACCTTCGAGATCATCGAGGCCACGATTCGCGCCAATGCGCGGACCAAGGCCCGCATGATCGAGCGGATTGCGCAGGGAGCGGGGCCGCTCGCGGGAAAGACGGCGGCCGTTCTCGGCCTCTCCTTCAAGCCGGAGACCGACGACATCCGCGAGTCGCCCGCCATCGCGGTGATCCAGGATCTCTTGAAGGCCGGCGTTTCCGTCCGCGCCTGCGACCCGGCAGCCGTCGAAAACGCGAAGGCCGTCTTGCCCCAGCTCGCCTACGCGAAGGATGCCTACGATTGCGCGGCGGGGGCCGACTTTCTGGTCCTCGCGACGGAGTGGAACGAATTTCGCGCGCTCAACCTGGAGGAGCTCGCCAAGCGGCTC
The DNA here is from genome assembly GCA_035498405.1 of Thermoanaerobaculia bacterium. Classification (GTDB taxonomy): domain Bacteria; phylum Acidobacteriota; class Thermoanaerobaculia; order UBA5066; family Gp7-AA6; genus DATBFU01. Next base: position 47,486 of record DATKAE010000052.1, on the reverse strand, counting down.
AAGTCGAAGACCCTGGTGGACCTGCGCAACGTCTACGACCCGAAGGAGCTCAAGGCCGCCGGGTGGAGATACACGGGAGTGGGTCGGGGATGACAGGGGTGAGGGGCGAGAGGCGAGGGGCGAGGGGCGCGCGTTCAAGAATCGAGCCCCCGACTGGCGTCTCGCGACTCGCGCCTGACGCCCCGCCCCTGCGACGGGATCTCTGATGCGGATCTGCGTCACCGGCGCCGCCGGCTTTCTCGGAAGCCACCTCTGCGACCGGCTGCTCCGAGAGGGACACGAGGTCATCGCGCTCGACAATCTGCTGACCGGGAATCCGCGCAACCTCGCCCATCTCGACGGCGAAAAGCGCTTCCGGTTCGTGCGTCACGACGTGACGCGCTTCATCTTCATCGACGGTCCCGTGGACGCCGTGCTTCACTTCGCCTCTCCAGCCTCGCCCATCGACTATCTGGAGCTGCCGATCCAGACGCTCAAGGTCGGATCCCTCGGCACGCACAACGCGCTCGGCCTGGCGATGGCGAAGAAGTCGCGGTTCCTGCTCGCCTCGACCTCCGAGGTCTACGGGGATCCCCTGGTGCACCCTCAGCCGGAGAGCTATTGGGGCAACGTCAACCCGATCGGGCCGCGCGGAGTCTACGACGAGGCGAAACGCTTTGCGGAAGCGATGACGATGGCCTATCACCGGGCCCACGGCGTGGACACGCGGATTGTGCGGATCTTCAACACCTACGGAGAGCGGATGCGACCCCGCGACGGCCGCGTCGTGCCGGCGCTGATCTGCCAGGCGCTGGCCGGCGAGCCGATGACCGTCTTCGGCGACGGTTCACAGACCCGGTCCTTCTGCTACGTCTCCGATCTCATCGAAGGCATCTACCGGCTCTTGCTTTCCTCGGAAACGATGCCGGTCAACATCGGCAATCCGGCGGAGCTCTCCGTCCTGGAATTTGCCAACGCGATCCGTCGCCTGACGGGCACCCGGAGCGAGATCGTCTTCCGCCCGCTTCCGGTCGACGACCCCCGCGTGCGGCAACCCGACATCACCAAGGCGCGCCAGCTCCTGAACTGGGAGCCGAAGGTGAGCCTCGAGGATGGCCTCAATCGGACGATCGGTTATTTTCGGGAGCGAATGTCCGTCGGTCCGGAACCGGCGGCGAACCCCTAGCCGTCGCTCCCGATCGCCTCCACCGGACAGCTATCCATCGCCTCCTCGCATTGCGCCTGCTCCTCGGAAGTCACGGGCTGGCGGAAGACGTAGGAATAAGGCTTCTCCTCGTGCCTCTGAAAGTTGGCCGGGGCGGTGACCCGGCAGACGTCGCAATCGATGCACTGCGAGTCGACATAGAACCTCCCCGGCGCGTTCTCGGGGACCCTGTCCTTCGTGTTGGCCACCGCTGCGCAAGGTATCAAGGGTCCGGCCGGCGCGGCTACCCGCAACGGGAGCGTCGGACTCCCGCGTGGTTCGTCCCGGACCTAACGGCTCCCTTAGAGAGCCGGGCGGCTCCCTCGCACTTGCTAGACTCCGCCCGTGCCCCGGCCCCCGACATTTTTTCTCCTCCTCCTCTCGCTCTCCGTCCTCCTCGACACGGCCTGCCGAGATGCCGGACTGCCGGTCGTGGACGGCTCCAATCGTGATCTGATGGCGGGCAAGATGATCTACGAGCGCAAATGCGCTTCCTGCCACAACGCCAACGGAGACGGCAGGACCATCACGGCAAGCCGGTATCCCTACGCGAACCTGACCGACGGTGTCTGGCGGTCGGATGGGAGCCTCGAAGCCGTAGAGCGGCAAATCCGCTATGGGCGCGATCCCATGCCTCGCTTCCAGGGCAAGCTGACGGACGAGGAGATCCGCCAGACCGCGGCCTTCGTGCTCGAGCTTTCCCGGTCCGCCGGGTCAAAGGCGCCCCCACCGCCGGCCAGGCGATGACAACGACGCGAAGCATCCCGATCTTCGCGCTCCCCGGCGTCGTGCTGCTCCCGGGGACCCTGCTTCCACTGCACATCTTCGAGGCTCGCTACCGAGCGATGGTCGCCGACGCCCTGCAAGGGGACAAGATCATCGGAATGGCGCTGATGAGGCCCGGCTGGGAAGCGGGAGGACGCGATCCGGAGATCTTCCCGGTCGGGGGCGCTGGGGAAATCGTCGACACGGAACGGCTCGAAGACGGACGCTACAACATCCTTCTGAAAGGCCAGTTCCGGTACCGCATTCTCCACGAGGCCGCCGTCGACCCTTACCGGAAGGCGAGTGTGGAGGAAATCGCCTCTCTGCCCTTTCGGGACCGCACCAGCCAGGACCGGGCGCGGCGCCGTGTGACACGGCTCTTCGAACAGCTCCGGGAGGAAATGGACCTTCCTCCGCTGCCCGAGGAGGACCTTTCGCCAGAGAGGCTCGCGTCGGAAATCGCCCTTCGGCTGCGTTACGCGCCGGCGGAGCTCCAGGCGATGCTCGAGATCGATTCCGTCCCGGCCCGCGTAGAGCAACTGGTTGATCGGCTCGGCGAATGGCGCCGCCGATTGCTCTTCCTGGCTCCTTTTCGGCCGGCAGAGCTCGACGCGGGAAGGAACTGAGGCCGCGCAGGCGGGGCCAGGCGCGACCTCATCACGAGCGGACCACGACGCCTCCCGGGCGTGGCGCTCAGCCGCGCGACGCGTTCAGCGCCCGGTCGTGGGCCCAGCTCCGGATGGCCTTGATCTGCTCGTCCATCGTTACCGAGAGGGGCACCGTCGAGGAGATCATCTTGTGCAGGTCCTCTTCGGTCAGAGGCCGCCCCTCGGCGTAGGCATCCACGACCGCCGAGACGACGGCCTGTTCGATCTCGGCTCCGTTCCACCCCCGCGTCGCCTTGGCCAAGAACACGAGGTCGAATTTCCCGACGTCGCACCGATTGCGCTTCAAGTGGATGGCGAAGATCTGCTTGCGCTCCTCTTCGTTGGGAAGGTCGACGAAGAAGACCTGGTCGAAGCGGCCCTTGCGCAAGATCTCCGCCGGCAGCAGGTGGATGCGGTTGGCGGTAGCGGCGACGAAGACGAGCGCGCTCTTCTCCTGCATCCAGGTCAGGAATCCCGAGAAAATCCGCGACATCGAGGGATCCTGCCCCTCCCGGTATCCGCCGACCCCCATCTCGATCTCGTCGATCCAGAGCACGGCAGGCGAAACGGCTTCGACCGAGCGCAGCGCCCGCAGGAAGGTGGATTCGGCGTTGTCGGTGCCGAAGACGGCGTTCATGTCCAGCCGGAAGAGCGGCAGGTTCCACAAGGTGGAAATCGTCTTGACGCAGAGGCTCTTGCCGCACCCGGAAATCCCCATCAGCAGGAGGCCCTTGGGGATCGGAATTCCGGCATCGAGCGCCTCCTTCGAGAACAGGGACTGCCGCTTCCGGAGCCATTCCTTCAGCGTGTCGTACCCTCCGACGTCCTCGAGCGAGAAGCGGGGCGGCACGAACTCCAGCACTCCCTCCTTCCGGGACATTTGCTCCTTCTCCGCCAGGATCTCGGAGAAGGCCTCCTCGGTGAACGTCTTGCGCTGCGCGAAGACCTTCGAAAGGACGTGACTGATCTCGTCGGCCGTCAAACCGCGAAGCGCCAGGGCGAGACGCTTGACTGCGGCCTCGTCCACCTCGGCCCCCAGGCGCTTGCGCGCATTGGCATCGATCAAGCGCACGATCTCCGAGTCGTCCGGCAGCTCGTACTCGATGACGTAGACTTCCTTTTTCGCTTCCTCCGGAATCGAGAGACGCGGCGAGACCAGGAAGACGTGCCGCCCCCGGTCCTTCAGAGCCCGGTACACGTCGCGCAGCCGACGCACGATCTCGGGGCGTCCGTCGCTCGCCGAAAGGAAATCCTTCAGGACGTAGAACCCCTTCCCGTGCGCGGCCAGGATCGCCTCGAGAGCCTTCACCGGATCCTTCGTGTCGGGCAACGGGCTGCCGTCCACGACGAGTCCATCCACGACGGACCAGACGCCGAGCGGCGAGGGCTGCCCGTAAAAGGTCTTGGCCAGATGCTGCGCCAGCCGTTCGACCCGCGATTCTTCCCAAGTCTGAACGTAGATCAGAGGGTAGCCGCCCACCAGGGCCCGACGGATGCGGTCGATGGCCTTGGGTGCCGCGGACACCGCTGCAGAACTGCTCATTTTCTGACATTGTACCCGCCCGGACCTCGACCCACATCCTCTACAATGCCCTGGCCATGCCCAACCCGGAGCACGCGAAGCTCGTTCTTTCGAGCGACTGGAATGCCTGGCGGAGCCGAAACCCGAACGTCACGCCCGATCTGACGGACGCCGACCTGCAGAGAGTCGACCTGTCGGGAAAGGACCTCAAGCGCTCCGACCTCTCCCGGGCCAACCTGTCGGGGTCGACACTCGCGGGAACCGACTTCTCCCGCGCCACGCTGGAAGCGACGCGCTGGAGCGGGGCCACGGCGGCCGGCGCATCCTTCGAGCACTGCAAGCTCGATTTCCTGGACTTCTCCGGCGTGTTTCTCGCGGGCGCGCGTCTCCGGTCGGCCTCCATGCTCGGCTGTCCTCTCATGGGATCCGACCTCGCGGGGGCCGACCTGTCCTTCGCGAAACTCGAGGGAGCGGACCTTTCCAACGCCAATCTCGCCGGGGCGAATCTCTCCGAGGTGAACTTCCGGGGGGTCAAGACGGCGGGCGCCCACTTCGACGGCGCCAACCTGACCCGCGCGCTCTTCGAGGGAATCTCCGCGGCGCGCAGCTCCTTTCCCAACGCCGACTTCAGCGGAGCGAGCCTGAAGGGCGCCGATTTCTCGGGCGCCGACCTGCGGCGCGCCAAGTTCGTCGGGACGATCCTGAGGCAGGCCGCGTTGAACGCCGCCGACTGCGAGAAGGCGGACTTCACCGACGCCGATCTCGAGCTGGTCTCGGCCGTGGAAACCAACTTCACGGGTGCCTCGTTCGATCGGACGAAGCTGCGTAAGGCGGAGCTGCGCCGCGCGATCTTCTTGGACGCCGTCGGACAGGACATCAGCTTCAGCGACGCGAAGCTGACGGAGGTCGACCTGCGGGGCGCCAAGTTCGAGAAGGCGAACTTCCAGTCGGCAGACCTCTCCAAGGCGATCCTGCGCCGAGCAAACTTGAAGCCTCACTCGTTCGTCGCGGCGCGCTTCGCCGGCGCCGATCTGGCGGAAGCCCAGGCCGAGGGCGTCAATTTTTCGCGGGCCGACCTTTCCTTCGGCAGCTTTCGACAGGGGAACTTCAAGCGGGCCGATTTCTCCGGCGCGCGGGGGTTCGACGCGGATCTCTCCGGCACTCTCTTGATCGGCGCCAATTTCAAGAACGCCGTGCTGCAGGAGGCAGACCTGCGCTTCGCCAGGGCAATGGGAGCGGACTTCACCGGTGCCACGTTGAGCGGCGCCGACCTCGCCAACGCCGACTTCACCGAGGCCATCTTCAAGAGGACGAAGGTCTGGGGAATCACGGCGCGGCGAACCAAACCGCCCAAGGGCAAGGGCGCCCTATTCTCTCTGTCGACGGTCTTCTCGAAGGCCAAGGAGAAGAAGGAGAAGACCGTGGACGACAAGGAGAAGGCCCGCAAGAAGCGGATCGCCGAGCTCGAAGCCGCGGCCGAGAAGTCCCCCCCGCACCGCACGGGAAAGCGATAGGCGGTCAGGTGTGAGGTCCGAGGTGTGAGGTGGTGCCCCCGCTACTCGCCCCTCGCCCCTCGCCCCTCACCCCTCACTTCTTGCTCGGCACCGCGGTAGGCACGAGACCGCCCGAGGCCTTCTGGAAGGCCGCGAGCAGACTTGCCGAAGGGTCCGAAGCGAGACGAAAGCCACCCGGGCGGCGGGAGACGGTGGCGGCCGGCTCCCCGGGGGCGGCATAGATCCGGATCTCCCACGGTTCGCCTTCCGAGAGCGCGATCTTGAGCGACGCGGCAGGAGAGAGGGCGGAGAGGCCTCGCGCTTCCGTCTCGTCGGAGAACGCCCGGCTCTTCAAGTCCAACACGGCGCTCATCACGTCCTCGACCGACCCGGCGAGAATCGCCTTGCCGTCGGAGCTCCACCCTCCGTCCTTGCCGCGTGCGAACGAAAACCGTTCATGACCGAAGGTCGCTTCGAGGCCGGATGCCCTGGCCCGGTCGAACTTCACCAGATGCGGCTCGCGGAAGGCCACGGTCTCCTTCGACAGCTCCTCGACGATGCTGCTGCCGACGGTGAAGGCCTGCCCCTCCCGGCGCGCGTAAACCGAGTTACCGTCCGAGCGCGTCGCGCCAAATTCGACGGCCGTCGTCTTTCCCTTCGAGTCGGAAAGCATGACGCGGAAGAGCGGGGGCGAAAGGCTCCAGGTCGTGAGGCTGTCCTTGTCGGAGCTCAAGAACTCGATGACCCGCAACGCCGTCAGATCGCCGGCCAAACGCGAAGCCGCCTCGGAGTCGGCCAGATCCCTCAGGGGTTGCTCCAGCCACCAGATCCCCTCGCGCTGCGACAGAACCAGGTGTCCCCGGCCGCGCTCCAGATCGAGCCTCGCCACCTCGGCCGCCGCGCCCCCGAAGACGTCCTTGCTCTGGAAATCTCCGGCCCCTTTCTTGACGGCGGCGGCGACGGAGCTCGGAACGAAGAGCACGCGGCTCGACCCGCCCACTCGCGCCGCGGCGACGTCCGTGCCGGGAATGTCGATGCCGAACTCGATCGTCCTTGAAGATTTCTTCTTCGGATCGTCCGGGTCGGTCCAAACGATCGTCGCCTTGGCGGTCGGCGTCGTAAGGCCATAGTCCTCGGGGCGCGCCTCCGAGGAGTCGCCGCCCACGCGCTTCAACTGCCCGAGTTGCCGCGCCAAATCGGAAGCGGCAAACGAGTCGGCCGGGTAACGGGCCGGTTGAGTCAAACGCCAGCTCTCGCCGTCGCGCGTGAGCTCCACGGTCGAGCCCGCGCGCTCGAGGCGGATCGAGACCAGCCGCTCCTCCGGAAGGTCCCAATGCAGATCGCCCTTGGTCTGCCTTTCCGAGGTCGACGGCATCTTGCGCTCGAAAAAAAGGATGAACGCGAAGAGGCCGAACACCACGGCGGTCAGCAGAATGAGCTTGCGCGGAGACATCAGCTCGCCTCGCCGGATGACGATCAGTCGCGGCGCCGGTACCAGACCCAGACGCCCAGGACGACGGCGAACAGCGGCAGACCGGCCACGGCGAACAGGCCGATCCGGTTGACCTGCGAGCGGGTCAACGCGAGGGAACTCTGCTCGGGGGTCTTCGGAGCGATCCCGATCTGCTTCTCCTGCCCGGTCAACCAGTGGATGGCGTTCAAGAAGAGGTTCGCGTTGCCCGCGTTGGAGAGCGAGCCGTTGGTCACGAACCGCGAGTTGCCCACGACGACCAGCCGGGCCGACTTCTCGGCGGTTTTCTTTTCGTCCGACGGACCCACGGCGAAGGCGATGGTCACCGGGCCGGACACGTCCTGCGCGTCTTTCTGGACCGCGTCGAGCTTGGAGAGACCCGTTTCCCCCCAGCCGTCCGAGGTCGTCTCCACCAGCATCGTGGCCGTCGTTGGGCTGCCCGCTTTGGCGTCGCCCTTCCCGAGCGAGCGCGCGAGGGGAAAGAGAACCGGAAGCCCCTGCTCGGACAGAGACCGCACGATGGGATGAGTCCCGTAATGGTTGGCGATGACCGTCTCCGGCCCCACCAGCGGAACCGCGTTCGACGGATCGATGACGATGTCGTTGACGAGCTTGACCCCGTAGGCCTCGAGCAGGCCGCCCAAGCCGAGGTCGGCCGACGGCGCGCCGGGGCCCGGCAGCACCGGATCGAGCAGAAAGAGCGCCCGGCCGCCGCCTTCCAGGTACTTGCGAAGAGCCTCCGTCTCGGGCTCCAGGAACGCCGTGCGCGGGCCCGCCACGACGACTGCCGAGACATCCGCCGGCACCTGGCCCTTGCCGAGCGAATCCCAGGAGGCCACCGTCAGGTTGTCGCGCTCGAGGAGCTGCTTTGCTTCGGAATATCCCCGCCCCCGCTCGAAGGCGTCGAGGCCCGGCTCGCCGTGGCCAGCGGTGAAGTAGACCTTGGGGGTCTTGCTTTCGGTGACCTCGAGAATCGCCGAGGTGAAGGCGGGCTCTCCCTTGAACGCCTTCATCTCCGGTGTGCCTCCCATGCCGGCGTTGGCGAAGTCGAAGTCGGCGAGCTTGTCCTCCTCGACGTACTTCTTCTTTTCCCCGGAGCGAAAAATGACCGTGTTCTGTCGGATCCCGAACTCGCGCACGAGCGTCTCGGCCCGGGCCGGGTTCTTTTCCGGGTCGACGATCTCGACCTCGATCTTCGGCGACAAGGCGCGGTATCGGTTCAGCAGCTCGCTGACCGGCTGGAAGAGGCGCGCCCGCGAGGTCATCACCGCGGTGATCCGAACGGGCGTCTTCAGGCCGGCGACGATCTTCTTCGTCGTGTCCGAGAGGGAGTAGATGCGCGCCTTCGTCCAGTCGGCCCGTTCCCAGTGCCGATACCCGAGCCAGTTCACGCCGAGAAACAGGGCCAGGCCGAGCGCCACGGCTGCCGCCGACGTGCTCGCCCGAGCCGTCCGCGCCGCGGTCACGGCGTCTCCTTCTTGGCGGCAAGGGAGACCGTCGCGAGAAAGAGAAAGAGAGCCGTCGCCGAGACGTAATAGACCACGTGGCGCGTGTCCACGATCCCGCGGGAAAACTCGTCCATGTGGTCCCAGAGATTCAGGTACCCGAAAAGGTCCCTTCGGGCGGGATCGCTGCCGAGCGACTCGAGCAGCCCGGCCGAGAAGATCGGTATCAGCATTCCGAAGGCGAGGATCGCCGCGACGATCTGGTTCTTCGTCAGCGTCGACGCGAAGGTCCCGACCGACAGGAAGTAGGCGCCGAGCAACGCGACCGCCAGGTAGGACGACGCGACGGGACCGAGATCGATCGGCGTCTGAGCCCGCAGGATGAACACGAACACGAGGGTCGGCGCCCAGAGCGTCAGGAAGAATCCCAGTGCGCCCGCGAACTTCCCGAGCACCACCATCGCCTCGGAGACCGGCGAGGTCAAGAGCACTTCGATCGTGCCGCTCTTGCGCTCCTCGGGAAAGAGGCGCATGGCGATGATCGGGACGACGAAGAGGTTGAAGATCCAGAAATAGGTGTTCGTGAAGAGATAGGGCAGGGCCTGCCCCTTCGGAGCGCCCGGGGTGCTCATGAAGGCCACGATCGCGTAGAAGATCAGGCCGTTCATGACCAGGAACGCCGCCAGGATCACGTAGGCGAGCGGCGACAGGAAATAGGCTCGCCACTCCCGACCGAGGATGGCCAGGAATCGCTTCATGAGGGGCGAGCCTCCTCGGGAGCCGCCGGGGGAACAGCCGCTTCCACCGGAGCTTCCTCGTGGTGCGTCAGCCGCACGAAGACGTCTTCGAGCGAGGCGACGTCGAAGGCGAGCTCCCGCAGGACGAATCCGCCTTCGACCGCCGCCTGGAAGATCGCCTCCCGCGGATCACTCGAGGCCTCGCATTCGACCCTCGCCCGGGTCTCGTCCGGATCCTCCTCGATTGCGACCGAGAGCACGCCCGGAATCGCGGCGAGGCGCTCGGCGACGGAGACGATTCCCTTGAACGCGGCTCGCACGACCGGCTTTCCGGCCAGGCGAGTGCGCAGATCCTGCGGTGTCCCCTCGGCGACGATGCGGCCGCGGTCGATGATCAAGACCCGGTCGCACACGGCGTCGACCTCCGGAAGGATGTGGGTGGAGAGCAGGACCGCCCGCTCGCGGCCGAGGGCGCGAATCATTTCCCGGATCTTGACGATCTGCGCCGGATCGAGGCCCACGGTCGGCTCATCGAGGATCAGCACGGGCGGCTGATGCACCAGGGCCCCCGCCAGCGCCGCGCGCTGACGGTAGCCCTTGGACAGGTTGTCGATCTTGCGATCGGCGACTTCCTCCAGGAGACAGTGGCCGATGGCCTCGTCCACGCGCCGACGCACGTCGGCTCCCGAGATGCCCTCCAACCGGGCCCGGTAGGCCAGGAACTCCCGCACGCGCATTTCCGGGTACAGCGCCGCCGACTCCGGCAAGTACCCGAGGCAGGCCCGAGCCTCCTTCGAATGCGTCCGCACGTCGTGGCCGGCGATCCGCGCGGTCCCCGAGGTCGGAGGCAGGAAGCCCGTCAAGACCCGCATGGTGGTGGTCTTACCCGCCCCGTTGGGCCCCAGGAATCCGACGATCTCCCCTTCCTTCACCGAAAAGGAGACGTCCGCGACGGCGGTCTGGGTCGGGTAGCTCTTGGTGAGGTTCTGAACTTCGATCATCGAGCCGACGGTAAAAAAGCGCCCGACTCTAGCATGTATTCCCGGAATCGCACCTCGCGGAGGCGCTGTTATCCTGTGGACCGTTCGCATGATCGCCGTCCGCGATGTCTCCAAGACCTACGGCCGCTTCGGCCGCCGCACCCAGGCCCTCGAGGGCATCTCGCTGGAGGTCCGCCAGGGGGAAACGCTCGGCCTGATCGGGCCCAACGGCGCCGGCAAGACAACGCTGCTCCTCTGCCTTCTCGGCTTTCTCCGGCCAGACTCCGGCTCGATCCGGATCGCGGGCCTGGCACCGGACGACCTCGCCGTCCGAGCCAGGACCGGCTACATGCCCGAGCGTCTCGGATTCGACCGGGACCTGACCGGCGCGGCGTTCCTCGCCCAGCACTGGAGGCTCGCCGGCGGCGCCCCCGCGGAAGCCGGCCGGGAGGTCTCCGCTGCGGCGGCGCGCGTGGGCCTGGAGCCTGTCGTCCTTCTCCGGCGCCTCTCCGGCTATTCCCGCGGCATGCTTCAGCGCGTCGGTGTGGGCCAGGCGATGCTGAGAGACCCGGACCTTCTCTTTCTCGACGAGCCCGCTTCGGGGACCGACCCGCTCGGAATCGCCGTGGTGCGCGAGCGCATTCTCGAAGCCCGAGCCCGCGGCGCGACGATCGTCCTGAACTCCCACCAGCTGCCCGAAGTGGAAAGAGTCTGCGACCGCGTGGTCTTTCTGTCTCAGGGACGCTTGACTCAGTCGCAGACGCTGCGCGGAGAGTCTCCCGCCCCGCGGCGGGGGAACGTCCGCGTCCCGGCCGATCGGCGCGAACAGGCCGCCACGGCGCTGCGGACGGCGGGCTTCGCGCCGGAAGCGGCGTCGGACGACTCGCTGCGCCTCTCGATCTCCTCCGAGGAAGACCTCGCCCGCGCCGTCAAGGCGCTCGCCTTGGCGGACGTGCCCGTGCTCGAGGCGCGATCCTCGGCGGATCTCGAGGAGATGTTCCTTCGGAGCCCCGCCCCGTGAACGAGATGGTGCGCCGCTTCCTGCGGCAGCGTTTCGGCTCGCCGGCGATCGTCACCGCGCTCGGCCTTCTCGGACTCCTGACGGCCCTCCAGGCGGCCCTCTCGAATCCGGAGAGCGCCTTCGGAACCGGGATCCTGGCCGTTGCCCTGATTGCAGCGGGCTCGGTCTCGAGAGATGCCTCGGGCGGAGCGCTACAGATGATTCTGGCGCGGCCGATTCGCCGCACCGCGTACCTGTTCGGCCGTTATCTCGGCATCCTTACCGTGTATGGCACGTATCTCGGCGTCGTCGCGGGTCTGACGATTCTTTGCGTCCAGTTGATACCGGCCTTGTCGGGGCCCCGGCCGGCCGCCTTCTCCGGACTCGCCCTCGCGCGGGGTGTCGCGACGGCGATGCTCAACGCAGCGCTCTTCGCCGCGATCCTGCTCTTCTTCTCCACCTTTCTGCGGGGATATGCGGACGTGCTCGCCTACGTCGTCCTCCAGGTTGCCCTCGGAGCCATTCCGATGCTCGGGGCCGCGCTCAAGCGCCCGGCGATCGAGAAGGCCGGCGAGGCGCTCCGGTCGAACATCCTGCCCAACGTCGCCTGGGGTGAGGTCCTGCGAGGCCACCAGGTGCTCGCCGAGCCCACGGGACGATGGGTCCTGGCCGTGACGGCCTTCCTGATCCTCGCCGCGGTCATTTTCAGCCGAAGGGAGTTCGCCTATGGACAAGACTGATTCCGTCTCTGCGCATCCGGTCGAGGGGCTGCTCGCTTCGCGCGGCTCGCAGTCGAAGCTTTCGGCCGCGCTCCTCTTCGTCTTGCTCGCCGCGGTGCTCTTCCGCATCGTCACGGCCGTCATGGATCGAACGAACCATTCGGAAGCCGAGGCGCACCGACATCCGGCGCCGCCGCTCGTGCAGTGGGTTCCGCTCGAGAAGGCCGCCCAGGCCTCCAAGGCCGCCGGGAAGCCCGTTCTCTACGACTTCAGCGCCGAATGGTGCATTCCCTGCCATCGCCTGGACGAGGAAGGCTGGGGAGACGAAACTTTCGCCGGAATCGCCAATCAGGGCTTCGTGCCGGCCCGCGTCGTCGACCGTTCCCAAGAGGAAGGCCGCAACTCCCCTCTCGTCGACGAACTCCAGCGCCGCTACGCGGTCGAAGCCTTCCCCACACTCATCGCGGCCGGCGCCGACGGAAAGGAGATTGCGCGCCTGGAGGGCTGGGCGGGCCGGGATGCGCTGCGGAAGTTTCTGGAGGACTCGAGGCCGAAGCGAAAGTGACCGGGGGCTCCCCGACCCGAGAGACTTTCCCCCGCCGGAGGATCGGCGCGGGAGTGGAGCTCAGACCTCGAGCCGCGCACTCCGGCTGGCGCCCGAAGGAGGCGAGGGGGCCTTCTCGGAGAGGAATCGACCCGTGAGGCTCGCCGGGTTTGCGCGGATTTCCATGGGCGGGCCCTCGGCGACGACGCGCCCTCCCTCCCCTCCGCCGCCCGGGCCCAGGTCGATGATCCAGTCGGCCGAGGCCAGAAACTCCAGATGATGCTCGATTGCAACAATCGAGTGCCCGCGCGAGAGCAGCCGCCGGAACGTTGCGAGCAGCCGCTCCACGTCCCGCGCGTGGAGACCGGTCGTCGGCTCGTCGAAGAGGAAGAGCGTCCCCCGAGGGGCGGCGGGCCGGATCTCGAGGAAGGACGCGAGCTTCAGCCGCTGCGCCTCGCCGCCCGAAAGGGTCGCCGTGGGCTGGCCGAGCGGCAGGTAGCCCAGTCCGACATCGACGAGCGGCTGAAGCCTTCTGCGGATCTTCTCCTCCTCCGCGAAAAACGCGATCGCGTCCTCGACGGTCGCTTCGAGGAGGTCCCAGATATTCTTGCCTCGGTAACGCGCCGCGAGCACCCGATTCTGGAAACGCCGGCCGTCGCAGACGTCGCAGCGGACGGTCACGTCGGCAAGAAACTGCATGTCGATGGTCTGCCAGCCGGTTCCGCGGCAAGCCTCGCAGCGCCCGCCGGGCGCGTTGAAAGAGAAGTCGCGCGCCGTCAGTCCGCGGCGCGCGGCGTGACGCGCGAAGACCTGGCGGACTTCGTCCCACGCCTTCATGTAGGTCACAGGGTTGGATCGCGCCGAACGCCCCAGGGGACTCTGATCCACGAGCAACACGTCGGCGACGTCCGAGAGCCCTTCGATCGCGTCGTGCTCACCGACGTCCAGCTGCGCGACTCCCTTGACCCGGCGCGCGTAGGCGTTGTGCAGGATGTCGCGCACGAGTGTCGACTTTCCGGAGCCCGACACGCCCGAGACCGCGACCAGACGCCCGAGCGGAATCCGCACGGTCAGGTTTCGGAGGTTGTGCGCCCGGGCGCCGCGAATCGTGACGGCTCCTTCCGCGCGCCGGAACGCGACCAGCCGTCCGGCGGGCTTGCCGCGCGCGCTGTCGGAAACCGGCGGCGCCGGGCGAGCGCGGCGCCGCAGGAGCTCTCCCGTCGCCGAGCCCCGCACACGGGCGAGCGCCCGCGGCGTTCCCTCGAAAAGAAGATGGCCGCCCGCGCTTCCGGCCCCGGGCCCGAGGTCGATCACCCGGTCGGCGGCCTCGATGGCCTCCGGATCGTGCTCGACGACGACCACGGTATTGCCGCGGTCGGCGAGCCGTCTCAGGATCCCGAGCAAGCGGCGGGTGTCCGCCGCGTGGAGGCCGATCGTCGGCTCGTCCAACACGTAGAGCGTCCCGGTGAGCGCGCCGCCGAGCGCCGAAGCGAGCCCGATGCGCTGCGCTTCGCCGCCTGACAGCGTGCGCGCGGGGCGCGAGAGCGTCAGGTACCCGAGACCGACGTCGTTCATGTACTGCACACGGGAACGGATCTCCGCGACGACCGAGGAAAGACGCTCCTGCTCCGCGGGCGAGAGCCTCAGCTCGGCGAGCCAGCTCTGGAGCTCCGAGAGCGGCAGCTCGGACAGCGCCGACAGGGTGCGCTCGCGGAACCGAACGGCCAGCGCCGCCGGCGCGAGTCTCGCCCCGCGGCATTCCGGGCAAAGTGTGTAGGCGCGGTAACGCGCGAGAAGTACCCGAACGTGGATCTTGTAGCGCTTGGTCTCGAGCCAGTCGAAGAACCCCCGAATTCCGTAGAAGTCCCCGCGCCCCTCGACCAGAATCGCGCGCTCGTGCGCCGAGAGCCGGCGCACCGGGATGTCAGTCCGGACGGAGTAGCGACGGCAGGCGCGAAACAGATCGTCGTAGGCGGACGCGTACGCAGGCGTGTTCCAGGGCGCGACGGGACGATCCTCGAGGGTGAGCTCGGTATCCGGGACGACCTTCTCCAGGTCCACCCCGATCACGCGCCCGAAGCCCTGGCAGGCCGGGCAAGCGCCCAGCGGCGAATTGAAGGCGAAGAGAGCCGGTGTCGGATCACGGAACTCCCGCGCGCACCGCGGGCAATGAAGTCCCCTCTGGAAGGTGCGCGACCCATCTTCCCTCACGGCGGTCACCGAGCCCGCCAGCGTGAAGGCCGTCTCGACCGCCGCCGCGATCTCGGGGCGGGACGCCTCGACAACCGCGAACCGCCCCACGACCAGGAGCAATCGCCCCTGGGGGTCCAGGAGTTCTTCGACGCTCTCGCCGATCTCGGTCGTTTGCCCTTGACGGTCCAGCGCCCGGAAGAATCCGGCGCGTTTCAGTTCCGAGAGGCGGAGCCGGTGCTCCTCGGCGCGGCGGCGCGCGCTCCCGCGCTTCGCGTCCCCCGCGGGGGCCCATGGCACCGAAGCCACCAGCGTCAGCCGCGTTCCCTCGGGAGCCTTCGCAATTTCCTCCACGGCCCGATCGATTCCGCCCGGCACCGCGGCCACGCCGCAATCCGGGCAGAAGGTCGTCCCGCCGTGCGCAAAGAGCAGCCGCAGGGCGTCGTGGATCTCCGTTTGCGTTCCTACGGTCGACCGCGCGTTTCGGACGCCGTTCTTTTGCTCGAGGGCAATGGCCGGCGGAACGGGCTCGATCGAGTCGACGTCGGGCCGGTCGAGCCTCTCCAAGAACTGCCGGGCGTAGGTCGACAGAGACTCGGCGTAGCGCCGCTGGCCCTCCGCATACAGCGTGTCGAAGGCCAGCGACGACTTGCCGGAGCCCGAAACGCCGGTGATCACGGTCAGCCGTCCGGCCGGAATCGTGACGGACACCTGCTTCAGGTTGTGCGTGCGCGCGCCGCGGATTCGGATGGCCGAGGAGGATGACGATCGAGCGGGACGCCGTGCCATGAACGGATCGAAACTATCAGAAGGGGCGGCGAATTTCCGGCCTACTGGAAGAGCGACCGCAGAAACGACCGCAGGAATCCGCGGTGCAGAGTGCAATCCTGTTTCGGCTCGGTGCCGGCGATGAACACCTCCGTCACCCGCGCCGGACACGCGGAGGTCGCGAGCAGACCCGTCTCCGGATCGATCTCCGCCGTCACGATGTCGGAGGGAACGGGGAAATTTGCGTCGAAATACTGGGGCGGCAGCGCTTTCGAGAAGTCGGCGAAGATCGGAACGGCCGCCTGCGACCCCGAGAGGTGCAGGGCGCGATTGTCGTCGTAGCCGACCCAGATCGCCGCGAGAAACCGCGGCGAAAAGCCGACGAACCAGGCATCGCGGCCGTCGTTGGTCGTGCCGGTCTTGCCCGCGAGCACGCCCCGGATGCCGCCCGCCCGGGCCCCCGCCGCGGTGCCTCGGTCGACGGCGCCCCGCAAGAGCGAATTCACGAGAAAGACGGCGTCGGCCGGCAGGGCCGGCTCCATTGGCGTTTCCTTGCGGTCGAGAACGGCGCCATCGGAAGTCTGCACGCCCACGATTGCCACCGGCCGTACGCGCACGCCGCTGTTTGCCAGCACCGCGAAGGCCGAGGCGATTTCGATCGGCGAAATCTCGAAAGCGCCGAGGGCGACCGATGGGTAGGCGCGAAGGCGCGAGCCGATGCCCGCCGCGCGCGCCGCCCCGACGACCATGGGCAGGCCGGCCGCGAGCGCGGCCCGGACGGTGGGAATGTTGATCGACAGCTCGAGGGCCCGCCGCGCCGAAAGCGGCCCGCGGAAGTCGCCGTCGTAGTTTCGCGGCGACCACACCTGGTCCTCCGCCCTCTCGTCCCATTCGACCGTGATCGGTGAGTCGTTGAAGATCGTCGCCGGCGTGATCGGCTCGGGCAGGTCGCGGCGTCCGAAGGCGGCGACGAAGACGAAAGGCTTGAAAAGGGACCCGGGCTGCCGATGAGCCTGGGTGACGCGATTGAACTGCGAGAGCCGGTAGTCGCGACCTCCCACGAAGACCCGCACCGCCCCGGTCCCGGGCTCCAGGCCGATCAGGGCGCCCTGCAGCGGCTCCTCCTTGGCGGCGGCCGCCAGGCGGCGGTAATTCTTCTCGAGGCCCGCGAGCCCGTCCGTCACGGCGCGCTGCCCAGCCTGTTGCAAGTCGACGTCGAGAGTCGTGTAGATCTGCAGCCCTTCCGTCCTGAGCTTCTCGCCATAGCGCTCGGCCAGCTCCGCCTTCACGAAATCGACGAAGTGCGGGGCGATCGTTCGCTCCGGCCGACGGGAGCGCGTCGAGACCGACTCGGCCAGCGCCCCCTGAAGCGCCGTTTCGTCGATCCTCCCCTCCTCGCGCATCAAGCGCAGGACCAGGTCGCGCCGCTGCCGGGCCTTCTCCGGATTGCGGGCGGGGGAATAGACGTTGGGCGCCTTGATCATCCCGGCGAGCGTGGCCGACTCGGCCAGATCCAGGTCGGAGACCGGCTTGCCGAAGTAGAAGCGGGCGGCCTCCCCGACTCCCGTGATCGCGATCGACCCGTGCTGGCCCAGATAGATCTCATTGAGGTAGGCCTCGAAGATCTCGTCCTTGGAGTAGCGGCCGTCCAGGATCACCGCCATGATCGCCTCGACGGCCTTGCGCTTCAACGTGCGCTCCGGCGAGAGGTAGAGGTTCTTGACGAGCTGCTGCGTGAGGGTCGAGCCGCCCTGCTTCGCGCCCCCTTTCAGGTTCGAGATCACGGCGCCGAGGCTTCGGCGAAGGGACACGCCGGCATGCCGGTAGAAGTCGCGGTCTTCGGTGACGAGGATCGCGTCGGTCAGGGTCTTGGGTACATCCGCGAGGCGCACGAGCGTGCGGTCCTCGAACTCCTCCCCGAAGACCGAGCCCAGCAGCTCCGGCTCGACGACGAGAGCCTCGAGTCGCTCGCCGGAGAAGGAAGCAAGCGACTTCACGAGACCGCCGGCGTACTCGATCCGGACGCCGAGCTCCGGGAAAGAGCGTCCGGGGTATTGGAAGGGGCGCGTATAGACCTCGACGGCGTTTCGGGAGCGCCGGAACCAGCCCGAGCGCTCCGGCCGTTGCTCGGTCTCTTGATACAGGAGCCGCTCGAGCTTGCGAGCGAGACGCTCCGGGCTGCCCCCGTCTCCCACGCGCCAGATCGCCATGTCGGAGTAGATGCGGGATGGCAGATTCCACCGGCGGCCATCGAATCGCTTCACGACGACGTGTGTGAAGTAGCCGACGACGAGAAGTCCCGCGACCAGGACGCCGGCGAGCGAGGCGAGAATCGCCACGCGCTGCCGGTAGATCCAGAGATGGAGCGAGACGCGGCGGGGACGGGGAGAGGTCCAGGGGGTCATGGGCGAGGGCAACAGCATAAGACAGGACGAGGCGGACGGCGACGGGCGTGAGCGGCATCTGGCTCCGGACGCCCGGAAACTGCTCTAATCGCCCAAATGTCCGCCCGGACGAAAAAGAAGGCGTCGACGCTCGCCCGGGGGCGCGACGCGGGAGCCACCTGGGCCGCCGGCGCGCTCGCCGCCGCCCTGGCGGCCTCGGCGCTGCTCGTCGACCCGCGAGCCGAAGCCTCCTTCGACGCTCCGAAGCGCCTGGCGGCGCTCCTGGCGATCGTCGTGGCCTGCATCGGGGCGTTTCTGCTCGGCCGAGGCGGAGAATCCCTCGCCACCCTGTGGCGCCGCGCCGGCCCATTGCCGCGGGCCGCTCTGGTGCTTCTCGCCATGGCGTTGGCCGGCGCCCTGGCCGCGGCGTGGGTCTCGCCTCGCCGCACGATGTCTCTCGAAGCCGAGCGGGTGCTGCTGCTCTTCGCGCTGCTCCTTCCGCTCGGGGCGTCCCGCGTCGTCGACCGCAACGGCCGCCGGCTTCTGGGTCTTTACCTCGGCCTGTCGTCGCTCAATGCCGTCGTCTCGCTCCTGCAGAGACAGCGAATCTTTCGACCGTTTGCGGTCGAGGTCACGGGGCCGCGAGACGCGACGGGAGCCTTCGTCGGGAACGTGGGCTACCTGGCCCTCGCCATCGCGCTGGCCGCCGTCGCCGCGCTCGCCGTGGTGCTCGACGCCCGCCGAAATCTCCCACGCACCCTTTGCACCGCCCTGTTGCCGCTCTTCCTGGCCGCCCTGATCATCAACCAAAACCTCACGGCGCTGACCGCCCTCGCCACGGGGGGGACCGCTCTGATCTTTGCGAAGCTCGGGAAGCGGGCGATCCTGCCCGTGGCCATCCTCCTCGCCGTCGTTCTCGCGGGGCTCTGGACCTTTCCTCCGACCCGCGCGAGGGCGGCCGGAGCCCTCGCCGCGGCGCGCGGAGGCGACTGGGATCTGCTCTTGACGTATCGGCTGGGACCCTGGTCGGCGGCAGCCGAGATGGTGCGCGAGCGGCCGCTCCTCGGCTTCGGGCCGGGCACCTTCGCCGCAGAGTTCGTGCCGCATCGGTTGAAAGCGGAGGTTCGCGGTCGCCGGCGCCTCGTCAACCCGCTCGTGACGAGCAGTTACAGCGAGGCGCATTCGGAACCGCTGCAGGCCCTCGCCGAAGGAGGCGTGGCCGGTCTTGCCGCGCTCGCCGCGGCCGCGGCCGTCGTTCTGGCGCTCTGGCGGGTCGCGCGCGGGCGCAGCGCGGCGGCAACCGAGGCTGCACTGCTCTTTGCGATTCTCGTGGCCGGCAGCGTCGCGGCGCTGACCTGGTTTCCGCTTCAGCGCCCGGTCTCGTCGATTCCGCTGCTTCTCGCCGCGGGCCGGGGGTGGCGGCTCGCTGCGGAGGCCGGCCGGCCGGAGGACGTTTGAGGCCTCTTCTTCGGATCGCGGCCGGCGCCGCGCTTCTGGCTCTGCTCTGGCCGGAGGGGCCTCGTTACGTCGCCGAGCGGCGGCTCCGAAGGGCCACCGACGAGCTCCGCAACGCGCTCGCGACGAGCACCTCCCTCGAGCAAGCGCGGCCCGCCGTCGACCGCGCTGCCACTCTCGCCCTGTCGGCCTTCGCTGGCCTTCCGGAGGATCCGCGCCCGCGCCTGCTCGCCGGCTCTGCTCGCCTGGTGGCCGGCCGGCCGCTGGAGGCCCTCGACTTCTACCGGGACGCTCTGGCGACGGGGGAGCGCGCGGAAATCGATCTAAACGCGGGGCGCGCCCACGCGGTGGCGGGCGAACACCCCGAGGCTCAGGCCGCGCTGCTGCGCGCCCTCTGGATCAGCCCCGCTCTCGCAACCGCTATTCCCGAGCCGCTCTCCGGCCGGCTCCTGCAGGAGGTTGCGCGGTTGGAAGCAGAGTTGCGCGCCGGACGGCTCGCTGCCCCTCCGCCGATGCCGGAGTAGCAGGGGTTAGGGGTTAGGGGTTAGGGGTTAGGGAACTACGAATCCCTGTCTCTGTTTTCCCTCGCCCCTCGCCCCTAACCCCTGCGGAAGATCGGGGCCGACCAGAGTCCCCAGACGTGCAGTTTGTAGAGGAGCATGGTCTTCAGGATCGCGAATCCATATCGTACCGAGGGACCAAAGGCGATCTGCGAGGCTTCGTCGAAGTAACGCGTTGCGATCGGAATCTCGCGGATGCGCAAGCCGTGGGCCATCCCCTGCGCGATGATCTCGGTGTCGAAGACGAAACCGTCGGAGTTGGCCCCGAGATTGACGGACTCGAGGTATCGGCGCGAGTAGGCGCGAAACCCGCTGTGGTACTCGGTCAGGTAGATCAGGAACGTCGCGTTCTCGACCGCCGTCAGGAAGATGTTGCCGAGATACTTCCACTTGGGCATCCCTCCCTGGATGGGACGGCCCCCGAGCATTCGGCTGCCGAAGACCGCGTCGCACTTGCCGTCGAGCAGGGGCTCGATCAGGTCCGGGATGACGGTCGGGTCGTATTGGTGGTCGGGATGCACCATGACCACGATGTCGGCTCCCCGCTCGAGCGCGGTCCGGTAGCAGGTCTTCTGGTTGCCGCCATAGCCGCGGTTTCTCTGGTGCGCCACGGTGTGGAGACCCAAGCGGTGGGCGACCTCGACGGTGCGATCGCGCGAGCAGTCGTCGACCAGGATGACGTCGTCGACCGATCCTGTGGGAATGTCGGCATACGTGCGCTCGAGCGTCTTTTCCGCGTTGTAAGCCGGCATGACGACCGCGATCTTCGGCCGTCGGGACGGCCCTGGCGAGCCTTCGGCGGGCAGACGGCTCTCCCCCAAGTCAGATCCCCCGCCGTGTCAGGATGACCGGAAGCGTGCGCAACAGGATTGCGAGGTCGAGACCGAAGGACCAGTTGTTCAGATACGCCAAATCGTAGCGCAGCTTGATCTCCGGTTCCGAGGCGTAGTCGCCCGAAACCTGAGCCAGGCCCGTCACACCGGGACGCACCGAGTGGCGCAGGTCGTATCCGGCCACGGTCTCGGCGAAACGGGCGGTAAACTCCGGCCGCTCCGGCCGCGGTCCGACCAGGCTCATGTCGCCCCGCAGCACGTTCCACAACTGTGGAATCTCGTCCACACGCCCGGAGCGCAGGAGCCGGCCCACGGCGGTCACGCGCGGATCGTCGGGCACCGCCAGCACGGCGCCGGTCTCGATTTCGGCGCCCGGGCGCATCGTCCGGAGTTTCCAGAGTTCGAACACGCGGCCATCCTTGCCGACCCGCTTCTGCCGATAGAAGACGCCTCCCGGGGAGGTGACCGCCACGAAGAGCGCCGCCAGCAGAAGCACCGGCCAAAGCAAGAGAAGCAGGACGCCCGCTCCGAGGAGGTCGGTGGCACGCTTGCCCGCCGCCGCGAGACCCTCGAGCGGCCGGACCTTCGCTTCCAGCAGCGGCAGATCCCCGACGATGCGAAACCGCAGCCTCCCGATCATCGTTTCGAACGGCGAAGGCCAGACTAAGAGCTCCGTCCGAAAGTCGGACGGAATGGCGTGGGCGAGGCGGTCGCGCCACGTCGGTCCCTCGGGCGTCAGGATGAGGTCGTCGATCCGCTCGCGCGTCGCGATCTCGGCGATCTCCCCCACCGGGCCCAAGTGCGGCAGGCCAGCCGCTGCGCCCCGGTCGCCGATCGCGCCCACGACCTCCACTCCGGTCCACGGGTGTCGCCGGATGGCGTCGGCGATCAAAGCGGCCGTCAGACCGCTCCCGACGATCGCCGCGCGGCGGCGCGGCTGCGGGAAGAGCCGGTCGAGGATCGCCCGCCAGAAAGCGATCAGAACGGCATCGAGCAACACGTACAGCACGAGGACCGATCGGGGAAAGGCGTAGGGCTGAGCGAAGGCCAGAAAGTAGACGGAGGCGAGCAGGAAGAGCTGGAAGAAGACCGCCGGGATCAGGCGACGTGCCAACGGATCTCGAAAACGCTCGCGCGACCCGTAGAGACCGAACAGAGACATCGAGAGTGCCTGAACGCCGACGATCAGCACGAGATTGCCGAGTGTGAACCGCACCTTTTCCGGAGGAAGAAGGGTCTCCGTACCGGGGATCCGGACGCGCTCACGGAGGAAGAAGGCGAGGTACAGCGCCGTGGCCCCAACGAGGGCATCCCCGACGACGGCGGCCGGGCGAAAAAGCGTGAGCGGGCGGGCTGACAAGAGCTAGCCCGGGCTCCGCGCCGTCTTCCACGCGGGCCGGCGGTAACCCAGAAGCCCGGCGAGCACGCCGGCGGCCAGGGCCAGGTTGATCACGGAGAAATAATAGAGCCTCGAGCGGACTCCGCCTCGTCGAATCGGCCCGTGCGCCGACAGTGCGAGAAGCGCCGCGAGGCCCAGCGCGGCGAGGGCCCAGGGAAAGAGCGCGCGGCTGCCAAGCGACGCGAGAAGGGCCAGCAGCATCGCGACGGGAGACAGCCATCGCGCCGCCTTGCGCGAGAAGAAGACGAAGGCGATCATCGGCCGCCGGAAGCTCCAGAGCCAGCGTTCGCGGCGCAGGACCTGTCCCGCGCCGATCCCGATGCGAAATCGGCGCGAAAATTCCTCGCGCACGCCTGCCGGGAAGCTCTCGCGCGCCACCGCATCGGGGGTAAAAACGACGTCCTCGCCCCGCGCCGCGATCCGCGCCGGGATCAGGAAGTCATCCATGGCGGTATCCGCGGGCAACGGCTGGACGGAGGCCCGCCGCGCCGCATAGATCGCCCCGTTGGCTCCGAGACACACGCCCAATCGGCCTTCCGCCTCCTTGGAGCGGGTTTCCCACTCCCAGAACACGCTCTCCGGCGTCGCTCGGCCGTCGCCTGCTTCCAGGATCAGCCGCCCGCAAGCCGCGCCCACAGCGGGATTCGTCATGGCCCCTGACAGGCTCGCGACCGCGCCCGGATCGAAACGCGTGTTCGCGTCAGTGAAGACAATGACCTCCGCGGGCGCGGAGGCGACGAGATCGTTCAAGACGGAAGCCTTCCCCCGCCGCGCTCCAAATTCGACGACCCGGACCCGCGGGTCGCCGGCCGCGGCCTCCCGCGCGCGCGCCGCCGTGCCATCCGTGCAGCCGTCGCAGCCGATCGCGACGGTATAGGGAGCCCCGACCTGCTGCTCGAGCAGGTTCTGAACGCGTTGGCCGATCACCGTCTCTTCGTCCGCCGCGGCCACGAGAACCTCTACCGAGGGCGGTCCGCCGGTCGACCCCGGGCGCGGCGGCCGGCGCGCGGAAAGAAGCCGGATCCACGGCGGATAGAGCACGTAGGACCAGACCGCGAGCCAGACGGAGGCCAGCAAGAGCCCGACGGCAACCTCGGTCATGCCGTGGAGCTCCGGCGCGAGAGCTCCGCCGCGAAAGCGGCGCCGATCGGCGTCCAATCGTAGACGGATTCGATCCTGCGCCGCGCCGCCGCGGCCTGCCGCCGCCGCGCTTCCGGATCCGAAAGGAGCCGCGCCGTCTCCTCGGCAAAGGAAACGGCGTCCGCCCCGATCGCGATCTCGGCGCCCGGTGCGAGCTCCAGCCCCTCGGCTCCTACCGGCGTCGACACGGCCGGAACGCCACACGCCGCCGCCTCGAGGATCTTCAGCCGCGTTCCTCCGCCGGCGCGCAGAGGCACGACCGCGACGGCGGCGCGCTCCCAGTAAGGGCGCGTGTCGCCGCCTTCGCCCAATAGGCAAAAGTCCGGCTCGGACAGCCGCCGCAGGTCCGCCGGAGCACCGCGACCGAGGACCTCCACGCGGGCATCCGGGTGATGTCGCTTCAACAGGGGCCAGACCTCGGCTCGGAACCAGCGAATCCCCTCGGCCTCCGGGGGCCACGAGAGGTCCCCCACGAAGAAGAGCAGCTTGTCCGGCCGCGGGTCTGCCCTAAACCGGTAGCGGGAGAGATCCACGCCGTTCGGAACGACCAGGGGCCGGGCGCCGGGCGACATCGCCGAAAGCGCGCCGGCATCGAGGACCGAGACACACGAAACACCGCGCGCCGTCGACAGCAGCCGCCGCTCGAGCGCCTGGACTCGCGGCGTCTGCCCGCGGGCAAACCAGCGCGCAAACGGCGACGTCGAGGTGCGAGCAACCCGCGCCCAGATCTGCGAGTCGACGTTTTGAAAGTCGATCCAGGACGGAGCCTCCTGCCGGACGGCTAGCCCCCCCAGGTGGTAGAAGAACGCCACGACCCACTCAGGCCTCTCGCGCGACAGGGCTTGCCGAAGCTCCCGCGAGAGCCGGCGGGAGCGATAGAGGAGCTCCGAGTAGGCGGCTCCTCCTGCCAGACTGCGCGCCACGGCCAGGGCGCGCCGGGGAGCTCGGCCGACGTGCGGGATCTCGCGCACCTGGATCTCGGGAGGGTAGTCGCCGTCGGACCGCCGCGAGCTCGACCGCAGCACAAATGCCCGGACGCGAAACTCGTCGGAGAGCGCCCGCAGCAGGAAGTATGCGCGGATCGCCCCGCCATCCCGCGTCGGATGGGGAGGACGCGGCAGAAGCGCGTGGAGAAGCGGCCTCATGGGAGTGGCGGCGCCAGTATAGGGGCGGCCGACGACATGGCGCTCCCCGCGGCTCCGAAGAAAAAAGGCCCCGGCTTACGCCGGGGCCTTCGAAAACCTGGGGAACGAAGGATCAGTACATTCCGCCCATGCCGCCGCCGCCACCACCGGGCATCGCCGGGGCCTTCTCCTTCTCCTTGATCTCGGAGACGAGCGCCTCGGTCGTGAGCATCAGACCGGCGATGGACGCCGCATTCTGAAGCGCGTTCTTGGTGACCTTGGTCGGGTCGATGATTCCGGCCTTGACCATGTCCTCGACCTTCTCGGTGTTCGCGTTGAAGCCGAAATTGCCTCCCTTGGCCTTGAGCTCGTTGATGATCACCGAGCCCTCGGCACCGGCGTTGGCCACGATCTGGCGGGTCGGCTCCTCGAGCGCACGGATGACGATCCGCGCCCCGATCTTCTCGTCGGCATTCAGCTCCTTGGCGGTCTTCTCGACGGCCTCGATCGAGCGCAGCAGCGCGACTCCGCCGCCGGGAACGATCCCCTCCTCGACGGCTGCCTTGGTCGCGTGCATCGCGTCCTCGACCCGGGCCTTCTTCTCCTTCATCTCGGTCTCGGTCGAAGCCCCGACCTTGATGACGGCGACTCCTCCCACGAGCTTGGCCAGCCGCTCCTGCAGCTTCTCGCGGTCGTAGTCGGAAGTCGTCTCATCGATCTGCGTCCGGATCTGCTTGACCCGGCCGGCGATTGCTTCCTGCTTCTTCTTGGAACGGTCATCGACGAGAACCGTCGTGTTGTCCTTGTCCACCGTAACCTTCTTGGCGTCGCCCAGGTCCTCCCACTTGACGTTCTCCAGCTTGATACCGAGGTCCTCGGAGATGAGCTTGCCCCCCGTCAGGATCCCGATGTCCTCGAGCATGGCCTTGCGGCGGTCGCCAAAGCCCGGCGCCTTGACGGCGCTGACCTGGAGTGTGCCTCGCAGCTTGTTGACGACCAGTGTGGCGAGCGCCTCGCCCTCGACCTCCTCGGCGACGATCAGCAAGGGCTTGCCTTGCTTGGCGATCTGCTCGAGGATCGGGAGCAGGTCCTTCATGTTGGAGATCTTTTTCTCGAACAACAGAACCTTGGCGTTCTCGAGGATGCACTCCATGCGCTCCGCGTCGGTGATGAAGTACGGAGAGAGGTAGCCGCGGTCGAACTGCATCCCCTCGACGACCTCCAGGGTCGTCTCGAGGCCCTTGGCCTCCTCGACCGTGATCACGCCGTCCTTGCCGACCTTGTCCATGGCCTCGGCGATGATCTTGCCGATCTCCGAGTCGTTGTTGGCGGAAATGGTTCCGACGTGGGCGATGTCCTTGCCCTCGACGGGCTTGGAGAGCTTGTTCAGCGCCTCGACCGCCGCCTTGACCGCGGAGTCGATGCCGCGCTTCAGCTCCATTGGGTTGGAGCCCGCCGTGACGTTCTTGATGCCCTCGCGGTAGATCGCCTGGGCGAGCACGGTGGCCGTGGTGGTGCCGTCGCCGGCCACGTCGGAGGTCTTCGAGGCGACCTCGCGAACCATCTGAGCGCCCATGTTCTCGAGAGAGTCCTGGAGCTCGATCTCCTTGGCGACGGTCACGCCGTCCTTGGTGATCGTGGGTGACCCGAACTTCTTCTCGATGACGACGTTGCGGCCCTTCGGGCCCAACGTCACCTTGACCGCATCGGCCAGCTTGTTGACGCCGTGAAGGACGCGCTGCCGCGCCTCCTCACCGTAAATGATCGTTTTCGCAGCCATTGTTCTCTACTCCTCGTTACTTCTCGACTACCGCGAGCACTTCGTCTTCGCGCAGGATCAGGTGCTCTTCGTCGTCGATCTTGATTTCGGTGCCGGCGTACTTGCCGATGAGAATGCGGTCGCCCTTCTTGACGTCCAGGGGAAGTTGCTTGCCCTCTTCGTTGATCTTGCCCTTGCCGACGGCGACGACCTCCGCCTCCATCGGTTTCTCCTTGGCGGTGTCGGGGATGATGATTCCCCCCTTCTTCATCTCCTGAGCCTCGAGCCTCTTGACGAGGATGCGGTCGTAAAGCGGACGAATCTTCATGCGTTGCCTCCTGCCTTTCGTTTCTGTTTGACCCGTCGGGCCTCTTTCGAGGTGCCCTTGGGCGCGGGAGATACTAGCACTCATCGACGATGAGTGCTAGTAGGCAGATGCACTACAGGGTCAAGTTATTTTGAATCAATTGTTTAAGTGCAGCTTACCGCCGAAGGAAACTAGTCCAGACAGTCCAGGAGAGCCTCGGCGACCCTGGCGATCTCCTCGTCGAAAAGCTGCGGGAAGATGGGCAGCGCCAGGGCTTCTCGCGACGCCCGCTCCGCTGCCGGGAACGAGCCGGGTCCGTAGCCGAGGCTCGAAAAGCACTCTTGCCGATGGAGCGGCACCGCGTAGAGCGCGGAGGTCGCGATACCGCGAGACTCGAGCTCCCGCCCGACGCGATCCCGGTCGGCAATCCGCACGACGTACTGATGGAAGACGTGCCGCTCACCCGGCCTTTCCTCGGGCAGCGTCAGCCGCCCTGCCCGAGCCGCGTCCCCGAGAAGTTCTCCGTAGAGCGCCGCAATCTCGCGCCGGCGTCGATTCCACTCGTCCAGGTACGGCAGCTTCGCTGCGATGACGGCCGCCTGCACCGCATCCATCCGGAAGTTGCCGCCCACGCCCTCATGGCGGTCGGCGCCGAGGCTGCCATGGACGCGGAGCGCCCGAACGCGCTCTGCGAGGCGATCGTCGTCCGTGACGACGGCCCCGGCGTCGCCGGCTGCCCCCAGATTCTTCGTCGGGTAGAAGGAGAACGCCGCCACCCTGCCCATGGTCCCGGCCAGCCGGCCCCGGTGCGCGGCTCCCACGGCCTGGCAGGCGTCCTCGAGGACCGGGATGCCGCGCCGATTCGCGATCGACAGGATCGCAGTCATGTCGGCGCACTGTCCGAAGAGATGGACCGGCTCGATGGCCTTCGTTCGGGGCGTGATCGCCGACTCGAGACGCGCCGGGTCGAGCGTGAAGCCGTCCGGCTCGATGTCGACGAAAACCGGCCTTGCGCCGAGGCGCGCGACCGCGCCCGCGGACGCAAAGAAGGTGAAGGGCGAGGTAATGACCTCGTCACCGGGCTCCACTCCCAGGGCCATCAGCGCGACCAGCAGCGCGTCCGTGCCCGAGGAGACACCGAGCGCATGCCCGACGCCGAGTCTCGAGGCAAAGGCTCTCTCGAAGGCCTCGTTTGCCGGACCCAGGATGAACTTGCCAGACGCGAAGACGGCGGCAACGGCCTGCGAGATCTCGCCTCGGAGCTTCTCCTCGTAACGCGTCAGGTCGAGCAGGGGAACCGTCGCCGGCCCGCCCACGGGACTTTCCGCCAGCTCCTTCCGGGCTGCCCGACGCCTCACGTTCATGCCGGCCCAGAGTCTATGCGAGGGGTCGGCGTGGAGGTCACGCCCCGGGGCAACTCGGCGGGTTTGCGACGCAGCAGATGGGCGGTAAACCCGTCGGTTTCCCGATCCGGGAAGAGACGACAGAGAGCGCCCGAAACATGGGGCCTCAAGCCCTCGGGCGCCTCGATCGGAAAAGCCTCGAGACGGGGCATCTTCTCCAGCACCCGCCCGACTACCCGCTCGTTCTCCTCGGCTTCGAGACTGCAGGTGGAATAGAGGAGGAACCCGTCTGGCGCGAGCAGCTCGGCCGCGGCCAGGAGGCCGGCCTCTTGAACCGCCGCGACGCTCTCGATGGACGCCGGCGTGACCCGGTAACGGATCTCCGGGCTCTTTCGCAACGTGCCCGTGCCGCTGCAAGGGGCATCGAAGAGAACACGGTCGAACCGGCCCGGCGCCAAAGGAGCCGCGGAGAGATCGGCGGCGACGGGGGTGGCCTGCGGCAGCGCCAGGCGCACGCGGTTTTCCTCGAACAGCCGCAGCCGCGCCAGGGACCGATCGAGCGCCACGGCGCGCCGCGCCTGCCCGAGTGCCAGCGCCGCGAAGGACTTTCCTCCGGGCGCGGCGGCGAGATCGATCAGGGTGTCGCCGGGAGGAAGCAGCAGCGGCAGCGCCTGGGATCCGAGATCCTGCACCGCGAAGCGTCCCCGCCCGAAGAGCGAGGACCGGAACGGATTTCCGCTGACCACGGTCAAGCCCAGAGGGCAAAGCGACGAAGGTCGAGCCTCGATTCCCTCCGCGCGCAGATCTTCGACGAGGGCCTCGCGGCTCCCGGCCGTTGGGTTGACCATCAGGTCGAGGCCGGACGGCCGGTTGTCCGCCTCCAGGATCCCGCGCGTCCGCTCCGGACCGAAGCGCTCGAGCCACCGCTCGACCAAGAAGGCGGGGTGGGAGAAGTGGCGGGCGAGCTCGACTCCTTCAACGCTCCCCTCTCCCCCCGGAGGAGAGGGAGGAGGCAGGAGAAGGATTCCTCGCAGCACGCCGTTGACGAGCTTCGCCGCACCTTCCCCGCCGCTCGTGCGGGCCTGCGTGACCGCCTCGCTCACGGCGGCGTAGTGGGGGATTCGGTCGAGGTGGCGAATCTGGTAAAGCGCGACTTCCAGGATCTCCCGCAGCTTCGGCGCGAGCCGCGGCAGAGGCACGCGGCTGACCGAAGCGATCTCCGCGTCGAGCGCCAAGCGCCAACGCAGGACGCCCAGCACGAGCTCGCGCAGGAGATCCTGATCCGCGGCCGAGAGGCCGGCGCCCCGCTTGCCGAGAAGCGGGGTGGCGCGGCCCCCGCGCTCGAGCACCTCCCGCAGCAGGTCGACGGCCCGGTCCCGCGCCGACCGCCGCGGCGGCATCAATTCGCCTCGGGTGCCCTGCCGAAGCGGACGGGCAGGCGCACGAGGGCACGCAGGAATTCCGCTCCGCCGACGGGCTTGCGGCCTTCCCGCTGCACGCGCAAGAGAGCGAGCGCCGTGCCGTCACCCGCGGCAACGAGTGCCGCCTCCCCTTCCCTCCAGAGCGTTCCCGGCGGCAGCGCCGCGCCGGCCACAACCGGCGCCGCATCGAGGATCTTCACTCGCTCCGATCCCTGAAACGTGAAGATTCCCGGCCACGGGGAAAAGGCTCGCAGGCGCCGCACGATCTCATCGGCCCGACGAGTCCAATCCACCTCGCCATCCTCTCGCGAGAGCGGCCGGCAGAAGGTGAGCTCACCCACCTGCGGCTTGGGGGAGAGGGTCCCGGCCTCGAGCCCCCGGAGCGTCTCGACGAGGAGCTCCGCTCCGAGTCGCGAGAGCCTTTCCGAGAGCGCGCCGGCGTCCTCCTCCGGCTCGATCGGGACGCGCCTCGAGAGATACAAGGGCCCCGCGTCCAGCTCCTCGACCACCCGCATCGTCACGACGCCGGTCTCCTCGTCTCCCGCGAGGAGCGCCGCGGCGACCGGCGAGGCGCCGCGGTGACGCGGGAGGAGCGAAGCGTGCACGTTGACGAACCCGAGCCTCGGAACCGAAAGGACCTCCGGCGGCAGGATCCTTCCGTAGGCCACAACGACGCCCACATCCGGCGCCGCGGCTCGGAGCATTGCCGCGAGCTCCGGGTCGCCGCGAAGGCGCAAGGGCTTGGCAACCGGCAGTCCCAGCTCCCCGGCGCGCCTTGCCACCGGCGACGGCACCGGGCGGGAGTGGCGTCCCACCGGTCGATCGGGCCGCGTCACGACGAGCGGCACGTCGGAGCAGGCGAGGACCGCGTCGAGGGAGGGCACCGCAAATTCGGGGGTTCCGAAGAAGAGGGCCTTCATGAGGAAGGGGTGAGGGGTTAGGGACCAGGGCCCGCGAGGTCTCCGATTTCCTTCTTCTCCAACCCTCGCCCCTCGCCCCTCACCCCTAACCCCTCCTCATTCCCGCCCATCACCCCTCGCCCGTGCTCCGCTTCCGGCCCTTGCCCCTCGTCATGCCGGAGTCTCCACAGCGCCTTGGCCGAAGCGAGTCCCGACACGGCGAAGAAAACGAGGGCGAGGCCGCTCAAGACGCCGAAGGCGATCCAGACGCGGGGCCAGCGCCGCTCCCATCCGAAGAGGAAGACGGGCAGGAAGATCAGGGAAGCGTACAGCGCGGCCAGGATCTGCCGGCGCAGCTCATGCTGCCGGTCGACGGGCGGATCGAGGAAGCCCAGCTCCTTCGCCGCGCGATAGATCAGGTACGCCAGCGCCGGCGAGGCGAAGACCGCGGTCAGCAGGAGGACGGCCGGGCGGCTCATCGCGGCTGGCGATCGACTTCCTCGAAGTAATCCTCAGAGACCAGAACCTCGCGGGGCTTCGATCCGCGCGGGGGACCCAACAAGCCGTCCCGGGACATCATGTCGATGAGCTTCCCGGCTCGGGAAAAGCCCACGCCCATGCGCCGCTGCAGGAAGGAGATCGAGGCCATCTTCTCGCGCACCACCAGGCGCGCGGCCTCGTCGTAGAGCGGGTCGGTTTCGTCGCCGGCGTCGTCACGCTGCGAGACCTCCTCGCGGTCCTTGACGATCTGCTCGTCGTACTGCGGCTTGGCTTGCTTGCGCAGGAACTTCACGAGCGCGGCGGTCTCCTGGATCGAAACGAAGGCGCCGTGCACGCGCTTCAGGCGGGAGGTCCCCGGAGGCAGATACAGCATGTCGCCCCGGCCCAGGAGCCGCTCGGCGCCGTTTCCATCCAGGATGACGCGCGAGTCGACCTTGGAGGAGACCTTGAAGGCGATGCGGGAAGGGAGATTCGCCTTGATGACGCCGGTCAGGACGTCCGTCGAGGGCCGCTGTGTCGCGACGACCAGGTGGACGCCCACGGCGCGCGCTTTCTGCGCGAGGCGCACGACCGACTCCTCGACTTCCTTGGGAGCCGTCATCATCAGGTCCGCGAGCTCGTCGATCACGATCACAATGAGCGGCATCGGCTCGAGCTTCAGATCGGGGTCCTCCGGGTGCGCCGCCCGCACGCGCGCGAGCGTCTCCGGATCCTTGATCGCCGCGTTGTACTGCTCGGCGTTTCGAACCTGCCCCACGTCCGAGAGCGTCTGAAAGCGCTCGTCCATCAGGTTGACCGCCCACTTCAGGGCATTGGCGGCCTTCTTCGGGTCGGTGATGATCGGGGTGGCCAGGTGCGGCAGGTGCTCGTAGATCTCGAGCTCGACCATCTTCGGGTCGATCAGGATGAGCTTGATCTGATCCGGCCGCGCCTTGTAGAGGATCGAGGTAATGAGGGCGTTCAAGCCCACACTCTTGCCCGAGCCGGTCGTGCCCGCGATCAAGAGATGCGGCATTCCGCGCAGATCGTCGACCACCGGCTCGCCGTGGATGTCTTTCCCGAGCGCGAGCGTCAGGAGCGAAGGAGAGCGCTGGAACCGCTCCGACTCGATGACGTCGCGCATCGAGATGATCTCGCCGCCGCCCGGGTTGGGCACCTCGATACCCACGCTCGCCCGCCCCGGCAAGCGCTCGATCCGGATCGACTCGGCCGAGAGGGCCAGGGCGAGGTCCTCCGAGAGCCCCATGACCTGGTTGACCTTGATCCCCGCAGCGGGGCGAAACTCGTAGGTCGTGACCACGGGTCCGGGGTGATACTCGGCCACCTCTCCCTCCACGCCGAACTCGGCGCACTTGTCAGCGATCATGCGACCGGTCTCCGCGAGCAGCTTCCGATCGACGGCGCCCGAGCTCTCCCGCCTTTCGAGCAGCGAGGTCGGCGGGTAGGTGTAGCCCTCGACGACCAAGGGTAGGCTCCGCTGCGAGTCCGGCTTCTTCTTGGGAGCCGCAATCGCCCCGGCCGGCTTCGTCGGCGCCGGCGCCGCGACGGTCACCTTCCTCAGGGAAAACTTCCCTTCTCCCGGCCTCTCCGCGAGAAAGGGTGGCGGCTCTTCCTCCCGTGCGAACGGAACTTCCTCCAGCGTGATTCCCTCGCGGCGCGACTTCTCCAGGTGCTTGGCGACCACCGAACGGCGCAGCCGCTCCTTGGTGCGCTGGTCCCGGCGGCGAACCCAGGCGACGTTCAGCCGTCCGAAGAGACCCACCATTCGGACCCTCAGACCCAGGAAAACCTCGGCGAGCGAGACCTGGGTCGCCAAGGGCACTGCCAATAACGCCAGGGCCATGGCGAGAAGCAGGGCGCCCGTCGCGCCGAACCGCGCCTTGGCCGCCTCTCCCACCGCGCGCCCGACCACCCCTCCGGTCTCCATTTCCATTCCGAGCAGGAAGCGCCGCCCAAAGAGCAGATCGATCAGGGACGGCACCGAGAGAAACAGGAGCACGAACCCGGCGGCCTTCGAGCCCGGGTTCTCGACCGGGCGCTGCCAGAACCGCTGCCAGCCCCAGAGCATCAGGGCCGCCGGGACCCCCCAGGCCGCAAACCCGAGAAGGGCGTAGAGCGCGGTGGACAGGGAGGCCCCGAATCCGCCGATCCAGTTGTGCGGTGTGGCCGTCTCGCCGGTCGTCAAGGAGAAGAGGTTCGGGTCGTGGCTCTCGAAAGAAAGGAGGGCGAGCGCCGTCAGAATCCCCGCCAGAAGCAGGAAGATTCCGAGCGCCTCACCGGCCCAGCGGCTCCGAAAGAAAGAGCTGGCCTTCAATGTGCGTTCATTATCGGACGGAACGGTCCGAAACGTAAGGCGGGAGGCTCCGAGCCGGCGCGCTCGGCGTTACCATCGTGTCGGTGAGGAGGCGCATCCTCTTTCTCTGCACCGGAAACGCCGCGCGCAGTCAGATGGCGGAAGCGCTCGCGCGGCTCGACTGGCCCGAGCACGTCGCTGCGGTCTCGGCGGGCTCCCGCCCGACCGGCTGGGTCCATCCCGTCGCGATTCGCGTCATGGAGGAGCTGGGCGCGTCGATGGCGAGCGCGTACTCCAAATCGGCCGAGGAATTCCAGCAGGCGACGTTCGACGTGGTCGTCACCGTCTGCGACTCGGCCGCGCAGGACTGCCCGACCTGGCCGGGCGCCCGGCGCATCGAGCACTGGTCGATCGAGGACCCGTCCCACTCCTGGCGCGACCCCGAGGCCGAGCTCCAGCGCTTCCTCGACACCCGCGACGACCTGCGGCGGAGGATCCGGGAGCTGGTCTCGAGCCTGCTCGCCGGGACCCCGGAGACCGAGGACTAGCGGCCGAGGCGGCGGCGACTATATCATTCCTGATATAGCTGGCGACACCGCCCTTCGAGGCGCCCAGAGCAAGGCCATCAGCGCGAGAAGCGAGATCGCGGCGATTCCGGCACCCCTCCGGAAGGACGCCGGCGCGTAGTAGAGCTCGACGCGCGATGTACCCCCGGGAAGGGCCAGCGTCATCGGTTCTCCGGGGTGAGCCGTCAGCTCGACGAGTGCGCCGTCGACGCGCGCCTTCCAGCCCGGGAAGAACGCATCGGCGACCCGCAGCGAGCCGGGCCGATCCGCCCGCACCTCGATCGACCAGCGGCCGGGGACCCGCTGGAGGACGCGAGCCTCTCCCGCCGTGGAGAGCGTCACGCGCGGCTTCACGCGGCGGTTGAGCAGGATCCTGCCGTCGGGGCCCGAGTAAACCTCTTCGAGGTCGAGCCCCTTCTTCAAGTGAAACGTCTCGGCGCCGAAGGCGAACTGCGGCGGCAGGAGAAGGTACTTCACGTTCCAGTCGTCCAGGGCAGCGCCGCCGGGCGCGAGGTCCCAGGGCTCGATCTCGTCGCTCTGCGTCGGCAAGTCCGTGAACCGGCCCATGGCGGAGCGGACCCGGCTCCATCCCGCCGAGTCGAGTGCGTCATACCCGCGCACGTCGTCGAGGCCGTAATCGGTGGCGCTGTTGGGGGAAAGGAAGGAGTGAACTGGCAGGACGCGGTAAGTCTCTCGGTCGGCGGCGAGTCGCTCGAGAACCGGTGTCGTCGGCGCAAGCTCCGAGGCGGGTGTCACGCCGTGAACTCCCCTCGCGGCCCAGAGCATCTCGGCGAGACCCAACGCGGCAGCGCCGCCGACGGCCGCGAGCGCGAGCCGACCGCGACGCTCCGCCAGCCGCCCGCGCAGAGCGTCGAGCCCCGCGGTTCCCACGACGGCGAGCGGCAGAGAGAGAAAGAGCAGAAGACGCGACCAGTGGACTGGTGTGGCGAGCGCGAGCGCGCGGGAGAGCGGATTGTCGTAGATCGCGAACAGCATCGCGCCGGCCGCGAGGGTCCAGAACCGCGTCTCGCGATCCCGGCGGCCGGTCCAGAGCCCCAAGGGCAACAACAGAAGCAGGACGACCGGCACGATCCCCGCCCCCTCGATGACATTGGAGCCCGACAGGTTCGGAACGAGGAGCCGCAGAAGGTCTCGCGCCGGCAGAACGAACGGGCGCCTCCCTGTCCCCAGGCGCGCCCCGGAGAGGCCGAAGTACTCGGCAAACGGAAGCAGGAGGGGCGCCGAGAGACCGACACCGAGCGCCGCGCCGGCGGCCGGACGGATCCACCGGCGCGCGCCGCGCCCGGCCGCGAACACGACACCCGCCGTCAGGACAGCGACCATCAGCTCGGTCTCCGGATGCCCGCCCGAGAGCACGAGGTAGGTCGCGATGGCGAGGCCCGCGATGGCTCGAGTTCCCGGCTCCCTCGCCGCGCGGCGCGCGAAGAGAAAGACGAGCGGGGCGGGCGCCGCCGAGAGCACCTGGGGATGCTCGAGCCAGGCGACGAACGCGCCCGACAACGCGAAGGCGACCGCGCCGAGCGCGGAAGCGAGCCGCGTACGGCCCAGGTCTCGCAAGAACGCGAAGGCGGCGGCCGCCGCGAGCAGAAGCCGGGCGAGCAGGGAGAGATTCCAGCCCGGATCGGCGTCGAGCAGCAAGACCGGCCAGTTCATCGGGGATCCGAGGGCCGACTGCGCGTTGGCGAGAAGCGGCACGCCGGCGTCCTGATGGGGATTCCAGAGCGGCAGGCGCCCGGCCAGAAGTTCTCGCCGCGCCAGGCGGAGCCAGGGCACAAACTGCCAGACCGGGTCGGAGAGGGCCGGCGTCTGGATGTGCCGGGAGGGAAAGAGAGGCGCCCAAGGCCAGACGCTCGACTTGATGTCGCTCGAGAGGACCAGGCCCCGCTGCATCCCGAAGACGAAGAAGGCCAGGACGGCGAAGGCAGCGAGCGCCGCGCCGGGCCAACGCAAGCGCCCCCATGCGAGAGGCGAGCCGCCTTCGCGCGCCCTCAGAAAGGAGCTCCCCGCCTCGCCCCGGAGGCCCCGCGCACCTCAGCGCGCCGGCGCTTCGTCGTAGGCCGCCGCCGCGTTCTCCTTGAAGCGGTCCTTGTAGCCGCCGTAGTCCTTGTAGGCGGGTAGATCGACCTGCTTCAAGAAGTCTTCCTTCGACTTGCCCGCCGCCTTCGCCTTGGCCGCCTCCGCGAGCACGTCGGCGAGGTATTGACGGAATGCCTTCAGACCCGCGAGGTCCGAGACTTCGCCGTGGCCGGGGATGACCTTGACGTCGGGCGGCACGCGTGCGATGACCTTGTCGAGGGCAACGACGTAGCCGCGCGCCGAACCGCCGCTCTTGACGTCGATGAACGGGATCACCTTGTTGAAGTAGTCGTCTCCCATGTGGAGCACCTTCGCCTTCTCGAAGAAGACGACACTGTCACCGTCGGTGTGGGCGGGCGGCAGGTGCCAGACTTGAATCGTCTCGCCGCCGCCCGGATGGATCCGGACCTCCGAATCGAAGGTCAGAATCGGCGCCGCGATTTCCTCGACCTTGACCTTGCCGGCCCACTCGAGCTGATCCTGCAGGAACTTCGCCATCTCGGCTTTGCCCGCCTTGCGGGCGTCCTCCAGCATCGCGGGGTAGTCGCGCTTGATCGTCTCGGGCGAAGCCAGCATGCGCGTTCGAACGTTGTCCTGCGCGATGATCATGGCGAAGTTGCGGAAGACCTCGTTTCCGCCGACGTGGTCGCCGTGATAGTGGGTGTTGACGAGAAACTTGATCGGCTTGTCGGTGACCTTGCGGATCTGCTCGACGATGCCGGGAGCGAGGTCCTTGAACTGGGAGTCGATCACCGTGACCGCCTCGGGCCCGACGAAGAACCCGACGTTGCCGCCCCGCCCATAGAGCGCGTAGACGTCGCCACCGAGCGGCTGGACGCGAAAGACGGTCTCCGGCGGACGCTCGTGATGGTCCGGGGTTGCCTTCGGAGCCGGCGTCTGCGCGGCCGCGGCGAAACCGACGAGCATGGCGATTCCGGCGAAGCTGACCGGTCGTCTCATGGAAGCTCCTCCGCTGGCCCCGGACTCTACTTCGCGGGGGTCGGATCTCCAAGACGGCGGCGCCGATAGAATGGCGCGCGCATGAAGCGTCCCCGCATCCTTTCGGGCGTCCAGCCGTCGGGAAAGCTCCACCTCGGAAACTACTTCGGCGCCATTCGCCAGCACATCGCCCTGCAAGAGGAGGGCGAGTGCTTCTTCTTCATCGCCGACCTGCACGCGTTGACGACGATCCAGGACCGCCAGGCGCTGTCGGAGAACGTGCGCGCCGTCGCGCTCGACTACTTGGCCCTCGGCCTCGATCCGGAAGCAACGGCCTTCTTCCGACAGGCGGACATTCCGGAGGTCACGGAACTCGCCTGGATCCTCTCGACCGTGACGGGAATGGGGCTTCTCGAGCGCGCGCACTCCTACAAGGACAAGCTCGCGCGAGGAATCGCTCCGTCGGTCGGGCTCTTCGTGTACCCGGTCCTCATGGCCGCCGACATCCTGCTCTACAAGTCGAACCTCGTTCCGGTCGGGCAGGATCAGGTCCAGCACATCGAGATGACGCGTGACATGGCCGGCTACTTCAACCAGACCTATCGGAAGGTCTTCCCGATGCCCGAGCACCGCCTCGACCGGGCGCCGACCGTGCCCGGCACCGACGGCAAGAAGATGAGCAAGTCCTACGGGAACACGATCGAGATCTTCGCCGAGGGAAAGGCATTGCGGTCGGCGGTGATGGGCATCGTTACCGACTCGACACCCGTCGAGGCTCCCAAGGACCCCGAGAAGGACAACGTCTTCGCCCTCTACTCCCTCTTCGCGACCTCGGCGGAGAAGGAGGCCCTCGCCGCCCGGTACCGGGCCGGAGGCCTCGGCTACGGGGACGTCAAGAAGCTCCTGATCGAGAAGATCGACACGCATTTCGCCGAGGCCCGAGAGAAGCGCAAGCGTCTGGCGGCCGACCCGCGCCTCGTCGAAACCACTCTCGCCCGTGGCGCCGAGCGGGCGAGATCGATCGCCCTGGAGACGATGCGGGAAGTCCGGGAAGCCACCGGGCTCCGGTAGAAGGGGTTAGGGGTTAGGGGTTAGGGGTTAGGGTTACGAAATCCCCGAGACCCTTGTTCTCTCTCCTCCAGGCCCGCGTCCCTCACCCCTCGCCCTCTATTCTTCGACTTACGCCCGATTTACGCTAGACTCCATGCCCGTGGTGCGGCCCGTCTCCAACCCGCCGAATCCCTGGGAATCGGTTCACGCCGAGTGGCTGGGCAAACCGCCGGAGGCCCGCCTCGAGGTCTTCGAAGAAGAGGCGCGCTCGATCCTCTCGGAAAACGACAGCCCCGACGTGGGCTTTCGGTTCAGCGTCAATCCGTACAGAGGATGTTTTCATGGGTGCGCCTACTGCTACGCCCGCCCCTCCCATCAGTACTGGGGTTTCGGTGCGGGGACGGACTTCGAGAGAAAGATCGTCGTGAAGAAGAACGCACCGGAGCTTCTGCGAAAGGAGCTCGCCCGCCGCTCCTGGAACGGAGAAACGATCGCCTTCTCCGGCAACACCGACTGCTATCAGCCGCTCGAGGCCGCCTACGGGTTGACGCGGCGGTGCCTGGAAGCCTGCGCCGACTTCCGCAACCCCGTCGCGATCATCACCAAGGGAGCTCTCGTGCGGCGCGACGTGGACCTGCTCCTCCGGATGTCCCGGCAGACACCGGTCTCGGTCACGGTATCGATCGCCTTCGCCGAAGACGCCGTTTCGCGGGCGCTCGAGCCCGGGACATCTCCGCCCTCGCAGCGCTTCGAGACGCTCCGCATCCTTTCGGAGGCGGGCCTGCGGGCCGGGATTTCGGTCGCGCCAACCATCCCGGGCTTGAACGACAGCGACATCGGGGGGCTGCTCGAGCGGGCGCGCGAAGCAGGCGCCCGCTTCGCCTTCCAGACGCTCTTGCGGCTTCCGGCCGAGGTGCTGCCGGTCTTCGTGGAGCGTCTGCGCGAGGCCTTTCCCGACCGGGTGCGGAGGGTGCTGCACTCGATCGAGGAGGTTCGCGGCGGCAAGATGAACGAGAGCGCCTTTGGGAAGCGCATGCACGGCGAGGGGCCTCGCTGGGAGGCGATCGAGGCTCTGTTCGAGACGCAGTGTCGGCGACTCGGTTTGAATCTCCGCGACGAGGCGGAGATCCCTTCGGGTTTCCGCCGCCCGGTCCGCCAGGCGACCCTCTTCGCGGACTAGCGGCGCCGCCGGGAAGTCCTCCGAGCGCGCGCTTCTAGACCTTGCAGCTCGCGAGGCCGCGCTTTTCGAGGTACTTCTGGTGGTACTCCTCGGCGCGGTAGAAGGTCGGAGCCGGCGTGATCTCGGTCACGATGGGACGGCGGTAGCGGCCGCTCTTCTCGAGCCGCTCCTTCGAGGCGGTCGCCGCCTCGCGCTGCGCGGGAGTGTGGAAGAAGATCGCCGAGCGGTACTGCGTCCCGACGTCCGGTCCCTGACGATTGAGCTGCGTCGGGTCGTGGTTCTCCCAGAAAACGTCGAGCAACTGCTCGTACGACACGCGGGCCGGGTCATACGTCACCTCGACCACCTCGGCGTGCCCCGTCTCATCCGTGCAGACGTCGCGATACGTGGGATTCGCCATCGTCCCACCGGCGTATCCGACCGCCGCGTCCACGACACCAGGCACCTGCCGGAAGGCCGCCTCGACCCCCCAGAAACAGCCGGCCCCGAACGTCGCCTTTTCCGTCCGACCTTCCATCGCCGCTCCTCCCTTTCGAGCCGTTACCAATGCCATCCCCGCCATCGCGGCCGATTCCACAACCCCGGAGGGACGTCCGATGTTCCCACCCGGGATCCTGGTGCGACGGGATAGACTCCGGCCAAAATGGCGATGGGTATGACGCCACGGCGTTGGATCGAGTATCTCGTCGCAATCCTGATCGGCAACGGGATCTACTTCCTGATTCTCTACTCCGCCCTGCCCCGCGTGCTTCAGCACCTCCCCTTCCGATTCGACGCGGGGCTGGTGCTCGACTTTCTGCTCTGCGTGGCCGTCTATGGAGTCATGCGCCTGGCCGTCGCCCACGCCCGCCGCTGGAACGAGAGGGCATAGCGCCTCGAAGACGAGGCTACACGACGACCGGCACGATCACCGGTCTCACCCCGAAGACACGCCGGCAGGCCCGCTTCGCGGCCAGAGCGACCTCGGCGCGCAGCCATTCGGGGTCCGCCCGCTCCTCCTCGGTGGCCCTGCCGAGCAGCGGCCGCACGGCGCGCCCGACTTCGCCGGCCAGCTCGGCCTCCGGCGCCGCGACACCGCGCGCCACGACGAAGACCTCGCCCTCCGGGCCGGAGGGGACGAGTACGAGGACGAATCCTTCTTCGGCCATCTGCCGGCGGTCCTTCACGATGCCCGGCTCGACGGCCTCCGGTCGTGAGTCGAGGTAGATTCGCTCGGCCGCGACCGCGGCCCGCTCGATCCGCAGATCGGAGGCCGAAAGCACGAGTCGATCCCCGTTGTCGAGGAGGTGGATCCGCTCGGCCGGCACACCGCGGCCCACAGCCACCTCCGCTGCGGCGGCAAGCATTCGCCGCTCTCCGTGGACCGGCACGACGTGCCTCGGCCGCGCGAGCTCCAGCCAATCGGCCAGATCCTCCCGATGCGCGTGCCCCGAGACGTGGAGCGGCGGGTCCGCCTCGCGCAGCACGCGCACGCCGCGCCGCACGAGGTGATCGACGACGCGGTTGACCGAGCGCTCGTGGCCGGGAATCGTCCGTGAAGAGAACAGAACGAGGTCTCCGGCGGAGAGCTTCAGATCGGTGTGCTCGTCGAGCGCCAGCCGGTAGAGGGCCGAGAAGGGCTCGCCCTGACTCCCGCCGACCAGGCAGAGCAGCCGGTTCGGCGGCTCTTGGGCGAGCTCCGGAGGCGGGACACGATAGTCCGCCGGCAGCCGCAGCCGTCCAAACCGCTCGGCGATCTCGCCGACGGTGCGCATGCTCCGGCCGAGAAACGCGATCCGGCGATGGAGCGCGAGACCCGAATTCACGGCCTGGGAGATCCGCGCGACGTGACTCGAGAAGGTGGTCAGCAGGATGCGGCCGGGAGCGTTTCCGAACGCGGCGGCCAGGCCCCGGCCCGCCAGCCCCTCCGAGGGGGCGCGGCCCGGCCTCTCGGCATTGGTCGAGTCGATCAGCGCCAGGTCGACACCCGTACCCACCGCGGCGGCGATGCCGTCCCGATCGGTCCACTCTTGGTCGGGCGGGTCGGTGTCGAGCTTGAAGTCGCCCGAGTGCAGCAGGCGCAGCCCTCCCGCCTCGATCAGGACCGCGGCGGAATCCGGCACGGAGTGCGAGACGCGAAAGAAGGTGAACGCGAAGCGGCCGGCCTCGAACCTCTCGCCGCCCCGCACCTCTTGGAGGCGTCCCACGGGAGCCTGCGACTCGGCGAGCCGCCGCTCCACCAGCGCGAGAGTGAAAGGAAGGCCGTAGACGGGCGCCTCGCACCACTCGCGCAGGAGCGGCAAGGCCCCAATGTGGTCCTCGTGCCCGTGCGTGAGGAGGATCGCGTCGATCCTCTCGTTTCGCAGCGGCGAGAAGTCCGGCGCGATCCGATCGATCCCGGGGAAAGTCTCGTCGGGGAACGAGACGCCGACGTCCACGAGCACGCTCGATTCCTGGCAACGCAGCCAGAGAACGTTCTTGCCAAACTCGCCGAGGCCGCCCAACGCAACGATCTCGACGACGCTCACGGCGCTACTCGGGGCGCTGCCGGCGGGACGCGGCGCGCGAGCTCCAGAAAGTCCTCGAGGGCGAGCTCCTCGGCTCGCGCCTTCGGCGAGAAGCCCATCGCCGCGAGCGCCTCCTCCCAGGCCGAACGGGGCCCGGCGGAAGCCAGGGCGTTGGCGAGCGTCTTGCGGCGGTTTCGGAAGCCGAGCGAGGCGAGCGTCAGCGCGCGGTCGCGCGGCCCCGGATCGAGGGGAGCCTCTCGCGGGGAAAGCTCGAGTACGCTCGAAACGACCTTGGGACGCGGCCGAAACGCGGAGGCGGGCAGGTCGAACAGGATGCGGGCGCGGGCATGCGCCGCCGCGCGCACGGAAAGGTAGCCGTACTCCTCCTGCCCGGGCCGCGCGATGATCCGACGCGCCACTTCGCGCTGGACGGTGGCGATCGCGCGAGAGATCGCCTCCGGCTCCTGGATCGCGCGCAAGAGAATGGGTGTCGCGATGTAATAAGGAAGGTTGCCGAGCAGGACCGCGGGGCCCTTCGCGCCCGCCTCGCGCAGCCACTCGGCGAAGGTCTTGCGCAGGACGTCCCCGGCGATCACCGACACTCGGGCCTCTCCGACGAATTCCTCCGAGAGCGCCGCGGCTCGAAGCGGATCGATCTCGATCGCCAGCAGGCGCGCCCCGCGTCGCGCGATGGGACGCGTCAGCGCACCGTCGCCCGGTCCCACCTCCACAACCGTGTCCTCGGGACCGATCCCGGCGGCGTCCACAATGCGCACTGCGGTTTCCGGCGAGGCGAGAAAGTGCTGCCCCCAACGCTTTCGGGCCGGGGTCCCGCGGGGGCCTCCCCGCGGCCGGACGGCGCCCCGCAACCCGCCCACGGGCCGCGCTTTTCGCGGAACTGCCTCCCGAGGCACGCCAAAGGAGGGTATCAGATGGTAAAATTTGGTACTTAGGCGCCCCTGTGCTGCAAGTCCTGACTCTCGAGAACCGCAGGCTCGAGAACTTCCTCGAGCGTCATAAGGCCTACTACACCTACTCCGGCGAGATCGAGATCGACCGCTTCCTGCGCGAAATCCTCCAGAAAGCCAACGAGTTCGTTCCCTCCGAAGCCGGCTCCATCCTTCTCGACGATCCCCTGACGAAGAATTCGGACGACCGGATGGAGAACGAGCTCGTCTTCATCGCGGCCTTCGGCGGCAACGCCGAGCGGCGCCTCGCCAAGCGCATGCCGGCCCGTACCGGGATCGTCGGGCACGTCTACGCGACCGGTGTCGCGTACACGACCGACGACGTTGTCGGGGATCCGTTCTTCTACCCCACGCCGGACCTCTCCGAAGGGTTCGAGACCAAGTCGATCCTCTGCGTCCC
The DNA here is from genome assembly GCA_035498405.1 of Thermoanaerobaculia bacterium. GTDB lineage: Bacteria > Acidobacteriota > Thermoanaerobaculia > UBA5066 > Gp7-AA6 > DATBFU01. The sequence continues at coordinate 4,918 of DATKAE010000052.1, read as the reverse complement.
GATCCGCATCGAGGCATCGGTTTGCGGCGTGCTGGAGCTCGTGAATCGCAACGGCCCGGGAGGCTTTCGCGACAAGGACCGGCGGCTGCTCGAGATCTTCGCCGACTACGCCTCGATCTCGATCCAAAACCTGCTCGACGCCCGGCGCGCCTACGAGGTCGCCAAGCGCGACGGCCTGACGGGTCTCTACAACGAGCGCTACCTGCACCTGCGCTTGACGCAGGAGCTCTCCCGCATCAGCCGGGACGGCGGGGATCTCTGCGTGATCTTCCTGGATCTCGACAACCTCAAATCCGTCAACGACCACCACGGCCACCTGGCGGGAAGCCAGGTCCTGCGCGAGGTGGGCTACCTCTTGAAGCGAACCGTCACCGACGAGCGCGCGACTCTGACTCGCTACGGCGGGGATGAGTTCGTCCTGATCTTGCCGGGACACTCCCTGCGTCAGGGGATGCAGGCGGCCGAGGTCATCCGGGACGCGATCCGGGGATCGATCTTTCTCTCGCGCCCGTACGGCTTCAACGAGCCGGCGCTCAACCTGCACGGGCAGATCACGGCGTCCATGGGAGTCTCGTCGATCCGGTCGCACGCCACCCCGGCCGCCTCCGTCGAGCAGCAGAAGAACGAGCTGCTGCGCTCCGCGGACGCCGCGCTCTATCGCGCCAAGCAGCACGGCAAGGACCAGGCGACCGCGGCGGAGCCCGAAGACCGGCGAATCCCGGCCGTCCTGCTCTCCTGAAGGCCACTTCCCCAGGCCATCGCGCCGGGGCAGACACGCCGTCACGGGGGTTGGAGGTCGCACCGAAAAATGGTAGCGTTCGGCGGTTTTTGACCCGCGCGAGGGACCTCATGAGCACAACCACCACAACCGAGCTTTCCCCGAAGAACGTTCTGGACGTCCTGTCCCGCCACATCCTCGTGGACGGGTACCACGTCGTCATGGACATGGAAAGGAGCCGCGGCTCCTACCTCTACGACGCGCGGAGCGAGCGGCCGATCCTGGATTTCTTCTCCTGTTTCGCAACCCTCCCGATCGGATACAACCACCCGAAGATGGAAGACCCGGAGTTCCGGGAAGCGCTGCTGCAGGCGGCGCTGACAAAGCCCTCCACGAGCGACATCTACACGGAGCACTTCGCGCGGTTCGTCGAGACGTTCTCCGCCCTGGCCGTGCCGCCGAGCCACCGCGACCACCTCTTCTTCGTCGAGGGGGGCACGCTCGCCATCGAGAACACGCTCAAGACGGCCTTCGACTGGAAAGTCCGCAAGAACCTCGCGCGGGGCAAAGGCGAGAAGGGCAAGAAGGTTCTCCACTTCCGCAACGCCTTTCACGGCCGCTCGGGCTACTCGCTGTCGCTGACCAACACGGCCGACCCGCGAAAGACGCAGTACTACCCGACCTTCGACTGGCCTCGCCTGACCTGCCCGCGGCTCTCTTTTCCGGTGACCGAGCAGGTGCTTCGGGAGGTCGCTTCCGCCGAGGAGACCGTCGAGCGCGAGATCCGGGCCGCCTGCGCGTCGAACCCGGACGACATCGCCGCGCTGATCCTCGAGCCGATCCAGGGCGAGGGCGGCGACAACCACTTCCGGCCCGAGCTCTTTCGGAGGCTGCGCGCGCTCGCCGACGAGCTCGACTTCCTGCTCATCTTCGACGAGGTCCAGACGGGTGTCGGCCTGACCGGTTCCATGTGGGCGTGGCAGCAGTTCGGTGTCGAGCCCGACATGTTCGCTTTCGGCAAGAAGACGCAGGTCTGCGGCTTCGCCTCCAACCACCGGATCGACGAAGTTCCCGACAACGTCTTCAAGATTTCCTCGCGGATCAATTCGACCTGGGGCGGCAACCTGGTCGACATGGTGCGCTGCGCTCGGTATCTGGAGATCATCGTCGAGGACCATCTGATCGAGAACGCGCGCGCGGTCGGCGAGCACCTCCAGGGGAAGCTCCGCGAGCTCGCGCAGGAGTTTCCGGCCGTGATGACGAACGTGCGGGGCCGCGGGCTCTTCGTGGCGTTCGATCTTCCGGACAAGCCCATGCGCGAGCGGACACTCGCCGCCTGCCTCGAGAACGGCGTGATGGCGCTCGCCTCGGGAGCCAACGCGATTCGCTTCCGGCCGCACTTGATTCTCTCGAAGGACGAGGCGGACGAAGGCGTGCGGAAGCTGCGCCGGGCGCTCACGCAGGCGAAACAATAGCCCGGGAGTCTCCAATCGCGCCCGCGAGCCTTCCCGCTCTCCCGGCGGGATCGGGACGGCACGTGATCGGTCGCGCTCTCGTTTTCCTTCTCGCTGTCTTCCTCGCGGCCGCGGCGCTCTTCTGGGTCACGCTCCCGGACGTGCGCCCCCTCGCGGCTTCCTTTCCGAAGACGACCGCGTTCATGGAGAGGCGCAAAGCGGACCTCCACCGGCGCGGGGAGGACCCGCACCTCGAGTGGACTCCCGTGCCGCTTTCGGCGATCGCGCCGGCCTTGAGGCGGGCCGTCGTGGTCGCGGAGGACGCGCGCTTCTGGTCGCACGACGGCGTGGACTGGGAGGCCGTCCGTGAAGCGGCCGACCGGGATTGGCGCGAGAAGCAGATTCACCACGGCGCCTCGACCATCACGCAGCAGCTCGCCAAGAACCTCTACCTCTCGCCGGCGCGAACGCCGTGGCGCAAGCTGCGGGAATGGGCGATCGCGCTTCGCCTCGAAAGGGAGCTTCCCAAGAAGCGCATCCTCGAGCTCTACCTGAACGTCATCGAGTTCGGCCGCCGCACGTACGGCGCGGAGGCCGCCGCGCGGCGCTACTTCGGAAAGCCGGCGGCAAGCCTCTCGGACCTCGAGGCGGCGACGCTGGCCGCCATCGTCCCTTCGCCGCGCCTGTACGACCCGGTCCGCCATCCTCGGCGTGTCGAGCTCAAGGCGCGACGCATCCTCCGGCGAATGTGACACAAGGGAAAGGCGGTCGCAGCCGGGAACGCGCCTGGAGCTGTTATCATTTTTCACAACCGAAGGAGACCACGCCCATGCGAAGCCGCCTCGCCGCGACCGCCCTCGGCGCCGCCTGCGCCCTAACGCTGGCCTGCGGCCAGAAGCCCGCCTCGATCGAGGTCACGCCGAAGAAAGTCAAGATCTACGGCCTGGAGCGGCCGCAGCGGCTGGTGGCCCGGGTCCTGGACAAGAGGGGTCAGCCGGTGCCGGACTCTCCCGGCCCGACCTGGTCTTCTTCGGATCGGGAGATCGTCGAGGTCGACGGGAGCGGGCGCCTGATTTCGAAGAAGGAAGGAAAGGCTGTCGTGAAGGCGACTCTGGAGAATCTGTCCACATCCATTTCCGTCGAAGTGGTGGACGCCAAGGTCGTCGAGATCACGCCCCTGACCGCGCGCCTGGTCGGACCTCCCGGCTCCCCGCTCCCCCTTCAAGCCGTCGTGAAGGACTCCCACGACCGAGTCGTTGCGATTCCGGTCACCTGGAGCAGCTCCAACGAAAAGATCGCGACCGTGTCGCCGGACGGCGTCGTGACCTCGGCCGCGGCCGGGAAAGCGGAAATCGTCGCCAAGGTCGGCGACCTCCAGACCGGCGCCGAGGTGACCGTGGACACCCGCCCGATCAGCAAGCTCGTTCTGCTCCCGGCGACCGCGCTGGCGCGCGTCGGGGATTCGCAGCACTATCAGGTCATGGTCTACGGCGCCGACGGGACCGAAATCGAAGGGGCGTCCGCGCGCTTCACCTCCGCCGATCCCTCCGTCGCCTCGATCGACGCCGCCGGCATCGCGTCGGGCCACAAGACGGGTGTGACGAAGATTCGCGCGCAGGTGGGCAATCTGACGACCGAGTCGACCTTCATCGTCAACTGACCGCGAGCGACCCCGGGCCAGCCGCGTCCGTGCGCGGTCATCCCGAGCGGCCGACGGACGGTCATCGCAGCCGAGACTCCTCGTCGCGGCGAACCTCGAAAACGCCGTCGGCCCGGATAGAATCCCCCCGCGCACTGATGCCTGTCCGTCCGCCTGGGTTCGCCGGTTCTTTCTACGAGGGGCGGCGCGAACGCCTCGAGGCCGACGTGCGCTCCTACCTCGCCTCGGAGGAGCCGGCCGAGCGGGCCATCGGGGCCATCGTTCCGCATGCGGGCTACATCTACTCGGGCCCCGTGGCGGGAGCCGTGTACGGGCGAGTCTCCATCCCCGAGATCGTAATCATCCTCTGCCCCAACCACACCGGGCGAGGAAAGCCGGCGTCGCTGGAACCCTCCGACGCCTGGCGGACTCCGCTCGGCGAGGTGACGGTCGACCGGCGTATCGCCGCCCGGCTGCTCGAGCTCGCGCCGTCGCTCGAAGAGGACTCCGCAGCCCACGTTCGGGAGCACTCCCTGGAGGTCCAGCTCCCCTTCCTGCAGGTCTTACGACCGGACGTCCGCCTCGTGCCGATCTCGATCGGCGCGCACGACCTGGACCTCTGCCGCGAGATCGGGGAGGCGGTGGCCCGGGCCGTGTCGGAGCAACAGGATCGGCCCCTGATCCTCGCTTCCTCCGACATGAATCACTACGAGTCTCGCCGCATCGGGCGAGAGAAGGACGAAAGGGCCCTGGCGCGTGTCGAGGCTCTGGATCCCGAGGGTCTCTTCGCGACGGTTCTGGGCGGCCACATCTCCATGTGCGGCGTGCTCCCCGCGACTGCCCTGCTCTTCGCCGCGCGGCAGCTCGGAGCGAGCAGCGCCCGCGTCGTCGCCCGCCGCGACAGCGGGGACGAGACGGGCGACACCTCGAGTGTCGTGGGCTACGCCGGCGTGATCGTCTCCTAGTGTGTCCGGCTTCGGAAGGGTGTTGACACTTTTCTGGTCCGAGAGAGGTCTTTTTCACTGTATCGCACCGAGGAAGATATTGGCTGGAGTACGGCCATTGAGTCTGTATCCCTGATGAGGTCGCTGGTGGTTGTAGAAGGCC
>DATKAE010000051.1:0-34248 GCA_035498405.1 Thermoanaerobaculia bacterium | reverse complement strand
TGCGGACCGGTCCGGGGGCGGGGCGGCGGTGTCGTGGCTCTGGACGTTTGGGGATGGGGAGAGCTCGACGCAGCAGAATCCGTCGCACGTGTTCGCGGCGGCCGGGTCTTATCCGGTGACGTTGCGGGTGAGCAACTCGGGTGGGACGACGCAGACGACCCAGGTGGTGGAGGTGGCGCAAGAGGACACGCTGAGGTTGTTGTCCGCTGCGGGACACACCTTTGAGGTGACGTTGTCGGCGCGGGATCCGCGGACGGGCAACCAGGGTGAGGGGCTGGCGATACCGCAGAACGACGTGTTTGGGTATTTCACGATACCGGCTTTGGTGCCGACCAATCCTGGGGCGCCGTTGGTGCCGGAGGTGTTCGTGAAGATGCTGGATGCGCGGGCGATTGCGGGGCAGGACTTCTGGTTCTTCTGGGGCGGGTTGACGGATTTGGATTACACGATGACGGTGCGGGACACGGTGCGGGGAACCGTGAAGGTGTACCACAACCCGGTCACCGGCAGTCCGGCCTGTCTGGGCGCCGATACCGCCGGCTTCGCCACCGCCGGCACACCCACACGGACCGCCACGTCAGCCGCTCCGACGGCGACCCCGTCGAGGACGCCTACGCCGACCCCGACCGCCGCGGCTGCGCAGACCCGGATGGTCTCGGTCCAGGATTTTTCCTTCCGAGACCAGGTCACGGGCAACAGCTCGACGACGATCAACGTTGGGGACACGGTGCAGTGGAACTGGGTGGGCGGCTTTCACACCGTGACCTCCGGCAACTGCTGCTCTGGCGACGGGAAGTGGGCGTCGGGCGGAAAGGGATCCGGATCGTTCTCTCACACCTTCACGGCAGCGGATCGGGGAATGACGTTCCCCTACTTCTGCGAGATCCACGGTTCGATCATGACCGGCGTCATCCACGTGAATCCCTAAGGCAGCGGCAGGCGGAACTCCCGCCGGGGGAGCCGGGCTCGGGTCTGCGAGGGCAGATCCGGCCCGGTTTTCTCGTCTGCAGCCGATTCCGTAGAATGTCTGGCGTGACCGAGAATTCTGACCCCGCCGGCGAGCCGCAGGCCCCCCCGGAGACCGAGGACGACCGCCGGGCCGCCGCGGCGGCACAAAACCGGAAGCGCGCGCTCGAAGACTGGGAGGCCAAGAAGAAGCGCTGGCGCGCGATGGGGCTGCCACCCGCCCTGCCCGCAGCGGGTTCGACGAAGGCGAAGAAATGAGCCGGTCGGGAGGGGGCAAGCGCGGATCCATGACGGACGGGAAGAAGTCGGGCCTGCGGCTGCGGAGCGAGGTCTTCGGGCAAGGCGAGCCGATCCCGGCGCGCTACACCGCCGACGGCGAGGACGTCTCGCCGCCGCTGTCCTGGAGCGCCGTGCCGCCGGAGTCGAAGAGCCTGGTCCTGACCTGCGAGGATCCCGACGCGCCGCGGGGGACGTGGATCCATTGGGTCGTCTACGACATTCCCCCTTCGGTCTCGGAGCTGCCGGAGGGGGTGCCGCCGCGGGAGACTCTGCCGACAGGCGGCACGCACGGGAAGAACGATTTTGGCCGGCTGGGCTACGGCGGCCCCGCTCCCCCGAGCGGCACGCACCGCTATTTTTTCCGGCTCGAGGCGCTCGACCGGACGGTCTCGCTGCCGCCGGGCGCCTCCCTCGCCCAGGTTCGCCGCGCCTCCGAAGGACATGTCCTGGCCCGGGGCGAGCTCATGGGGACCTATTCGCGGCGATAGCGCGTCGCGCCTTTTCGACTCCATCGAGCAGCAGGTCGTCGCCTGCCGTCGCTGCCCCCGATTGACCGCATGGCGCAAGCGCGTGGCGCGCCTTCCGCCGCGGCGCTTTCGGGGGGAGACTTACTGGGCGCAGCCGCTTCCTGCCTTCGGTGATCCGGGCGCGCGGCTGATGATCGTGGGACTGGCTCCGGCGGCGCACGGCGGAAACCGAACCGGCCGCCTCTTCACGGGTGACACCTCGGGCGATTTTCTCTTTCGCGCCCTCCACGCCGCGGGCCTTGCGAGTCTTCCCTCCTCGCGCGACGTCCGAGACGGGCTGCGGCTCGAACGGGCGCTTTTGACCGCGGCCTGCCGATGCGCGCCGCCGGACAACCGGCCGACCAGAATCGAGTTCCGGCGATGCCGCGAGTACTTGGAGCGGGAGATCGAGCTCGTACCGGGTCCGCGCGTGCTCGTCGCTCTCGGCGCGCTGGCCTTCGAGCAATGTCTGCAAGCGCTCGAGCGGGCGGGGCCGATCCCCTCCCCGAAACCGCGCTTTGCGCACGGAGCGCGCGCTCGGATCGGGCCGCACATCCTCTACGGCTGCTACCACCCGAGCCAGCAGAACACCTTCACCGGAAAGCTGACGCAGCCGATGTTGCGGCAGGTGCTGAGAAGGGCGTTACGGGAGGCGGAGAGCCTCCCTTCCTGAGGAAGCCATCGCGTCGTGTCGACGCGCCGAAATCACTTCTTGAACAGGCGTTCGAAGGCGGCGCGGGCGTCGTCGGGTGTCGCGCCGCGCGATCCGGTCAGGTCGAAGGACTGGGCCGGCGCGAAGAAGGAGCACGAATTTCGCTTCTTCTTGTCCGGGACGCGCGCGGGGATCGGCTTGGCGCACTCGAACCGCGCCGAGGTGTCGAAGTGGGCGCATTGCGCGCAGCTGTGCAGATCGGCGCCGCACTTTCGGCAGGTCGTGTCGAGGCCGATGTCCTCCGGGTCGCGGCGCTTCTCGCCGCACGCCTTGCAAGCGAAGACCACAGCCTTGTCGAGGTCGATGCCCCTTCCGCGCGGCGCACCCTCGGGGCGGCGGGGACCGGATCCGGCGCCTCGGCGCCGAGGCTCGTCGCCTCCGGAGTCCATGTATCCGCGGTGGCGGTACTTGCGATCGTTCATGCGTCGTTCGGCGAGTCGCCGGTCGGGCGGTTCAGGGACGGATTCTACTCCGCCGTGCCGGGCGTCGTGGTCGGGGCGGGAGTGGGAGTATTCGTCGCCGGAATCGTACGGGGCGGCCGTGTCGGCGCCGGAAGGATCTCGGACGGGCGCAGGGCGAGCGGATGTCCGGGTGCCAGGCCGTGCGTTCGCCAAAGCAGATAGTACGTGCTCATGGCGCCGGCGAGAAAACCGGCTGCGATCAGAAGAACGCCTCGAGCCCGAATGATCCGTCTCCCGTCCGGAGCTTACCTCCGGGGAGTAGAATTTTCGCGATGGCGGAAGACGAGCTCGAACGGGCGCTCGAGATCTGGAGACTCGGGACGGCGAAGCTCCTCTCCGGGAACCTCCCGGAAGCCGTCGAGCTGTTTACGCGCTCGCTCGAGACGCATCCGACCGCGGAGGCCTACACCTTTCGAGGCTGGGCCTATTCCTTCGAGGGACGGCTCGCCGAGGCGATCAGCGAGTGTCGAAAGGCGATTGCGACGGATCCGGCCTTCGGCAATCCCTACAACGACATCGGATGCTACTTGATCGAGCAGGGACGCGCCGACGAGGCCGTCGACTGGTTTGAGCGGGCCAAGAAGGCGCCCCGGTACGAGCCCCGGCACTTTCCTTATCTCAACCTCGGACGGCTTCGCGCCTCCCGCGGCGAGCTCGCGGAGGCGCTGGTCGAGTTCGAAGGCGCGCTCGCCGAGAATCCAGGCGATCCGATTGCCGTCAAGTACCTGGAGGCGCTGCGGTTCCAGGTCAACTGACCGACGGGCCACGGGAATCCGGCAATCGATAGAATCGTTATGGAGTCGGGCCCGAAGGGGCCCAAGGAGCAAGAAATGGACGACAACTTCTCGATGACCCCGCAATCCGCCTTCGCGGCGACGACCGTTGCGGGCGCCGAACGCGTGACGGCGTTCCTGCGGAAGGTCTACGGCTGGATGTGCGTGGGCCTCGGGATTACGGCGGCCGTGGCGTTCGCGGTGGCCGGATCTCCGACGATCCTGCGAGCGATCGTCGCGAACCCTATTCTCTACATCGGTCTCTTCGTCGCCGAGCTCGGCCTGGTGTTCTACCTGTCGGCGCGCGTGGCGCGACTGGCTCCGGGGACGGCCGCCGCGCTCTTCGTGCTCTATTCCGCATTGAATGGCGCCACTCTCTCGTTCATCCTTCTGGCCTACACGGGCACGTCGGTCGCGACGACGTTCGCCGTCACGGCCGGGATGTTCGGCGCGCTGGCCCTGTACGGCTCGACGACCCGGCGCAGCCTCGCCGGTATCGGACAGTTCGTCTTCATGGGTCTGATCGGGGTCATTCTGGCCTCGATCGTCGGTCTCTTCTGGCACAGCCCCGGCCTGCAGTTCGTGATCTCGGTGGTGGGGGTCATCGTCTTCACGGGCCTGACGGCGTGGGACGCTCAGCGTCTCAAGCAGATGGCGGCCGTCACGCCGGAAGGGGAGGTCAGCTCCTACGCGGTCGTCGGGGCGCTCGCTCTGTATCTCGATTTCATCAACCTGTTTCTGTTCTTGCTGCGATTCCTCGGCGGGCGCCGCAACTGAGCCTCGCCGCACCGCTCCCGAGCCGAAGGTTTTCCTCCCGGCCAGCGGCTACTCGGTCGGTCCCGCGCCCACCAGCGGGAGGCGTCCGATGCGGGCGTCGGCTGCGGCCGTGGGGGAAACCCGTTCCTCCGCGGGCTCGGCCGATTCGCCGGGATTCCTGAAGAGGTTCGTCTCCAGGCCGTATTGCCGGTTGTAGAGCTCGGCGTAGCGCCCGCCGCGCGCGAGGAGATCCTCGTGGCGTCCCTGCTCCACGATTCTTCCCGCCTCCAGAACCAGGATCGTGTCGGCCTTGCGAATGGTGGAAAGGCGGTGCGCGATGACGAACGTGGTGCGTCCTTCCATCAGCTTGGCGAGGCCTTCCTGGATCAAGGCCTCGCTCTCGCTGTCGAGCGAAGAGGTCGCCTCGTCTAGGATCAGCACGCGGGGATCGGCCAGGATGGCCCTCGCGATGGCCACGCGCTGGCGCTGCCCGCCGGAGAGCTTGATGCCGCGTTCGCCGACGACGGTCTCGTAACCTTCGGGCAACGCGGAAACGAAGTCGTCGCAGCGGGCGATCCTGGCGGCGCGGCGAACTTCCTCCGGCGGGGCGTCCGGACGCGCGTAGGCGATGTTTTCGAACACCGTGCCGTCGAAGAGGAAGTTGTCCTGCAGAACGACGCCGAGCTGGGAGCGGTAGTCCGAGAGCCGGACGTCGGCCAAGTCGTGGCCGTCGACCAGGATCTGGCCGGAACTCGGGCGATAGAAGGCCGCGACGAGGCCGATCACGGTGCTCTTGCCGGAGCCCGAAGACCCGACGAGCGCGGTCGAGGTTCCGGGCTCGGCCGTGAAGGAGATGCCGCGAATCACCGGAACCCCGGGCCGGTACTCGAAGTGGACATCGAGGAATTGGACGCGTCCCGCCAGCGGAGGCAGGGGCGCGCGCGCGGGGTCGCCGGCGTCTTCGGCCAGCTCGTTGCGGATCTCCCGAATGCGTTCGAGGCCCGCGAACGCCTCGGTGATTTGGCTCCCGATCGAGACGATTTGGACGACGGGTCCGACGAGCAAGCCCAGGTAGAGGGTGAAGGAGAAGAATGACCCGATCGTCATACGCCGGGCCAGGACGTCGTTGGCGCCGATCCAGAGGATGGCGACCCCCACAACGCCGAGCAACAGAGTCGAGAAGGCGGTCACGGCGGAGAACCCGGTCATGGTCTTCGCCACGTTGCGAAAGAGTCGGTGCGCGCCCTTCGAAAACGCCAGGGCTTCCCGGCGCTCGGCCCGGTAAGCCTTGACGACCCGAATGCCCGAGAAGGACTCGGTCAGACGCCCGGACACCTCGGCGTTGATCTTCGACCGCTCGCGAAAGAGCGGTCGCAGTGTCTTGAAGGCATAGAGCAGCACCACCGAGAAGAGCGACAAGACTGCGAGAGCGATGAACGTGAGCTTCGCGTTCAGGTAGAAGAGGATTGCGAGCGCAAGAACCGCGGTCATCAGGCCGCCGCACACCTCCACGAGCCCGGTTCCGACGAGGTTACGAATTCCCTCGGCGTCCGTCATGACGCGCGACAGGAGGGCTCCCACCTTCGTTTGGTCGAAGTAGGAGACCGAGAGACGACCGACGTGCCGCTGAATGCGCCGGCGCATCTCGGTGATCGACCGTTGCGCGGCTTTGCCGAGCAACTGGGAGAGCGAAAAGGAGGTCACCGCCTGAAGGAGGGTCGCGCCGCCGGCGGCGAGGACGAGTGTCCCGAGCAGCTGCCGGTGGCCCTTTCCGATCACCTCATCGAGCAGGAACTTCGTCGTGCCCGGAAGGACGAGACCCGCCACGCGGTTGACCAGGAGCAACCCGAGCCCGAGGGCGAGGCGGCCCCTTCGGGCTGCCACGAGCTCACGGGCATCCTCCAGGATGACGGAAAGCGGAGGAGCCTTCTTCTTGCTCTCTTCAGGGCCGGCCCGCTTGCCTCCTCGGCGTCCCTCGCGTGACGAGACGCCGCCGCCAAAGAGTCCGAATCGCGCCATTTCAGGAAGCCCGGTCTCTCATCGAGGCCGGTTGTCGAGCCAAGTCCAATGAGCCCTCCGGCTAGATTGTAAGTGCCTCTCGGCGAAGCCACCGACCTTCTAAATTACTGCCGCCAAGGCAGAAGAGGTTCGGATCCCAAATTGACAAAATTATCTGTCTTGACAATAATAATTGTCGTTGGACGCCTCGACCGTCTCGCCATCCGAGCTGGATTGTGTCATGGACCTGGAGCGCGCGGAGATGCTCCTGCAGCCCCTCCACCTGCAAATCCTGAGGTTCGCTCAGTCCCCGGTCTCTGCTACGGAGATCGCCAGCCGGCTGCGAATGCCGAGGCAACGGGTCAACTATCACGTGCGAAGGCTCGCCGATCGCGGGCTTCTGCGGAAGGCAGGACGACAGAGAAAGCGGAACATGGTCGAACAGCGCTACCGCGCGACGGCTCGCAGCTTCCTCTTCGTGCCCGATATCCTCGGCCCGCTCGAGCCCGACTGGCGAAGAATCGAGGACACGGGAAGCGCGGGCTACCTGCTGGCCTTGACCGCCCAAGTGCAATCCGATGTGGCTCGCGCCTGGAAAGCGGCGGCCGAGGAAGGGACGCGATTGTCGACGCTGTCGGTCAAGTCCCAATTCCGGTTCGAGAAGCCCGGAGAGCGCGCCGAGTTTGCGCGGGCGCTGCGTCAGGCGGTCGTGGACGTCATCGCGCGGCACACGTCGCCCCAGGAGGTTGCGAGCGGGCGGCCGGCACAGGGCCCACCCTATCGGCTCGTGCTGGCCTGCTACCCATACACCCCCGAGGATGGCCCGAAGGCGCCGGAAGAAGCCTGAGCGAAAAGAATCGGACCGCCTCGGTTCAGGCACGCCGATGTCCTCCGCCGGGCATCGACCCGGACGCGATGCGCGTGGCGACCACCAAGAGCCGCGGCGAGCCCAGGGTGAAGGGCTCGCCCGCCCATGACCCCGAAGCCTCGCACTCGCCGAATCCCGCCGATTCGAGCAGCCCGATCACCTCCCGGCACGTGTAGACGCGATGTCGGGCAGGCCGCGTCTCGCCTCCTCCGGTCCGCGCCACCGTGAACCGATTCTCAACACTTGCCTGGAGCGGGTCATAACGGTTCTCCGCGATGAAGTGAAGGCCCGAGACGTCCATCTCGAGACGCTCGTGGAAATTCGGGAAGAGCGACTCGGCGATCCAGCCCGAATCGAGCAGAAATCGTCCCCCGGGCTTGACGGCCCGCGCACAAGCCTCCAGGAAATCCCGGTTGCCGCCGTCCTCGAAGTAGCCAAAGGAGCTGCCCGCGCAAAAGACGGCGTCGAAGTCTCCTTGCCACGGCAGGTCGCGCATGTCCCGCTCGAGCCACTCGACAGCCGTATCGAGGGTGTCGGAGGCTTCCCGCGCCGAAGCGAGCAGGTCCGCGGAAAAATCGACACCGGTGACGCGGTAGCCCCGCTGCGCCAGTGCCAGGCTGTGCCGGCCGTGCCCGCAGGGCACGTCGAGGACTCGGCAACCCGGCGCGAGCCTCAAGTGCCGCTCGAGCAAATCGACCTCGGCCAAGGTCGCCTCGGCCGGGATGGCCACGCGCCAGAAGTCGGCGAAGAGTCCGGTGAAGAAACCGTTCCACCAGTCGGTCGTGGGAGTCGTGGGAGACCGTCCTTTCGAAATTCGGGGCTTGGCGCCCGTGGGCGCACTCCGCCTCGTTTCTCTGTTTTCGGGCTTGGAGTTTGCGGGGCCGGGGGCTTCGCCCTAAAGGACGGCGGTCATATTTCGAGCGAGATCCTAGGGCTTCCGAAGATAGATGTCCATGTCGACGATTTCCATCAGGCGCTCCGGGTTCGAAGGGCTCCGGAATCCGAACTGCTCGTAGAGCCCATGGGCATCCCGCGTCGCCAGCATCCAGCGGCGCAGGTTCTGCAGTTGCGGGTGTCCCATGATGACCTCCATCAGCCACTTGGAGAGGCCCAGGCCCCGGTGCGACTCGATGACGAAGACGTCGGAGAGATAGGCAAACGTCGCAAAGTCGGTGATCACGCGCGCAAAGCCCACCTGCCTGCCTCCCTCGTAGAGGCCGAAGCAGAGGGCGTTCTCGATCGATTCGTCTACGACCGTCCGCGGGATTCCCCTGGCCCAGTAGGAGTTGCGAAGGAATTCATGGATTGCCTCGCGATCGAGGCGAGCCTGATCCGTCGAGATCGTGAGGGCGCCGCGCGTCCATTCCATGGTCGAAGATCCTAAGGCCCGTTTCTCGGGATAAGATGACTGTTTCCCCAGGAGGTCATCGCGTGTCCAGACTGACTTCGAAGGTGTCCGGTTATCGTGCGAGCTCGGCTGCCGGATTTCTGCTCGTTCATCTCGCCGCCCTGGGCGTCTTCTTCATCGGCTTCTCCTGGACAGGGGTTGCGGTGTGTCTGGGCTCCTACTACCTGCGGATGTTCGCGATCACAGCCGGCTTCCACCGCTATTTCAGCCACCGCACGTTCCGCCTCGACCGGGTCTCGCAGTTTCTGTTGGCGTTGGTTGGGCAGACCTCGGCGCAGAAAGGGGTCCTCTGGTGGGCCTCGAACCACCGCCACCACCATCGTTTCTCGGACTTGCCCGAGGACATTCACAGCCCCATCCAGAAGGGCTTCTGGTGGAGCCATGTGGGCTGGATCCTGGTGCCCGACTACCAGAAGACCGACTTGACGCGCGTGCCGGACCTGGCGAAGTACCCGGAGCTCGTGTGGCTGGACCGCCATCAGTACCTGCCAACACTTCTCTACGCCGTTGGCTGCTACGCCGCCTTTGGGTGGGTCGGGCTCTTCTATGGGTACTTTCTGGCGACGGTGCTGCTGTGGCACGGCACCTTCTCGATCAATAGCGTCATGCACCTCTTCGGCCGGCGCGTCTTCCCGACGACCGACTGGAGCCGCAACAGTTTCCTTTTCGCGGTCCTCACGACGGGCGAGGGATGGCACAACAATCACCACTACTTTCCGGGCTCGGCCGCCCAAGGCTTTCGGTGGTGGCAAGTGGATGCGAGCTTCTACGCCTTGTGGCTGCTCGAAAAGATTGGTCTCGTCCGCGACCTGCACCGTGCGCCGGCGCACCTGCGCCGCAAGGACGCGGCGCGCAGGGCCAATCCGGCGGCCGCCGGCGAGCCGTGGAACGACCGGGTCCGCGGCCTGACCGAGCGCTGGGTCGAGCGACGCGACGCCGCCTGGGCCACCGCCCGGCACGCGGTCGAGGATCTCGAAGCCGCGCGTGTGCATGGGGTCGAGCGCCTGGAGCGCCTGCATGCCGAGGCCGTGGAACTCACGGCGCGCGCCGGCGTAGTCGCCGGGAAGAGGGTCGAAGAGCTTCATGCCGAGATGGAGACGTGCCGGGCGCACCTGGCCGAGGTGCTCGAGCGGCTGGTCGCCGCTGCCGAGGCCGTTCCCATCGCCGTTTAGCCGTCTCGCGCGCCGGGCGCGGACGAGGAGATAATTCCTCCCGGAGAACGACCCGCACCGAAGGCCAAGGGAAGAATCGATGAAATTCGTCATCCGCCTCTTGATCAGCGCGCTCGCCCTCTGGGTGGCGATCGAGATCGTGCCGGGCGTCGAATTTCAGGGAGCGTGGAGCAAGCTGCTCCTGGTCGCTCTCGTGCTCGGTCTGTTGAACGCGCTGGTTCGGCCGCTGCTCGTCCTTCTTTCCTGCCCCATGCTCATCCTGACGCTCGGTCTGTTCACCCTCGTGATCAACGCCCTGGTCCTCTGGCTGACGAGCGGGCTTTCCGGCACGCTCGGCCTGGGCTTTCACGTCTCGGGTTTCTGGTCGGCCTTCCTGGGCGCGCTCGTGGTGTCGATCGTCAGCGTGCTGCTCTCGATCTTCGTTGCCAGCCCCGAGAGCAACTGACCCCGCGACGGGGAGCGCCCTGGATATCGGGATCACGTCGGCCGCCGTGGATCGAATCGCGGGGGAGGGCCCGTGAGGCCGCTTGCTCGGTTCGGGTCGCTGCTCGCCGACCAGATCCGCCAGGGCTTGACTCCCCATGAGATCGCCCTGACCCTCGCCGTCGGGTTGTGTCTGTCCGTATCCCCGGCACTCGGCACGACGACGATGTTCTGCGCGCTCGCGGCCATCGTCCTGCGGTTGAACCAGCCACTGATTCAGCTCGTCAACGTTCTGGTCTATCCGCTGCAGCTTCTCCTGCTCGTGCCTTTTCTGAGGGCGGGCGAGCTTCTTTTCGGCTCGCCCCACACTCCGCTCGGGCCGTCGAAGATCCTGGCGATGGGGACAGCCGACCTCTTCGGTACGATTGCGGCGTTCTGGACCGTGGGCTGGCATGCGACGGTCGTCTGGGCGCTCGTGTCCCCGCCTGTAGGCCTCCTCGTTTACGCGATCGCAAGGCCGCCTCTCGAGCGGCTGGCCCGGAAACTTCGGAGGGGCGAGGTTCCGCGAGTGGCGTGAGGCCGTCTCCGTAGCCGTTGGATCTTCACCGGCCGGTCGCCGGTCCCGCCGGCGTCGAAACGGTGTGCCGCAGGGCTCGGTCCGTCACTGCGGATCCTCCGGGCAGCGCCAAGCCGGGGTCGCCTCAGCGGCCTCCCCGCGCGGAGATCTCTTCCGTCAGGCCGGTGTTGGCGATGGAAGCGCCGAAATGGTGAGCGATCGAATGGGCGTAGTAGTTCAGCAGCGGCAGCTCTTCGGGCCTCGCCTTGTAGAGACCCGCGGCCCCGTCCACGAGGCGCCTCAAGGTCAGCATCCGTAGCCCGACGGTGATCGCGTAGTCCTGGTCACCGCGAGGAAGGTAGACGCGCGCTCCGCGCGCCTCGAGTTCCCGCATCAAACGAAGGATCTCCGCCTTCAGCTCGAGCTCGCTCCACGCGCGCCCGGGGTCTCGCGCGAAGACGGTCGCGGCCAGGGAGACCGGGACGACCGGGATGACCCGCGCAATCTCGCTCATCAGCTCGCGCGCGAGAGCTTCGACCTCGGCGAACCGCCTCTCCTTCGGGAGCTGGCGAAAGTCGATGCCGCGGCGGTGGACGTACTGCCGAAGCGAGACCGGCGAGCCGAAGTTGACGCAGGCATAACCGAATCGGTGCCATCGGTTCTGAGCCATGAGCCAGAGGTTCCTCGAGACGAAGCGGAGGGATGTCGCCAGGGAGCGGAGGGCTCCAGGCCGTGGGGAATCAGAGTCGAGCTCGAGCAGGAAGCTGCGGTCCTCGAAGGTCCGGTCGTAATTGACGCCCACCGGAATGAATGCGATGTCGCGTTGCCCGGCCGGGTCGAACGAGCGAAGCATGTAGTCGAGGATGCCGAGCCTCGGGGGGCGAAGCCGGCCGTCACGGGAAAGGCCCCCTTCCGGAAAGACGGCCTGCGTGACACCCGCATGGGTGGCCATGGCGACGTAACGCTCGAGCACTTTTCGGTAGAGCGCATCGCGCGAGTTGCGGCGCACGAAATACGCCCCCATGGCTCGGATGAGCGTTTGCAGGGGCCAGATCCGGGCCCACTCGCCGACGGCATAGGACAGAGCGGCCTTCTCGGCGGCGAGATATGCCACGAGGATGTAATCCATGTTGCTGCGGTGGTTGATCAGGAAGACGACCGTCGAGGTGGCGCCGATTCGGGAGAGACCTTCCTCGTCGGAGTAGCCGAGGCGGACTCGGTAGAGCGAGCGGGCAATGGCTCGGGCGACCGCGTATCCGATGCGGAAGTAGACGTAGGCGTTGAAGCTCGGCACGATCTCGCGAGCGTAGCGTCGTACCCGGCTCATCACGACGTCTCTCGGCGCGCCGCTCTCGACCGCGAATGCCGCCGCCGCCTCCTGCACGGCGGGATCGAACATCAGGCGGTCGATCAAGACCTCGCGCTTGGTGAGGTTGAAGATCGGGAGCTGGATCTTGAGGCGGGGATTGATCTGCTCGAGAACCCGGTTCACGCGTCGCCGCAGGATCCAACGGGCCGAAGGAACGAGTAGCCGGTCGAGGACCGCAAAAAGAGCGAGGAGACCGGCCAGAATGGCGAGCCACAGGGGAAGGGTGATCGTCCGGAACATCGTCGGGCCCCCCTGAGCATACCGGCTGCAGCCCGCTCGAAGAGGAGTGCGGCCGGCCTCAGTCGACCCGACCCCGCGCCGCCACGCGCAGTTCCTCTTCGACACGGCCGGCGCGCACGCCGTAGACACGGTCGTGGAGGTTCGAGACCACACAGGCATGGTTGGGGAGAATCGAGACCCGAGACCCGACGCGAAAGCGGTCCCCCGGGGCGACCCGGATCACACCGTGCTCCTCGGAGAGCCGCTCGAGGCGGCTGGAGGTGCCGAGGATGAGACCGTGTCCCCCCTCGCGAGGCCGCAGCGCGTCGGAGGAAAGCGTCTTCGATCCCGCGTCGACGACGGCGCGGTCGGCGGCCGGCACGCTCACGATTGTGGTGAGAACGGTCATGGCGCAATCCGCCGGGGAGCAGGTCCCGAGGGCGACCTGCGAGGCGTCGTGGTAAACGTAGTTACCGGGGCGGCATTCGGTGACCCCCGAGACGCGCATGCCTTCGGCCGCCGTGGGCGTCGACCCGACCGAGACCTCCTCGACGGGAAGGCCTGCCTCCCGGAGGGTCGCCGCGCCAGCGGCCACCGTCTCTCCCTCGACGCGCCCGATGCGGGACACGGCGTCCGGTGTCTCCGCGTGATACGCCTGCCCGGCGTGCGTGAAGACGCCGCGCAAGCGAAGGCCCGGAAGTTCCGAGATCTGCCGCGCGGCTTCCCGCACCTTCGACGGCTCGACGCCGACGCGGTGGAAGCCGCAATCGATCTTGAGCAGCACATCCAGCCGGCGGCGCGCCGCGTCAAATACTTCGGAGAGCGTTCGGGCGCCTTCCAGACTGTCGGCGCCGACGGCCAGCCGCACCCGGTCGGAGAGCGCCACCAGGCGCCGCGCGCGGTCGGCCCCGACGGTGGGGTAGGCGAGAAAGATGTCGTCGAAGCCGGCCTCCGCGAAGACCTCGGCCTCGCCGACCTTTGCCAGCGAAAGACCCGCGGCTCCGGCGGAAATTTGCATCCGCGCGATCTCGACCACCTTGTGTGTCTTTGCATGCGGACGCAACTTGACGTTCGCCTCGCGGGAGCGTGCCGCCATTCTCGAGATGTTTCGCTCGAGAACGTCGAGATCGATGAGAACGGCCGGCGTCGAGAGATCTTCGATGGCTCGCATGGTGGTCCGCATTATGCGGCGGCGCCACCGCCGCCTATACGTGGGCGTAGAAGGGCAGGACCTTCAGGAAGAAGAAAAGGAGCTCGTTTGCGGCGAGCGCCGCGAGAATCAGGAGACAAAGCCGATTGCGCAGGGGGCGAGCCGGCCAGAGCTCGGCGGTGGGCAGGACGAAGGCGAGCAGCAGGGCCCCGATGACGCCGAAGAAGTAGCGGCCGTGCGTGGCGCGCATCTGCCCGGCGGACTGAAAGGCCTCCCACAGGATTCCCGTATAGAACGCGAGGAAGACCAGAATGGCGAACTGGGCGGAGAAGACGAGCGCCCCGCCGGAGCTCGTGTTCGTTCTCCAAACGCGGGTCACCGAGAGAAACGGCACCGCCACGAGCGATCCGTAGACGAGCGCCTTGGCAGCGGCGCCGGCTCCCCCCGTTCCCGTCCGAGACGTCTCGAAGGCGAGCAAGAAGACGATGGCGAAGAGGACCCAGCTTGCCTTCGCCCAGAGACCGGCTGGCCAGAGTCGCTCCTGGTGGGCGCACCAGAGGATCGCGTCCAACGCCAGCGCCAGCAAGAGGACCAGGTAGATCGTCAAGAACGGCCCCGATACTTGAAACCAGCGCACGGTGCCACCGCCGGTTCCGGTCCAGCCGATCAAGCCGAAGAAGTTCTTGAAAGTGTGATCCGCCACCGGATTGCTCCTCAGGAAAGCGAGGAGGGCCGTCGGGTCGAGGGTCTCGCCGGAGAGAGGGTGGACGCCGCCTCGGCCTCCGAGCCGCCACTGTCGAAGAACCCAGAGGGCAGGGAGCGAGAAGGCGATGGCAGCCGTCGCGAGGCTGCGGAGGGCGCGGCGGGAGGCCGCGCCCGGCAGGTGGAAGGGCAGCAAGAGCAACCACGCGAGCGCCAGAGGAACGGCCGTGAGCTTGACGGCGGCGCCGGCGGCGAGCGCGATGCCGAGCCGCGTGGCGTCAGCCGGGTCGTGAGCGCGCAGCAGGCGCGTCCAAAAGAGGGCGGCCAGGCCGCCGAGCAGGGCGGACAGAACGTCGTTGCTGACGCCCGCGGACATGTGCGAGTACATCGGAACGAATCCCACGGCCGCCGCCGCGGCCATGGCGGCGAGCGGGTCCGCGCCTGCTTGCCGCAGGATGAGAAAGAAGACGGGCAGCGCGGCGGCGCCGAAGAGCGCCGAGGAGAGTCTCGTCAGCCGGACCTGCCACGCGAGGTTGCCGGTCATGACTCGTGCCGCCCAGAGAAACGGCACCGCCGCGAGGTGGTAGCCCGGCGGATGGATCGCGATCCAGTTCGGCGTGGGAGCATCTCCGCCGCCGCGCTTCCACGCCGCGACGAGAGCGGGCGGGATCGTGCTCTGGCCGACGCGAGGCAGACCGCGCCCGTCGGCGATATCGGCGATGTACGCGAAGTGGCCGACCTCGTCCGGCACGTCCCAGAGCGGCGTCACGAAGAGGGCGAGGGCTGCGGCTTTCAGGAAGAAGAGAAGGGCGAACGCCCACATCACGCCCGGAACACCCTGCGCCCGCGACGCGCTGCCCGGCATGGGCTAGGCCGGAAACGAGTCGGGGGAGTCCACCGCGCGGCGGTGCCATTCCTCGTCGATGTTGCAGCCGGTGACCAGCAGGACGATCGGTCCGGAGAGGTCCACGAGCCTCGGCAGAACGGCGAGAGCCGCGGCAGCCGCACCCTCGGCCCGGATTCCTCCAGCGGCGTAGAGGCCCACCGCTCGCGCGATCTCGCGTTCCGACACCGTCTCCATCCGATCGACGACCCGGCGGAGAGCTTCGACCGCCCTCGGGACGGCGACCCGAACGGCGATGCCATCGGCGAAGGTCGCCATTCGCGCGCAGTCCACGGCGCGGCCCGCGCGCCAGGAATGCTCCATCACGGGTGCCTCCTTCGCGACGGCCCCGACGAGTCGGGTGTTCGGCGCCCTTCGGCGGAGAACCTCACCAATGCCGCCGATCAGCGCGCCGTTGCCGACCGGCACGACAACGGCCCCGGGCGGTTCGGCGCTCTGCTCCAGAATCTCGCTCGCGATCGCGCCGTATCCCTCGTACTGGGCGGGCTCGTCTCCGTCTTCGAAGAAGGGGAGGCCCTTGTCACGGGCGAAGGCGCGGGCGCGCTCTTTCGCGGCGTCGAAGTCGGAGCCGCCCTCGCGAAGCTCCGCGCCGAGAGACGCGATGCGGCCGAGCTTCGAGCGGGAAGCACCGCGGGGAACGAAGACGGACGCCGAGAGACCGAGACGGGCCGCGGCCCACGCGGTCGCTGCGCCCTGGTTGCCGGTCGAAGCCGTCACGACACCGCGCGCGCCGCGAGCTTGGTACGCTTCGAGAACCGGCAGGGCGCCACGCCACTTGAAGGCTCCGAGCTCGTTGCGGTCTTCGCGCTTGAGCAGTAGCGCGCGCCCGGCGGCGATCGGGGCGGGAGCCGGCTCGAGAGGGGTCGACGGCGTCACGAGAGATATCATCCACCGAAGATCGTCTCGACGGGAGGTCTGATGAGACGTCGGCACTCCGCCGCGGTGTGGGCTCTTCCGCTGCTCTTCTTGACGGCGCCGGCCCGGGCGGGAATGAGGGTCTATGTCTCGGTCGATCTGGAGGGAGTCGCCGGCGTCGTCACCGGCGATCAGTTGAACCCGGCCGGCTTCGAGTACGAGCGGTTCCGCGGGTTCATGACCGACGAGGCGATGGCCGCCATCGAGGGCGCCGAGTCGGCCGGCGCCACCGAGTTCGTCGTTTCCGACTCGCACGGCAACGGCGAGAGCCTGCTGATCGAGCGTTTTCCCGAGAACGTCACGATCGTGCGCTCCTGGCCGCGGCCCCTGGGGATGATGCAGGGTCTCGACGAGAACTTCGCCGCGGCGATCTTCATCGGGTATCACGCGAGCACCACCAATCCGAACGGCGTGCGCGCGCACACGTTCTCCTCGGCGACCTTGGCAGATGTCCGCGTGAACGGCGTTTCGATGACCGAGGCCGGAATGAATGCGGCAATCGCCGGCCACTTCAATGTTCCGGTCGTGATGATCTCCGGGGACGATGCGATCGTGAAGGAAGCGAAGGCCCTATTGCCCGACGTCGAGGGAGCGACCGTGAAGTGGGCCTACGGCTTTCATTCGGCTCGGACGCTGACTCCCGAAGCGGCCTGCGGCCGGATTCGGGAGACTGCGCGGCGAGCCATCGCACGGGCGAAGGACGTCAAGCCCTATCGTTTGAAGGAGCCCGTGGACCTCGACTTGCGGTTCAAGAACTACCGGCCGGCGGAGCTGCTGGCCTACTTGCCGGGGATTGAACGTGTGGACGCGCACGCGATCCGATTCCGAGCCCGAGACGTGGTGGAGGTGTCGCGCTTTCTCGAGTTCGTAACCAGCTACGAGCCCGGTCTCGCCCCGTGAGCGCCCGCGGGATCCTGCCGCCTCACATTCTCAACGCCATCATCCGCAACGGAACGCCGGCGCAGCGGCGCCGCGCGCTGGCGACGCTCGGCGTCTCCGAGAGGCTCCGCGGACGGCGCGAGGTCCTGGCACTGACGTTGGTACCCGTGCCGGCCGGCCGCAAGCGACGCACGGTCTACGACGCCGGGCATTCGACGCGCCTGCCGGGCTCGCTCGTTCGCGGAGAGGGAGATCCCGAGTCGGCCGACGTCGCCGTCAACGAGGCCTACGATGGGGCGGGCTCCACGTACGATCTGTACTTCGACGAGTATGGCCGCAACTCGATCGACGGCCGCGGGATGCGGATCGACTCGACGGTCCACTACGGTGTCGCCTACGACAACGCCTTCTGGGACGGCGCGCAGATGGTGTACGGAGACGGAGACGGGGAGCTCTTCGAGCGCTTCACCATCTCCATTGACGTGATCGGGCACGAGCTGACGCACGGAGTGACTGACAGCGAGGCGGCCCTCGAGTACCACGACCAGCCGGGCGCGTTGAACGAGTCCTTCTCGGATGTCTTCGGTTCGCTCGTGAAACAACGCCAACGCCAGCAAACCGCCGCCGAGGCCGATTGGATCATCGGTGAGGGCCTGTTCACGGCAAAGGTGCGCGGCGTGGGCTTGCGCTCGCTCAAGGCGCCCGGCTCGGCCTATTCGGACCCGATCCTGGGCAACGACCCGCAGCCGGCGCACATGGACCGTTACGATTCCTCGCCGGAGGACAACGGCGGGGTTCATGTCAACTCGGGGATCCCGAACCATGCCTTCTATCTCGCTGCGATCGCGATCGGCGGCTTCGCCTGGGAGAAGGCGGGGAGAATCTGGTACGCGGCGTTGACCGAACGCCTGCGCCCGAATTCCGATTTTGCGGGGGCCGCGAAGGCGACGGAAACCGCGGCGGGCGAGATCTTCGGATCCGGCGGAGCGGAGCAGAAGGCGGTTCGCGACGCCTGGAGGCGGGTCGGGCTCTAGAGTTCCCGGAAATCTTCTCGGGAAAATCTCGGCTTTGTTGCCGCTTGCCTCCGGCCCCCCCGCGGCGTGAGAATGTCATGTCATTCGACAACTCCGAGGCGGGAAGCATGAGTAGCCCGATACGTGTCTCGGTCGTGCGGTCCGGCGGCTTGGCCGGGATCAAACGCGCCGCCTCGCTCGACACCGAGACGCTCGACGAGCAGCGCGCCGCGCAGCTGCGGCGCCTCGTCGAGGAGGCCGACGTCGCGCATGTCTCGGAGCCAACGATCCGCTCGACACGCGATCGGGACCGATTTCACTTCACGCTGACGGTCCAGCACGGGGCCTTCGAGCACTCCCTGACCTTCGCCGAGGAGCGCACGCCCGAGCAGGTCCAGCCGCTGCTCGAAATGGTGTGGCGCGAGGGCCAAGCGGACTTCGACGACACCAAGACCGTCTAGCTTGCCGACCGACTCCCAAACGTCCCGACGGCGATCCTCCCGCTTTCGCGATTCCTTCTCTGTCGCGATCTGCTCCAAGTCGAGCGCCTCCTTCGGCGTGGGTGACTCGGCGAGAGCCGCTCGGCTGGAGATGGGAGACCGGCGGCGCTTCTACGGAGCCCGGAGAAACCTCTCGGGTATCGGACTCTCCGGTCCTTCGGTGTCCCAGACGATGGAGAGGATGGCCCACCGGTCGCCCGCGCGAACCGCCTGAATGCTGTTGACACCGCGCAAGAAGGGCTTCGGGTCGTCCGCCCGAAAACGCGCCTCGTAGGCCGAGAGGACAACCGTGAAGTCGCCGTAGGCGACGGTCTCGCGCCCGATCTCCCGCTCGAAGAAGCCCGCGGGCTTGCCTTGTTGTCGGCGCGCCGCAATTCCCTGACGGCTCGCCTCGCGGAACTCGTCGAAAGAGAGCGACCTCCAGTGCGGGGCGCCGGGATGCTGCGGCGGCATCAGGCGGGCTCCCGGGACGAAAAGCGGCTGGAGACGCTCCCAGTCGGGTTCCGCGCCCGGGGTGTGCGAGACCCCCTCGTACAGCGCGCGGATGAGCAGATCGAGGGAGGCATTGTCGCCCGGAGGAGGCTCCGGTGCTGGCGTCCGGTCAGGCGGAAACTGCGGCGTCTTGGCCCTGGCCGTCGCGGCGAGCGCGGCGACGGCCCGGGCAGCCAGCTCTACGGTGGCGTCCGGCGTTTGCGCGCTGGGGCCGCAAGACAGTCCGATCAGGGCGGTTCCCATTGCCGCGACCGCGAGCGCTCGCTTCTTCCACATGGGCGGGGGCTCGGCGACTCCTCCGAGAATTGCCGTGCTCAACGGTACACCCGTTTGCGGGTCCCGATCCCTCCCTCGATTAGACTGCGCGCCGATCGCCGGCTGGACAAACGATCGCCGTTCCAGCGGGCTCGTGGAGGTCTGATGGAGGAGCCCGACACCAAGTCGCTGCCCGAAAATGCCTATCGGCCGCTCGAGGCCGGGGAGTCCTACGCTCCGGTGGTGCCCGCGCGGGTGGTCCTGCCGGAAGCGACGGCCCGGTCGGTCGGATGGGGCCTCTTCCTCTGCGCCGTCTTCACGGCCGCTTCGGCCTACTCGGGCCTGAAGGTGGGTCAGGTCATGGAGGCGGCGATCCCGATCTCGATCCTCACGATCGGACTCGCGCGCGCCTATCGCCGGCGCTCGAGCCTGCTCGAGAACGTCATCACGACCGGAATCGGAGGCGTTTCGGGCGCGGTCGTGGCAGGAGCGATCTTCACCCTTCCGGCTCTCTACATCTTGAAGCTCGATCCGCGGCCGTGGCAGACGATCTTCCTGTGCCTGGCCGGAGGCTGCCTGGGCACCCTTTTCCTGATCCCGCTGCGGCGCTACTTCGTGCGGGACATGCACGGCCAGTTGCCCTACCCGGAGGCGACCGCGATCACCGAGGTCCTCGTCACGGGCGAGAAAGGGGGCTCGCAGGCGAAGCTTCTTCTGCAGGCGACCGGGATCGCGGGGGTCTACGACTTCTTCGTGACGACCTTCCAGGTGTGGAAGGAAACGTTGAACTTTCGGTTCGTGCCGGTCGTCGCGGCGCTCGCGGAGAAGGGACGGCTGGTGCTTCAGTTCGACGCGATCGCCTTCATCCTGGGTCTCGGGTACGTCATGGGACTTCGCTCCTCGACGCTCCTGTGCGCGGGCGGCGCCCTCGCGAACCTGGTGCTCGTGCCCCTGATCTGGTTCATCGGCCGGAACTTTCCGGACGTGACGGTCTATCCGGCCGCCGTGCCGATCGCAAAGATGACGGCGACCGAGATCTATCGAGGGTACGTGCGGTTCATGGGTGTCGGCGCGATCGCCACGGCGGGCATCTTCGGCATCGTCAAGTCGCTCCGAATCGTGGCCGGGTCCTTCTCGATCGCCGCGAAGGCCTTTCGCCACGGCGAGGGGGAGGGTCGGGAGCGCACCGATGTGGATGTCGCGGTCGTCAAGATCCTGGCTGGCGTGGTCGTGTCCTCCGTGGCCGTGGCGATCTTCCTCGGAAGCCTGGGGGTCACGACCGTCGTGGTCCTGGTCGGCCTCGCGCTGACTCTCGTCTTTTCCTTCTTCTTCACGTCGGTTGCCGCCAACGCCATCGCGACGACGGCGCGCAATCCGGTTTCCGGCATGACGATGCTGACGATCATCATCTCCTCGGTCGTGCTTCTGGAGTTCGGCGTCTCCGGAAGAACCGGAATGTTCTTCGTCATGGCGATCGCGGCATTCGTTTGCACGGCGCTCTCTGTCTCGGGCCAGTTCATCACGGACCTGAAGACCGGTTATTGGCTGGGCTCAACGCCCGCCGCGCAGGAGAGAGTCAAGTTCTACGGTGTCCTCGTCTCGTCGGTCGTCGTGGGTCTCGTGATCGTGGCGCTCGCGCAGACGTTCCAGTTCGGCGAGGCGGCCCCGGGGGACACGCGAGTGGTGCTCGCTTCGCCACAGGCCTCGATCATGAAGGCCCTGGTCGAGGGCTTCATGAGCCGGCAGCCGGTGGCGTACCTGCTCTTCGCGGCCGGCGGCATGATCGCCGTGACCATGGAAATGCTCGCCGTGCCGCCGCTGATTTTTGCCCTCGGCATGTACCTGCCTCTCGAGCTGAACACGCCCGCGCTGGTGGGCGGAGTGATCGCGCATTTTGTGGGGAAGCGGTCCGAGAAGACCGGCGGCGAGGCCGGCCGGACGATGCGGGAACGGGCGGTCATCATCGCCTCGGGCCTGATGGCCGGCGGCGCGCTCGGCGGAGTCTTGGGTGCCGCGCTTCGGCTGTTCGGGTGGTACCGGGAGGATCTGATCAAGTTGCCGTGGTACGACAGCGACCCGGTCTCGCAAACCGTCAGCGCCGTCGGGTTCATCGGCCTCTGTCTCTACCTCTGGTTCGGTACGATGAAGGGGCGCAAGGAGGCTTGATGGATCGCCTGGCGCAATTGACAGCGACCGCCATCCTGGGGATCGACACGCTCTGGGGGGGCGACGTGATGAACCCGTCCGGGACGGGCCGCTTCATCGCGGACTCCTGGTTTTCGGACGATCCGCTGCCGGAGGCCTACACCCACCCGGCGGCAAGAAAGGTGCGGAAGGCGGGAGGAGTCTCGGCGAAGCAGCCGGATCGAGCGGCAATCGAAGACTACCTCGGCGTCGCCGACGTCAAGGGCGCCATCGACGCGATGGCGTCGGAGGGCAAGAAGCTCGGCGGCTTGCGCGCAGCCTACTTCGAAGGGCTCGGGGTCTGTTTTGCGGCCATGTGGGATCTCGTCCTCGAGATTCTCGGGAAGGGCGAGCCGGTCCCCTACGAGCGCTGCGTGGCCGGATCGACCGGCAGGCCGCCGGAGCCCTCGCGCCCGCAGGAGAAGCGCCGTCGCGTCGCGGATCTGTTGGCAAAGGCGGGCTACCCGTCGAAGACAGGAGAGGAACTGCTCGCGGCCGTCGATGCCTGGCGGCGGGAGCGGCTGGTTCCCTCCAAATCGATCCCGGCGCTCGCGGACGCCTTCATCGCCGAGTTCGACGCGGGCACCGTGAAACATCTGGCGCCGCATCTTCCGGCCGACTTGCGCGAGGTGCCGCGGGCGAACATGCGGTTCCTCCCGATCCAGGACGCCTGGTTCTCGGGCTCGATGAACTATCTGGGACGGGCTCGCCGGCCGGACGGCTCCCCGGAGTACGAGGCGACCTACGAGATCAACGCGTCCTTGCAAATTGCCGTGCCCGAGTTCATGCAGCTCGTCTCCCACGAGGTCATCCCCGGCCACGTGACGACGTCCGCCCTGATCCAGGGGCTCTACGTGCGGGGACGGATCGGCTTCGAGGGAACCGTCCTCACGATGAACACCCGTGGGGCCGCGCTCTTCGAGGGAATCGCGAACAACGCGATCCTGATCGCGGCAGGCTTGACGGAGCTCGACGAGCTCCCAGACGAGGACTTGCAGATCGGCGTCCTGCTCGCGCACCTGCAGGACGACGCCAAGAACCAGTCTTCCTATCTGACCTGGAAGGAGGGGGCTCCCCAAGAGGAGGTCGCGGCCGTTCTGCGACGCGATTACCTGGTCTCCGAGGAGCGCGCCGACAAGCTTTCCGGCGCGTGGGGCCGGCATCCCCTCCTCGGGCGCATGTACTTGCCCGCCTACCGCGCCGGCACGGAGGCCGTGGCGGAGCTGCGGCGCAAGTATCCGCCCGCCAGGGTGCTTCCGGTCCTGTACGGCTGCGCGGGCCTCGTGGACGTCGTGACGGTGCGCCAGGCGCTCGGAGAGACCGGGAAGGCGCTCCGCGCGTGAGGCGCACCGTTTAACCCTTGCCGCGAGCCTTCGTCGCGTAGAGGATGCGATCCGCGGCGGCGAGAAGCTCGTCGGCTGTCGCGCCGTCTCGGGGATAGACGGCGACCCCCAGACTGACGGAGACGGGCGGGGTTTCGCCGTCGAGGGTCAGCTGTTCGGAGACTCGGCGAGCCGCCTGCCAGGCCTCGGCCTCGTCGATTTCGGGCAGCACGAGCGCAAACTCGTCGCCGCCGAACCGCGCGGCCGTGTCCATGGCCCGCGACGAGAGTTGAAGCTCCCGCGCCACCCGGCAGAGGGCTCGGCTTCCCGCGACGTGGCCGTGCCGGTCGTTGATGTCTTTCAAACCGTCGACGTCCAGGAAGACCAGCGCGAAGGGCCGCCCGGTCCGTTCGGAGCGATTGATCTCCCACTCGAGCACGGCGATCAGTTGCCGGTAGTTGGCGATCCCGGTCAGGGGATCGCTCACCGACAAACGTCGAAGTTGTTGCTCGACCTGACGGCGTTCCGCCACCTCGGCGGCGAGCGTCAGGGTCATCACCGAGACCACGCCCATGAACGCCTGGAGGAGGAGGAGCGACTCATTTTGTGATTCCCGAGCGAAGGGTCCGAAGCCGCGAAGGGTTCCCCACACGGCGATTCCGGAAAGCAGGAGGACGGCAGTGGCCGCTTCGCGCCGAGTGAAGCGGAGGGCCGCCCACAGGAGAAACGGAATGCAGAGGAATTCCAGGGGATAGGTCTTGACGGGGGAAGGAAAGTACCCGCCGAAGACGAGCAGTCCGACGAGCGCGAGAGAGGCGAGCTGGACCGCGGCCTCCGGAAGCTGGCGCAGGCCAAAGGGGTTGCGGGGGCGAGCGCTCCACAACAGCACGACCGGCGCAACGATCAGGGCGCCCGCCGCGTCGCCCAGCCACCATGTCAACCAGATCGATCCGTACTCCGACGATCGGGCCAGGCCGCCCAGGATCAGAGTCGTGACGCCGCACGTGGCGCTGATGGCCGTGCTGAAAATCGCGCCGAAAACCGCGAACTTGAAGACGTCTCGAGCGTGATCGAACGCCCCGCGGCCCCCGGCAAAGCGATCGATCAGGTAGGCGCCGGCGAGTCCCTCGAGGGTATTGCCGACGCCGATGCCGATCGAGGTCGCGATAGAGCCCGCGGTCGTGAGGTTGACGAGAAAGGCGCCGAGCAGGATGCCCGGCCAGACGCGCAAACCGAGGAGCAGGAAGGCCGCCAACGCGATCCCGGTCGGCGGCCACACGGCGGTGGCGCTCGCGTTGACGAAGGCCAGGCGGAGCCCGAGCTTGCCCGCGACGAAGTAGATGCCAGCCAGGCCTGCGAGCACGGCCAGCCTTCTGGCCGCTCGTGAGCGGGTCATCTTCGAGGGTGATGCAATTTCGGTGCTGGCCCCGGGCCTCGCCGGGCAAGGGAGGCCTCCCCTGCCAGCCGCGGCGGCGTCCACGAGCACCCTGCCGGCACTGTTCCACGACGCATCGGTTCTCCGGAAACGGCTGAGCCTCTTCGTCAGCGCGATTGCTGGGCGCTGTGTATCCTAATTGCGGCGGCGGAGCGCGGCAGTGGTCTCCGGCTGCTTCGACGTCCTTCTTGCTGACAGGCTTGGCGATCGGCGTCGGCCGGGCGCTTCGGCCTCAGCGCGTTTCGATTTCGTAGACGTCGATTCCGGTTCCGAGCTTCGCGAAGCGGTCGATCGGGCTCGGCCGGATGAGCCGCAAGAGCTCCGGCCGCCGGGTCTTGCCGAAGATCGCGAGCGTGACGCCCTGTTCTTCGGCAAAGCGGAGCAGCTCCGTCGCGACGTCGTCGCCCTGAAGCCACACGACCTTCGCACCGAGCTCCATGGCGAGAGTCACGTTCTCGGAAAGCAGCCGGTGCTCCCGCGCGCTCATCCTCTGCGGGCTGTCACGCTTGGTCCGGACGTAGACCGCGAACCAGTTCGTGTTGAGACGCCCCGCGATCGCCGAGGCGCGGCGCAGGAGCGCGCGTGTGGTCTCGGGGTTGGAGGAGATCGCGACCATCGCCTTGGCGCCCACGGGCTCGGCGGCGGCCGAACCGTCGGTGCCGCGGCGCTCCGCCTCGAGACGGTCGGCGATCTGGCGCATCGCGAGCTCCCGCAGCGAAGCTAGGTTTTCCTCGGTGAAGAAGTTCTGGAGCGCGGTCGTGATGCGCTCGGCGGGATAGATCTTGCCCGCGCGAAGGCGATCGATGAGCTCTTCGGATGGCAGGTCGACGTTGACCACGGCGTCGGCCTGGCGCAGAAGGCGGTCCGGAACGCGCTCGCGAACTTCGACGCCCGTGACGCGCGAGACGATCTCCTGCACCGACTCGAAATGCTGGATGTTGACCGTCGTCATCACGGCGATGCCGGCCGCCAGGATGTCCTCGACGTCCTGGTAGCGCTTTTCGTTCTCGACGCCCGGAACGTTGGTGTGGGCGAGCTCGTCGACGAGGACGACCTCCGGCTTTCTCTTCAAGATCGCCGACAGGTCCATCTCTTCGAGCTCACGGCCCTTGTAGGAGACGCGGCGTCGCGGGATGACCTCGAGATCTCCGATCTTGGCAAGCGTCTCGGCTCGGCCGTGCGTCTCGATAACGCCGGCGACGACGTCGATGCCCTGTGCCTTTAATGCGTGAGCGTCCTCCAGCATCTGATAGGTTTTCCCGACGCCCGCGGCATGGCCGATGTAGATCTTGAGCTTTCCCCGGCGTGACTTCTCGATGAGCCGCAGGAAGGTATCCGGGGAGGTTCTGCCCTCTTCCTGGTGCATGAATTGATCTTAGAGCCTTCGCGCGTCCCTACGTCGCGAGCAGCAGCTGCTCGACGATCGGACCGAGCGCCAGGGCGGGGAGGTAGGAAAGCGCTCCGATGATGAGAGCCGCGCCGACGAGAACGACAGCGAAAGTGAAAGAGTCGGTCGGCAGAGTTCCCGCCGTCATGGGCCGCCGCCCTTGACGCGCGAAGCGCCCGGCCAGAGCGAGAGCCGGGATCGCCAGGCCGAAGCGTCCGGCGAGCATCGCCACGGCCGTCGAGAGGTTGTAGAAGGGGCTGTTCGCGGAGAGTCCGCCGAAGGCCTGGCCATTGTTTGCAAAGGACGACGTGAAGGCATAGAGAATCTCGGAGAAGCCGTGGGGGCCGCGATTGGTGGTCAATCCGGCGAGGCCGGCCGGCACGGCCACGGCGACCGCCGTTGGGATGAGTACGGCGGCGGGCGCCACCAGTGTATAGAGCATGATGAGCTTGATCTCGCCGGAGGCGATGATCTTCCCGGCAAACTCGGGCGTTTTTCCAATCATCAATCCGGCCGCGAAGAGCCCGATGAATGCCGTGAAGAGGATGCTGTAGAGGCCGGCCCCCAGCCCGCCGAAGACCATTTCGCCGAGCAGCATGTTGGCGAGCGGGATGAGCCCCCCGGCCGGTGTGTAGCTGTCGTGCATGGAGTTCGTCGAGCCGGTCGCGCCGTTCGAAGTCGTGATCGCCCCCAGGACCGAACCCCCGATGCCGAATCGAACTTCCTTTCCCTCCATGTTGCCGCCGGGCTGATTCTCCGTCGCGGAACTCTCGATTCTGCCCGCGCGAGCGACCCATGGGTTGCCGCCTTGCTCAGCGGCATGGCAGAGCGTCAGTCCGATCGAGAAGAGACAGGCCATCACTCCGAAGAGGACCCACCCCTGACGCGGTCGGCCGAGCATTCGACCAAACGTGTAGGGAAGCGCCGCCGGGAGGGCCGCGATGGCGAGCATCTCGAGGAAATTCGCGAGTGGCGTCGGGTTCTCGAAGGGATGGGCGCCGTTGGCGTTGAAGAAACCTCCGCCGTTTGTTCCCAGGTTCTTGATGATTTCGAACGGCGCAACAGGACCCTGGGCGATCGACTGCGGCCGACCTTCGAGCGTGGTCGCCCGGGTGTACGGCTCGAAGTTCGCCGGCACCCCCTGCCAGACCAGCAGAAGGGCGCCGACGAGCGCGATCGGTAGGAGGACCCACAGAATGGAGCGAACGACGTCCACCCAGAAGTTCCCGATGCCCGGCGACTTGGTCCGGACAAGACCCCGGAGGAAGCCGATGCCGACGGCGAGGCCCGCCGCAGCAGCGAGAAAGTTCTGAGCCTCGAGCCCGACCATCTGGCTGAAGTAGCTCATCGTCGTCTCGCCGCCATAGGCCTGCCAGGTAGCCGTCGTCGAGAAGCTGATCGCGGTGTTGAAGGCGAGGTCCGGCGTCATCGGAGTTTTCAGTAACGCCGCGTCGTACCAGGGAAGCAGGGGCTGCGCCCGCAGGAGCCCGTAGAGGAGGAGTGCCCCAAACAGGCTGAACAGGAGAAATGCGCCGCTGTACTCGCTTGCCGCCATGTCGTGACGGGGATCCACACCGAGGACGCGGTAGATGCCGTTCTCGATGGGACGCAGCAGCCGATCCGGGAGCGTCCATTCTCCCTGGAAAACGCGTGCCATGTAACCGCCAAGCGGCTTGACGAGCAGGGTGACGCAGAGGAGGAACGCGGTGTACTGGAGAAAAATGGGGAAGGTCATCGATCTCTACCGGCCCGCAGCAGGGCCACTTGGTCGAGCGCGAGGTTCAAAGCGAGCACGTTGACGCGGGGCTCTCCCAGGAAGAGCCATTGCCGTGGCTCGGTGTGGAGGGCGATGAGCCGCAAGACCCTTTCCAGAGGCAGGTGGCGAGCCCGCGCGACACGGGTGGCCTGTAAGGCGGCATTGGCCGGGCTGATGTGGGGGTCGAGCCCGCTTCCCGAACGGGTAACGGCATCTACTGGGAGGGGCGATTGTCGTGTCAACCCGTTCTCTCGCCGATAGGCCGCCGCGAGCTGTGAGATACCGTCGTACGACTCGTTTGCGTCCGGCTTCCAGGGATCGTGCCGAGCACCCGCCGTGAGGCTCGGGCTCAAAGGGCCCAGGTTGGTGCCTGCGGAGGACAATCCGTCGTAGCCGGATCCGGCCGCCGAGGGGCGGGGATGGAAGTAACCCGGCGCTCGGAAGTCCTGCCCGATCAGCTCGGAGCCCGTGACACGCCCGTCCTTGTCGATCAGGCTGCCCGCGGCCTGCCGCGGAAAGAGGGACCGGGCGAGAAGCGTGACGACAAGCGGGAAGACGACGCCCGTCAGAACCGTGAGCAGGAGGACCGCGAAGGCCGCGGCGCGCAGCTGATTCTTGATGGCCGCGGATACGCTCGAAGACCCTGGAGGCTCCGATGCCATAGCGGGCCTCTTAGGGATGCGCGAGGGTCCGGTCGAGATCGAGGTTGGTCAGGAGAACGTTGACGCGCGGCTCTCCGAGGAGCCCGAGAGTGCGGGGCTCGATGTGCCTCCCGATGACCTCGACGACTCGCTGCTCGGTGACGCCGCGGGCCTTGGCGACGCGCGCCGCCTGCCACAGGGCGGCGTCGGGCGAGAGGTGCGGATCGAACCCGGAGGCGGACGTGGTCACGAGGTCCGCGGGAACGGGACGAGTATCGCCCGGCCGGTCCGCCCGCGCAGCGGTGACCGCGGCCTCAATGGCCTTCGCGAGGTCGGCGTCGGTAGCCCCCTTGTTGGTGCCGCCCGATGCGGTGGCGTCGTAGCCGTCCTTGCCGGCAGCGGAAGGGCGGGAATGCAGGTATTGAGGGCCCGCGAATTTCTGGCCGATCAGCTCCGAGCCAACGACGCGCCCGCCTGCCTTGACGAAGGAGCCGTTTGCCCTTTCCGGCCAGAAGAGGTGTCCCAGGGCGGTAACGGCGGCGGGATAGGCGCCTCCGAGGAGGACCGTCAGAACCAGGACGTAAACGGTGGAACGGATGGCGAGTTTCATGACACCTTGCCTCTCAGGCCAGATGCAGGGCCAGAACGATCCAGTCAATGAGCTTGATTCCGACAAACGGCACAACCACTCCGCCCACGCCATAGATCCAAAGGTTGCGCGAAAGGATGCGCGCGGCTCCGAGCGGACGGTACTTAACACCACGCAGGGCCAACGGAATCAGGGCGATGATGATCAGGGCGTTGAAGATGACCGCGGAGAGGATCGCCGACTTCGGGTTGCCGAGCCGCATGATGTTGAGCGCGTTCAACGCGGGATAGGTCGCCGCGAACATCGCCGGCAGGATCGCGAAGTACTTCGCCACGTCGTTGGCGATCGAGAAGGTCGTCAGAGACCCACGCGTCATCAGGAGCTGCTTTCCGATCTCGACGATCTCGATCAATTTCGTGGGATTCGAGTCGAGATCGACCATGTTGCCCGCCTCGCGCGCGGCCTGGGTTCCCGTGTTCATCGCCACACCGACGTCCGCCTGCGCCAGGGCGGGCGCGTCGTTGGTGCCATCACCCGTCATGGCAACGAGGTTTCCGCCCTCCTGCTCTTTGCGGATGAGCGCGAGCTTCTGCTCGGGCGTGGCCTGGGCGAGAAAATCGTCGACGCCCGCCTCGCGAGCGATGGCTGCGGCAGTCAAGGGATTGTCTCCCGTAATCATGATCGTCCGGATCCCCATGGCCCGCAGCCGGTCGAAACGGTCCCTCATCCCGGCCTTGACGATGTCCCGCAGCGCGACCACCCCGAGCACCCGGGACCCCTCCGCGACCAGAAGCGGTGTCGCACCCTCGGCCGAGATCCGGTTGAGCAGGTCGGAGACCGCCGGCTCGATCGTTCCTCCCTGGGCGCGCACCCACTCCGCCACCGAGTCTCCCGCCCCCTTTCGGATCTCCCGCCCGTTGAAGTCGACGCCCGACATGCGTGTGGCGGCGGAGAATGGAATGAACTTCATCCCTTCGACACGCCGGGCCCGAAGAGCGAACTGTTCCTTGGCGAGGACGACGATCGAGCGCCCTTCTGGGGTCTCGTCGGCGAGCGAGGAGAGCTGCGCCGCTTCGGCCAGGTCACCGGGGAGCACGTGGGGCGCCGCGATGAACTCCGTGGCCTCCCGGTTTCCCAGGGTGATCGTTCCGGTCTTGTCGAGGAGCAGGACGTTGACGTCTCCGGCAGCCTCGACCGCGCGGCCGGACATCGCGAGCACGTTGTGCTGGAGGACCCGATCCATGCCCGCGATGCCGATAGCCGAGAGCAGGCCGCCGATCGTCGTCGGGATCAGGCAGACCAGAAGCGCGATGAGGACCGGCGTCGTCGCGGTCCCCTTGGCATAGAGCGCGAACGGGCGGAGCGTCACGGTGGCGATCAGGAAGACGATCGTCAATCCGGCGAGCAGGATCGACAGGGCGATCTCGTTGGGTGTCTTCTGCCGCGAGGCGCCCTCGACGAGCGCGATCATGCGGTCGAGGAAGGTCTCTCCCGGGTTCGATGTGATTTCGACGATGATACGGTCCGAAAGCACGCGCGTGCCGCCGGTGACCGCGGAGCGGTCGCCGCCGGCCTCTCGGATGACGGGAGCCGACTCGCCCGTGATGGCCGACTCGTCGACCGAGGCGATTCCTTCGACCACGGTCCCGTCTCCCGGAATCATCTGCCCGGCCTCGACGATGACCCGGTCCCCCTTTCGGAGGCTGGTCGCGGGAACGGGCTCCTCCCCTTTGCGGGTGACCCGACGCGCGATGGTCTCCGTGCGTCCGCGGCGCAGGGCTGCCGCTTGTGCCTTGCCTCGTCCCTCCGCCATCGCCTCGGCGAAATTGGCAAAGAGAAGCGTGAACCAGAGCCAGAGCGCGATCTGCAGGTTGAAGAGGACGTCCTTGCCGCGCGCCACGTCGCGTACGAGAAGAATTGTGACGAGGACGGCGCCGACGAGGACGACGAACATGACGGGGTTCTTCGCCTGCAGGCGCGGATCGAGCTTGCGGAAGGAGTCGCCGATCGCAGGGCGGACGATCGCGCGGTCGAAAAGGGCGGTGCGCCGTCGAGGGTGAGCCACGTGCATCCTCCTCAGAGCAGAGTCCCGGCCTTCATCAGCAGGTGCTCGACGATCGGGCCGAGCGAGAAGGCGGGGAAGAAGGTCAGCGCTCCGACGATCAGGATGACGCTGACGAGCAGAATCGTGAACAGCGGGCCGGTCACCGGAAAGGTGCCTGCGGACTCGGGGACTTTCGTCTTGGATGCGAGCGAGCCGGCGATGCCGAGGATCGGGATCAGCATGAAGAAGCGGCCGAAGAACATGTCGAGTCCGAGCGTCGTGTTGTACCAGAGCGTATTCGCATTGAGTCCGGCGAACGCCGAGCCGTTGTTTCCGGCCCCCGACACGAAGGCGTAGAGGATCTCCGAGAAACCGTGAGGGCCCTTGTTGTTCAGGGACGAGAGTCCGGCAGGGAGAACCGACGACGCCGCCGTGAAGCCCAGGATGCAGAGCGTCAAGATGAGCACCGACAGCATCGCGAGCTTGACCTCGTGCGCCTCGATCTTCTTGCCCAGGTACTCGGGCGTTCGGCCAACCATGAGGCCAGCGATGAAGACCGACAGCACGATGAAGAGGAACATGCCGTAGAGGCCGGCGCCCACGCCGCCGACGATGATTTCTCCCGAGGCGATGTTGGCGAGCGGCACGAGGCCGCCGATCGGGGTGAACGAGTCGTGCCAGGAGTTGATGGCGCCGCAGGAAGCATCCGTCGTGATCGTGGCGAAGAGTGCCGAGTCGCCGATCCCGAAGCGGACTTCTTTGCCCTCCATGTTGCCGCCGGTGCCTCCGGCCGTCGGGAGGGCCGCCACTCCGAGCTTCTGGTGGATCGGGTTCCCTCGCTGCTCGGCGATCTCGGCCACGAAGGCACCGACCAGGAACATCAGCGCCATCGCTGCGAAGACCGCCCATCCGTGCCGGACGGAACCCGTCATCCGGCCGAGCGTATTCGTCAGTCCGGCGCCGACCGTGAAGATGAGCAGCATCTCGACGAAGTTCGATCCGGGCGTCGGGTTCTCGTAGGGGTGGGCCGAGTTTGCGTTGAAGAATCCGCCCCCGTTCGTCCCGAGCTCCTTGATGGCTTCCTGAGATGCGACCGGTCCCTGGGCAATCTTCTGCTCGGCTCCCTCCACCGTCTTGACCGTGACGTCGGCCTGAAAGTTCTGCACCACGCCCCGCGAGACGAGAAAGAGCGCGCCAAGAAACGAGATCGGGAGCAGGACCCAGAGAATGGCGCGGGTGCAGTCGTACCAGAAGTTCCCGATGCCCTTCGCCTTCTCGCGCGCGACCCCGCGGATGACAGCCACCGCGATCGCGATTCCCGTCGCGGCCGAGAGGAAGTTGTGGAGAGCCAGCCCCGCCATCTGGGTGAAGTGCGACATCGTGCTCTCGCCGGAGTAGCCCTGCCAGTTCGTGTTGGTCGTGAAGGAGACCGCCGTGTTCCAGGAGGAATCGGGGGAGACCGGCCCGAATCCATTCGGGTTGAAGGGAAGGAGCTTCTGGAGGCGCTGCATTCCGTAGAGGACGAAGAGCGACGCCGCGTTGACGATGAGCATCGTCACGGTCCACTCGATCCAGCCCTGGTCCTTCTGCGCGTCGACGCTGCAGACCCTGTAGATGCCGCGCTCGACCGGCCGCAAGACGGGGTCCAGGAGGGTCCTCTCGCCCGAGAACACCCGCTTCATGTAGCCGCCGAGAATCGGCGTGATGGCGACGATGATCGCCAAATAGACGAGAATCTCTACGAGGTTGATGGTCGTCATGGCGTCAGACCTTTTCGGCCCGGAGCATGGCCCAGAGGAGGTAATAGAGGAGAGCGAGTGTGACGACGAGCCCCAGAATGTCTTCCCATCCCATGGCGGTCCTCCTCAGATACGGTCGCAGCGGCGCGTGTAGACGACGGAGACCCAGAACAGCAAGACCGTGACTGCGAGAAAGATCAAGTCCAACATCGAATCCTCCTCAGAACGTGAATCCCAGTTCGAAGAGGATGGCGTTCCCCTTCGAATCTCCGTTCTTTAACGAGTACCCGAGGTAAATCGTCCACGGTCCGAGGGGAACGGAGACCCCGGGTGTGAAGTAGCCGATGCCGTTATCCCCGCTGATCCAGTCGGCGATGATGTTCAAGTGGTCGTTGATCTTCTGCTCGAAGCCGACGAGCGCTCCCGCCTGAGGGTCGGAGGCCGCGTAACCGGATGAGGCCCAGTACCCGCCGGCGGTCACTCGAGTGTTCGTCGGGAGCTTATACGAGGCCTCGCCGTACCACAGAACGGCGGGGTTCCCGTCCTTCGAGCCGCGGAGATAGAAGAGGCCGAACGCGCCCGTCGTGAAGGCCAGGGTCTCGTTGTGCCAGGGCTGCCACTTGATATTGGGCGTCGCGTAGGGGACGGATCGGCCGGGTGTGAGAAATCCGCCGAAATTCACGCCGGCCTCGATGTTGGCGCCGAAGCCGTAGACCCCACGCTCGGTGAAGAGCGCGAAGTTCGGCTCCTGCGGCCGCCACAGAACGTCGCTCTCGAGATAGAACTTGCCCTTGTCCAGAACATCCGCGCTCGGCACGTTGAAGATCGTCTGCTGCGCGCGGGCGGCCGAACCGGCGGTCATCGCGAGAAAGGCTATCGCGGCCGCCAGGCGCAACCGGCCGGAGCGCCGTCCGGGCCGCGAGCGGGGACGCGGAAAAGGACGGCAAAGCGAATCCCACTCGCGCCTCCGGCCTCGAAGCGCCCCCCTCAGGAGGAGCAGGAGGGCAATGTAGATTCCGACACCTGCCACCGGCGCGGAGATTGTGCCGCGCGCGAAGGCCACGAGAAGCGTCGCGAACGCCAGCCCACCCACCGCCAGCGGGGAGCGGAGAAGCCTCGACATCCGACGCCGACCGGCCGGAGCGACCGGCAGGGCACTGAGAAACCGTTCCGTTTTCATCGAGCGGATGCTCCCACCCCTCCGTGCAAGAAGTCCGCAAGGCATTCGAAAGAATTCCGGAAGGCCCGCAAAGCCGGTGATGGGCTAGCCGAGGATCCGCGTCACCCAGCGCATTGCCGGTCGGGAGTCGGCGGGCAGCTCGGCTACGGGTTGTTCGGAAGACGTGGCGCCGGGGAGAGGCTGGGAAAGTGGGAGGGGAAGGCCCTTCGGTCTTGAAGAGGCCTGATGTTTAG
Organism: Thermoanaerobaculia bacterium; assembly: GCA_035498405.1. GTDB lineage: Bacteria > Acidobacteriota > Thermoanaerobaculia > UBA5066 > Gp7-AA6 > DATBFU01. The sequence continues at coordinate 462 of DATKAE010000051.1, read as the reverse complement.
AGCCGTCGCGCGTCGACGGTTCAGAACGCAGCCGGCAAGACCGGCCAACACGAAGAAAGGCGGCAGTCCGGTGCCGATACTCGCGGCGGCGGCGCCGATCCCTCCGGCGAGCGAGAGGATCGCGAGGGCCGAGCAGTATCGAGCGAGACGTTGGCGTTTGCGGCAATACAGGTTCACGGTTCCTCCTTGGAAGACCCCTCGACGATCTCCCCGGGAGGGAGAAGAAGTCCGGAGGAAGGCCGAAAGAATCGCGGAAGTTGGAGCGGGTCAGTCTTCAGGCGTGAAGCGGTAGCCCACCCAGGGCTCAGTCCGAATCCAGCGCGGCCGGTCCGGGTCCGGCTCGAGCTTGCGGCGCAGGCTCCCCATGTGCACCCGCAGCGTGTCGTTGCTCACGCCGGCCGTCGTGCCCCAGACGGCCGCGAGCAGCTGCTTGTGCGTCCAGACGGCGCCGGGCTTGGAGAG
>DATKAE010000050.1:0-9259 GCA_035498405.1 Thermoanaerobaculia bacterium | reverse complement strand
GGTTCGTGGGCAACTCGACTCCGGCCTGCACCTGGAGAAAGCTGTCGGCCGGTAGAATTTGTCCGTAGGCTGCGAACAATTCGAAGACTGCGGATTCCCCGCCCGTTCCCAGGGTCTTGTCTCCGGTGGGGGCGCTCACCTCTCCGCCTACGCTCAGGATCGACCCCTTCTCGATGCTGTGGAACAGCTCCTGCTTGTAGCCGAGCGCGACGTCGCCGAACGCCGAGCTCCGGGTGCCGTTGTCCTGTGTGAACACGTACGGCACTATGGCTTCGATCATGCCGGAGGCGCCGATGCGCTTCTCCCAGAGGGCCTTCATGGCGGCCGTTCCGTGCCCGTCGAACGCGCCCGTGATCACCGCCTCGTTTTCGGGAAAAGCCTTTTCCGTGATCAACGGGCGCGGGAGATTCAGGTTGCCGCGGGGCCAGGACTTGTCGGTACACAGACTGCGAAGGTAGTCGATGACTTTGCCGATTTGCTCCTGGGTCAACTGGTCCTTGAACGACGGCATGATCGCGGAGAAGCCCCGTGCCGGGCCGCCGTTCGTGATGATGGCGCGCCACTGGCTGTCCGGCTCGGGGGTGGAGGTGGAACAGTCGCTGAAGTCCGGGAACGTGGACGGCCGCTCAAAGCCCACGAGACTTTGCGAGTGCCCCTTTCCGAGTGGTCCATGGCAGGCGGCGCACCCGCTGTCGTAGATCTGTTTGCCGGTCCCGAGCGTCATCTTGACGGCCGGGGTTGGCCGAGCTGACGGAGCTTGCCCCATCAGCGCCGCGGCCGGCAAGGCAAACATCCCGATGGAAACGACCCTCAGCCATCGCGCCGAGCGGGTCGTGCCTGCGGCACCACTCGTGTGCACGCACCAGGTTGGCGCGCTTTGCCGGCCAGACGGTCCGAAATGAACGGGTTTCTCGCCCCACATCCTGTGGGGGCCCAGGCGAGCGCCGGCGGGCATTGTCATCGAGTCGTCGATGCGCGGTTTCAACGAGATCGCTGGACGAGCATACCGCCGCACGCAGCGGCCCGGAGCCGATGTCCACGTACACAGAGACGGCGTGCGTTGCACCCACTCGCGCCCGCTCGCCTTCGGGGTTCACCTTTCGAGGCGCAGCCTCTCCGAAACGCGCAACCAGTAAGGAAAGAGGGGGCACGTCTCGCGACGTGACCCCTTGATTTGCTTGGTTGCGGGGGAGGGATTTACCGCGGTCCTTCGGACCGCGTTCTGCTCCCGTGAGATCGCTTCGCTCGCCGCAGGAGCAGTCGAACCCTCGCGCTGCTCCGCGGCGCTCTTCGAAGGTTCAAATCCCTCCCCGAGTGTGGCCTTCTAGAAAGGAAATCGCCGGGCCCGTGCCCCGGCGATGAAGTTGCTTGGTTGCGGGGGAAGGATTTGAACCTTCGACCTTTGGGTTATGAGCCCAACGAGCTACCAGGCTGCTCCACCCCGCGTCAGGAAGGCGCACGTTATCGAAAGCGATGAGGCAGGTCAAGCGCGGTCCGCAAGGGCGCGCGACACGGACTCAGCGGCCGGGCGCTGCGGCGGAGCGGGCGGCGGGGGTGGGCTTTGCGGTCAGGCTGCCGGGAGGATAGAGCAGCACCAGATCCGAAGGCGACACCAGCTGCAGCTCTTCCCGGGCGATGCGTTCGGCGGGGAATTCGTGCTTGTTGGCCGCCTCGATCTGCGTCTTGAGCTCCTCGTTCTCCCGCTCCTTTTCCGCGATCTCGGCGTCGAGCTGTCGGATTCGCGCGTGGGCGCCCGCGAGCTCGAAGACGCGCCGGTCGGAAAACAGCAGGACGCAAAGCAGTATGGTCGAGACGCCGAGCGAAACCAGAAACGCCACGAAGGGACGCGGCCCCGGAACCGGATTCGCCGGTTGGGTCATCTCCGAAAGGCCTCTCGACCGGCGAAGACGCCGACTCCGGCAAGGTCCTCTTCGATCGTCAGGAGACGGTTGTACTTGGCGAGGCGCTCCCCGCGCGAGGCGGACCCGGTCTTGATCAGTCCCGCGTTGATTGCGACCGCGAGATCCGCGATCGAATCGTCGGTCGTCTCGCCCGAGCGATGCGACACGACCGTCTTGTACCCGTTGGACTGCGCCAGGTGCACCGCCTCGAGTGTCTCGCTGACGGTGCCGACCTGGTTCAACTTGACGAGCAGCGCGTTGGCGATCCCGTCGGCGATGCCCCGAGCAAGAATCTGGGAGTTCGTCACGAAGTTGTCGTCCCCGACGAGAAGGATGCGCGTGCCCAACTCCTTCGTTAGGGCGATCCAGCCATCACGGTCCGACTCGGCAAGCCCGTCCTCCAAAGAGAGGATCGGATACTCGCCGGCGAGTTTCGCCCAATAGGACACCATCTGGTCGGAGGAGAGCGTTTTCTTCTCGCCTTTCAGGGCGTACTTGCCTTTCTCGTAGAACTCCGAGGCGGCCGGATCGAGCGCGATCGCGATGTCCTTGCCCGGCTTGTACCCCGCCCACCCGATCGCGCCGATGAGCAGATCCAGCGCCTCGCGCGAAGAGGCGATGTCGGGCGCGAATCCGCCTTCGTCGCCCACGGCGGTCGAGAGCCCTTTCTTCTTCAGGATCGATTTGAGCGCGTGGAACACCTCGACACCGGCCCGCAGCGCCTCGGCGTACGTCGCGAACCCGACCGGACAGACCATGAATTCTTGCGGATCAAGGCGATTGTCGGCATGCGCGCCGCCGTTGATCACGTTCATCATCGGAACGGGCAGCACATGCGCTCCCGCCCCGCCCAGGTAGCGGTACAGCGGCAGACCGGACGCTTCGGCGGCGGCGCGGCAGACGGCGAGTGACACACCGAGAATGGCGTTCGCGCCGAGTCGTCCCTTGTTGGGGGTGCCGTCGAGCTCGACCAGGATGCGATCGATCAAGGCCTGGTCGCGCGCGTCGGCGCCCTTGATCTCCTCGGCGATCTCCGTGTTGACGTGGACGACGGCCTTGCGCACGCCCTTGCCCCCGTAGCGCCACTTCTCTCCGTCCCGAAGCTCCAACGCCTCGCGCTCCCCGGTCGAAGCGCCCGAGGGAACGCCCGCCTTCCCCGTCACGCCCCCGGAAAGAAGGACCTCGACCTCGACGGTCGGGTTGCCTCGCGAGTCCAGGATCTCGCGCGCCATGACCTCTTCGATTTGGAAGCCCATCCGGCTATTCCCTCCGCGCGTCTCCGCGTCAACCCGGGCGATTGCCCGTCCAGAATCCACGAACGGCCATCCAAAAGCAACCTCGAGGCGATCCGGCAGTCGGGCAGGGACCGCGATAGAGTCCGCCTGCCGGCCGCGCCGCGGCGGCGCAGCTCGAATGCATGCCCGCGTGAGGCGAACGCGAAAGGCGCTGGCGCTCGTCCTGTTGGCAACGGGCGCCTGCGGGCGGCCCCGTTCCGCGGCCGTCGCGGCCGATTCTCCGAGGATTGCCGTTCCGGCGCCGGGTCACCCAATTTCCGAGGCGTACCCGCCCCTCTCCCTTCCGACCGAGGCCGTCCGATCGGCGGTCTACGAGCAGATCAACCGCGACCGACGTCGGGCGGGGCTGCCCGCGGTCCTCTGGGACGAGGACGCGGCGCGCGTGGCCGACGCCTTCTGCGCGGCCCAGGTGGCCGAGAGAACCCGCAGTCACTTTCTCCGTGACGGCGTGCCGCCCTACGCGCGCGCGGGCCTGGCCGGGGTGTTCGGCTACCAGGCGGAGAACGTGGCCTCCTGGTCCACGACGGCCAGCGTCTTCTCGGATTCTCCGCTCGAGCTCGCGCTCTCGGCGCACCGCGCCATGATCAAGGAGAAGCCACCCGACGACGGACACCGGCGCACCATTCTCGACCCGGAGGCAACGCATGTCGGGGTAGGCTGGGCCATGACGGGCGGGCGGTTCCAAATGGCCGAGGAATTTTCGACGTGCTGGCTCGAGCGGCTGACGCTCCTGTCCGAGGCACGCCCGCCCCTGCTTCGCGCCAGCGGCACCGCCCGGTCCCCGATGACGCTGCGGTTCGTCACGCTCGCCCGGGAGCCCCTTCCCGTCCCCCTCACCGAGGCCCAGGCCGACTCGCGCAGGACGTACCGCTATCCGCTCCCCAGCCTGGCCTACGTTCCCGAGGGAAACAAGTGGCAGCAGGTGGTCGGCGTGACGACTCAGGACCGGCTCCGCGTCGGAAGCGACCGAGAATTCTCCTTCACCTTTGCGCCGGAGCAGCGCGGTCTCTTCACCTTCGTCTTCTGGTTCGCCAAGAGCGGCGATGACCGGCCGAGGCCGGGCGGCTCGGCGACCATCCGGGTGGAGTCGTAGGCCTCATGCTCGCGCTGCTCGTCGTCGGACCCGATCCCGCGGCGTTGCCGGAGGCCGGCTCCGCGATCGAGATTCTCCACGCCCACGGCGCCGACGAGGCGGTCGAAAAGCTCGGCCGCAACCGCCGCATCGACGCCGTTCTGGTCCTGCCAACGGCCGACGCGGCGGAGATTGTCGCGGCGATTCGGGAGGACGTCGTCTCGCCGCCCCCGATCTTTCTGCCCGCGGAGGCTCCCCTGATCCCGGCAACCACGCGCCTGGCCGAGCGGAAGCTCTCAGGAATGCTCAGCCAGGTCGTAAAAGTCCTTCAGCAAGGAGTCTAGGTCGAGTCCCGAAAGCCCCATGGGCGTGCTAAATTCTGGTTCTACATATGTCTGGGTGTGGCGGCTGCGGCGTCGGTAACTCGCTCAATCCGGGAGGCCACTTCGTCGGCGTCCGGATCAACGAAAACGAGGACGGACGGGTCGTTTTCTGCGATACCAACGGCGCCGAAGTGCAAAGAGGGCTCCGCGTCATCGTCGAGGGCGACGGCGGAATGGAGTACGCCGAGGTCACGACGCTCTCCCCGATGATCGTCAAGCAGTGCCAGCTTCGGGACGCGCGGCGGCTGGTCCGCGTGGCGAGCGACGCCGACCGCGCGAGTTACGACGCCAAGCTCGCGCGGGAGCAGCGGCTTTACCGCGACACGCTTCAGATGGCGGCCGAAAAGCGCTTGTCAATGAAATTGATCCGGGTCGAGGAAAGCTTCGACGGACGTAAATACTCCATCTACTATACTTCCGAGACACGCATCGACTATCGGAAGCTCGTCGCCGACCTGACGCTGAACCATCCGGTGCGCATCGAGATGCGGCAGGTGGGCCCAAGGGATGAGACCAAGATGCGAGGCGGGCTCGGTCCCTGCGGCCTGACCCTCTGCTGCTCGACGTTCCTGAAGGGCTTCCATCCCGTCACGATCAAGATGGCGAAGAGCCAGAACCTCTCGCTAAACCCTTCAAAAATCTCGGGAATGTGCGGCCGGCTGATGTGCTGCCTCGCCTACGAAGACGAGGGTGGCCGGCCTGTCTCCGAGAGCCCGGCAACCCCGAAAAAGACGCAGAATTTTTCCCAGGAGACCCCCGTTTAGGCAAATAAGCGTCCCGCCTTTTCCGGGGCCAAAGTGAGACAGTGTGGCTGAAAGGAACTCGACCGGGAGCGCATTTCGACCGGGCGAGGACGCTCCCGGCAACCGCAAGCTGATTCGCCCGAACCTCTCGGAGCTGTCCGAGCGGTATCCCACGCGCACGTTCCAGCAGCGCAAACAGGTGCCGCCGGAGCAGACCAACGCCGAGAGCTACTACTACGTCAAGCAGATGGCCGCGAAGACCCCGATGGTCGTCGTGTTGAACGACGGCGAGGAGGTCCACGGCTGGATCGAGTGGTACGACAAGGGCTGCCTGAAGGTCAATCGCGAGGGGGGGCCGAATCTGTTGATCCCCAAGTCCTCGATCAAGTACCTCTTCAAGGAGTCGGACATCGAGGGGCCGCGAGACGGGAACCGCTGAAGCGGGGCCGGGGCGCGCGCGAGCCTGCGACCAGCCTCGCCGGACTACCCGTAGGCGGGGTCAACGCTGAATCGCTGCGCTCGCGAAGCGCGCCTGCAGCCAATCCACGAGGCGGCGGGTCGTGTCATTCTGAGGCGGCTCGGCTCCGAGACGTCGAACGCCGCGCATGAGCGTGGATCGGTCGCTTGCCGAATGGCGAAGACCTGCGTGATGCCGAGCAACTTGCAGAGGTGGTTCTTGTCCTCGAAGTCCCGGTGGCGCCGGTCGAGCGCCCGCGAGTAGGAGCCGTGCACGCCCCCGCAGGAATTCAGCGTTGACCCCGACCTCCGATGTCATTCTGAGGCGGTTCGGCTCCGAGCCGTCGAACGCCGCGCATGAGCGTGGATCGGTCGCTTCCCGAATGGCGAAGACCTGCGTGATGCCGAGCAACTTGCAGAGGTGGTTCTTGTCCTCGAAGTCCCGGTGGCGCCGGTCGAGCGCCCGCGAGTAGGAGCCGTGCACGCCCCCGCAGGGATTCAGCGTTGACCCCGACCTCGCCGGACCGACCTCCCGCCGGCTCCGCCTCGGGTGAGTCCCGCTACCGGGCTCCCTTCCCCGACAGCACGGCCGGAACGGTCTTCAGCAGGATCTCCAGGTCCAACATCGGGGACCAGGTATCGATGTACTTCAGGTCGAGCTCCATCCACCGGTCGAAATCCAGGTCGTTCCTTCCCGAGATCTGCCAGAGACAAGTGATTCCGGGGCTCATCGACAGCCGGCGCCGCTGCCAGGGCTCATAACGAGACACCTCTTCGGGCAGCGGCGGGCGCGGGCCGACCAGGCTCATGTCACCGACGATCACGTTCCAGAGCTGGGGCAGCTCATCGATCGAGAGACGGCGAAGGACCCGTCCCACCGGAGTCAGGCGGGGATCCATCGACGACTTGAACACGGGGCCCGACATCTCGTTCAAATGGGAGATCTCCGAGAGTCGGTCCTCGGCTCCCGCGTACATGGTTCGGAACTTGAGCAGGGTGAAGTGGCGGCCGTTCAGGCCGCAGCGGGTCTGGCGAAAGAAGATCGGGCCGTTGGAGGTCAGCCAGATCGCGACCGCGGCGAGGATCTGGATGGGCAGTGTCAGGACCACGAGAAACAGCGAGAGGGCCAGGTCCACCGCCCGCTTGACGAACAACTGAACGGGATTCGACGGCGTGGTCGTGAAGGACAAGAGCGGCGCCCCGTCCAGCTCCTCCAGGACCGGCCGCGCCAGAACGTGCGGGAAGATGTCGAGGGAGACGTGCGCCCGCACGCCGTCCCGCTCGGCTGCCAGCAGGGCCTCCTCGTAGTCGCCGAGCCTTCCTTTCTCGATGACGAAGATCAGCTCATCGACGACGTGCCGAACGAGGACTCCCTCCAGGTCCGCGATCTTCCCGAGGCAGGGCCACCGGTTGGCGCGCTGGATTTCGCCGCCGTTGTCGTCGTCGAGATAACCGATCACGCGAAAACCCCAATGCGGATGTCCCTCCAGGAACCTCGCCAGGGAAGCCGCCTTGCTCCCCGTCCCCACGAGCAACACCGTGCGGAAGTTGTAGCCGCGCGCGCGCACCCAGCGGGAGATCAGCCGCAGCGCCACCTTCTCTGTTCCGAGGAACACGAAGTTGACACCGCCGAAGATGACCAGGAACCAGCGACTGACGAATTCGAGGCGCAGACCGTAGACCATCAGGGCGAGCAGGGCCGTTCCGCCGAAGGCGACCCTCGCCGCCGCCCAGATCTCCTCCCCGAGCGGCAGGGTGCGGTGGCTCCGATAAAAGCCCGCCGTGAAGAGCAACAGGCCCCAGATCGGCAGGATCAGCGTGAGAAGGAAGAAGTACTGTTCGAAAGGAAAGAGATGCTGCGGGAACAGTCGGCTGGAGAAGCGAGCCAGGACCCCCTCGCGCAGCAGGTAGGCGGCCGGCAGAGTCAGCGCCGTCAAGGCTAGATCTCCAGCCAGTACCCCGAGGGCGACGGCCCGCGCCTTCTGCTTCAGCATTTCTCGAACGCGGCGCGAAGGCCGCTAACCCATGCGCATGTTATGAGATGAGGGGACGGCCTTCAAGGACGGCCTCATAGCGGTCAGCGACGTCTTCCCACCGGTATTGCTGCTGGACACGTGATCGCGCCCGCTCTCTCCATACGGAGAAACGGCCCGGATCGTCCAGGATTTCCGCAAGCAAGCGCGTCAACGTCTCGGGCCGGTGAACGTCGAAGGGCAGGCCGGCCTGCGCCGCGACCTCCTCGTTCTCGGGAGACTGGTGGTAACAGACCACCCGCCCGTAGCCCAGGGCCTCGACCAGAGCCGGATGCGTGCCACCCACCTCCGTCGCCTGAACGTAGACCGCCGCGTTGGCGAGAAGCTGCCGGTACCCTTCCCCATAGATCGCCCCCGGAAAGAGCACGCGGGCGTCCGCGAGCTCCCGGACCCCTGCGATGTAGCGCGCGGCGTAAGGAGCGTCTCCCACCACGACGAGGGGGGTCTGTCCCGGGACGTCGCGGTACGCCCGCACCACCGCATCCGCATTGTTCTCGGGCTCGAGACGCGAGACGTAGAGGATGTAGGCCTCCGGAGCGACACCAAGCCGGGCGAGAGCCTCTGTCCCACCCGGCTCCGGCAAGTCCCCGCCGTACGGGATGAAGACGCTCTCGAAGCCGTAGCGCTCCCGGTAGTACCGTTGGATGACCCGGGCATCCGAGACGACGACGTCGGGCAAGACCGTGGAAAGCCGCTCGGAGAGGCGGTACGCCCAACGGCCCGCCAGGCTCCACTTGCGGCGATGGCGCTCGAGGCCGTCCACGTTCAAGACGACCCGGGTCTTCCCCATGAGCCGCGGCAGGAAGCTCGAGGCGGCATTGATCGCGTTGCAGACGAGCACGGCGTCGAAGCGCTCGAGCGCGGCATCGGCGGCCGACAGCACCCCATGCACGACCGTGTCGAGATACTTCGAGGAGATCGTCGGAAGGACGCGGATGCGAGCCCCGCGCCACTCCGAGAGATTCGGCTCGGCGTAGCGAGAGCGCGTGTAGACCGTGACGTCGTGCCCGCGTGCGGCGAGGCGGGCCGAAAGCTCCTCCGCCAGGGTCTCGAAGCCGCCGTAACGGCCCGGAATGCCGCGGGTGCCGAGAATCGCAATTCTCACGGAGAGAAGCTATCAAGAGGGCAGGTGTGAGGTCCGTGGTTCGAGGTGCGAGGACCAGATATCAGGTCCCAGTCCCCTCATCCCTCCCTCGCCCCTTCTTCATTGCGGCTTCTCATCAGCAGGGGCTAGGGTGTCCGGCTTCGGAAGGGTGTTGACACTTTTCTGGTCCGAGAGAGGTCTTTTTCACTGTATCGCACCGAGGAAGATATTGGCTGGAGTACGGCCATTGAGTCTGTATCCCTGATGAGGTCGCTGGTGGTTGTAGAAGGCC
>DATKAE010000049.1:0-11015 GCA_035498405.1 Thermoanaerobaculia bacterium | reverse complement strand
GGCACGCAGCGCGAAGCTCGCCTCCCCGCTCGCCACGTTCCGCCGGCTGCGCGCGGGGAAGACGAGCTCGCCCACCGGGCCGTCGACCGTTCGCTCCACCGGTCTCCCGGCGACGTGCCCGGCCGTCTGCGGCTCGAAGAGCCCGCTCCAGAGACCGGCCGAGACCGTCAGGCTCCCCCGGTCGAGGGCACGCGTCCAGCGGCCCTGCCCGCCGAGAGCGCCCCCCGTCTCCGCCTCCGCCTCGTCGAAGAAGAGCGCCCGGCCGGCGAAGGGGCGGCGAACTCCCTGAGCCGAGGCGAGGAGGCGGAGGTCGTCGCGGTGGCCGGGCCGGTAGACGAGCTGCGCTCTTCCGGAAACGAGCCGCGACTCGAGGGCGGGCGGCTCGTCCCTCTCGAACCGCCGCGCGCGGTCGAGGCCGCCGGAAAGGGACAGGCGGAGGCGGTCACCGATCGGGCCAGAGACGAACGCGCTCGCCCGGGCGAGCGATCCGAAGCGGGCGATCGGCGGCGCCCCGCTTCCCTCCGTCGAGCCCGGTCCTTTCCAGGGGACGGCCTCGCCTTCCACGCTGCCCCGCCAGGCCGGGGCGGGATCGCGTGAGACGAGCGTGAGCGCGATCCCGGGCTCTCCCTGCTCCACGGGGGCCTGGCCCGAGACCGCCTCCATCCGGTCCAGGCTGGAGGCATCGGGCGGAGCGAGGGGTGTCCCGCCGCGGAGGGGATCGGTGAGGTCGATGCCGTCCAGGAGGACGGCGTTCTGCGTCCACGACGATCCGCGCATCGAGAAGCGCCCGGGCTCTCCGGGGTGGAGGCCCGCTCCGTCGATGCGGTCGAGGATCGCCGCCGGCTCCGCGGTCTCGAGCAGGGACCAGGCGCTGCCGCTCGTCGGCAGGTCCCGGACGAGCCGCTCGCCGAACACGGCGACCGCGCGGGCCTCGAGCCGGTCGATGCGGAAGCGAGCCTCCGGCCGGTCGGTCACCGCGTCGACGAAGAGCGGGCACGGTGGCACGTCCGCGATCACCGCGAAGCCTCCCTCGTCCGTCGTGGCCGTCCAGCGGCCGCCCTCCGGGCAGCGGGCCACGAACGAGAAGCCGGGGAGGGGGCGCCGCTCGCCGTCGAGGGCGCGGATGACGACCGTCGAGCCTCCGGCCCCGGCGCCCGGCGGCGGGCGGCGGGCGTCCTCGCCTGCCTGTTCGGCGGCGCCCGCGCGGAAACCGGCGACATCGAGCGCCAGGACGAGCGCGAGCCGCGCCAACTGCAAGGTCCGCCTCCGCAACGGTCCTCCAATGATACTTTTCGCCCCCCACTGCGGGGCGGTGTGCTACTCTCCGAGGCCAGACGCTGCCCCGCGATCCCGATCCTCTGGAGACCAGCGACGATGCCCCTCCGCCAAGACACCCGTGCGTCCCGGCGCCTCGCCGCACCGGCGTTCGCGATGGGGCTCCTCGTGCTCGGCTGCGGGCGAGGGCCACAACCCGCCGCATCGGCCCGAGCGACGCCCACCGTCGCCGCCCAAGTGACCCCGGCCCCCGACGAGCCCCTCGAGCCCGCCCCCGAGGCCACCCCGCTCCCCCCCGGCCTCGCCCCGATCATCGAGCCCTTCAAAGGCGACCTCGACGGGATGGTCCGACGCCGGCTCGTCCGGGTGCTGACCGTCCAGAACCCGATCCAGTACTTCGTCGACCGCGGGCGCGAGGTCGGCCTCACGTCCGAGGCGGTCCGGGCGTTCGAGGAGCAGCTGAACCGCGGGCTCGGGAACAAGGTCGTGATCGTGCACGTCGTGGCCATCCCGGTGGCTCGCGACCGGCTTCTCCCGATGCTGGTCGAGGGGCGCGGCGACATCGCCGCCGCCCAGCTCACGGTCACGCCGGAGAGGAAGAAGCTCGTCGACTTCTCGGATCCGGTCGCCACCGGCGTCCGGGAGGTCCTCGTCACCGGGCCCGGCGCGGAGCCGGTCGCGAGCCTCGACGAGCTCTCGGGCCGGGAGGTCTACGTTCGGCCGTCCAGCAGCTATGCCGAGCACATCGGCGTCCTGAACAAGCGCTTCGCCGCGCAGAGGAAGCCGCCGCTCCGGATCCTCCCCGCCCCGGAGGTCCTGGAGGACGGGGACATCCTCGAGATGGTGAGCGCGGACCTCGCCCCGGCAACGGTGGTGGACGACTTCACCGCCGACCTCTACTCGCAGGTCTTCCCGCGCCTGCGCAAGAACTCCGACATCGCCAGCCCTCCGGGCGACATCGCGTGGGCGTTCCGCAAGGGCAGCCCGCAGCTGGCGGCGGCGGTGAACGCCTTCGTCCGGACGCACAAGCAGGGCTCGCTCGCCGGCAACGTGCTCATCAACAAGTACCTGAAGACCACCAAGTGGGTGAGGAACGCGCGGAGCGACGAGGACCGGAAGCGCTTCCTCTCGATGGTCGCCCTCTTCCGGAAGTACGGCGACCGTTACGACCTCGACCCCCTGCTCATGGGCGCCCAGGGCTACCAGGAGTCGGGGCTCGACCAGTCGAAGCGCAGCCGCGTGGGCGCGATCGGCGTCATGCAGGTCATGCCCGCGACCGCCCGCGACAAGGCGGTCAACATCCCCGACATCGAGAGGCTGGAGAGCAACATCCACGCCGGGATCAAGTACAACCGCTGGGTGATCGACAAGTTCTACGACGAGCCCGGCATCACGCCCCTCAACCGGATGCTCTTCGCCTTCGCGTCCTACAACGCGGGGCCGGGCAAGGTGGCGAGCCTGCGCAAGGAGGCGAAGGCCCAGGGTCTCGACCCGGACAAGTGGTTCAACAACGTGGAGCTGGTGGCCGCGAAGCGCATCGGCCGCGAGACCGTCACCTACGTCAGCAACATCTACAAGTACTACCTGGCGTACCAGATGATGGTCCAGGGGCAGAAGGCGCGCCGGGAGGCGAAGGCGGCGGTGGCGAAGCGCTGATCCGGCAAGCGCCGGCCGGTCCTCGTGGGGCCCCCGGTACCGCCGTCGGTGGGGCTTGCTGGTGACGTCCCGCCGACGAGTGCCCCAGCCATCGAGGTGTCGGCATCCGGTCTCGTCTCGATCGAGGGACTGACCATTCGCGCAAGTGACCACCCTTGGAGGGCGGCCATCACCCTGGCTGCCTGCCAGGATTCCTGAGAACGCGGGAGGATCGTATGAGACGCATCGGTCGCTCGGTCGCCGGCGCTCTGACCTTGGCCGCACTCGTCGTTGGCCAGGCATCCATCGGAACCACTGCCTCGCGGCACGCTCAGGGGTATTCGTTCAGGACGATCGACCCGCCGGGTTCGGTCTCGACCTTTCTCTTCGGGATCAACGCGCGCGGCGACATCGTCGGCCAGTCCACGGACGCCGCGGGAGCGACTCAAGCGTTCCTGCTGAGCCGGGGACGGCTCAGAGTCATCCGCGTTCCCGGCGCCGCTGCCACCCGGGCGAGGGGGATCAACTCTTGGCGTGAGATCGTGGGCGTGTACAGCGGAGGCCACGGCTTCCTGCTCAGCCGCGGTGTGGTCACTACGCTCGACTATCCCGGCGCGGTGGGCACTCGCCCAAGGGGCATCCACGATGCCGGCGACATCGCCGGGGACTTCTCCTCGCCCGACGGCTCCGTCCACGGCTTCCTGCTCAGCCGCGGACGATTCACGCAGCTCGACTTCCCGGGCGCCTGTGCAACGCTCCCCGACGCGATCAACGACGCGAGAGACATCGTGGGGGACTATGGCGTGGGAACCTGCGACGGGACGGAGGAACATCACGGCTTCCGGCTGAGAGACAGCACCTACAGCACCCTCGATGACCCCGACGGTGCCTACCAGTACGTGACCGTGCCCTACGGCATCAACGCGCGCGGTCGCGTCGTGGGCACCTACGACGATGCCGCCGGCTTGACCCACGGGTTCCTGCTGCGGCGAGGTACGTTCACCGACATCGACGCGCCGGACGCCTTCGGCGTCACGAGGTGCTTCGGGATAAACGTCCGGGGCTGGATCGTCGGCGACTACTTCGACGCGGCCGGGGTGCGGCACGGCTTCCTGACGGACTTCGCCCTTGCTGTGAACGGCCCTTGCGGCGCTCGCCAATCCTGATCCTCCCGCTGCAGTGGTCATTCGCCTTCCGACTCGAGCGGCCACTCTCCTTTAGCTCATCGACCCTGCCAGTCCGAATCGCAGCGGGTCTTCCAGAACGGCAGATTCCCGGAGCTGTCGAACTTCTACTGCCTCCCCGGCAAAGCCGGGAGGCCTCCCAAAGACGCTAGGTGGATGGGTCCAGCGCGCGCGGCCGCCACCTGCAGAGCTGTAGAGCCTAGACTGGCGCAGGACCTTCCGTACCCGGCCCGGTTCGGATCATCATTGACCTGCAATAGGAGGCAACGATGGCGCGATTCTCCAGACGGGCGTTCCTCGAGACGGCGGCGGCGGGAGCCGCGGCGGCCGGCATCTTCTCCTCTGCGCGCGGGCTCCACGCCCGCCCGCTCGGCCTGCCGATCGGCAGCCAGACCTGGCCGCACCGCGAGCGCATCCGCAAGGGGGACCTTGCCGGCCTCTGCAAGGACCTGGCCGCCCTCGGCGTCGGCACGCTCGAGATGTGCTCGCCGGGGTACGCCGAGTTCACCGGGCTCACCGACGGCAAGCAGACCCGCAAGATCATCGAGGACCACGGGCTGAAGTGCCCGAGCGCGCACTTCACGATGGACGAGATGCGGACGAAGCAGCCGCAGATGATCGCGTGGGCAAAGGACATCGGCATGACGCAGATGGGCGTCGCGACGCTCGCGGAGGGCCCGCAGGGCGGGAAGACGACGATGGACGTCGTCAAGCGCGCCGCCGACGAGTACAACCGCATGGGCGAGACCGCGGCCAAGGCCGGAATCGTGCAGTTCCTCCACGACGAGGAGTTCGAGGCGGCGCACGTCGACGGCCGGCTCGTCTACGAGATCCTGATCGAGCGGCTCGACCCGAACTACGTGAAGTTCCAGTACCAGATGAGCGCGATGCCCCAGGTCGGAGACGTGGTCGGCTACTTCACCAAGTACCCCGGCCGCTTCATCTCGATGCACTTGCAGGGCGTCGACCCGAAGGCGGGCCCCCACGGAGCGCAGCTCGCGGTCGGCAAGGACGGCGTGGACTGGGCGAAGGTCTTCGCCGCGGCGAAGACCGGCGGCGTGCAGAACTACTTCGTCGAGCAGGGGTGGGACCTCACGGTCCAGAGCGTGGCGTACCTCAAGACCCTGAGCGCCTGAGTTCGCCGGCGGCCGGGCGGGCTGTCGTGCTCAGGCCCGGCCGGCCGGGACACGGGAACCGGAGCTGCGGCGGCCGCCCGGTCGGCGGCGGCGGCGAGGCCCGCCGCGAGCGGCGGTACAGCAGGTGCGCCCATTTGCCGAACGGCACCTCGACCGCCAGCATCGGAACGGCGATGAAAGGCCAGTGTGCTGATCCGCACGAGGGTGAGCCGTGTCTGGAGGGCCTTCGGCCTTCAGCCCTCACCGCACGGAGAGATTCGAGCTTTCGCCCGATCCCCTGTTGATCGACAGGGTCCGTGACGTGGAAACTACGGGACCCACAGGACCGCCATCATCCGGAACTGGTTCGCCAGGCGTTCACGCTTCCACGTCCACTTCACCCCGACCTACGGCTCCTGGCTCAATCTCGTTGAGCGCTGGTTCGCCGAGCTCGCGCAGAAGCAGATCCGTCGTGGCAGTCACCGTAGCGTCCCAGAGCTCGAGAAGGCGATCCGGGAGCTCATCGACGTCCACAACTCGGACCCCAAGCCTTCGTCTGGAGCAAGACTGCCGACGTATTCCTCGCCAGCATCGCACGCTTCGCGCAACGCACCTTCAACACCCATGGCTCCGTCAATTGGCACCCGAACCATTGGGACAGGACACTACGTTGGCGAGAATCGCCTGGTGACGTCGGCTGCGGCTTGCCCGCCCACTCGCCGCTGAGTAGAATCCGTCCCCAAAGGAGAATCCATGAGGCACATTCTCGCGACGGCACTGCTCTGCCTGCTTTCGGCGTCGCTCGCCACGTGTCAACAGTCGGGCACAGACAAACCCCTGAAACCGAAGGCGAAGACCGACGCCGCCTCCGCGACGAGCAGTGTCGCGGATCAGATCAAGAAGCTCGAGCAGGCTTGGGCACAGGCGACCATGAAGGACGGCGTCGCTGCGGTGGATCAATACGAGGCAGATGACATCCTCTCCACCGATCCCACCGGCCGCGTAACTGACAAAGCCCAGGACAAGATGGATCTGAGTTCGGGCGACCTCAGGTTCCAGTCCATGGACCTGAGTGACCTGAGGGTTCGCGTCTACGGCAACACTGCGGTGGCCACCGGAGTCAATACCCTGAAGGGCACCTACAAGGGGCAGGCAATCGACGGCAGATACCGCTTCACCGACACGTGGGTCGAGCGAAACGGCAAGTGGCAGGTCGTGGCCACACAGGGCACGAAGGTGCTGCAGTAAAGCACTAAGCGCTGGGCGGCGCCGGGCTTCGCGCGGCTATTTCTCACGGCTTTTCGCGGGCCCCGTGGTCCTCGAGGTAGATCATCAGCGTCACGTTGCGTGCTTCGATGGCGGCGAGAAGAGGCGTCGTCGCGCCAGCGGTCGTGTTCACGTCGACACCGGCCTCCACGAGCATGTGAACGATCTCGAGGTCGCCGGCTTCGACGGCCGAGGCAAGCGCGGACCTGGCGGCGCGAGGATCGTTGCCGGCGGCAATCAGCGCGCGAATCACCTCGGGGACGGGATTCATCATCGCGAGATCCAGCGGGTTGTCGTAGCGCGCGCCGCTGCGGCGGCTCGGCCCGAGAAAGGCCTTCCAGAAGGACTCGCTCGGACCCGTCCTCGGCGTGCCCCACGCGGACTTCGGATCCGCACCGGACCTCAACAGGGCGGCGACGATCTCCACGAGGTCGGGCCGCCGCGGTCGCACCTGCTTCAGCGCGAGGTACCACGCCGACTGTTGGCGGCCGTCGACCTCCACACTCTTGTTCGGATCGGCACCCGACGCCAAGAGCGCCTTGACCTTGCCGAGATCGCCCGACGTCGTGGCGGCGACCAGCTGAAGCTCCGGCGCCCCGCCCCGAGGAGCCTGGCTGCACGACGAGGCCGCCACGATCGAGACGAGCACCAATGCGAAGAGACGAGCAGCCCTCATTGCCTTTCTTCCGCCTGCCGAAGGACCGCGGCGACGCTGTCGAGCGCCCTGGCGACCGACGGGTCCTTCTCCTCGCTTCGGGCCGAGAGCACGACCTCGAGGGCCGTCCGGCCGTCGTTGCCGCGGCGCACGGGATCGGCGCCGTGCTCGAGCAGCGCGCGGACGGCGTCGGCGTGGCCGAAGACGGCGGCGCGGAAGAGCACCGTCTTCCCGTCGATCGGCGCGGCGTCGTTCACGCCGCCGCCGGACGTCAGCGACCGTTCGATGCCGGCGACGTCGCCGTGACGGGCGGCGCGAAACAGCCGCTCGTCCTCATCCGAGAAACGGCGGCGCGGCAGCTCGATCTTCCACACCCCCATGCCCAGCACCGCCAGCGCGAGGACCGCCACGTACAGAAACTGGCCGGCGCGATTCAGCCCCAGCAGCGCGTAGAGGATCGGCCGTTCCTTCGAGACGGTCACGTGTCAACCCTTCCTGGCCATGGCAACGGAAGCCGCGCGGCTACGGCTGGCGTCACGGGCCTGAACCTATCGTCCCGAGGACGACGGCGAGGCCGACTCGAAGAGCACAGGACATGGGGCCGGAGGCTAGCATCTCGGCGAGGAAGGACGCAACAGAACCGCCGCCGGCAACCGGCCCACCAGGCTGTCTTCGCCGCCCGCCTTGGCCCACGGCACGAAGCGAGCACGACGCCCGCGGCGCAGCTACCCCGGCAGCCCTGCCCCGCGTCCGGGTTACGTTGCCTGGGTGCCCCTCACGGAATGGTTCGCCCGCGCCGACGTCTGGATCACTCGCGGGATGGCGCGCCATGGCGTCGGCGCCCTCCGCGTCAGCCTCGGCATAGCTTTCCTTCGAGCGCTCTAAGTACGACGGCAGGGCGGCCCAGATCCTGTTCGAAAGGGAACCGCGGGTCGCAGGCTAGGCAAGTCGCTGAATTCATTGGCCTAGCTGACCTTGCCCGCGCAGGACAGCGAGAGGACGGGGCGGCCGGCTGGAAAGACTCCGAACTCCGGAAGGCGAACGAACGTTAGCTATCTAAGGAGAGCGGGAGATGGCACAGCAACGCCCACCTCGGCGACGAAGGAACACCCGGGAATCGATCCTCCGAGTCGCAACGGATCTTTTCGCCGACGGCGGCTATCACGAGGCCTCGATTCGAGCGATCGCCCGCAGGGTCGGGATCAAGGAGAGTTCGCTCTACAAGCACTTCAAGAGCAAGCAGCACATCCTGACGGAGATCCTGGAGGGTTTCGACGCGCAGTTCTGGGGTGGCGAGGCGAAGCAGGTCTCGATCACCGGCATGCTGGACGCCGCCCCGCCTGCCGCCATCCTCTCCGCCGGGATCGAGTTCTTCAAGGAGCGCATGCGCTTGCCGGGGATGATGAAGACGTGGCGGATCCTGGCCATGGAGCAGTACCGGAACGCCACCGCGCGGGAGCTCGTGAAGAAGACGATGGTCGACCGCGTGCTCGATTTCCTGCGCCGCCTCTTTGCCGAGATGGCCGCGCGGAAGCTGATCAAGCCGCTGGATCCTTCGGTTCTCGCTCTCGAGTACCAGAACCCGCTCTTCCACCTGATGAACGAGTACTGCCTGCGGCGACTCGTCGGAGAGGACACGGTCGAAGTCGAAGAGCAGATGGACACCCACGCGCGCTTCTTCTGGGAACTCGTGCGCAGCGAGAGCCAGGATCAGCGATCCACAGCGGGACGGGGCGAGGGGCCAGGCCCGTTCGTCGCCAGGTAGCCAGGGGAGGGTATATGTCCGGACGTGAGCCTGAACACGCGAGCGAACCAACAACGGCAGCCGAGAGAACGCGGACTCCTCTCTGGCGAGGATTCCGAGCCGCTGCCCTCTACTACGTCGTTGCCGTTCTCGTCTTCTTGCTGCTGAAGCTCGCCTTACCCTTGCGGCACGACGTCTACCTCTTCTTCGTCTTCATGCCCGCCGTGCTGCTTGTGGGCGCCCTCTGGGCAGTCGTCTCCGTCATCGCCGGTGTCTTTCGTGTGTGGCCGCGAGGCGCATTGATCCCTCACGTCGTCGTGATTCTGCTGGCCTGCTGGCTCGTGCCCCCCAAGCCGCCCGTCTTCCCCAAGGCCGGACCGAATCCCGTCCGGGGTGACTTGATGCCCACCTTCCACACCCTCCATGACCAGAGACAGTATCTATCCGACTATCAAAGAGAGCTGGAATCATGGCCAGTGCCTACCGAGGAACGGGACGTCGACACGGCGTTCGGCAGAACGCATGTCGTCTCCTTTGGGAATCCTCAGGGGCAGCCACTGGTGCTCCTGCACCAGTTCTATACGAATGCCACGGAGTGGAAATACATGGCGCCGTTCCTCCGCGAGCGCCATCGTGTATATGCCGTTGACGTGATTGGAGACATGGGGAAGAGCCTGGCCTACGATCCGCCAAACTCCGAACAGGCGGTATCTCAGTGGCTCACTCAGGTGCTGGATGGTCTTGGTTTGAGCAGAGTCCCTATCTGTGGCCATTCCAATGGGGGCTTCGAGGCCATGCTGATGGCGCAGCACGCACCTGACAGAACTGAGAAGCTGATTCTGCTCGCGCCCGCGGCGGCATTCAAGCCGTTCAGCGCCAAGTTCTACTTGACGGTGTTTGGAGCGGCCCTGTACCCGAACGACACCATTCTCGGAACCTTCAGGAATGCGAGTACTGTGAGAGCGGATCTATTCAGCAAGGAAGCGACGGAGATGCTGAGCTTGTCCTTCAGGGTGGGAGCCAATCAAGTGAGAGTCTACCCGAGGGAGTTCAGCGATGACGAGGTCAGGGCCATCAAAGCCCCGACACTCGTGATCCTGGGAAACGAAGAGATGATCTACTCACCGGCGGAGGTCGCCGAACGAGCGTCACGACTCCTGCCGAAATCCAGAGTGCTCATGCTGTCCGGCTGCGGTCACGCCATTCCGTTTGACGCGCCAAAGGAGGCGGCGGCGGCCATCGATTCGTTCTAGGGCCCGGCGTGCGGAACGGCCGGGGGGGCGTCGGGAAGGCGCCGCCGCGGGGCGAGCACCTCGCCCAGGGCGAAGGGGAGGGCGCACCACTCGATCGGAGTCGAGAGGGGATGCAACTCCGGCGGGCGGGACGCGCCAAGCTCAGCGTCCTGCCGGGCGGGCACGCCCCTACTTCTGGCAGCCCGGGCAGTAGCGGGTGGCGCCACCGAGGAAGGACCGCTTCGCGATCGGAGTCCCGCACGACGTGCAGGCCTCGACCCTGGCCCCCACAGCCTTCACGTACCGCCCCGGCCGGCCGTAGATGTCGCAGGCGTCGGCGCTGCCGCCCATACGGGTGGCGTCGGCGAGGACGCCGCGGACCGCGCGGTGCAGCCTCTTCCTCTCGTCGCGGTCGAGGGAGGAGACCCTGCGCGTCGGGAGGATCCCGGCCCGGAACAGCATCTCCTGCATGTAGCCGTTGCCGAACCCGCGGAGGCGCGGCCGGTTGATGAGGAAGGCCTTGATGGGGTGGCTCGGCTTCGGGTACTCGGTGAAGAGCCGCTCGAAGCAGGAGAGGGTGAACTCCCGGCCCAGCGGGTCGATGGTCTTCGACTGGTCCACCGGAACCACACCGCCCACGCCGAAGAAG
This sequence comes from Thermoanaerobaculia bacterium, assembly GCA_035498405.1. GTDB lineage: Bacteria > Acidobacteriota > Thermoanaerobaculia > UBA5066 > Gp7-AA6 > DATBFU01. The sequence continues at coordinate 260 of DATKAE010000049.1, read as the reverse complement.
CCCCAGAGGCCGACCGTCGCCGTGAGGGCGGCGCCGTCCTCGAACCGTACGAGGAGCTGGTACTTCGCCGGCAGCGAGGCGCCCTTTCCGTGGAACAGGATGCGACCGTCCATCTCGGCGATCGAGAAGAGCGCCTTCGGCTTCAGGTCGAAGTAGATGTACTTGCCGTCGCCGCGGACGGCGGCCACCTTTCGACCCGCGAGCGTCTTCGCGATCTCCTCCTCCGAGGGCTTGAAGAAGGCGAACTTGTGCGGGCTGTT
>DATKAE010000048.1:0-22416 GCA_035498405.1 Thermoanaerobaculia bacterium | reverse complement strand
GAAGGTCCAGCAGTCGAGCTACAGCGGCCGGGACAACGGGAAGGGTTTCATTCCGGGCTCGACTTTCCGGGCGCTGACCGGAGTGAAGTGGGTGGACAACGTCATCTACCAGCCGACGATCCCGCACGAGAGCAAGCAGGTCACCGACGGTGTGCGGGAGATCCTAGGCCACCGGCTGCGCTTCGACCCGGGCGACAAGGAAGCCTGGAGCGTCTGGGACACGACCGAGGAGTTCGCCTTCTTGGAGATCTTCTTCCTCTCCTTCCGGCTCTTCCTCGGGATCATCGGGTCGTTCACGCTGATCGTCGGCGGGATCGGCGTCTCCAACATCATGAACGTCGTCGTCGAGGAGCGCACGCGGGAAGTCGGGATCAAGATGGCACTCGGGGCCCGGACGCGATGGATTCTGCGGCAGTTTCTGCTGGAGACGCTGCTGTTGACCGGCCTCGGCGGAGCGATCGGGTTCGGCTTCTCGCTCGCGGTCTGCGCGATCTTCCCGAAGTTCGGCGTGACCGAGTACGTCGGCAATCCGGAAGTCTCCATTGGCGTCGCGGCGGTGACGGCGGCGATCCTGGGCTTGACGGGCCTCGTCGCGGGCTACTTCCCGGCCAAGGAGGCCGCCCACCTCGACCCGGTCGTGGCGATGAAGCTATGACCTGGCGCGATCTCCGGCTGGTGCTTCAGCTCTTCTTCCGCTCGGCCCGCCTCCAGCGAAAACGGGCGTCTCTGACGATCGCCTCTCTGGCGTGGGGGACGGTGACGATCCTGCTCCTGCTCGCCTTCGGCGAAGGATTGAAGCGCCAGATGACGCAAAACGAGCAAGCCATGGGCTCGAATCTCGCGATCCTGTGGCCCGGCGAGACCTCGCTTCCATACAAGGGGCTCGCCGTCGGCCGAGCGATCCGCCCGCGTCTCGACGACGTGGATTACGTTCGGGACCGCATGCCGGATCTCGATGCCGTCTGGGGCGAGGTGACCTCCTCGCGCACCGCGCTCACCTACGGCCGCAAGACCGTCAACGCGCGCGTCATCGGCACGAGCTCCATCTACGGCGATCGGCGCAAGAACTTTCCGAAGCCGGGCGGCCGTTTCTTGAACCCGCAGGACGAGGAGGAAAAGCGCCGGGTGGTCTTCCTCGGCAACGAGCTCGCCAAGGACGTCTTCGGGCCGGAAGATCCCGTGGGAAAGACGTTGCTCATCAACAACTCGCCCTTCACGGTGATCGGTGTGATGCAGCGCAAGCGTCAGTCCTCGAGCTATGGCGCGCCCGACGCGCAGCATGCGATCATCCCGGCGCCGACGTTCAAGGCCCTCTTCGGCGGCGACCGCTTGAACGTGCTGGTGCTGCGCGTCAAGCACCCGGAGGAAATGGACGACGCGCTCGTGCGCCTCGGCCAGGTTCTGGGTCCGCGCCTCGGCTACGACCCGCAGGATACCCGCGTCTTCGGCGTCTGGAACACGGTCGAGGGTCAGAAGATGGGGGCGAAGATTCTCCTCGGCCTCGAGCTCTTCTTCGGAATCATCGGCGGCTTGACCCTCATCATCGGCGGCGTCGGCGTGGCCAACATCATGTACGCCGTCGTCAAGGAGCGAACCCGCGAGATCGGGGTCAAGATGGCGCTCGGCGCGCGCCGCAGATGGATCACGGGGCCCTTCATCCTGGAGGGGCTCGTCTACACCTTGCTCGGCGGCCTCTTCGGCGCCTTCATCGCGATCGTGATCGTGACTCTCTTGGGCCTCATTCCTTCGGAGGGCAATGACGTGCTGGAGTTCCTGGGCAAGCCGACGCTTTCCTGGCCGATCGGAGCGGCGACCGTCATGATCCTCGGCACGGCGGGATTGCTGGCCGGATATTTCCCGGCGCGCCGGGCCGCCTCGATCGACCCGGCGACGACGCTTCGCTATGAGTAGGGCCCGAGAGATCCCGCCCGGGGGACCGGCGTCGAACGGCCACGTCATCGCGATGGAGGCGATCCGAAAGGTCTACGACACCGGAAAGGTGAAGGTCGAAGCGCTGAAGGGAATCGACCTGGCCGTGACCGCCGGAGAATTCGTCGCCGTGGTCGGTCCCTCGGGCTCGGGCAAGTCGACGCTGATGAACCTGATCGGCTGCCTCGACACGCCGACCGGCGGAACCTATCGCCTGGCCGGAGAGGACGTGGCCGGCCTGACGCGCGACGAGCTCGCCGACATCCGAAACCGCCGCGTCGGCTTCGTCTTCCAGAACTTCAATCTGCTGCCGCAGATCTCCGCCTTCGAGAACGTGGAGATGCCGCTGCTCTTTGGGGGCATCGCGCCGAAGAAGCGCAAGGAGAGGGTCGAGGAGCTTCTCGGGAAAGTCGGCCTGTCGGACCGCATGGAGCACAAGCCGACGGAGCTCTCGGGAGGCCAGATGCAGCGTGTCGCGATCGCCCGGGCGCTCGCGATGGACCCGGCCATCCTGCTCGCCGACGAGCCGACCGGCAACCTCGACACCTCCTCGGGAGGCGACGTGATGAGCCTCTTCGCCGAGCTCTCGCAGCAGGGACGAACCCTCGTCGTCATCACGCACGACATGACGCTTGCCCGCCGCGCCGGGCGCATCGTCGAGGTGCGTGACGGACGCATCATCCGCGACGGCGCCGTCGACGCCGCATAGCCTCCGGAATACCTCTCGCCGCGGGGACTGGGGAAGAGAATCGTTTTCTACGGCGCGCGCACGAACGCCTCGATCTCCTCGATCGACTCCCGCGCGACCTCGGCCATTGTCGGGTCCGGATCGAGCGCGAGCTTCTGGAAGAGCGACAGGTCCGATTCGTGGTGAAGCTCCCCCAGCCGTCGGATCGATTCTTGCCGCACGTTTCGGTTGCGATCGGACGTGAACTGCCGCAAGCGTTCCGCCAGGCGCGGATCTCCCGGAGCCGCCTTCTCCCACCCATCGAGGGCGGCCAGGCGTACCTCCTGCCGATACTTCGGATCCGCATAGGTCTCGAAGATCGCCGCGAGGGACGCGTCCCCGAGCTTGCCCAACCCCGTCAGCGCTCCGATACGGATCGAGTCCCAGTACCGAGAGTCTCGCGTGAGCTGCCGAGTCAGAAACTCCTTCGCGCCTGATGCGTGGAGGCGCCCGAGCGCAATCTCGGCCGCTGCGGCCACGTCCTCGGCGGTGTCGCTCTCGGCCGCCTGTCGCAATGCGGGCGCCGAGGACTGCAGTCCGCTCTGGCCGAGCGCCAGGGCGGCCGCGCGGCGCACGCGCCGGTCCGGGTCGGACAGGGCCTTGCGCAGCGCCTCGCCGGCCGCGTCCCCGCCGATCGAACCGAGGTCGGCGGCCGCCTCCTGCCGCAGTCCCCAGTGCGCCGAGCGATCGGCCAGGATCCGGGAAAGAGCCGCGCCCGCCCGCGCATCGCGGGCGAAGTCGTCGGCAAGCTGACGCGCCGCCCGAAGACGGGCCGCGGCGTCGCCCGTCTCGATCTCGTCTAAGACCTCGCCGATCGGCCGCGTGTACTTCACCTCGCAGACGAGCCAGCCTCCTTTGTCGAACGTGACCCGCCGGGGCTTGCCCGCCGCCGGAAGCGCCACCTTCGTCTCCCATCCCGAAAGCTCCACGCGATGAGTCCGGGTTCCCGATTCGTCCTCGATTTCGACCTCGACCGGGAGTCGGAACTCGTTCTCGAAGGGCAGGTCCGCCTGGATCTGGTGGACCGTCAGATCCACCTGCCGCCGCTCCGGGACCCATTGGTAAGACACGTCGAAGCGCGGGTGCCCACCCCCCTTCTGGATCCAGTCCTGGAAGAACCACGCGAGGTTCCTCCCGGCCGAGAGCTCGATCGCTTCCCGAAGGTCGCTCGATTCCACCGTCGAGAGCTCGTGCCGCCGCAAGTACCACGACAAAGCGCCGTAGAAGGCCTCGTCGCCCAAAAAGTGCCGCAACATGTGGAGGACGAGGGCCCCCTTCACGTACGTCAGCTCCTGCTGATAGATGGCATCGGGTTCTTTGTAGCGGCGGTACTCCATGGGCCGGACGGTACCGGTCTCGCGAACGTAGTCGATATAGCTGTTCAAGTAGCGCCAGCGCTGGTAGGTCAGGTCGTCCTCGCCGTGGGCTCGGCCGTTCCAGACGGTGTGCCAGTAGGAGGCGAAGGATTCGTTCAACCAGATCGAGGCGAGCGACCGGCACGTGACGAGGTCACCGAACCAATGGTGGGCGAGCTCGTGCGCAATCGTGTCCTCGTAGGTCCAGATCGGATAGGCGCTCTCGTACTCGGGAGTGGAGTCGGGCGGATCTCCCTCGCGGTGCAGGTGGGATTCTCCCAAGCCCGTCGCCGTCGTCGTCTCCATCGCGCCGACCGCAAACTCCCGGAGCACCACCTGGTCGTACTTGACCCATGGATAGGGATAGCCCATCCGCTCGGAGAAGAACTCCACCATCCTCGGGGTGCTGCCGAAGGAGAATCGCGCCGCGTCCTCGGTTCCGGGCGGCGTCCAGACCGAAAGTGGAATGCTCGCGGGACCGACTTTGGCGTCCTCGAGCGGAACGTTGGCGAAGCGGCCCACGTCGACCGTCATCAAGTAATTGGGGATCGGTTTCTCCTGGATCCAGTGAAAGGTGCGGGTGCCATCCGGGTTCTCCCGCGAGCTTTCGAGCCGGCCGTTAGAGACAGCGACGGAGCCCTTGGGAACCGTGACGAGAAACTCGACTCCGAATCGGTCGTTGGTGTCGTTGTAGATCGGAAGCCAACCGTCGTGCAGGCCGCCCTCTCCGTAGTTCCAGCCCTGGGCCGCCGCACCCGAGGCCGGCGGGAAGAAGTAGAAACCCACGCGAGGCCGGCAGGAGTAGGCGATGACCACCGTCGTCGCGCGGCCCATGGCGAGCGGCGGATCGAGTGCCACGGCGAGCTTCCAGCTCTTCTCCTCGACGCGAAAGGTCTGCGGCTTGCCTTCTCGCTCGACTCTCGAGACCGATAGGTTCGCCGCGTCGAGGGCGAGCTCGGCAAGCGGCTCGCGCAAGGAGACGACCGTCAGCGTCGCGGTTCCCGAGATCTGCTCCTTGTCCGGGTCGACGGACAGCTCCGCCTTGTATCGCTCGATGTGGAACGCGCGCTCCCGAACAGGGTGCTCTGGCCCCTCGGGAAGCCTGTGGCCGGGCAGAACCTGTCCGCCGCACGGTGCGGCGTAGAACGCCACGAGGGCGAGAAGCCAGCGTCTCATGCGACCTCCCGGAAGACCGCGGGGATCCTACCGCGGCCGGGATCGGCGGGCGGCCGTTGCTCGCCTGGGGAACGCCGGGCGCTTCGACTTGCTTACCGAAAGTCGTGGCTCGGCACCGTCTCGAGCTCGTCGAGAGTCCAGAACCGCTCTGCCCGGACGGAGAGTGTTCCGTCCTGTTTCTGGAGCCGTCCCTCGACGACGAGCGAACCCGAGCCCACGATGACGGCCCGATTTTCCCGGAAGAGATTCGGACGCACGATCGCCTGGCAGAGGCCGCTTTCGTCCTCGAGCGTCAGAAAGACGAAGCCCTTCGCCGTGCCGGGACGCTGCCGCACGATGACCGCCCCGGCGGTCTGGACGCGACGGCCGTCCGGAATCTTCGTGAGCTCCGCAGCGGAGAGGATCCCCCGCGCGGAAAGCCTCGCGCGCCAGTGCTCCATCAGGTGCGGGCCCGTCGTCATCTGTGTGGTGCGATAGTCGGCGGCCGTCTCCTCCTCGCACGTCATTTCGGGCAGCGGAGAGACGTCGTCGGACGGCAGGCGCGCGTAGAGCGGCCCGGCCGGCCGCGCCACCTTGGCGACTTGCCAGAGCGCCTCGCGGCGGGTCTGCCCGAAGCCCGCGAGCGCGCCCGCATCGGCGAGAAGTGTCAGCTCGTCCGGCCGCAGCGCGCAGCGCCGCGCCAGATCCTCCACGCCCGAAAAGCCCGCCGCCCGCTGCTCCTCCTCGATGCGTCGGCCCGTCGTCTCCCGCAGCCCCTGGATGAACCGGAGGCCGAGCCGCACGGCCCCGTCCTCCCAGCGGCACTTCCAGCCGGACCGCGTGACGTCGATCGGCCGCACTCCGACCCCGTGCCGCTGCGCGTCCTTGACCAGGGTCGCCGGGTGGTAGAAGCCCATCGGCCAGCAGTTCAAGAGCGACGCCAGGAAGGCCGCCGGGTGTCGCGCCTTCAAATACACGCTCGCGTAAGCGATCAGCGCGAAGCTCGCCGCATGCGACTCGGGGAATCCGTAGAGCGCGAAGGAGGTGATGGATTTCACGATCTGCTCCCGCGCCGCGGCGCCGATCCCGCGCTCCTCCATCCCGGCGCGCAGCCGCGCCTCGATCGACGCCATCCGCTCCGTCGAGCGCTTGAATCCCATCGCCCGGCGCAGCTCCTCCGCCTCGCCCCCCGTGAAGCCCGCCGCGACCATGGCGATGCGCAGCAGCTGCTCCTGGAAGAGGGGAACGCCCAAGGTCCGCGCGAGGATCGGCTCGAGACAGGGGTGCGGATACTCGACGGGCGCCCTTCCCTGCCGACGTTCGAAGAAGGGGCGCACCATGCCGCCCACGATCGGGCCCGGCCGGATGATGGCGACCTGCACGACGAGGTCGTAGAACTTGCGGGGAGCGTTTCGGGGCAGCGACGCCATCTGCGCGCGGCTCTCGACCTGGAAGCAACCGACCGTGTCCGCCGCGTTCAACATCGCGTAGACGGCCGGGTCGTCCGCCGGCAGGTGCGCGAGGTCCACCTCGACTCCTTCGTGCTCGCGGATCGTCGGGATCGCCTCCTCGAGCGCCGCGAGCATCCCGAGCCCCAGGAGATCCACCTTGACGATGCCCAGGTCGGCGCAGTCGTCCTTGTCCCACTGCACGACGACACGCCCCGGCATCGCGGCCGGCTCGAGCGGCACGACCTCGTCGAGCCTGCCTGCCGCGACGACCATTCCGCCCGAGTGCTGCCCGAGGTGCCGCGGCAGGTTCTGGATCGCGAGGAAGAGCCGCAGGAAGTGGCGCGTGCGGACCTCCTCCGGGTCGAGGCCGGCGGCCGCGATCTCCTTTCCCAATTCTTCGATCGGCTCCCGGATCTCGCCGAAGTTCCAGCCCGAAAGGTGCTTGGAGAGGCGGTCGACCTGCTCGGGGGAGTAGCCCAGAGCCTTTCCCACCTCGCGCGCCGAGGAGCGGTCGCGGTAGGTGATGACGTTCGACGTCATGCCCGCGCCGAGCGGGCCGTACTTTTCGTACACGTGCTGGATGACCTTTTCGCGCTGATCGCCCGAAGGGAGGTCCAGGTCGATGTCGGGCCACTCGCCCCGCTCCTCCGAGAGGAAGCGCTCGAAGAGCAGATCCATCTTGACCGGGTCGACCGCCGTGATGGAGAGGGCGTAGCAGACGGCGCTGTTGGCAGCGGAGCCTCGCCCCTGCACGAGGATCCTTTCTTCGCGGCAGAACCGCACGATGTCCCAAACGATCAAGAAGTAGCCGGGCAGATCGAGCTTCTCGATCATCGCCAGCTCCTTCTCGATCTGCGCCTGCGCGCGGGCGGTCAACGGCCGGAAGCGCGTGCGGGCGCCGTTCCAGGTGATCCGGCGCAGGTAAGAGGCCGGCGTCTCTCCCGGCGGCAACGGGAAGTCGGGGAAGCGATAGCCCAGGTCCGCCAGCGTGAAGTCGAGCCGGTGCGAGAGGTCCCAGGCGCCGTCCAAGGCTTCCGGAAGATCCGCGAAGAGCTCCGCCATTTCGGCCGCGCTCTTGAAATGCCGCTCACGCTCCGCCGCGAGCAGGCTTCCCGCGGCGTCCAGTGTCGTGTGGTTTCGGATCGAGGTCAGGACGTCCTGCAGCTGCTTGTCCCGAGCGCGCGCGTAGCGAATACCGTTGGTCGCCAGAAGCGGCAGCCGCAGCCGCCGGGCAAGATCCACGAACGCCTGATTGCAGTGCTCCTCCCCGCGGAGGCGGTGGCGCTGGAGCTCGACGCAGAGCCTCCCGGGAAAGACCGCGGCGAGTTGCTCGAGAGTCTCCCGCGCGGCATCGAGACCTCCCGACGCGAGCGACCGCGCGGCCGGGCCCTCTCCGCCGCCGGTCAGGCAGTTGAGGCCCTCGGCGTGCGCCGTGACCTGCTCGAGGGTGACCGAAGTCTCGCCCTTCGACTTTCCGAGCGCGCCGGCGGTGATGAGCCGGCAGAGATTCTTGTAGCCGGCGCGGTTCTCGACGAGGAGCGTGAGGCGAGAGTTTCCCTGTTCCTCTTTCGATCGGGACCCGGTCCCGGCTCGGCGGCTTGGCCCCCGGCTTGAAGACTCTCGGCTGCCGGTCGCGAAGCGACCGCCGCAGCCGACCGTCACCTCCGCCCCCACCAGTGCCTTCAGTCCCGCTTCTTTCGCCGCCTTGTAGAAGCGGGGCGCGCCATAGACGCCATTTCGATCCACCAGCGCGACGGCAGGAATCGCCAGTCTCGCGGCCTCTTCAACCAGATCTTCCGGCAGCGACGATCCCTCGAGAAACGAGAAGGCCGAAGCGGCGCGCAGCTCGGCGTAGGGGCGCGGCGTGGACCGCGATGCCGGAGACTTCCAGGCGCGTTGCCGCAGCTTTTCCTTGCGCGCGCCGGCGGCGACGATTCGCGCGAGAGGATCGCCGTCGCAGCCGGGATTGCCCGCGCCGAGGTGCCGAGCGGGAGGCATCCCGGGGGCATTCTCCGAGGGGCGATTCCGCTTGTCGGTCACGCCCGGAATCTAGGCGTAAAAAAGGCGTAAGTCAAGTTCTCCTGTAGATTATCTACAGGAATGACGCGTCCCTAGCCCTCCCCCAGCGCCCTCACGAATCCCTTGCGCACCCCGTGAATGAAATCCGTGTAGGCCGGCTCGAATCCGGCCGTGCGCAGGTCGGACGCGACCTGGCCGCGGTGATAGGCCGAGTGCATCACCGTGTGCATCAAGATGTCACCGGCCGCGCTCTTCCACGGCTCTCCCTTGCTATTGACGTAAGACACCGCGCGCGAGAGCGCCTCCTCCGTCAAACCGGCCAGGTGCTCACGCCAGGCGGCCTCGAGGCGTCCCGTCTCCCGTCGGCAATCGGCGACCGTCAGCGGCGGCCACACGACCATGGACTTTTCTTCGCCCGTCAGCCGAGAGAACCAAAGCCATTCGGTTCCGAGCACATGCCCCATCCGCTTCACGGCAACCGCGGGAACCGCGGGCCCCGCGGCCTCCAGCGACGCCAGTGTCTCCCGATTGGCCCAGATGTCGTACCCGAACAGCCGTCGAAGTTGCTCAAGCATGGCTCTTCGACCTCCGGATCGAGGCTCTCACGCCCCATCCCAGCGCGCCAAGAGCCAAGCAAGGGATCCAGATCGCCACGACCTCGCTTCCGAGGATCTCGAGTCCCCTCGCTCCGAAGAAACCGGTAAGGCTGAAGGGCGAGACATGGATCGGACGCCAGGGCAGGAAGTAGCGGGTGTTGTCGAAGGGGGCCCAGAACGCCACCCCCAGGCCCCCGTCCGTCATCGCATCGAAGAGGCCGTGCGACGCCGTGCAGAGGAAGAGAAAACCGAAGAGGGCGACGGCGGGCCGAGCACGCGGGAAGCCGATCGCCACGACGGCGGCCGCGATGGCCAACGCAAAGGCAATCGAGTGCGTCAGGCCTCGGTGCCCGAGCGGCGAGTCGTAAGGGACTCCCATCCAGAACCCGATCGCGTCGGCGTCCGGAGCGATGGAACAGACCGCGGCGAGGACCACTGCGCGCGGCCCCGAGACCGCTTCGCCGAGCCAGGGCCGTAAGGCGAGAACGGCGGCCGGATGCGAGATCGCCGAAGCCATGCGTTCAGCCTCGCTCGGAGCGCTCGAGGCAAGAACGCTCTCCGGTTTCGAGAGGAAGGGCCGTCGCGCCGATCATGCCGCCGGCGCTTGAGCCCGCGCGGCGCATCTCCGCCTCAAGCCTCCCGTAAGGCGCCGCGACCGTCAGGGCGAGCAGCCAGGCCGCGATCACGGCCTCGGCCTCACTCCTCGTTATCGGGAGCCGCGCCCGGCGGCGGAAGTGCCGCGCCGGCCGCCTTCAGATCGGGCAGCTCCGACAGACCCGCGCCTCTCAGCGCCTCGTTCAACGCGGGCACGTCCTGGCGTACCAACTGCTCCCAGCTCGCAAGGCCGCCGGAAAGAAGCTTCTCGGTCTCGTCGAAGGCCGCGATCGCCTGGGCCGTCGGTGGAGCGTCGGCGCTCGTGACGACGTTCAAGAGTGTCGCGAGCCGGCCGCTCCACCGGGCAAACCCGGCGTCCTCCGGACCACTTTCGAGGCTCGCCGCCCGCGTGTCGAGCGCGGCGAGACGCTCGGAGAGCCCGCGATCGCGCGTGCTCGCTCGGCGATCCTTCAGGACGCCTCTCAAGGCACGCACTTGCTGGAGCGCCTCGAAGTCGCGATCCATCGCGGCTGTGATCCGGCCGGCGAGCTCGAACTGTTTGCGCAGGTCGGTCTCCGGTGTCGTGATCCGGGGATCCATCCGAAGCCGCAGCGTCCTCATCGAGCTCTTGCCGTCGACGGTGAGGCGCACGGCATAGTTCCCGGGAAGCGCAAGGACTCCCTCCGGCAGGATCTGCGTGCCCACCCCATAGACGGCGGCGGTCGTGTAGCCGTACTGCGCCGCCTTCGGGCGAGGAAGGCGCAGGTCCCAGACGAACCGATGGTGACCCGCCGCGGCCGACAGGGGATTGAAAGGTTTGAGCCAGCCTTCTGCGAAGTAGCGGAAGGCGTTCGGTTCCTCGGGCGGATCGGCGGAGGAGTACCGGCGAATGAGCGAGCCGGCGGCATCCAGAATCTCGAGGGTCACGGGATTGCGCGAGTCCGACTTCAGCCAGTAGTCGATCACGGCCCCGGCCGGTGGGTTCTGGCCGATGGGAATCTCGGGCGGCAGCGGCGTGTCGCGGTTCTCGTCGCGCCGCAGGCGAGTTGCCGGCGCCGGCTCGTAGAGATGGGCGCGAGAAATCTCGACAGCCGCCGTGATCTGCCTCAGCGGTGTGACGTCGTCGAGCACCCAGATGGCGCGGCCCTGAGTCGCGGCGATCAAGTCCTCCCCGTGAACCGCCAGATCGCGCACCCAGGTCGTCGGAAGATTCGACTGGAGCGACTGCCAGTGCCCGCCGTCGTCGAAAGACACGAAGACGCCCGCGTTGGTTCCCGCGTACAGCAGCCCCTTGCGCACCGGGTCGGCCCGCACGACCGAGATGAAATTCGCGGGCGGCAGGCCCGCCGCGATCGGGGTCCAGGTCCGGCCCCAGTCGTGAGTCCGGTAGGCGCGCGGCGCGAGGTCGTCCAGGCGGTGGCCGTCCACGGCGGCGTAGGCCGTGCCCGCCTCGAGCGGCGATGCCTCGAGGCTCGCGATCTTGCTCCAGACCGGCAAGCCCGGCGGCGTGACGTCGCGCCAGCTCTTGCCGCCATCGCGCGTCAACTGGATCAGGCCGTCGTCGGTGCCGGCCCAGATCTCCCGCTCGTCTTGCGGAGAGAGCGAAAGGCTGTAGATGACGCCGAAGCCGCAGGCGCGCGCGTTGGCGAGGGAAATCGCTCCCCCGCAGCCCTTGGTCCCGGGCACCGCGCCCGTCAGGTCCGGGCTCACGACTTGCCAGGACTTCCCCCGGTCGTCCGATCGGAACAGAACCTGAGCGGCGAAGTACAGGGAGTGGGGCGGGCGCCGCGAAATCGCGAGCGGCGTGATCCACGTATACCGGTGCTCGACCTCCGTGGGACGCCGGCCGTACGTGCTCACGACCGACGGAGAGATGTCCTGGACCTGCCCCGTGCGGTTGTCGTAGCGAGTGAGGGCGCCGCCCAACCCCGTCCCGTAAACGATCTCGGGATCGGCCGGGTCCGGCACGTCCCAGCCTCGCTCGTCGCCTCCGACCGGATGCCACTCGCGGTAGGTCGGCGCGCCGTAGTCGCTGCGGCTCGCGATGCCGACCGTTCCGCTGTCCTGCTGGCCGCTATAGATCCAGTAGGGAAAGCGATCGTCGGTCTCGAGGTGATAGAACTGGCCCGTCGGCTGGTTGTACCAGCCGCTCCAGGACTTCCCGCCGTTGACGCTCACGACCGTTCCCTGATCGCTCGCGAGGACCCGGTACGCCGGGTGCTTCGGATTGATCCACAGGAAGTGGTAGTCGTCCCCTCCCGGCCCGCCTTTCACGATCCGGAAGGTGCTGCCCGCGTCGTCGGAATGCCGGAGCGATCTGCCGACCACGTACACCGAGTCCCGATTGGCCGGGTCCGAGGTGATGCGGCCGGCGTACCAACCTGCGAGCGACCGATCCCCGTTCACGTGTTGCCACGTGGCGCCGCCGTCGTCGGAGCGATAAAGCCCTCCGTTTCGCGTCTCGGGCGCCGCGTCGACGAGCGCAAAGACGCGGCCGCCGGCCGCCGTGGCGAGGCCGATTCGTCCGAGATCGCCGCCGGGAAAACCGCCTCCCGAAAGGCGCTTCCAGCTTCGCCCTCCGTCGTTCGAGCGGTAAACGCCGCTACCCGGACCGACGACCGGCTGGAAGTAGGAGAGCCACGGGTAGACCCGAGCTTGCCAGGACGCGGCGTAGACCACGGCGGGATCCTCGGGATCGCGGGCGAGATCGACCGCTCCGGTGTTCTCGTCGACGAAGAGGGTCTTCGTCCACGTCTTCCCGCCGTCCTCCGACCGGAAGACGCCCCGCTCGGGATTGGGCCCGAAGAAATGGCCGAGCGCCGCGACGAGGACGACGTCGGGCGCCCGAGGGTCGACGAGGATCCGGCCGACGGACCGCGTGGCCTCCAGTCCGAGACGCCGCCAGCTCTTGCCGCCGTCGTCGGACCGAAACACGCCATCCCCGGAGGCGACGTCGTAGCGCGGCGACACCTGGCCCGTCCCGACGTAGACGATCTTCGGATCGGACGGGGCGATCGCGAGCGTGCCGATCGCCGCGGCCGTCTCGTGCTGGAAGAGAGGCGCCCAGGTTTCGCCCGCGTCGTCGGTTCTCCAGATGCCGCCGACCGCGGCTCCGAAGTAGAACGTGTTCGGCTGCTCCGGGATGCCTTCGGCGCAGAGGCTCCATCCCCCGCGGAAGGGTCCGAGCAGCCGCCACCGCATGTCGGAGAAGAGCCCCGGATCGAAGGCCTGGCCCGCCGCCGGCCAGGGCCGCGCCATCAGCAAGGCCAGCGAGCATGTCGCGAATCGAAGCCAAGGGAAGCGCTTCACGTGTCCCCCTGCCGAAGATTCTTCGCCGACTCTTCCGAGTCGGCGGGCGGCCCAGCCTACCTCACCGTCCGGACGCCCGCCCCTGCTCGCCAATCACGCCGGCCCCTTGGGAGGAATGGAGTACGTGCTTGTGCAATGAGCGACGACGCGGCTGTCCCCGTCCGAGAAGAGCAGGATCTCGCCGAAGGCGAGGACCTTTCCGACCTTGAGCAGCCGAGCCTCGGCGATCAAGTCCGCGAGCGGCGGCTTGCGGAGGAAATTGATCGTCAAGCTCGTCGTCACGGCGAGCGGCACCAGGCCGATCTCCGCGAGCAGCGCCGCGTAGATCGCGAGATCCGCCAACGCCATCATCGAGGCTCCCGAAAGCGTGCCGCCCGGCCTCAGGTGCCGGCCGGCCGCGCGCAGACGAACCCGGGCGCTCTGAGGGCCGACCTCTTCGACGACCATCGTTCCCTTTCCGTCCAGGCCCTCTTCCTCGAAGAAGTGCTGCAGATCGGCGTGACCGAGCTGTGGCATCGTCAAGTCCTTTCTCCCGAGGCCTCGTCGATCAGGGCCGCCGAGAACCGTCGAGGATCTTCCTCCCCAGGAAGCGCTGCATCGCCGCAAGTGTGCGCTCGCGAAACTCGCGATGCGGACTGTGCCCGCACCGGGCGAGAACGAGAGCCTCCACGAACCCACTGCACCCTCGCGCGAGCGCCTCGACCTGTCGGAGCGTCCCATACGGGTCCTCCTCCCCCTGGAGGACGAGCACGGGAGCGCCGACCGCGGGCAAAACGTCTTCGATCGACCAACGCGCAAAGGCCGGATCGAGCCAGACCTCGCTCCAGCTCTCGAAGGTCGCGTCCACGTCTCGGGCGTGGTGGCGCGCGAGCGCGCGCTTCAAGTCCCCGCGCGCATACGATTCCACCGCGGCAGCGATCGACCGCAGGCACACGTCCTCGACGAAGAGGTGCGGCGCCTCGAGCAGCAGCCCGAGCGGGCGCGGCGCGCCGTCGGCGGCTCGGCCCGCGTAGATCAGGGCAATCGAGGCGCCGTCGCTCTCGCCGACGAGCACCGGCCGCACGACGCCCAGCCTTTCCAGCACGCGCGGCAATACGGTCAGCGCCTCCTCGTGCATGAAGGAGACCGGACGCGGGCGCAGGGCGGGATCCGATGCGCCGTAGCCACGCCGGCTGTAGACCAGGGCGCCGCATCCCACGCTCGCCGCAAGATGTTCGGGAAAGTCGCGCCAGGCCGAGACAGACCCCAGCCCTTCGTGCAGGAAGACGAGTGTCGGCGCCTCCCCGGGGCCCGGCCCATGCCAGACGTACTCCAGGCGGTACCCGGGAAAGTCGAGCCACTGCGACACGGCGCGTCGAACCTTCCGCCGGAACGGGCTAGGAGCGCCGGGCCAGTGCCAGCCCGGGCTCCTCCTCGACGGCGATCTCCCGCATCCGGAACTTCCGGATCTCCCCGGTCACCGTCATGGGAAGGGATGTCCCGCTCCGGCCGGCGCTCCCGAGGCGAATCGGAGTCCCAGGATTCCCGCCACGATCAGTCCGATGCAGAGCAGTCGCGCCGCCGTGGCCGGCTCCCCGAAGAGACGGATCCCGAGCAGGGCTGTTCCCACAGCGCCGATTCCCGTCCAGACGGCGTAGGCCGTGCCGACGGGAAGCGTGACGAGCGCGCGGGAGAGGAACAGGAAGCTCGCGAGCATCGCCGCCACCGTGCCGACACTCGGCCAGAGACGCGAGAAGCCGTGGGTGTACTTCAGCCCGATGGCCCATGCCACTTCCATCAGTCCGGCAATCAAGAGAGCGAGCCACGCCACGTTGCACCTCCCGGCGCGAGACTTCTTCCGATCGGATGCAAAGACCCAGGTGCTCAGCCGGCCCCGGTACCGCTCCTCACGGCTTTTCGGGAATCGAGGAAGCGTGATCGACCGTGTAGACCCAGTGTCCTTCGTGGCGCTTCGCGATCACGGTGAACCGGCCCTTCATCACCATCGACGGACCGCCGCCGCTCTTGGGCTGAAACGTCAGGGAAACATCGCCCCAACCCGTGGCGAGCTCCCGGGAGGAGTCGTAATGCGTGTTCGAGAAGACCACGTCTTTCACGGTGTTGCCGGAAAGCAGTCCCTTGTAGAACTCGCGAATTGCCTTCTCCCCACGGGCCTCGGCGGCGTCGGGAAGCCACATCACCGCGTCCGGGGCGTAGCAGGCCACGATCGCCTCCAGGTCGTTCGCCTTGACCGCCGCCGCCCACCGCGCGTCCACCGCCGCGGCGCCGGTCTCCGCGCTGTCCGCGGCCATGGCGGCCGCACCGCCCAGCATCAGACCGGCGAGAAGCGAGGCGTATCGGCTCATCTCGTACCTCCTCGATCGTCGGCGCGAATCATAGCCGGAGCAGCCATCGGCAGTCGCCGGCCGAGGCCGCGCGCAACGGCTCGCTCGAGGACGCCGCTGCCCCATCAGGCCCGGCGGGAGTAGCGTCCCTCCATGAAGGTCTGCCATTGCGTCCCGTCGGGAGACATGTCCATGCGGAAGACGTAGCGGCCCGGCTCCCTCACGTCGAAGACCGCGCGACTGTGCCCTTGAGGGCTGCGATTGGACAGGGTCAGTACGTCTCCCTCGAACTGGCCGGTGAACTCGTTGGGAGGCATGCCCATCGAGTCGAACCAGTGCAAGGCGTAACAACGGCGGGCCGGGTCCCAGCTGAATACCCCGTGCCCTCGAAACCCGACGGCGCCGTTGCGCTCCTGCTCGTACTCCTGGACGACGACGAACCCATCGAGCGCCGACCGATTGTCGACCCGCCCGACGGCCGTGCCGCCGACCGGATCCCACGGCGATGGGCTCAGGCGCTCTTCCCCGACCCACGAACCGAGCAGTTTCTGAAGGTGATGATGCGGCTCCCCCGGCTTCGGCATTTCCATCGTTGCCTCCTCTCTTCCCCTCCGCCTCTCGGAATCTACGCAGCGACCGAAAAACGGTTTTTCACCTCACCGGACCGTCCGAGCCGGTTGACGCAGCCGAGAACGTCATGACCGGATTGAGCACGGCCAGGATCTCCGGAATCCGGACGCTCGGAGGCGTCTTCACCTCGACCGGAACCGGCCCGACGCTCAAGTCGAGACACCCCTGGCGGCTCACCCGCACCAGATAGGAGCCGGCCGGAAGCCCGCGGAACTCGACGTGCCCGCCGGCGTTGGCCACGGCCGATTTCGGAGGCTCGCCCGAGGGAGCATCCACGCGGGAAACCGAAACGAGCGCGCCCGGCACCGGCGAGAGGTCCCGGCTGACCACATTGACCACGATGACGCCCGGAGGGCTCCAGTGGATCTGAGCGTCGCTCGTCCCCCGAAGGCCGGCGAGGACGAACAGCAGGCAGGTCATCATGGGATCTCCTCATTCGAAGGGTCAGGCTTTCCGCTCGAGCCGCGCCCGGAACGGGGAAAGGCAAGCCAGCCCGCGAGCGCGCACAGCGCCGCGGCCGAGACTCCGCCCGCGACCGCGGCGAAGAGCCCGGCGCCGCCAAAGGCGACCGTGGCCACCGCGGCGGTGAGCGTCACGAGCGCGCCCCAGAGAAACATCGCGGGCCGGGCCCACCGAGGGCCCGCGAGCAGCCCGTACAGAGCGACGAAGCTCACGACACCGTAGGCGATCTCGATGACCATCACGAACCTTTGCCCGCCGGTCTCGGCTTCGTGGTATCCGCCGACACCTTCGCGGATTCCGGACACGCCCGCCACGACGAGCAGCAGAACCGGCAGAGACAGACGAATCCACCGCGAGCCTCGCCGCCCGTTGCGGCCTTCCACGACCGTAAGGCTCACGCCGGCCGGAACACGGCCCGAACGTCGGGCCGGCGCAGCGCCCGAATCATCGCAACGAAGGCAAGTGCAAGGCCTCCGGTCAAGAGCAGCGTGATGCCCACGCCGAGCGGCCGGAGAGAAGGAGGAGTGTTCGCCGCCTCCCCGATCGCCCTCGTCCAAACGACGGACCATAGGATCGAGAAGCAGACGACAAAGGTCAGTCCCAGCCAGCAGAACACCTCGATGGCAGGCCGCGCCCAGGGGCGCAGCCGCAGCAACGCGATGGCACAGAAGGCGGCGATGAGTCCGACCACCATCTGCAGGGTCACCTCCACGCCGAAGTTGCGGAAGGCGAACCGAAGGATCCGCTCCGACACCAAACCGGTCCAGGGGCTCGGGCGGGTGAGCAGCTCCTTCATTCCCCCGAGCTTCCACATGATGAGACCCAAGAGCCCGCCCAGGAATCGGAAGCCTCCGAAGATCAGCCACGCCGCGCCGATGACCGTCACCGCCTTGGGACGCTCGCTCGCCTCCTCCGGCGGACCCGGCGCGGATCCTGTCGAGGCGACCCGATCAAGCTCCACGGGCGGCCCTCCCGTTCAATTCTTCCACGGATTCCTCCCTCTTCCTTGGGCAGGATGCCGGCGCGCGGCCGGGTCATCGCTCCCGCTCGAGCTGCCGCCGGAGGCGTCGCAGCGCGATGATCCGAATCAGGCCGATCCACGGGCCGAACACGAGCCAGTAGCGGCGGAACTTCCGCCGGGAATCCGGATCCGTCGTCGCGACACGGGTCTCCGTTGCGATGCGAGCCAAACCCGCGCCGGCCGGCCGCGCGCTGATATTCCAGACGATCTTCGCGAACCCCGGCTCCGCGAAGGCCAGAAACTCCGGTCCGGGCATTCCGCGGAAAACGACGATGGGAGCCCACGGCTGCGTCACGGCGCCGGCCACGAGCTTCTCGCCGGGGCTCTCCTCGAGGACCTTCCAGCCGATCGAGAGCGCCGTTTCGAGAAAAGGCCGAGGCTCACGATCGGCCGCCGGCCGCCTGCTTCGCCGGTTGCGCCAGCGCTCGGGAACGGTCCGCATCGCAAACAGCGCGCGCACGATCGGCGACTCTGTGAAATCGAGCGCCCGCAGGGCCGCATAGGCGCGCGCAACAGCGGCGGGAACGAGGACCTCGTGTTGCTCGCGCGTTTCGAAGGAAGGCATGTACTTGTCGATGAGCACGCGCCGCCCTCTTGCCTCAAGGCGCAGCGCCCGGCGCGCGAGCCGCCGCGTCGGTGGCTTCTCCCAGGATTTCCCAGATCTTCGGGATCCACTCCCGATGCTCCGGTTTCATCAACACGGAGCGCAGGGCGGTGACCGTGTCGCGATCCCGCCCGACGCCTTCGAAGTCGAAGAATCGGACCGGCAGCTCTGCCAGAGCGAGATGGAGCCCGCGCCGCGCCGCCTCCTCGAAGATTCGCCGGGCGAGCGCCGAGGACTCGCCGACGCTGCCGGCTTGCGGCGCCCACACGACGATGTCGAGCTGCGGCGCGAAAGCCGCGGCGAACCTTCGATCCGCCCGCAGTCGGCCGTGGAGCTCCAGCGCCGCCGCGCGGCAGTTCGAAAGCATCCGGGCGAACTCTCCCCCGCGAGCGAGGGGAAATCGCTTCAGGGTCGCCCAGAGGGCCACGGCGCTCGCCCCCGGCCGGGAGCACTCGAGGCTGATTTCGCCCAGATGCAGTTCCGTCGAGGTGAAGTAGGTGTAACGCGAGTCGTGCTTGTAGAGCCGGCCGACGGAGGGATCGCGGAAGAGCACACACCCGCAGCCGTAAGGCTGCAATCCGTGCTTGTGAGGATCGATCGCGATCGAATCCGCCTCCCCCAGCCGCTCGAAGGCGGAGCGCGCCTCGACCTCCAGGTTGTCGGCGAGACCGAAGTACCCGCCGTACGCCGCGTCGGCGTGGAGGCGGAAGCCGTGCCGCCGCTTGAGCTCCAGAATCTCCGGCAGGGGATCGACGGCGCCGGTCCCCGTCGTGCCGATCGTCGCGACGACGGTCCCCACGCCTCCCCGCTCGAGTCTTTCCCGAAGCGCCTCGATGTCCAGACGCCCGAGCCGGTCGCACGCGACCGATTCGAACCGGAGCCCGAGCACTCCGCCGATTCGCTCGTGCGTGTAGTGGGCCTGTTCCGAGGCCACGACCGCGAGCCCCGGGTGCAGGCGCCCCGAGACCCACAAGGCCTCGAGGTTCGCCATCGTGCCGCCGCCACACAGGTGCCCGAGGTGCGTCTTCCAGCCGAAGAGACGGGCGATCTCGGCCACCGCCTCCTTCTCCATCGCCGAGCTCGCGCGGCCGCCATCCAAGGCATGGTTGTTCGGGTTGATCCACATCGCGAGCGCGTATGCCAAGCGCGCCACGGGATGCGGGGGCTTGAGCATCTGGCCGGCGTAGAGCGGGTGGAAGTAGGGATAGTTGTCCCGCAACCGGCGAGCCGTCTCGAGGAGCACGGACCGCGTCGCCTCGTCTCGGGCGGCGACTCCCACCGCGGGGAGCCCCGCAAACCCCGCCTCGAGCGACTCGAGCGCGCCGCGCAGGATCTCGAGCGACTCTCTGTCGAAGAGAACCGGATCGTTTACGCCCATGCCTCCGCAAACAGGCGCGCGAAGTTGCCACCCAGGATCTTCGCGACCCGCTCCGGGGAGTAGCCGCGCCCGATGAGCATTGCGGCGAGCGTGTCGAGGCGCCGGGCCGAATTCAGGTCCGGCACGAAGGTGTAGACGTCCTCGCTCTCGCCCGGCGCCGAGATGCCGAGCTTTCGACGCTGTGCGATTTCCTCCTTGAACTGAGCGATGTACTCGGGCGTCAGCGCGACCGGGGAGACCGAGCCGTCGGTGCCGATGCCGACGTGGTCCTCGCCGCAGAGGTTGACCGCGTGGTCGATGTGGCGGATGACGTCCTCCGCCATCGGCTGGCCCTTCGTCCGGAGAAAAGGCATCAGGTAGACGCCGAAGACGCCGCCCTTGTCGGCGAGCAGCCGCAGTTGCTCGTCGGTCTTGTTGCGGGGCAGGTCGGCCACCGCGGCGCACCCCGCATGCGTGATCGCGACCGGCTTTTTCGAGACCTCGATTCCCTCCGTCGTCGTCCGCCGGCCGCAGTGCGAGAGGTCCACGAGCACGCCGATCTCGTTCATCCGTTCGACCAGTCGCTTGCCGAACCGGGAGAGGCCGGCGTTGCCGGGCTCCAGGCAGCCGTCGCCCACGAGGTTTCGGCCGTTGTAGGTGAGCTGGATGATTCGCACGCCGAGCTCATAGAAAGTGTCGAGCCGCCCGAGCTCGTCGCCCAGCATCAGGGTGTCCTGGAATCCATAGATCAATCCGAACCGCCCGGACGACTTGGCCGCCCTGATGTCCGCCGCCGATCTCACCTTCACGAGCGCGTCCGGATGCTTGTTGACCTCGCGGTCCCAGAATCCGATCTGATCCACCGTCTGCGGGAAGGCTCCCTGGAGCACGCCGACGGCGCTCACCGTCAAGTTCACCGCAGTCACCCCGGAGGCCTTCGCCTCGGAGAGCTCCGCCGCGGTCAACGCCGCGTCCCTCGGCCGCGAGGTGATCCCCAGACCGCTCAGGGCATCGATCACGACCGAGCGGTCGTAGCCCGCCCACCCGGCTGGCGCGGCGCCCGGTCCCGCCAATCCGGCAGTGCCGCGCGCCAGGGCCCTCGGCACCGCCGCAAGACTCGCCGCGCCCGCGGCGGCCATCGCAAGAAAACTTCGGCGATCGAGCGCCAGCGTCATCTCCTGCTCCTTCGTCGCGACGTAACCTACCAGAGTCTCCCGCTCGAGGAGCCCTGGCCGGCCGGGGCCCGAACCGCAAAGACCAGGTGGGTCAGGCCGCGGAAGCGGACTTCACGCTCCGGCGCCATGCCGAGCTTTCGCGCGACACCCTGCGACGGTAGATTCTCGGGCCGGATCAAAGAGATCACCCGACGCTCACCCCGCACCCCGAAGGCGTGATCGCGCACGGCCGACGCGGCCTCCGTGGCGTAACCCCGACGCCAGAAGGGCCGGTGGATCAGGTAGCCGATCTCGAGCTCCCAGTCGCCTTCGACCTCCTGAAGCAGAAGCCCCACCTGGCCCACGGGCGCGCCGAGGGACCGATCCTCGACCAGCCACAGGCCATGGCCGTCGTCCTCGTAGTGGCGAAGATGCCTCGCGAGCCACTCGCGCGACTCCGCGCGATCGAGCGGCTTGGGATAGAAACGCATGACTTCGGCGTCTCCGAGCATTTCCGCCACGAAGTCGAGGTCCTCCGGTTCGAGCTCTCGCAACCGCAGCCGGGGCGTCTCGAGAATGACCGTCATGCTGCCACCCCCTTTCGTCCTTCCCGCGAGGAAACGATTCTTGGTTCCCGGCGGACTTCGCGGAAACACCCGACCTCGTCCGTCGATGACGGCCCGGGGGTCAGCCGCGCGAACATCCCTGCGATTCTCCACCCGGCCGAACGCGGCCGCGTGCCGCGCCGGCCCGGAGGATGTAAAGTAAACTTGACATCGGTCTTCTGACGTGCCTCAGAAAACGAATGGCACCATCCGCCACGTTCTCCTCGCGTACTGCCGGTACTCGGGGTAGAGCTCGACGACGAGCCGCTCCTCGCAGAGCATGCGGCCGACCGACGCGGCGACGAGCAGAACACCCATCGACGACGAGGTCTCCGACCAGTTCGATATCACGCCGGCCCAAGCCAGGAGACACAGCCCGGTGTAGATCGGGTGCCGGATGAACCGGTAAGGTCCGGTCGTGACGAGTCCGCCCGGCGTCGGATCCGCCCGCGCATGAAAGCTGCGAAGGCCAAAGGTCAACCGCGCCCAGGTCACGAGGGCCACCGCCGCCACCTGAAGCGCGATGGCCGCCGGGGACCGCGCCAAGAGCGAACGATTGGCGAGGAGCCCTAGAAGGGCAACCACCATGAGCAGGAGCGCCAGAAGCGACAGAGTCTTCAGCACGGGCCGCCGCCAACGATCAAGCGGCCGCTCGCCCGCGACCTCCACCATCCCGCGGCGCCGCGAACACGCCCGGCAGCGGCCATTTCACCGGGAGCTCAGGGCTCGACCTCGGTGAGCGCGTAGAGCTTCTGCATCGTCGCCCAGTTGCGGGCCGTGGTCGCGTCGCCGAGCACCTGTCCGACGGCCTTGGCCAGGGGGCTCTCGAGGCTTCCTCGGGAGCACCACAGGTAGGCGACCCGCGAGCCCAGCGCCAGGGCATCCGGTTCCCAGCTCTGCCTCGTCAGCGGCTCGAGCCGCGACCGATCGGCCGGGTTGCCGAGAACCGAGACCAGGAGACGCGAGGCATCCCTGGCGACGTTGGCGAGCGGGTTGACGGCGACGATCGCCTCGAGCTCCGCCGCCGTGATCACGAGAACGCGGGCCGAGACGCCGAGGCGCCGCGTCATTCCGTCTTCGATGCGCGACGCGGCGGCCGCCAGTTGCCCTCGGGTCGAGGTGAA
>DATKAE010000047.1:0-266822 GCA_035498405.1 Thermoanaerobaculia bacterium | reverse complement strand
CGATGACCGCAAACGGGCGGAGCAGGAGCTGCACGACCTGAAGGAGCAGCTCCACAAGGAGAACATCGCCCTCCGAGACGAGATCACCCAGACCTCGATGTTCGAGGAGATCGTCGGCTCTTCGGCGCCGCTCCGCCAGCTTCTGGTGCTCGTGGCCAAGGTGGCGAGCACCGATTCGACGGTGCTGATTACCGGCGAGACCGGCACCGGAAAGGAGCTGATCGCCCGCGCAATTCACCGGCGGTCTCCCCGCGCCTCACGGCCATTCGTGTCCGTGAACTGCGGCGCCATTCCCCCGTCGCTGACGACCTCGGAGCTGTTCGGCCACGAAAAAGGGGCCTTCACCGGCGCCGTGCAGCGCCAGCTCGGCCGCTTCGAGCTGGCGGAAGGGGGGACCATCTTCCTCGACGAGGTGGGCGAGCTCCCGCAGGAGACGCAGATCGCGCTGCTCCGGGTCCTGCAGGAGCGGACCTTCGAGCGCGTCGGCGGCAGCAAGTTGATTTCCGCGGACGTGCGGGTCATCGCCGCGACGAACCGCGACCTCGGCCAGGCAATCGAGGAAGGTTCGTTTCGGCGCGATCTCTATTACCGGCTGAGTGTCTTTCCGCTGCACGTGCCGCCGTTGCGCGAGCGCCCGGAGGACATTCCGCTCCTCGTCGAATACCTGACGCAACGGTATGCGGCAAAGATGGGGAAAAGGATCACGAGCGTGAGTCGCAAAACGATCGATCTGCTCACCTCATACGACTGGCCGGGCAACGTTCGCGAATTGCAGAACGTGATCCAGCGGGCGGTGATTCTCTGCGAGGGCACTCTGTCCGTCGATGAAACATGGTTCGACAAACGATCGACCGAGCGGGGGGCCGACACAAAGAGCCTGGGGCGCCTGAAAGGCCGCGAGGAGAAGGAACTGATCGAACGCGCACTGGCAGGCTCGCGCGGTCGCGTGGCCGGTCCGGACGGCGCAGCCGCAAAGCTCGGAATCCCGCGCTCCACGCTCGAATCCAAGATTCGATCCCTGCAGATCGACAAGCACCGCTTCCAGGCCAGATAAGCACACGGCTCGGGCGAGCTGGCGTGTCGAAACTCGCCATTTGTCGAGATTCGCCACGGCCCCAGTCTCGTAATCCATTGGAAACACTAATACCTGGCCGTGGCACGGCGGTTGCCCTATCAGTGTGTCGATGGTACTGAGAATCGAAAACGTCCGCGGTGACTCCGGGACGATTTTTCTGCTCATCGGGAGGATCACCTCGCCGGACGTTCAGGACTTGAAGGCACGGGTTGCCGAGGAACCGAATCCCGTCGCTCTCGACCTTCAGCAGGTGCGGCTCGTCGATCTCGACGCAGTCCACTTCCTAGCGGCAGCCGAGCGGAGAGGAGTCGAGCTCCGCAACCTTCCGCAGTACGTCCGCGAGTGGATCTTTGCAGAAAAACCGAGACTCGGTGATCTGGAGTGAATGCGTCTCTCAAAACGACTCGAAAGGAGGATCGGATATGGAACGGATATTGGTGGTGGTTTTCGATAACGAGAAGAAGGCCTTCGAAGGACGCTCGGCTCTTCGGCAGCTGGAGGCGGAAAATAGCCTCACGATTTACGAGGGGGCGGTGGTCGTCAAGCATGCGGACGGTACCGTCAGCGTCAAGCAGCTCGACGACTCCGGGCCGATCGGCACGCTCACCGGGACGGCCGTGGGCGGTCTGATCGGGCTGCTGGGTGGACCCGTGGGGCTGGCCCTCGGCGCCGCGTCGGGCCTCACGGTCGGCGCGTTTTACGACGCCGACACCCTCCGCTTCGGCGAGGACTTCGTGGATGACGTCTCGAAATCCCTGAAGCCGAACAAAGTTGCAGTCGTTGCGGAAGTCGAGGAGGCGTGGACGATCCCGGTGGACACCCGGATGGAGGCGCTCGGCGGGACCGTCTTCCGCCGTGCGCTGTGGGCGGTGCAGGAGCAGGTCCGCCGCGAGGAGATCGCCGCGATGAAAGCGGATCTCGCGCAGTTCAAGAGTGAACTCTCGAAGGCTCATGCCGACCGTAAGACGAAGCTTCAAAAGAAGATCGGCGAGCTCGAGGCGAAGATCGACGCGCAGGAGAAGAAGGCGATCGAGCGGCGTGAAGCGTTCGAGGCGCGCCAGAAGGCGAAGAAGGCGATTCTCAAGAAGAACGCCGCCGCCGCCGGACAGGCGCTCAAGAAGCTCGCTCAGACCCAGGTCTGAAGCGCCCCGCTCACCAGGAGGAGGAATTCGGATCTTTGTAGAACAACCGAGACCCGGTGATCTGAAGTGATGCGTCTCTCGAACAATTCGAAAGGAGGATCAATCATGGAACGGATGTTGGTGGTGGTTTTTGACAACGAGAAGAAGGCCTTTGAAGGAACCTCGGCCCTTCGGCGGCTCGAGGTGGAAGACAGCATCAGTATTTACGCGGGGGCAGTGGTCGTCAAGCATGCGGACGGTACCGTCAGCGTCAAGCAGCTCGACGAGGACGTGCCGATCGGCACGCTCACCGGGACGGCCGTGGGCAGTCTGATCGGGCTGCTGGGTGGACCGCTTGGTGTGGCCGTCGGCGCCCTGTCGGGACTGACGTTCGGTGCGTTCTACGACATCGATACCGCCCGCGTCGGCGAGGATTTCCTCGACGACGTCTCGAAATCGCTGACGCCCAACAAGGTCGCGATCATCGCGGAGATTGACGAGGAGTGGACGGCGCCCGTGGACACCAGGATGGAGGCGCTCGGAGGAGCCGTGTTCCGCCGCGCCCTGTGGGAAGTGCAGGACAAGATCCATGACGAGGATGTCGCCGCAATGAAAGCGGATCTGGCGCAGTTCAAGAGTGAGATCTCGAAGGCTCATGCCGACCGTAAGGCAAAGCTTCAGAAGAAGATCGACCAGCTCCAGGCGAGGATCGAGGCGCAGCAGAAGAAAACGACGGAGCGGCGTGAAGCCTTCGAAGCGCGCCAGAAGGCGAAGAAGGCAATTCTCAAGAAGAACGCCGCCGCCGCCGGACAGGCGCTCAAGAAGCTCGCTCAGACTCAGGTCTGAAGCGCCGCACGTTACAGAAGGAGGAATTCGAAATGGTTACCGACACGATCTCCAAGGAAATCTCCAGGCGCGCCGGCTGGAGTATTTTCATGGGCTTGATCACCGCGGCCGCCGGCGTCGTCATGATCATCTATCCGCTGGCGACAGCCGCCGCGTCCACGGTGTTTTTCGGATCCGCGCTCATCATCGTCGCGGTCGCGCAGCTCGTCTTCGCGTTCAGCTCGCAGACCGCGGGACAATTCTTTCTCAAGCTCCTTCTCGGCATCCTCTACGGCATCGCGGGAGTTTCCCTGGTTGCCGTTCCGGGCATCGGCGTCGTGACCCTCACCGCCATGCTCGGCGCGATGCTCATCGCCGAGGCCGTCATGGAAACCGTCATCGCGTTCTCGCTGCCTGCGGCGGGCGGCCGCGTCGGGTTCCTGCTCAACGCTCTGTTCAGTCTGCTGCTCGGCGTGATGATTCTCGCGCAGTGGCCCGTCAGCTCGGTGTGGGCGATCGGGACGATTGTGGGTGTAGCCGTCCTCTTCAACGGAGTCACGCGTGCGGTGATCTCGGGCACAATCCGCCATGACGTCCGCGCGTTCTCGGCCGCGGCTGCCTAGAAAGGGTCAAGGGCGCGCCGAAAAACAACCGTGCGCCCTGGAAGGGATCGGCGAGGGCCGCCGTCTGGCGGCTCTCGCCATTTTTCGTCGGCGTCTCGCTCGAGGGCATTTGGCGTCCGCCGTCCCACATCGACCGTCCATAGGAGAACCCCTCGATGCCAAAAGTCGTGATCCTCGGCGCAACTGGCTCCCTGGGAAGGCATGTTGTTCAACAAGCCATATCCGCCAGGCATGATGTTGCCGTCGTGGTCCGTACACCGTCGAAGCTGTCCGCGGAGGTTCGCGACAATGTGTCGGTCCACCAGTGCGACCTGAGTTCGGTCTCGATTGGCGATCTGACCGCAGTGCTTCGCGGTCACGATGCCGTCATCAACACCGCCGGTCTTGTCACCGAAGGTCAGGGATTCGTCGACCTCGTCGATCGGCTCGTCACCAGTCTCGAGGCGGTGTCAACCTCCGATCGCCCCGCTTGCTGGGTCCTTGCGGGCGCGGGGCTGCTGGATATCGATGCTTCGGGCCGGAGAGGAGTCGACCTCCCTCGCATCAGCTCCACCTATTGGCCGCATCGCGTGAACTTCGAACGCATCCGCAGTTCCGATCTGGATTGGCGGCTGCTGTGTCCCGGCCCGATGGTCGAACAGCCTCCCCTTGGCCTGGCCAGACTCCGGATTTCGCTGGAACGACTACCGGTTCAAGTACCTGCTTTCGGCCGAGCTCTGCCGGGCGCCCTGTTCTTGCCCGTGTTCGCGTACCTCGTTCCGGAGATGATCATCTCCTACGCCGACGCCGCTGCCCTGATGCTCGGAAATCTGACCAGGGGAGGCGAAATGTCCCACCACAGGGTCGGTCTCGCGCTGCCACTGGGCATGCGGGGCCAAAAGGACCAATGGGCAGCTCGGCCAAAGAATGCGGCCTGACCCAACTCAAAGGTTAGACGACAGGGGTCCACACGACGAGAGTCATTTCGAGCGAAACACGCCACTTGTCTACCGTCCAGATTCCGCTAATGAGGGAGGTAGTCGCTTGCCGGGGACCTCGAGGAAGTTCACGCGTGCTGAGTCTTCGCGCCCTTTCGCGTCTGGCCCGGAACACACTTCTTATCGACATCTTTGAAATCGTGGAGAGGGCCGGATTCGAACCGGCGGTAGGGTTATTAACCCTACGGCGGTTTAGCAGCTTTTCGGCCGCGGGCGGCCGCTGCACGGCCGGCGGCCGAGAACTTCAAATCGGATCGCTTCGGGCACCGCTCCCGAGAAAACCAACATTTGGCGGAGAGGGCCGGATTCGAACCGGCGGTAGGGTTATTAGCCCTACGGCGGTTTAGCAAACCGCTGGTTTAAGCCTCTCACCCACCTCTCCGGTAAGTGGCCAAGTCCCGATGTTAGTGGATGCGCTCCGAGTTTGAAACCAGCGGTTACTCGCTTTCGCTCGACCGCTGGGTAGGCGCCGCCGGAAGGGGTACCATCCGGGCCGTGTGACGCGGCGAAGCCTCCTTCTGGTCTTGGGCCTCCTCGCACTCGCCGGCGCGGGCGTCTGGCTCTACGAAAACGCCTCGATCACGCGGTTGCGGCGCGGCTTCGCTCCATGGATGGAGCGTCTGATCCACTATCGCGATGCCTGTGAAGAGACTCGGCGGTCGCTGAAGAGCCGTGAAGCCACAGCCGCGGATCCGGAAGGGATCGCTCCCCTGCGCGCCTGGGCGTGGAAGGACTTGGAGCGGATCGCATACATCGAGTTCCGGGTCGAGAAGCCGAGCCACGAGATCGGACCGACCCGCGAGAAGACCTCCGGCCCGGTCCTCTTCACCGTGGGCGGCTTCCAGGCGGACGGCGCTCGGGTCGAAAGGAGCGCGGAGACAACCGTCGCGGCGCAATGGGATCCCCGCGAGACAAGGCCTACAACCGGAGGGAAAGCAGGCGGAGCTTCCGTGCAATTCGAGCGAACGATCTCGGATCGGAGCGAGGCGCACCCTCGCTTCCGCAACGGCACGGCCGAGGCCGGACTCGGAGCGGCGCGCCGCGACCCTCCCTTGAAGTTGAGCAACTGGCTGATCTCGGACATCTGGCCGGGCTCCGGTGTCGCCGTGCTCGACTACAACCAGGACGGCTACGAGGATCTCTTCGTCGGCGACTTCGTGCGCTCGATCCTCTACGAGAACGACGGTCACGGCCACTTCACCGACGTCACCATGAAGGCCGGACTCGCCCGGTCCGCAACGGAAGGAATCGCCGCGACCGGCGTGGCGGCCGGAGACGTCGACGGCGACGGATTTCCCGACCTCTTCGTCACCGACGCCTTCGGTCCGGCCCGCCTCTTTCACAATCGGGGAGACGGGACCTTCGAGGAGATCACTGCCCGCTCCGGCATCGCTGTCGCCGGCAACGCCCGCTCGGCCGCCTTCGCCGACGTGGACGGCGATGGGGACCTCGACCTCTTCGTCTGCATCACCGGCGACTACTACCACCAGCTGCCCGACCCTCCGTTCGACGCCAACGATGCGCAGCCGAACCGGCTCTACCTGAACGACGGCCACGGACACTTCACCGACGCCACGGAGGCTTGGGGGCTCCTGCCCGCGACGCGCTGGTCTCTCTCCGCGCTCTTCGCCGACTACGATGGAGACGGCCGCCCGGATCTGCTCGTCACCAACGACTTCGGCCTGACCAACCTCTATCGCAACGTCGGCGGCCGACGATTCCAGGATGTAACGAAGAAGGCTGGGGCAGAAGTTCGCGCCTACGGGATGTCGGGCGCATGGGGCGATTTCGACGGAGACGGCCGGCTCGACATCTACACGACCGGGACCGACACGCAGTGGTACTTTCTGCACGATTACCCCTGGCTTCCGGTGGGACTTCCGGGGCGGATCTTTCTGCCTCTCGCGATCTCCTGGATGGAGAAGATGGCGACGGGCAACAGCCTTCTCCTGCAGCGCGAGGACCATACCTTCGAGAACGAGACGCGCCGGTCGGGCGCGGCGCACGCCGGCTGGAACTGGACGGCCGTCCCGGCGGATCTCGACAATGATTCGTGGCTCGACCTCTACGCCTCCAACGGCATGTGGGGCGACGGCCGCGATCGCGACCGGGAACTCGAGTTCTGGTGGGACTCGCTCGCGTACTGGGACGACTATCAGGCGGGCAAGCGGAGCTTCGACCGCAAGGGGGCCGGCATCGCCGGCATCGAGCGCGATCGCTATTTTCACAACCGCGGCGCTGGAGCCGATCCTGTATTCGAAGACCGAGCCTTCTTAGACGGCCTCGACCTCGAAACGAACGGGCGCGCCGCCGTCGCCTTCGACGCCAACGGCGACGGCGCGCTCGATCTCTACGTCCGCTCGGTGCAGGCGCCCGAGGCGCTCTTTCTCGGATCCTCGCGCCCGGGCGAGCACTTCCTGCGGCTGCGCCTGGCGGGTACACCCGGCCGTGACAACCGCGACGGCGTGGGCTCACGAGTTACCGCTGCGCTGCCCGACGGGCGCCGTCTGATCGCCGAAACGGATAACGCGAGCGGTTACCTCTCGACGGGCAGCCCGATCGCACATCTGGGTCTCGGTGCCGCGACGCGGCTGACTGGACTGACCGTGCGCTGGCCGTCCGGCCGGGTTCAGGATCTCGGTCCGATCGATTCGGTAGACAGGACACTCTGGGTCGACGAGGAGCGAGGCATTGTTCCGGCTCCCCGACCCGGTAAGGCGCGTTAGCCTCGCTCCCGCTCCTGCCTTAGACTAAGGGCATGGCCTCCGAATCCCTGGCCGTCGACTCCGGTTCCTCTCTCTCCTACGACGCCGTCGTGATGGGGGGCGCCGTGGCCGGCGCGTCGACGGCCATTCTCTTGAAGCGTGGAAACCCGAACTTGAAGATCCTGGTCGTCGAGAAGACCGACCGTTTCGACTGGAAGGTGGGCGAGTCGACCGTCGAGGTATCGGCCTACTTCCTGACCCGAGTCCTCAAGCAGTACGACCACCTCTCGCGCGAGCAGCTCCCGAAGCAGGCCTTCCGCTTCTGGTTCGTCAACGACAAGGTCACCTGCCTGCAGGAAGCCTCGGAGACCGGGCCCACGCAACTTGCGCGCACGCCTTCCTTTCAGCTCGACCGCTCGAAGCTCGACGAGCGCCTTCTCTTCGTGGCCGGCGAGGAGGGCAGCGACGTCTGGCGACCGGCCAGGGTAACGGCGTTCGAGCTCGGCGGCGAGGCCGGCAACACACTCACGATCGAGAAGAGCGACGGCTCCCGCCACACCGTCCGCTGCAAGTGGCTCGTCGACGCAACGGGACGGCAGGCGATGCTCGCTCGCAAGCGCGGCGGCGTGACGCCGATCGAAACTCATCCCATCGCGGCGATCTGGGTCCGCTACCGGGGCGTCAAGGACATGGACGGTGTGGCGGTGGCGGGAACCGACCCGGGCAACCCCTGGGCGCGCGCGGTTCTGACGGCTCGGCGACTGGCGACCAACCACTTCACTGGCTGGGGATACTGGATCTGGTTCATCCCGCTCAAGGACGGCGAGACCTCGGTCGGCCTCGTCTGGGACAAGCGACTCGTCAATCCGGAGGGCAAGACCCCGCTCGAGCGGCTGACCCGGTTTCTCGACGGAAATCCGCTCTCGCGCCAACTCCTCGAGGGCGCGTCTCCGATCGACGGCGACTGCCGCTACTACGCGCATCTTCCCTACTTCGTCGACCAGTTCATCGGACCCGGCTGGGCCTGCGTGGGCGACGCCGGGGGATTCCTCGATCCTTTCTACTCTCCCGGCCTCGACCAGATGTCCTTCTCCGTGTGGACACGCACGCGCTTGATCCTCGAGGCTTTCTCGGGCGCCCCGCCCGAGAAGATGGCCGAGAAGTACGCGCTGCACAACCGCCGCTACGGCCGCTTCTTCAAGTACTTCTACGAGTCGATCTATCGCGACAAGTACTACGTGATGGGCGACTACGACACGATGACGATCGCGTTTCTCCTCGACACGGCCCTCTACTATTTCGCCGCGGTCATGCCGATCTACCGCTGGTCCCACGAGCGGATGGGCGTGCCCCCCTACTTCGAGGACGGCGCCGAGATCGGCTATTACCCCATTCGCTTCTACAACCGCCGGCTCGTCAAGATCGCGCAGCGCAAGATGAGGCTCGGCATCTACGGCAACCACAACGCCGGACGGCGCCCGAAGTTCGTGGGCTTTTCGGTGCGCGCCGCCATGTGGACAATGCTCGGCCACGGCCTCGTGCGATGGGCCAAGGCGGAGCTCGCCAACGCCTGGACCTACATCGTCCGGCCGAGGCCATCCGGCGTGGTACTCGCCGAGGAGCGCAAGCCGAGAGATTTCGAGGCCCGAGCCGAGCCGTCGAAAGTCGTCCAGGGCTGACGAACTCGAAGTGACGCGTGCGGCCGCTCTCGTCACCGGGGCTTCGAGCGGCATCGGGTTGGAGCTTGCGACGCTGCTCGCTCGCGACAGGTACGACCTCGTCCTGGTGGCGCGCCGCCGCGACCGGCTGGAGGACATCGCCCGGGCGTTCCGCGAGGAGTTCGGGATCGCGGTGACCGTCCTGCCTCGGGACCTCGCCGATCCGGACTCTCCCCGACTGGTAGCCCAGGAAGTCGAGTCGCGGGGGCTCCCGATCGAAGTTCTCGTGAACAACGCGGGCCTCGGCGTCTACGGATTCTTCGTGAAAACGCCGCTCGAAAAGGAGCGGGAGCTGATCCAGGTCAACATCGTGGCCTTGACTGAGCTCACCAAGCGGCTTCTCCCGGGAATGCAGTCCCGCGGACGCGGGCGCATTCTGAACGTCGCCTCGACGGCCGCCTTCCAGCCCGGGCCGCTCATGGCCGTCTACTATGCGAGCAAGTCGTACGTTCTCTTCTTCTCCGAGGCCCTGGCCAACGAGCTCGCGGGAACGGGCGTGACGGTGACCGCTCTCTGCCCCGGGCCGACGCTGACGGAATTTCAGACGAAGGCAGGCATGGAAGAGACGCATCTCTTTCATAGCCCGCTCGTCCGCGATGTGCGATCCGTGGCGCGGGTCGGCTACCGCGGGATGATGCGTGGCCGGCGAGTCGTCGTTCCCGGACTCGGCAACAAGCTGCTCGCGCAATCGGTTCGGTTTTCGCCGCGGCGGCTCGTCACAGCGATCGCCCGGCGTATCCAGGAGACTCGCAAGGCCTAGCCGTGCGCTTCGCCGGCAAGACCCTTGTCGCACTCCTGTCCGGGGCGGCTGCAGCCGTTCGGGTTGCCGCGGCTCCTCCCGACGCCGCCGTCCCGCTCCAAGACGGCCAGATCCTCGCCGTCTCGTCCGTGCGGCTTTCCGCCGACACGGCCACAGCGGCCGCCACGCGTCAGATCCTCGAGGAGGTCGCGGTTACCGCGATCACGTATGCGAGCGACGGACTTCGGGTGAAGGGCTACCTGGCGGTGCCCAAGAAGGGCGAGCATCTGCCGGCAGTCATCTTCAACAGGGGCGGCAACCGGGCGTTCGCCCAGTTGCGCCCGGAGGATGCGGTCGTCAAGCTCGGCAGCCTGGCGCGATGGGGATACGTCGTCGCAGCGAGCCAATATCGGGGAAACGACGGGGGCGAGGGAAAAGAGGAATTCGGCGGCGCCGACGTCGACGACGTCCTGAACCTGATACCGCTTCTCGGGTCTCTGTCGAAAGTCGACGCGACCCGCATCGGGATGTGCGGCTGGAGCCGCGGCGGCATGATGACCTACCTCGCCCTCGCGCGCACCGACCGCATCGCCGCGGCGGTCGTCTCCTCGGGTGTCACCGACCTGTCGGACATGCTCGCCCGCCGTCCCGAGATGGAGGACGTCTTTCTCGCCCTGATCCCCGACTACCGGGAACGGAAAGAGGAGGCTCTCGCCGCGCGCTCGGCCGTGCGCTGGGCCGAGCGGTTGAACCCGAAGACGCCGATTCTGATCCTCGCCGGGACGGCCGACTGGCGCGTTCACCCCAAGCAGGCCCTGGACATGTCAGCGGTGCTTCTCGAAGCCAAGCACCCGTTCCGCCTCGTCGTCTTCGAAGGAGGCGAGCACGGGCTGTCCGAGTATCGCGAGGACGTGGACCGCCTCGTCCGCGATTGGCTCGACCGCTACGTCCGCGACCGCAAGCCCTGGCCCGGCCTCGACCCGCACGGCGACTGAGGGACCCTCACCCGCTCCCTTGCCGCACTAAGGGTCTCGCCGTGGAGAGTCGGCGGTCGCAGACCGACGCCCCGCCGGACCCGCTATCACGCGGCGCCTCCGCTAAACTGCAATCCCGGAGGAGTGGCCGAGAGGTTTAAGGCGGCGGTC
Organism: Thermoanaerobaculia bacterium; assembly: GCA_035498405.1. Taxonomy (GTDB): domain Bacteria; phylum Acidobacteriota; class Thermoanaerobaculia; order UBA5066; family Gp7-AA6; genus DATBFU01. The sequence goes on along the minus strand of DATKAE010000047.1, from coordinate 255,894 downwards.
TTGAAAACCGCTGTGCCGGAAACGGCACCGAAGGTTCGAATCCTTCCTCCTCCGCCACTCGAACCCGCCAGCCGGGGGTTCGAACCGAGCGTCGTCGGCCGCGCTAGCGGCCGAGGGACGCGACACAACGCCGGCCACAGGCCGGCGGTAATCCCTCCTCCTCCGCCACTCGCTGCGAGGGAACCGGCGCATGCCGGCCCGAAGCAACGCCGGGCGCAGCGCGGCGGTTACCCGCCAGCCGGACATCGCACCGAGCGTCGTCGGCGGCCGCAGTCAAAAGAGAAATCTCAAAACCACGGCGCTAGCGACGTCGCTCCTCTACAATCGGGCGGAGGGAGAGCGCCGTGATGAGCCCTGCTTCTGTTCGACTGTCCATTTTCCGCCTCGTTCTGCCACTTCTCTTCACACTCGTCTCGGCCCGCGCGCTCGCCTATGACTGGCTTCAATACAACGGCGATCCGCAGCACAGCGGAAACAACACCTTCGAGACGATCATCACGAGCTCGAACGTCGACAATCTTGCGTTCACATTTCAGGCGACGCTTCCGTCTGTCGCCGACGGTGCGCCCGTCTATCTCTCCGCCGTCGACACGCCGAGCGGTATCCGGGACCTGCTCTTCGTCACGACGAAGGCGGGCCACATCGTCACCCTCGACGCGCACACGGGACAGCAGATCTGGGTGCACCAGTACCCGGCCGGCACGTGCCGCATCAACCTCGGCTCGACCCCTTGTTACACGACCTCTTCTCCCGCCATCGACCCGAATCGGAACTACGTCTACAGCTACGGCTTAGACGGCCGCGTCCACAAGTACCAGGTCGGCGACGGGACCGAAATCACGTCGGGTGGCTGGCCGCAGCTCGCGACGACGAAGGGATTCAACGAAAAGGGCTCTTCGGCGCTCGCCATCGCGACCGCCACCGGAGGCGCTACGTATCTCTACGTCACCAATGGCGGCTATCCCGGGGACGCCGGCGACTATCAGGGTCATGTCACGGCGATCAATCTGGCAAACGGCACGCAGCACGTCTTCAACGCGCTCTGCAGCGATCAGGCAGTCCACTTCCTCCAGGCCCCCGGCCTGCCCGATTGCCCAAACGTTCAGTCGGCCATCTGGGCGCGGGTTGCCGTCGTGTACGACGACGTGACGAACCGCATCTACATGGCGACTGGAAACGGCCTCTACGACGGCGACGCCGGGGGACACGAGTGGGGAGACTCGGTCTTCTCTCTGAACCCGGACGGCACCGGGAGCGCGGGAAAGCCCTTGGACACCTACACGCCGACTAACTTCCAGGCGCTTCAGAACGCTGACGCGGACCTCGGCAGCACGGCTCCGGCGATCCTTCCGGCGACCGGCTACTCGGGACGGCTCGCCGTCCAGTCGGGCAAAGACGCCAACCTGCGCTTGATCAACCTGATGAACCTGAGCGGACAGGGTGGCCCCGGTCACGTCGGCGGAGAGATCCAGATCCTGCCGGTGCCGCAGGGAGGCGTCGTTCTTTCGGCTCCGGCCGTCTGGATCAATCCGGCGGACGGCAGCACCTGGGTCTTCGTCGCCAACGCGAACGGGATATCGGGCCTCCGCGTTTCGGTGACGGCCGGCGTGCCTACGCTCGTCCTGCAATGGCAGAAGACCGGCGGCGGCTTCTCGCCTCACATCGCCAACGACGTCCTCTACTACGCGGGCAGCAGCATCATCCGGGCCCTCGATCCATTCACCGGCAACCTGCTCTGGAGCGACACCACCCACGTTGGCGGCAACCACTGGGAGAGCCCGATCGTCGCCAACGGAACTCTCTACATCACGGACGAATCGAGCCACCTGACCGCCTATTCCTTCCAACCCGTTGCCACGTCGCTCTCACCAAGCTGGGGACCGACGGCCGGCGGGACGGCGGTCACGATCTCCGGCTACAACTTCCGGCCCGGGGCGACCGTGTCTTTCGGAGGCGCCGCGGGCACCGCGACGACCATCGTCGATCCGTCCACGATCACCACGACGACGCCGGCGAAATCCGGCGGAGTCGTGAACGTTTCGGTCACCAATACCGGCGGATTCATCACTACGCTGGCGAACGGGTTTTTCTATGGGGTGAGCCCGTTCTTCACCACCGCGCCCTGCCGTGTCCTCGACACGCGGCGCGCCCCGGGAGCCTACGGGGGGCCGGCGCTCGCCGCGCATGCCGACCGCTCCTTCATCCTCACAGGTCAGTGCGGCATCCCCGGCTCCGCGCGGGCGGTCGCGGTGAACCTGACCGTCACGGGACCGACGGCAGCGGGAGATCTGCGCTTCTACTCGGAAGGGCCGCTGCCCTCGACGTCCTCGATCAACTATCGCGCCAGGCAGACGCGCGCCAACAACGCGGTCGTGAGCCTATCCGCGGGCGGCGCCTTCACGGTCCACTGCGACCAGAGCGGCGGAACCGTGGATCTGATTCTGGACGTCAGCGGATATTTCCCGTAGATCGGCCTCGGCGACTCCGGCGCGCCTCCGCACGGGTCAGCCGGACTGCTTCTGCTCGATCTTCTTGTCGGGAGCAGGCTGCGGCGCGCCGACGCGGGCCTGCCGCCGCTCCTCGTAGCGCCTCATGTTCTGCACCGCGACCAGGGAAGCGCGCGCCATGGCAACGGTCAGGGTCGGAGAACGGTGCGACCCGAGGGTGACGAGCGAAGAGGATGCGGGGCGGCCGGGGCATTGCCAGAGGGCCGTGTAGCCCCATTGATCCTCGGTGAGGGTGAACCTCCACTCTGGGTACAGCTGGCGAACCTTGCGGACCACCTGCTCGGCGGCAGACCGGTCCGCCGAGTAGCGGGGCACAATCGTGCCAGCACCTCGACCGAAAATCTCGAGGTCGATCTGAAAGTCGAGCCTGCGAAAACCGGCGCTTTGCATTGAAGGCGTTGCCGGATGTTAACAGCTCGGCGGGACCCGCGGCAGTCCACCTTTGGGCCAGCCGCAACTGCCTGGGCAGACGCCCTTTGTCGGCCTGGCCCCCTTCCCTTTAGGCCCCTCTTCAGCGGGGATGCGCCCGGTCCCGCACGGGCCGCGGCTGCTCCTCCCACGCCTGCGCGGCCTCGGGCGTCGGGTAGGCGCGCCGGAGGATCGGCGTCGTGATGACCGTCGTGAAAAGCGCCATCGTCACGAGCCAGAAGAAGGCCGCGGGCGAGACGACACCCATGTCCGCTCCGATGTTGATGACGACCAGGGCCATGAGCGCCCGCGTGTTCATCAAGAGGCCGATCGAGAGCGACTCCTTCCAGGGCAACCCCGTCGCGCGGGCGGCCAGCGCCGTCGCGCCGAACTTCGACACGCAGGAAACGAGGATCACCGCACCGAGCGCCCACCATAGCCGAGACTCGGAGCCGAGGGACCCGACGTCCGTCCGCAGTCCGGAGAAGACGAAGAAGATCGGCAGGAAGAGCACGGAGACCAGGTCGCCGATCGAGGTCTTGATCGCGTCGCGCAGTTCCGGATGGAAAGAGCCCGCGATTCCGCAAAGGAAGCCCCCGAAGATCGAAAAGACTCCGAGCGCGTTGGTCGCGGCCGCGCAGGCGAAGACGACCGTCAGGGTCAACGCCAGCCATCCTGCCCGGAGCCCTCCCGTCTCGGTCCGCGGTACGCGCAGCCGAGCGACTCCGTACCTGCCCGCGGCCCAGAAGAGACCGGCCAGAAGCAGCACGCCCGCAAAGGACAGGAGGAGAGTGCGCGGGCTCAGCCGTCCATGCGTGACGGTTGCAATCACGGCGCCCAGCAGCAGCCAGCCGAGCACGTCGTCCATCGCCGCGGCGGTGATGGAAGTCAACCCCATGCGTGTGCGCGTCAAGCGCGTATGCATGAGGATGCGGCCCATGATCGGGATGGCGGTGATCGACACGGCGGTGGCGAAGAAGAGCCGAAAGGCCTCCAGCGAGGAGCTCCCCGGAGCAAGCCCGTAGAGCCAGCCCGCGAGCGCGTAGCTCGAAGCGAACGGAACGAGGATGCCCGCCACGGCGACCGCGAGGGAAGCCCCGGCGGCTTGCCGCAGCCGATCGAAGGGGAACTCGAGCCCGATCAGAAGCATCAGGAGGATCAAGCCCACCTGCGCCAGGGCCGAGAGAACCGTCGTCGTCTGAGGAGTCAGCAGGGTCTTGATTGCTCCGGGGTAGAGACGGCCCAGAAGCGACGGACCGAGAATGACGCCGGCGAGGATTTCGCCGACCACGGGCGGCTGCCCCACCTTGCCGAAGAGCCACCCGAAGAGGCGCGCGGCGAGGATGATGATCGCGACATCCGCGCAGAGCAGCAGCAGCATCCGTTCCACGGCCAGGTAGGAGTCCATCGGCGCGTCTCTAGTGGGGAGCCGGCGCCGCGGCGCGGGCCAACCGATCCTCGAGCACCTTCGAGAGCATCGGCAGGTTCTTGTCCTGCCTGGTCGCGCGCTCGTATTGCTGGAAGAACGCCAACGGCCCGGCCGCCAGCGCACCGCGAAGGACATCGAGGCCGAAGACCTGGATGATCCCGTCTTCCATGTAGGCGCCGGCCGGCCCCCCGGTCCGCCGCGCGAAATCGGGCTTCTTGACCTCGCTCGCGAGCATGATGCGGACGTCGAGATCGCCCTCCGACTCGATGATTCGCTCGCCCATCCGGTTGAGCTCGTTGATGGCGCGCTGCATCGGCTGCGTGAGCCAGGTCGACAGGGGAAAGAAGCTGTCCTCGACGCCGAAGATCGAAACGGGTCCGGCCTCGGCCACGACTCGAACGAGTGGCTCTAAGGGACCCAGGGCCGGCATGGGCCGTTTCCACGCGGCGCTTCCCTCGCGATACACCGACCAAGCCTGCGCGTAGGCCGACCCGGAGATCAGCCGGACGAGGCGAGTGATCTGGTTTGACGGGGATCCGACTTCCCCTTCGCCCAAGACGCGCGCCAGGTCGATGACGATCGCGGGTGTTCCGTCGGGCGTGGTTGCGAGCAGATGATCCGCCAGGCCCGCCACACCGAAGGTGATGAAAACCGCGAGCTTCGCCGAGATCGCCCGGTCCCCCGGCAGGAGCGCGGCCGCGCGCGCCGCCGCCTCGTGCTCAATCTCTTCTCGACCGGAAGAAACCGCGGCCAGCACCACGCTCCACTTCTCCTTCTCGCGGCGGACGGAGGCAAAGTCGAAGACCGCCGTCCGGGTTTCCGGGTCCCAGGCGGCCCGGAAATCGTGCTCGAACACGTCCGCGGGGCGACCCGAGTCCTGGATGGTGAGCTTGACCGGGAGCATGTCCTCCAGGATCTTGACGTCCGTCATGTCGAAGCGAGCCCGGTTCAGCGACCCCAGGATCTCCTGGGCCGCGCGAGTGTCGACGGAAACGCGGATCTCGTGGGCCGCGGCCGGCGGGGCAGAAAAGGGCGCACTCCCCGGCGCACCCGGCGCCGCCGTGCGGCCAGCCGGCGGCGCGCTGGCGCAGCCACCCACGAGCAACAAGAGCGGCGCCAGGGCCCGCCTGCTCACGACAGAATCGCCTCGATCGCCGCCTCCACGTCGGAAAAATCCGGCAGCAACGCATCCGGCTTCTCCGCCTCGAGGCGCTCGGCCTTCGTCGGGCCGGTCGCGACGGCGACGCTCCGCACGCCGAGCGGCCGCCCGCACGCGACGTCGTGGACGGAGTCCCCGACGATGACGATCGACTTTCCGGAGAATTCGCGGCCGCTGTGGCGGCGGGCGCGCGCGACGGCGACCGCCGGCAGCTGGTAGCGGTCGGCCGAGTCGCTGCCGAAGGCGCCGAAGGCAAAGTACTCGTTGAATCCGGGCGGCTCGAGTTTCAACCGGGCGCCGGCCTCGACGTTCCCGGTCAAGAGCCCGAGCGTCACCCGCGGCTCGGCCGACAGGCGCCGCAGCAACTCCGGGATTCCCGGCTTGGGGACGACGGCCTCGGGAGTCAGGCGGCGCTCGAGCTCGCCGAGATAGCGGGAGAGCACCGTCTCGAGCAACGCCTCGCAGCGCTCGCGGCCGACCTCCTCCAGCACGAGCTCCCGCACGATCTGTGGATCCGTCTTTCCCGAGAAGTCATAGCGGCCTCGCCGGGGAGCGTCCGCCTCGGCCCTCCAGCCGTAGACCTCCTCGATCGCTGCCAACACCGATTCGCGCGCCGCGCGCCCCGCGGAAAGCAAGGTGCCGTCGATATCGAAGAGGACCAGCCGGTCGCCGTTGACGCCGGTTGGCGGGCGATCGTCTGTGGGAAGGCCGGGAAAGGGGGGCCGGGAAGCCATCACTTCGAATCATACGAGAACTGCGCGGCGTGCCATTCGCACATCGGGATCATCGCGCGGCGCCAGTACTTCCAGTCGTGCCCACCCGGCTCGAGAACGGCGCTCGCGGCCAGGCCGTGCTCGCTCGAGAAGGCGGCAAACTGAGCGCCGACCCGCCCCAGGCCGTAGACGTCCTCGGTCCCTCCGCGCAGATACAGCGGAAACGGCGACTCGGGAAACTGCACGGTCTGCAGGATCTGCCAGACGTCGTTTTCCGCGAGCGAATTGTCTCCGGGCGAGGTCCCGAAGACTCGCTTCAAGCTCCAGCGCGCAGGAAACGAGTATCGCTTCAGGTCCTCCCAGTTGAAGGGAATCAGCGCGCCCGAAAGGGACGAGACCGATCCGTACAGGCGAGGATGCCGAAGCGCGAGCTTCACCGCGCCATAGCCGCCCATGGAGATGCCGGTGATCCCGCGCGAATCCGGCGAGGGGAGAACGCGGTATCGGCCTTCGACCTGCCGCACCAGATCGGCAGTGAGAAACGCCTCCCAGCGATACCGGCCGTCGTGGGAGTCGGAAAACCAGGAACCCCTCCCGCCGGGCGCCACGACGAGAAACTCTCGCAGGCGGCCATCCGACATACGCTCCAGGATCTCCTTCGTCACCCCGTTTCTCTCGAGCGAGCCTTCGTCGCCCCAGGCGTCGTGCAAGAAGTAGAGAACGGGATACCGGCGGGCGGGCGCGCGGGAATAGGAGGGCGGCAAGAGAACCAGGGTGCGCGCCGGCTCAGGCAAATCCGCGGTCTGGAACTTCTCGAAGAAGACTCCCGGCACGGGACCCGCAGCGAAGCTCGCCGCGGCGGCCACGCCCAAGACCGCGGCGAGGACAGTCGCGAAGCGCCGGACGCCGATCAGGGGGCCGCGGGAGGACGGAAAAGCGAGTCGTCCCTCGCCGAAGAGACCGCGACGTTCTCGAAGCGGATCACGACCGGCCGGCCGGACATGGGCTTCTCAAGCGAAAGAGAAATCTCGTCGAACTTTCGCCAGTCCTTCCAGGCTGCGGTGGTCGGCTCCTCGGTCGCCCCGTTCAAGACGTACTGCCATTGGACCATCCGCCGGCCGTCGCGGGTGATCCAGAGCCAGTAGACATCGCGCGGTGTCAGCCCGACGTTCTCGAAGGAAAGCTTCAGGATGTCGCACCTGCCTCCATCCGGGCACGGCTTCTCGCCGTCGTAGGCGCGGTTGACGCCGGGGTCGAAGACCTTCCAGGGAGCGAGCAGCCAGTACGTATCGTTGATGAAACGACCATAAGCGTTTTCGAGCTGCGCGGTCCGCGGGTCGCCCTCGACCGACTTTCCGTTGACGAAGACCTGGCCCTGGCGCGTGTTGACGTTGAAGTAGACCGCAAACGGCGCCCCGGTTTTGTCGGTGCCCGTCAAGCGGTAGTCCCCCGTGTAACGGTCCCAGGCGTGGGAAAAACGGGCCAGCACCTTTCCGTCTCGCTCGACCACGAAGTCGAACTGGAACTGCCGGGCCTTGACCCAGGCGGCCTCCCCGCCGAGCGCGGCGATGAGCTCCCGACCGAGGGCGTCCGCCTTTTCGTCGGCGCGTGCCGGAGTCGCGCCCCATGCGGGAGCGAGCAGGAGCAGCAGAACGGCCCGCCGCGCGAACCTCACGGCGCGATCATATGCCCGTCTGACGCGCAGGGGAGTCGGTGCGGCGCGGGTACACTACGGCAGGATGAAGGAGTTCGACCGCCTGCCCTGGGAGCTCGAAAAGGCGCTCTCGGGCGAAGCGTTTCGCCGACGGCGGCGGCTCGTGCTTCCTCTCCTGACGACCGACCCGGAGGGGTTTCCGCGGGCGGCCCTGCTCACACCCGGCGAGGTCCGCGCCAACTCCCCCACCCAGCTGACGGTCGCGGTAGGCGCCACGAGCCGGACCGCCGTCAACCTCATCCGCCGGCGCAAAGCCACCCTTCTCTACATGCATCGCTCCGTCACCGCCTCGGTGGAGGCGCGCGCGGGCCGGGGTCACGTCTGCGCGCGCGACCCGGATCGGCACCTCTTTCCCTTGACGGTGGCCCGCGTTCGTATCGACCGGCCCGCGGCGAAGGAGGGCAACGTCGCGCTGCTCACGGGGCCGACGTTCACGGGCTCGCAGGCCGCGCGCCTCTTCTCGCCGGAGCTCTTCGAGGAGCTCGGGACGGTGCGCGAGTGAAATTTGGCGGGCGCACGGTCCTGGTCACCGGAGCCGGCCGCGGCATCGGGCGCTCGATCGCGCTGCGCTTTGCGGAGGAAGGCGCGCGGGTCGGACTCGTCGCGCGAACCGCCTCCGAGCTCGCCGAGACCGAGCGGCTCGTGCGGAAGGCCGGGACCGAGGCCCTGGCGATCCCGGCGGACGTCACGGCCCGGGGCGCCGCGGAGGACTGCGTCCGGAAAGCGGAAGAAAAGCTCGGCCCGATCGACGTGCTCATCAACAACGCGGGGGTGTTCGTGTGGCGCCCGTTCTTGAAGCTCACGCCTGAGGATTGGGACCGCGTGATCGCAACCAACTTGACCGGCGCGGCCAACTTTTGCCGCGCGGTGCTCCCTGGCATGACGGACCGCCGGCGAGGACGGATCGTCAACGTCGCTTCCGTGCACGGAATGCGGGGAGAGGCCAACGTCTCCGCCCAGAGCGCCGCGAAGTTCGGCCTGATCGGCCTGACCCAGAGCCTGGCGCGCGAGTTCCGCGAGCACAACATCGCCGTCAACGCCGTCTGCCCCGGGGCCGTCGAGAATCGGCTGGACGAGACGGGGGCCGCCGACCGGAAGGCACCGTTGACCGAAAAGCTCTGGCCGCGCGACGTCGCTCGCACGGTGCTCTTTCTCGCCTCCGACGACGCGGCCGCCATCACCGGCGCCGCTCTGGAGGTCCTCGGCGGAACGCATCTCGTGATTCAGGCGTAGGAGCAGGGGCGAGGGGCGAGGGGCGAGGGGCGAGGGGCGAGGGAAGTACGGAAGTCCATGTCCTTGTTTTCCCTCACACCTCACACCTCACACCTCAGACCTCACACCTCGAAATCACCGTGAGCAAACTGATCCGGCGAACGATGAGTCGGTTCCTCTCCCGTCGCTGGATGCGCCGCGATTGGGACGCGCGCGCCCGCGAGAACGCCGCTCACTACATCGACTGCGGCCACTCCTCGACAGGCGAAGCGTTCTGGAGCTCCGGCGAGGCGGATCTTCGAAACCTGATTCTCCAGGACATCCGGCTCGAGCCCTCGGCTCACGCGCTCGAGATCGGCTGCGGACTCGGACGCCTTCTGCGGCCGCTGTCTTTGACGGTCGAGAAGGCGATCGGCATCGATATCTCTCCCGAGATGATCGCGCGGGCCCGCGAAGCGCTCGCCGATCTGTCGAACGTGGAGCTTTGGGTGACCAAGGGACGACTCGACGACGTTTCCGACGCGTCTCTCGACCTCGTCTACTCGTTCATCGTTTTCCAGCACGTCCCTTCGCGGGCGGCCGTTTATCGATACCTGCGCGAATCGGCACGCGCACTGCGGGGAGGCGGCGTATTTCGGTTTCAGGTGGACGGCCGCCGGCGCCGGCGCATCAAGGGTGCGGACACCTGGCTGGGCGTCTGGTTCGAATCTGACGCTCTCTGCCGAACGCTCTCCCGAATGGGTCTTGAAGTCGTGGACCGTTGGGGCGAAGGGACTCAGTACTTCTGGATCACCGCGCGCCGGCGAATCGACTCGAGCAGGCCCGAGACGAACGCCGTTACTGCCTCGACCCGAAGCTGGAACATCGCGGCCCTCGAGCGCCTGGCGGCAGATCTCGGCTTCGATGCCGGGAAAGTCGTCCCGGCCGTCGTCTCGGGAAACCAGTCCCTCCGCGATATCGCCGAAGGCTTCGTCCGGAGGGAGAGCCGCACCGACGGCGAAAACTTTGTGCGGCGAGCCTACGAAACCTCGTTGGGACGGCCCGCCGACCCCCAGGGCCTCTCTTTCTACATCTCCGAGATCACCGGCGGGAAGCCCCGCGGCTACGTCGTCGACTGCCTGATCGCATCGGCCGAAGCCCGAGAACGGTTCCGAATGCTCGAGCGCGAGCCCATCGGTGCCTGAGAGCGACCCTCCCGATTAACGCATCCCTCCCATGGCCCCCGCGGCCCTCGCCGGCTCGTCTCGGTAATCCAGGCGAATCGCAACGGGCGTGAGCGCTGCCCCGTCGCCTTCGGCGTACGGATAGATGAAGTAGTTGAGGGTCTCCGCGCAGGGAGGAGGATCGAGCCGGAGGTCACGGCCCATCGTGAACGACACGCGGTCCGGATCCAAGTGCCCGAAGAAGTACGCGCGCTTGGCCGGGTCGCTCGACTTCGACGCCTCCGAAGCATCCACGGGAATCCATCCCTTTCCCGCGATGTAGAACTCGGCCCAGCAGTGGTAGCCGGGGATCGTTCCGCTCGGGTCAGACTTCAAGGGAAAACCGATCACGAAGCGGGCCGGGATTCCCTGAGAGCGCGCGAGCGAGAGAAAGAGCGAGTGAAAGTCGGTGCAATTGCCCTTGCGCACGTCGCAGGCGCGCTCCGTGTCCCCCTGGCCCCAGCCGGGCGCCGTCTTGTCGTAGATCATGGTGTTGACGACGTAGTCGTAGATCGCCCTGGCCTTCGCCTCGGGCGTCTGGTGGCCCAGAGTGGCCTGAGCCGCCAACCTCTGAATCCGCGGAGAAAGCGACACGAGCTTGTCCGGCTGCAGATACCTCTGAAGCTCTTCCGGGCTCTCCGCGGCCGAGCCGGCGTCCTCCGCCCGCGCCTCTAGGCGTTCCGCCTCGAATCGGACCTTCACGTCGAGCCTGCCCGATTGCGGGCGGTCGGTCGAGAAGTAGTAATAGAGGTTTCCATATTCCTTCTCGCGCCGGATCGAGCCCGGATAGGGACTTTCGACCGAGAGACCCCGGATCTTCTGGTGCGGCGTGTCCTTCGGCAACGGAATCCAGACCTCGAGACGGTTCAGCCCTGCGGGAACGGCCTCGACCGTCGCCACGTAGGTCGCCTCGAAACGGCGCGTCGCCGGCGTGGTCGTAATCGAACTCGAATTGACGGTCCCCGCCGAAAGCGCGAGCCAGGCTGCTGCTAGGAAGAACATGTCCTACCCCTTCTCGGCCACTCGGATCCAGACGCCGTTCTTCTCTTCGTAGTGGTAACGGGCCTTGCCGTTGATCTTGTGCACGGTCGTGTCCGTCACCACCAGCTTGTCCCCGTCCTTCTTCAGATAGAAATCCACGTCCACCACCGTCCCATCATCCGCCTTGAAGTCGACGCATGCAAAGTACCGGCCATCCTCCAGGGCCTGAAGCTTGTCCTTGTGGACGCGGACGAGCACGAGCTCCCAGGCCTTGTTCAGAACGTCGTCCTGAACCGGGAACTTGCCTCCTGCGGCCTTCGCCTTCTGATCGACGTCGGCGCGGATCGCCTTGTCGATCTGATCGACCGAGACCTTTTTCGCAGACTGGGGATGTTCGGAGGGATGTTCCTGCCGACCCGTAGCGGAGCGGGGAGACCAGAAGAGACAGAGCGCGAGTGCGAGACAGAAAAGGAGGGTCTTCTTCATCGCCGCACCTCCCGGAGACGGAGCCCGGCGGGATCACCGGGCCCTCGGAGGACTCCATCAAACTTTGGTCTCCGCGGCAACCAGGCGCGCGGCATGCCGTGACTCCCGACAGCCGTGCGACTCGGCCTAACCCCCGGCGAGCCCGTCACTTGACAGGCAGTGGTATCCCCAGCGAGGTACCAGAAAACGATCGCTTCTCGCAACGAGGCGTACCCTGGTTCTCGAATAGCCAAAACTGATGCAATTGCATCGGGGCGAGGGAGGCTCGCGACCGGCAGCATCAACGTTGCTGGAGTTGTCGAGGTTCTGGCGGCTGGGATCCACGAGGTAAGTCGAGTGTTCCAAATTCTCGTCAAGAGGGCCCTCGGAGAGAACGTCACGCTCTTCGAGGTCGAGGCGCCGCGGGTCGCCCGACGGCACCGCGCCGGGCAGTTCGTGATGTTGCGGCCGCATGCCCACTCCGAGCGGATTCCGTTGACCATCGCGGACGTGGATCGGGACCGGGGAAGCATCACCCTCGTCGTCCAGGCCGTCGGAAAGACGACCTTCGAAATGACGGAAAGGTTCTTCGAGGGCGATTCCTTCTCCAACGTCGCCGGGCCGCTCGGCAACCCCACACACATCGCGCTTCCGGGCAAGCCCGAGGACTTCCGCGGGACAGTCGCGTGCGTTGCCGGAGGCATCGGCGCAGCGCCGATGCTTCCGATCGCGAGGGCATTCCGGGAGGCCGGCCACGAGGTCGTCACGATCCTCGGAGCGCGGCGCAAGGACCTTCTCGTCTTCGAGGACCGGCTCGGCTCGGCCTCGAGCGAGCTCCTCGTCTGCACCGACGACGGCTCCTGCGGCCAGAAGGGTTTCGTGACCGACGTCCTGAAAGGGTTGATCGAGAGCCGCCGAGCCGCAGGCGGCGACGTCGATCTCGCGATCGCCATCGGGCCGCCCATCATGATGAAGTTCTGCTCGAAGACGACGCAGCCTTTTGGCGTGCCGACCCTCGTGAGCTTGAACACGATCATGGTGGATGGCACGGGAATGTGCGGCGGTTGCCGCGTCATGGTGGATGGTGCGGCGAAGTACGTCTGCGTCGATGGGCCCGAGTTCGACGGGCACCACGTGGACTTCGACGGAATGATGCGCCGCCAGGCGATGTACCGGCCGGAAGAAATCGCGAGCCTCGAGCGGTATCGCGAGAACGATCCGAGCTGCCACCTGCAGCCGGCGGTCGAGGCGGCCGTCGCGGAGGCGGAAGAAGCGGCCCGGCCGGCCGCCGAGGGTACGACGCGATGACCGATCCCGGCAAGCCGAGCCTGACCCCCGAGGAGCTCGAGGCCCGCGTCGAGGGCCGCAAGGGTCTCACGGCGAAGCAGCGCGGCCAACTCCCCAAGATCTTCTGGAAGGAACAGGACGCGGCCGACCGCGTCCACAACATTCGCGAGGTGCCGTTCGCCTACACGGCGATCGAGGCGCGAGCCGAGGCGGTGCGCTGCCTCACCTGCAAGAACGAGCCCTGCGTGACGGGCTGCCCCGTCGCGGTGGACGTGCCGGGATTTCTCAAGCTCGTCGCCGAAGGAGACTTCCGAGGCGCCATCCGTCTCATCAAGGAAACCAATCTCCTTCCGGCGATCTGCGGCCGCGTCTGCCCGCAGGAGAGCCAGTGTCAGGAAAACTGCATGGTGGCCAAGGTCCACAAGGACCTGGGATTTGCCGTGTCCGTCGGGAAGATCGAGGCCTTTCTCGCCGATTGGGAGCGCGAGGAGGGAGGCGTCGAGCTGCCTGCCGTGGGAGCTCCGACGGGAAAGCGCGTCGCCATCATCGGCGCGGGGCCGTCGGGCCTGACCTGCGCGGGCGACCTGCGCCGACTCGGACACGAGGCCGTGATCTTCGAGGCCTTCCACAAGGCGGGAGGCGTGCTCGTCTACGGAATCCCGGAGTTCCGGCTGCCCAAGGACATCGTCGAGGCCGAGGTCGACAACCTTCGCCAGATGGGCGTGGCCTTCGAGTTCGACACCGTCATCGGGCAGACGATGACGGTCGACGACCTCTTCGACGACGGATTCGACGCCGTGTACGTCGCGACCGGCGCCGGACTCCCCTATTTCGTCAACGTTCCCGGCGAGGATTTGAACGGCGTCTACTCGGCCAATGAATACCTGACGCGCGCGAACTTGATGGGGGCGTACCGGTTCCCGGAAGAGGACACGCCGGTTCTGCGCCGCGACAACGTGGCGGTCTTGGGCGGCGGCAACGTCGCCATGGACGCGGCCCGCACGGCCCTGCGTCTAGGCGCCAAGAACGTCTTTCTCGTCTACCGGCGCTCGCGCGACGAGATGCCAGCCCGCCTCGAGGAAGTCCACCACGCCGAGGAAGAAGGCGTGCAGTTTCGGATGCTCTCCGCCCCGGTCGAGATCCTCTCGACCGACAAGGGTTGGGTGCGCGCTCTCAAGATCCAGAAGTGCGAGTTGGGCGAGCCGGACGAGAAGGGCCGCCGCCGCCCCCTCCCGATCGAAGGCGCCTACGAGGAGCTGCCCGTCGAGATCGTCATCGAGGCGATCGGCAACGGCCCGAACCCTCTCATCCCCAAGACAACGGCCGGCCTGACCACGACACGCCACGGCACGCTCGTCGTCGACGAGGCCACCATGATGACGACTCGCAAGGGCGTCTTCGCCGGCGGCGACATCGTGGCCGGCGCCTCCACGGTCATCCTCGCGATGGGCCACGGCAGGAAGGCCGCCGCGGCGATCGACGCCTACCTCAAGAACGAGTCGGCGCAGCCCGCGGCCTTCGACGCGACTTGATCTAAACGACCCTATCCGGGGCCAGGCGGAGCGTGTGAGCGTCGGGGACGTGCGGAGAGAGGGACGATCGGCTCACTTGCCGGCCCAGGGGGATCGGTCAAGGCAATCCCCGAACCTGGCCAGGCGCGCGCAAGGCAGCTCGGTTCCGAAGATGCTCCTCGCGCGCGCCGAAGCGACGCCCGACAGCCTGGCGTTTCTTCACCCGGACCGGGACGGCTGGAAAACCCTCACCTGGAAGGAGACCGTCCAGGAGGCGCGGGCGATCGCATGCGGCCTACTCTCCCTCGGCCTCGGACGGGAGGAGCGCTGCGCCATCTTCTCTTCCACGCGCATCGAATGGATTCTGGCCGATCTCGGCATCCTCTGCGCCGGGGGAGCCACGACGACGATCTACCCCACGAGCACGGCCGACGAGATTGTCTACATCCTCAAGGACTGCGAGGCGGCCTTCGTCTTCGTCGAGAACCCGGACCTGCTCACCAAGCTCGCGGCGCGCCGGGAAGAACTTCCGAACGTTCGGAAAGTGATCCTCATCGACGGGCCGCAGGACGAGGACGGCGGGATCATCACGCTCAACGCCCTGCAGGAGCTCGGGCGGCGCCACGACGCGGCGCACCCGGAGGCGTTCGGCGCCGCTGTCGGCGGTGTCGCGCCGGACTCCCTCGCGACGCTCATCTACACCTCCGGCACGACGGGACCGCCCAAGGGTGTCGAGCTGACACACGACTGCTGGCTCTTCGAGGCCGAGGCCATCGACGCGCTGGAACTGCTCACGCCCGACGACCTTCAGTACTTCTGGCTTCCCCTCGCCCACGTTTTCGGCAAGGTGCTGGAGGTCGCGCAGATTCGCATCGGGTTTCCCACGGCCGTGGACGGGCGGGTCGAGAAGATCGTCGAGAACCTGCGAGAGGTGCGACCGACCTTTCTTTGCGCCGTCCCTCGCATCTTCGAGAAGGTCCACCACCGGATCCGCGAGCAGGCGCGGCTGGCCGGTGGCATGAGGCACAGGCTCTTCCTTTGGGCCCTCGATGTCGGCCGGCAGGTCTCGGCGCTTCGTCAGCAGGGGAAGGAGCCGACCCGGTCGCTCGCCGTGAAAGCGGCTGCCGCCGACGCCCTCGTCGGCCGGAAGATTCGGTCGATCTTCGGTGACCGGTTGCGCTTCGTGATCTCGGGCAGCGCGCCGCTCGACCCGGAGCTCGCCCTGTTCTTCCACGCCTTCGGCGTTCTGATCCTGGAGGGCTACGGCCTGACCGAGTCGAGCGCGGCGACCTTCGTCAACCGCCCGGAGGCCTATCGCTTCGGGACGGTCGGGCTCGCCGTCTCCGGCATGGAAGTCCGCATCGCGGAGGACGGCGAGATCCTGCTGCGCGGACGAGGCGTGATGCGCCGTTACCACAACAGGCCCGACGCCAACGTGGAAGCGATCGACAGGGCGGGCTGGCTCCACACCGGCGACATCGGGGAGCTCGACGCCCGGGGATTCCTGAAGATCACCGACCGGAAGAAAGACCTGATCAAGACCTCGGGTGGCAAGTACGTTGCGCCGCAGGCGCTCGAGAATCGCCTCGCGCTGCACTGCCGCTATGTCGGCCAGGTTCTCGTCTACGGCAACAACCGCAGCTTCTGTGCGGCGCTGATCACGCTCAACGAGGCGGAGGTCCGGGCCTGGGCGCGGGAGGCCGGTCTCGGCGACAAGTCTTTCTCCGAACTCGCCCAAGACCCTCGCGTCCACGAACTCATCCAGTCCGCCGTGCGCGAGCTAAACGCCGCGCTTCCCCGCCACGAGGCGATCAAGAAGTTTGCCCTGCTGCCGACGGAATTCTCGGTCGATTCCGGCGAGTTGACGCCGAGCCTCAAGCTCAAGCGCCGGCTCGTCGAGCAGCGGTACGCTTCCCTTCTCGCTTCGCTCTACGAGGGAGCGGTCCGGGAGGTGTGAACCCGGCGAAGGCGCGCAACCCGGGCCGAGCCTTCAGCCGTTCCAGTGAGGCGGTTCAGTTCACCGGCTCGGCCGTGATCTCGGGGCGCAGAGCCAGGTGCTTCTCCTGTCTTCCCTCGCCGTCGCGCATCCTCAAGGCGACGTCCGGCGCGTTGGTCGTGATGGAAGCCACGCCGGCGGAAATGAGCTTGGCGACCTCCTCCATCTCATCCACGGTCCAGACGTGGACCGAAAGGCCCGCGGCCGTGGCCTGCGCCAACAAGGCGGGCGCCACGAGGTCCCGGCGCGGCCCGATCGCATCCACGGTGGGAAAAAGCGGCGTCGGGCGTCCCGGCTCGGGCAGCGCCACGGGGCGGTCGAAGAGAAAGCTCGTGGCGATGTCGGGGTCGATCTCGCGCATCTTGCGCAGAAAGTCGGCGTCGAAGGAGGCGACGAGGCAGCGGTCCGTGACCCGGTAAGCGGCGGCGACCTTGGACACGCGGCGAGCCATCAGGGCGAGATTCGTGCCGTGCGAGACCTTGACCTCCACGACGTAGCGCAGCGCGCGGCCGTACCGGTGGAACACCTCCTCGAGCTTCGGGACCTTGTACTCGCCGAACTCGGAGGAGAGCGTCAGCTTCTCGATCTCCCGGACGGTGAAGTGCCGCAGCGGGATTCGCTGATTGCCGAGCGCGATGTCCTCGTCGTGGAAGACGACCGCCTCCCCCTCGCGGGTTTGACGCAGGTCGAACTCGATCGCGTCGGCGCCGAAGGTCTCGGCCCAGTCGAAGCTCGCGATCGTGTTCTCGCGCGCGCGCCGCGGCGCGCCCCGGTGCCCCACGATCCAGACCGGGTGGGGCTTTCGCCACTCGTTCACGGGGGCGATTCTATTTCCACTCTTCCGCGGCCCGGGATCTACCGCCCGCTGACGCCGGCAATCCGATTTCTCGAAGCAGGCCCTCGAGGGCGGCCTCGGGATCGGGAGCGGCGGTGACGGGACGGCCCACGACCAGGATGTCCGCGCCGGCCGCGATAGCCTCGCGCGGGGTCGCGAACCTCTTCTGATCGGCGGCGGCGGCGCCCGCGGGGCGGATGCCGGGCACGACGGTCAGGAAGTCCGGGCCGCAGGCGGAGCGGATAACCGGCAGATCGGCCGGCGAGCAGACGACCCCGTCCAGGCCGCAGCCCTTCGCGAGCACGGCCAGCCGGCGGGCGATGCCCTCCGGATGCCCCGACACAGGCAGATCCGCCAGCGCCTTTGCGTCGAGCGAGGTCAGAAGCGTCACCGCGACGAGCTTCGGGCGGTTCCCCGAGGCGGGTAAGGATCGCTGCGCCGCGAGGAGCATTTCGCGACCTCCCAAGGCGTGCACGTTCAAGAGCGCGGCGCCCGAGCGCGCCGCCGCGGCGACGGCGCCCGCCACCGTGTTCGGAATGTCGTGAAACTTGAGGTCGAGGAAGACCCTCGCGCTCCGCGCCGCCTCGTCGACGAGCGATGGCCCCCCGGAGACGAACGCCTCCAATCCGATCTTGATCCACCCGACCTTCGGCCCGAAGCGGCGCGCGGCCGCGAGCGTTTCCTCCGGCGTCGGGAAGTCGAGCGCGATGCAGAGCCGCTCCTCGCGACTCATCCCTCGGCTCCGGCCTCGCGCGCCGGGGGATTGCCGGTGTGGGCCCGCCCCACGAGCGACGCCGCCGTGGCGTGACGCGCGGTACAGTAGGCCGACAGCTCCTCGACGATCCGGCCCGAGATGCCGGGTTCCTTGAAGTTCGCCGTGCCGACCTGCACCGCCGAGGCGCCGGCCGCCAGGAACTCCAGGACGTCCTCCAGGCTCGAGATGCCGCCGATCCCCATCAACGGCGTGCCCGGCAGGGCTCGCGCCACCTGATACACCATGCGCACGGCGATCGGCTTGATGGCGGGCCCGGAAAGGCCGCCCGTTCCGAAGGAGAGGCTCGGCCGGCCCGAGTGCGGGTCGATCGACATGCCGACCAGCGTGTTGATGAGCGAAAGGATGTCGGCGCCCGAATCCCGAGCGGCGCGCGCCGATTCGACGAGATCCGGGGCGTTGGGCGAGAGCTTCACGATGAGCGGGCGCCGCGTCACCGCCCGGACCCTCGCGACCAGCGCGGCGGTCAAGGAAGGCGAGTTGCCGAAGAGCATCCCGCCGCGCTCGACGTTCGGGCACGAGATGTTCAGCTCCACCGCCGCGAGCCCCTCGGCCCCCTCCAGCGCGCGGACGACCGTCACGTAGTCCTCCTCGAGATCCCCCCAGACGTTGGCAATCACCGTGGCACCCAGGCGCCGCAGCTCCGGAAGCTTCTCCGACAGGAAGGCCTCGACCCCGACGTTCTGCAGACCGATCGCGTTCAACATCCCGGCCGGCGTCTCGCAGATGCGCGGTGGCGCGTTGCCGGCGTGCGGTTTCAAGGAGAGCCCCTTGGTGCAGAGCCCGCCGAGCTTCGAGAGGTCGACGAAGTCTGAGAACTCGAGACCGTATCCGAACGTCCCGCTCGCCGTCAGGATCGGGTTCTTCAGGGAGAGGGGCCCGAGCCGGACCTCCAGCGGGTTCATGGCCTCACCACCGAACCCTCTCGGGAGCGAGGATCGGCCCCTCGGTGCACGAGACCAGGTAGGGTTTCTCGACTCCCGGGATCACGCACCCGAGACACGCCCCGATGCCGCATCCCATTTCCGCCTCGGTCGAGAATTCGGCCGGCACCGCGAGGTCGGCGACGACCCACGCGAGCGCGCGGAACATCGGCATCGGACCGCAGGCGAACACCCGCGCATAGCGAACTTCGCGGGAGTGCCGGCGGAAGACCTCCGTCACGAGGCCTTCTTCGCCGAGCGAGCCGTCGTCGGTCGCAAGGTGGGTCTCCCCCGTAACGATCCCGTCGAAGCGCCGGCGGAAGGCGAGATCTCCCTCGCTCTTGCCGCCGAGGTAGAGATCCCCCTCGACGCCGGCCGCCGCGAGCTCGCGGTAGAGCAGCGGGAAGGGAGCCGCTCCGATGCCTCCGGCCACGACCGCAACCCGTGAGGATCTCGGAAGGTCGGAGACCGAGAACCCATTGCCGAGCGGCCCGAGAAGGAGCGTCGGCGCTCCGTCCGGAAGTTCCTCGAGCGCCGCCGTGCCCACACCGATCGTCTTGACGAGAAACTCGACCTCTCCCGCCTCTGGCCGTGCGTCCGCGACGGAGTAGGCCCGGCGCAGATACGGCCGCACCCGGCCCGGGATCTCCAGCATCACGAACTGGCCCGGACGGGTCTCGCTCGCCAGGTCCGGAGCGCGGAAGACCACCGAAAAGAGGCCCGCCCCATAGCGCTCGGTGCGCAGGTGCCGGGCTCGGTGGTCGGACCTCACCGGGCGGGGATTCTACGCCACGCGCCCGCTACAGGAGGAAATTGACCTCGGTCTTATCTGCCCCGTCCCGGCTCCGCCGCGCCCTCTGGGCGCAGCGCTCGCAGAGTAGGGCCCCGTCGACCACAACGCCGGAGAGAACAAACGCCCCGCAGCCGCGGCATCGCCGGGGAGGCCGAGGGTCGCCTCTCCACTCCAGCCCCAGCTCCGGTTGCCATCTCATCGCCGCCCTCCGGTCAGGCATACGCCAGAGGGGCTTGCATGGTTCATACCCGGTCGCGGTCACTGAAGACACGAGGCTTATCCGCGAGGCGCAGCAAATTCTTGTCGCTCCGGCGACGATTTGTCCTTGGAAAGTGGCAGTTACGAGACCCGCGACCAGGCGCCAATCTCGTAGCGGCCCACCAGGATGCAGTCGCCGGCGATCGCCTCCTCGATCATCCGCTCGGCGAGGGTCTCGAATCCGATTTCGTCGGCCCTCGCCACACCGAGGCGCTCCATCTCCGGGATCAGCGTGCCGACGATGTCCGCGAGAAGGCGCAGAGGTTCCACATTGTTCGCTCCCCCTGCCATGAGGGCGTCGAGCCGCATCGTCGGCGCCGGCAGACCCGCGGCGACGAAGGTCGAATACAACTCCTTGCCCATGCGCGTCGCGTGGCCGGACAATCGGAGCGTCTCCACGATCCACTCGGAGCACCGGTCGTATGTCGGCGACGGCGGAATCGACCGCACGCCATCCCAGTCCGGCTCGTGGAAGACCATCACGCCCCCGGGCCGCAGGTGCGCGGCGAGCCGTCGGACCATCGCCGCCGGATCGCGCTGAAACATCAGAACGTAGCGGCCGATGACGGCGTCGAACGGCTGTTCGAAGCGCATCTGCGCCGGATCTCCCTCGCGGAAGACGACGTTGCGAAGCGAGCGGTCCGCCGCCCGCTGCCTCGCCTTCGCCAGGGCGGCCGCGGACCGGTCCGCCCCGATGACCTCTCCGCTCTCGCCGACGAGCTCCGCCGCCAGGAAGGCAACGTCTCCGGCGCCGCTGCCGACGTCGAGCACGCGCATCCCGGGGCCGACTCCGGCCCCTTCGAAGAACCGCCGCGTGATCGGATCGATCAGACGCGCCTGCTTGCCCAGGCGGTCGAGCTCGCGATCGGAATGACCGAGGACGTAGGGACCCGTCGGCTTCGGGCCGCCCCGCTCTGTCACTTCTCTACCAGGAGCGGCATGGAGAGGCTTCTTAGAAGGATGCCATCCTGTCGAGCGCTTTCCGGATGTGGGAAGCCTGAGGCAGGATGAAGTCCTCGACCTTCGGCTGATAGGCGACGAAGGTATCGGTCGCCGCGACGCGCTCGACCGGGGCATCCAGATCCCAGAAGAGTTCCGAGCCGATACGCGCGGCGATCTCGGCCCCGTACCCCCAGGAGATGGGGTCTTCGTAGACGACGAGCGCGCGGCCGGTCTTTCGAACCGAGTCCGCGACCGCCTCCCAGTCGTACGGCGAAAGCGTTCGCAGGTCCAGGATCTCGACGGTCTTACCGGTCTCCTCCACGAACGCCTTGGCCGCTTGCCAGGAGCGATACACCGTCGCACCGTAGGTGATGATCGTGACGTCGGCGCCCGACTGAACGATCTTGGCCTTGCCGAAGGGAATCATGTAGTCCGGTCCCGGATAGTTTCCCTTGTTGTGGGTCTGCCGGTAGAGGTGCTTGTGCTCGAGGAAGAGGACGGGATCCTCACAGCGGATCGCGGTTCGCAGCAGGCCGTTGGCGTCGAGCGCGTTGGACGGCAGGACGACGCGAAGCCCCGGGATGTGCGTCATCAGAACCGCGCCGGACTGCGAATGGTAGATCGCGCCCCCGCCGATGTAGCCGCCGATCGCGACGCGAACGACCACCGGGGCCGCGAAAGCGTTCCCCGAACGCCAGCGAAAGTTCGATAGCTCGTTGTGGATCTGCATGTAGGCGGGCCAGATGTAGTCGTAGAACTGGATCTCCACGACGGGCTTCAAGCCCCGAACCGCCATGCCGATCGCGCGCCCGATGATGTTCGCCTCTGCGAGCGGCGAGTTGAAGACCCGGTCCTTCCCAAAGAGGCGCTGCAGGTTGTGAGTGACTTTGAAGACTCCGCCCTTGCCTTTGCACTCGGCCAGCACCTCTTCCCGCGACGCGTCCGCCACGTCCTCGCCGAAGAGCACGATCCTGGAATCGTGCTTCATCTCGTCGCGCAGGCAGGCGTTCAAGAGATCGACCATCGTGCCGGCCGGGCTGCCCGGCAGCGATTTCGGCTCGGTGTCGAAGGCCGCCGACGTCGGGTCCACCTCGGGCGAGTAGACGAACTCGTAGGCCGACTCCGGCGCCGGTAGCTCGGCGGCAAGCGCGCGGTCCGCCGCCTCGTTGACCTCCCCGTCGACTTCTTCCTTGAGCTTCTCGACGGCCGCCTCCGAGAGGAGTCCCTCGCCGACCAGCAGACGCGCCATCGTTTCGACCGGATCGCGCGAGAGCTCTCTCTCCCGCTCCTGCTTGGGTCGGTACAGCGCCTCGTCGTCGGAGAGGGAGTGGCTGTAGGGGCGAATGACGTGCGCATGCACGAGGGCCGGGCCCTTTCGCGTTCGGCAGTACTCGGCGGCGTAGCGCAAGGCGTCGTAGGACTCGAGAAAGTCGCACCCGTCCACCTCGGCCAGGAAGAGCCCGGGGAATCCTCGAAGCAACTTCGAGATCGAACCGCCCGGCGTGTTCACCTCGACCGGAACCGAGATCGCGTATCCGTTGTCCTCGATCAGGAAGAGGACCGGCAGCTTCAGGTTGCAGGCAGACGAAAGGGCCTCCCAGAATTCTCCCTCCGAGGTCTGCCCCTCCCCGCCCGACACGAGGACGAGCTCGTCGCTTTGGAAGCCCCCCTTTTCGGCGAGTTCCGGAATCAGGGAGCGCCTCCAGCCGGCTTCGGCAGCGCCCACCGAGTGCAGGAACTGAGTCCCGGTGCACGAAGATTTGGAGATCAGATTCAATCTCTTGGATCCCCAGTGGGAGGGCATCTGGCGGCCAGCGGAAGCGGGGTCGTCCTTGGCTCCAACGGCCTCAAGGAACATTTCGTAGGGCGTCACGCCGAGCTGCAGGCAGAGGGCCCGGTCGCGATAGTACAGGTCGAACCAGTCGTATCCCGGGCGGGACACCATCCCGGCGGCCGTGGTGACGGCCTCGTGGCCCGCGCTGCTGATCTGGAAGTAGATCCGGTTCTGTCTCTTGAGCTGGATCTCCTTATCGTCCACGCGGCGTGAGAGATAGACGTTTCGGTAGGCGGCGACCAGGCTGGCGGGATCGAGGCCTCGGAACTTGCCGGTTTGAACCTCCGTCGCCATATCCGTCGAAATATACAACGCGGGAGGGTGGCGGCCAGTGACGCCGCGGAGACCTTAGCGCAGGAAGTCCGAAAGCGAGGCGCGAATCCCCCAGATCTCCAGGGCGATCGCACCCAGGAGCAATGCCAGAAGCAAAAGGGCCGTACGGCCAGTGCGCAGATCTCCCGGCAGAGGACTCATGCCATTACATACGGAGCAGGAGCCGTGCCAGTTCCCCCGCCCGCCGGGAAAAGTTAGGCCCGGTGCGTTGTTGCTATTCTCGTCCGACACCATGAGCGCGCCACCGCCCAGGATTTTCGAGAGTTATCCGATGCCCGCGATTCGGCCCGCTCCGCCCGACCTTGCATCGGTCGACGCGACGCTGGATCTTTCGGAAGAGATTCGAAAGCTCAAGCGACAAAAAAAGGCAGTCATCCTGGCCCACTACTACCAAGAAGAGGAAATCCAGGACCTGGCGGACTTCGTCGGAGACTCGCTTGATCTCTCGCGCAGCGCTCAGAAGAGCGAGGCGAGCCTCATTGCGTTTGCGGGCGTGCGCTTCATGGCGGAGACGGCCAAGATCCTGAACCCCGCGCGCAAGGTCGTCCTCCCCGACTACGAGGCGGGCTGCTCGCTCGAGAACTCCTGCCCTCCCGACGCGTTCCGCGCCTGGCGCGAGCAGCATCCGGGAGCCATCAGCTTGACGTACATCAACTGCTCGGCGGCCGTCAAAGCGCTCTCGGACATCATCGTGACCTCATCGAATGCGGAGAGAATCGTCAGGACGATTCCGCCGGAGCAGGAGATTCTCTTCGCTCCCGACCGCCACCTGGGCGCCTTCCTCTCGAAGAAGACCGGTCGACGCATGACGCTCTGGCCCGGCACCTGCATCGTGCACGAGCAGTTCTCCGAGCGCGAGATCATCCGGCTCAAGGCGAAGTACCCAGACGCCAAAGTCGCGGCGCACCCGGAGTGCCCCGAGGCGATCTTGAAGTACGCCGATCACGTCGGGTCGACGCGCTCGATCCTCTCCTACGTCACGACGGCGCCGGGCAAACGGTTCTTGATCGCGACGGAGGAAGGCATCATTCACCAGATGAAGCGGATAGCCCCCGATCGCGAATACATCCCCGTGCCGCCGGACAACGGGTGCCGTTGCAACGAGTGCCCCTTCATGAAGTTGAATACGCTCGAAAAGCTCTACCTGTGTCTCCGCGACGAGCGTCCGGAAATCGTGCTGCCGGAGCCCCTGCGCGCCGCGGCGGAGAAGCCGCTCCTGCGGATGCTCGAGTTGTCGTAAACCGTCGCTTCGGCTTGCTCGGAACCTGCGCCCGGAGGCGCACCGGCGAGCGGCTCGCCCAAAGGGCTCGACCGCTCGCCTGCTTCGTCGCTGCTCCTCTGCGCCGAAACACTTCTCAAGTCATCGAGCGAAACGACCCCGTTCGGCCGCGACAACGATCGTAAGAGACGCCTCATCGGAGCTGGTCAGTGCGCCATGACCGGCGCGCTACCCCGCTCGCCGCGGCGGCGCTTGAAGAGCAGCAGCAGCGGAATGCAGCACAGGAAGAAGACGCCCACGATGCGGAAGGCGTCCATGTAGGTCAGGAGGAACGTCTGACGTGCCACCATTCCCTCCAGAGCAGCGTAGGCCCGCTGCTGCGCCTCGACGAGTGTCGCGCCCTTCGCCATCAAGCCCGCCACGATTGCCTGGTAACGCTCCCGGAGCGCCGGGTCGTAGATCGTCACGTGCTCGAGCAGCGTCTGCCGGTGGCTCCAGGATCGTTTCTGGATGTAGGTCGCGATCAGGGCCACGCCGAAGGAGCCGCCGAGCTGACGCATCATGTTGGTCAGGCCCGCTCCCTGAGGGATGTCCTTGCCCCTCAGGCCCGAAAGCGCCAGGGTCGTCAGCGGCACGAAGAGCAGGGCGAGACCCGCCCCCCTCAGGATCAACGGCCAGAAGAAGTCCTGGCGGCCGGAGGCCAGCGTCGAGCGGGAGAGTATGTTCGTGAAGAGAAAGAAGCAGATGAAGCCCGAGGCATTCATGAGCTGCGTCGGAAATCCTCTCTGGAGGAGCTTGCCGACGATCGGCATCATGAAGACGGTGGCGACGCCGCCCGGAAGCAGGATCAAGCCCGTCTGCATGGCCGTGAAGCCGAGCAGGTTCTGGGCGAATACCGGGAAGATGAAGACCGAGGAGTACAGGCCGAAGCCGAGGATGAACGTGAAGAGCGTCCCAACCGCGAGCGAGCGATCCTTGAGAACGCGCAAGTCGACGACCGGGTGCTCGGCGGTCAGCTCTCGCGCGATGAAGCCCACGACGCCGACGGCGGAGAGGATCGCGAGCACCGTGATGTAGGTCGCCGCGAACCAGTCCTCGCGCTCCCCGCGCTCGAGAAAGATCTGGAGCGACCCGATTCCGACGACGAGCAGGCCGATTCCCGCCCAGTCGATCGATCCCACCTCCCGCCCATGCTTCGCCTCGCGGATGAAGGAGAGGGTCAGGAGTGTGGCCACAATCCCGATCGGGAGGTTCACGTAGAAGATCCAGGGCCAGGAATAGTTGTCGGTGATCCAGCCGCCGAGAGTCGGGCCGACGGTGGGGCCCACCACAACGCCCAAGCCGAAGAGCGCGTTGGCGAGCCCCAGCTCTTCGGGCGGGAACGTTTCGACGAGAATCGATTGCGAGGTCGAGAGCAGCGCCCCGCCCCCGATCCCCTGGACGAATCGGAAGGCGACGAGCTCCCAGATGTTCGTCGCGTGGCCGCAGAAGAACGACGCCACCGTGAAGAGGACGATCGAACCGGCGAAGTAGGCGCGGCGGCCGAAGAGCGCCGACAGGAACCCGGTCATCGGCACCACGATGACGTTGGCCACCACGTACGCGGTGACGACCCACCCCACGTCGTCGAGGGTCGCCCCGAGGTTGCCCATCATCTGGGGCAAGGCCACGTTGACGATCGAGGTGTCCACCAGCTCGATGACCGAGGCCAGGATCACCGTGAGCGTGATGATCCACTTTCGGGCACCCGTCTCCGTCATGCGACCTGCCGCCCCAAGAGGGGCTCAGTCCACGGCCACGATGGCGTTGACGCTCATGCCGGCGCGCAGCGGCTTGTCGGAGCGGGGCGGATCCGTCAGGACGATCTTGACCGGAACACGCTGGACGACCTTGGTGAAGTTGCCCGTGGCGTTGTCCGGAGGCAGCAGAGCGAACTTGGCGCCGGTGGCTGCCGCGATTGACTCGACCCGGCCGTGGAACTTCGTCCGGGGGTACGCATCGACGTCGATCTCGACCGGCTGGCCGACGCGCATCTTCTTCAGCTGCGTCTCCTTGAAGTTGGCGACGACCCAGGGCAGCTGATCGGAAACGACGGCGAGCAAGGGCTCGCCCGCTTGAACGAACTGGCCCACCTCGACGCTCTTCTTCGAAATGAACCCGTCGCTGGGGGCGGTCACTGTCGTGTAGGAAAGCTGAAGCTCTGCCAGGTCGAGGTCGGCCTGCTTTTGGGCGACCTGCGCTCGCGCCGCCTGCACGGAGCGGCGCGCGGCCTCGGTGAGAGCAGCAGAAGCTTCGGACGCGGCCCGCGCGGCGTCGTATTGCTGCTGCGAGACCTCTTCTCTTTCCCGGAGCCTCGCGTACCGGGCCAGGTCGGCGACCGTTTTGGCGGCCTGGGTCTGGGCGGCCGCGACGTTGGCAACGTCGACGGCCACCGTGGCCTTGGCGTTCTCGAGGGCGCCCCGGGCCGTTTCGACGCGGGAGCGGAAGTCCCGGTCGTCGATCCGGACGACGGTCTGGCCCGCCTTGATCCGTTGGTTGTCCTCGACGGCGACTTCCGTCACGTAGCCGGAAACCTTCGGAAGCACCGGCGCGATGTGCGCCTCGACCTGCGCGTCGTCGGTCTCGACGTGATGGCGATAGAAAGAGACCGTCCGGATACCGAAGATCAGCCCTGCTGTCGCGGCCAGGACCAAAAGGGCGGTGAGCACGAAGGGCCGCAGCCGGCCGCGAGGCGTCGGCTCCGCCGGCTTGGCCTCCGCCGGCGGTGTTTCGGCCGGACGCAGCGTTTTTTCGCGCGAATCTTCGACGCCGCTCTCCCTGTCGCTCTCCGGCGACTCCACTTTCTTCGTCACGAGCCCGCCACGACCTCGCGGATGCTGCCGGTGGCGCGACCCAGGTCGAAGCGCGCCTGCGCCTCGTCTGCCAGGGCCGAGATCCGGTCCTCCTGCGCGGCCGCAAGCGACGTTTGCGCGTTGTCCACCTCGATCGAGGAGGAGACGCCATCAGCGAAACGGTCGCGGGCGAAACGCAATTCCTCGAGGGCGAGCCGCTCGTTCTCTCGAGCGACGCGGACTCGGTTGCGGGCGCTCTGCCAGGAGAGCAAGGCGCGCCGCACCTCCTCCTCGACTTGCCTCTCCGTCTCGGTCCTCTGGAGCTGCAGCAGCCGCGCCTGGGATTGGGCCTCCGCGATCCGCGCCGCCATCCGCCCGCCGGTGAACACCGGGACGGACACGAGCGCGGCGACCGAGCGAGTCCAGAAGAGATTGTCGAAGTGATAGCCGCTGTATCCCCCCTGGAACTGGAAGCCCAGCCTCGGGAGCCTCTCGGCACGCGCCGCCTCGGTCGCAAAGCCGGCGACCTTGAGCTCCTCGTCGAGCACCCGCAGCTCCGGACGCTGCTCCCGGGCCAGCCGAAGCGCCTCCTCGGCGGTCGGCACGGCCTCCCCGCGTTCCACCAGCGGATCGGTCAGGACGACTTCCGAAGATTGATCCGCGCCCGCGGCGTGCAGGAGGGCCAGCCGCGCCGTCTCCCGGCGGTTTTCGGCAACGAGCAGAGCCTGGCGCTGTCGCGCCAGCGCCACCTCGGCACGCGTGCTGTCGAGCTTCGTGGCGATCCCGGCCTCGCGCTGGTCATCGGCGAGCCGGTAGAGCTTCTCGAACAGGTCCACGTTGGCCCTCGCCGCCTCGACACTCGCCTCGGTGCGCTGCATCGCGACGTAGAGGGTGGCCACGGCGGCCGTCACGTCATTCTCGGTCCGCTCCCGCTCGGCCATGCTCACGACGACGCCCTCCCGGGCCGCCTCGTAACGTTGGCGGGCGGCCATGTCCACGATCTCGAGCGCGATCTGCGCCTGGGCGTTGAAGAAGCTGAAGGGAGGAATAACGAGCGGAAATCCGGCAGCGGTGAAACCGAACTGCTGGAAGTTGATCGACTGGTTCGTCTCGGCGGCTTGGATGCCCGCCTGCGGCAGCAGGGCAGAACCCGCCACCCGCGCCTGGAAACGCGACTGATCGATCCGCTCCGAGGCGATCCGCGCAGCGGTTCCGTCCGACAGCGCGCGTCCAACCGCTTCCCGGAGGGACAGGCGCAGGGTCTCTCCCTGCGCCGGGAACGCCGACAGGAGCAGGAGCGGGGCGGCCAAGAAGAGCCGCCGGCGGCCGCGCGGCCGCGACCGATCGCGCCGGCGCCGCTCCGCCCGGCACCCGTCTGTCCGGTCGGCCGGGCCGTGATGCAGGTGGGATCGGCGCAAGTGGTAATTCTCTTCCGGAGTCATCGGGACCTCGCCACAAACCCGCCGATCTTAGACCCGCTCGTCCGGGTTATCCTCCCCGCCGCATGGTTCCCCTGCAGGGTGAGGCCCTCGACGGCAGGCTCCGGGAGCTGCTCGCCGAAGACGTGGGCCGGGGCGACGTGACCACCGAGTGGACGGTCCCGGAAGACGCGCGCGCCGCCGGCCGACTCCTCGCCCGATCCGCGTGCATCGTGTCGGGCCTGCCCGTGGCGCGGCGAACCTTCGAGCTGCTCGACGCCCGACTCTCCTGGCGCGACGAGGCGGCCGCGGGCTCCCCCGCTCCTCCGGGGACGGCTCTCGCGGAACTCGAGGGAAGAGCCCGCGCCTTGCTGACGGCGGAGCGGGTCGCCCTGAACCTGCTCCAGCGCATGTGCGGTATCGCCACGATGACGCGCCGCTACGTGGATGCCGTCGCCGGAACGGGATGCCGGATCCTCGACACCCGCAAGACGGCCCCGGGGCTTCGCGCGTTCGACCGGATGGCCGTCGTCGACGGCGGCGGATCGAACCACCGCGCCGGGCTCTACGATCAGGTACTGATCAAGGACAACCACCGGCGCCTGGCCGGCGGGGCCGGGGCCGCGGTCGTCAAGGCTCGGCGCAAGGCCCCCCCAGAAATGAAGGTCGAGGTCGAAGTCGAGACCGAGCAGGAGCTGCGCGAGGCGCTCGAGTCCGGGGCCGACGTCGTGCTGATCGACAACCAGACCCCGGAAACGGTCCGGCGATGGTCTGCCCTCGCGCGAGAGTCGCCTCGGCGCCCCGTCATCGAGGCCTCGGGCAACATGACGCTCGAGCGCGTCCGGGCCTACGCGGAGGCCGGGGCCGACTGCATCTCGGTCGGGGCGTTGACGCACTCGGTCGTGGCCGCCGACATCGCGCTCGATCTGGAGAGCCTGGCATGAGCTCCGACGTCACCGACGTCCTGATCCTCGGCACGGGTGTGGCGGGATGCACGGCCGCCCTCGCCGCGGCGCGCGCCGGAGCCCAGGTCACCCTCGTCACGCGCTCGGACGACCCGGAGAGCTCGAATACCTTCTTCGCGCAGGGAGGGATCGTGGGGCGTCCGCCGGGAGACACGCCCGAGAGCCTCGCCGAGGACATCCACAAGGCGGGCAACGGCCTTTGCTCCCCGGAAGCGGTGATGCTTCTGGCCCGAGAGGGTCCGGACCTCGTTGAGAGTCTTCTCGTCGACGAGCTCGCCGTGCCGTTCGATCGGGAGGGGTCGGGCTTCCACTGGACTCTCGAAGGAGGGCATTCGATCCCGCGCGTCCTGCACGTCAAGGACGAAACCGGGATTCCCATCGAGCAGGCGCTGGTCGCGGCGTGCCGAAAGGACGCGCGCATCGTCTGGCGAACCGGGACGACGGCGGTCGACCTCTTGACCCTCTCTCACGACTCGGTCGTCGACAGCGACCGTTATCGCGCGCCGACCGTGATCGGCGCCTATTTGCTCGACCGGAAGAGCGGCGACGTCGTGCCGCAGCTCTCGCGAGAGACGATTCTGGCGACGGGCGGCCTCGGCCGCGTCTACTTGCACACCACGAATCCCGAGGGAGCGCGCGGCGACGGCATCGCCATGGCCCGCCGCGCCGGGGCGCGGCTCCTGAACCTCGAGTACATTCAGTTTCACCCGACGGCGCTCTACGCCCCCCAGGGGCGGCTTCTGCTCTCGGAGGCGCTGCGGGGCGAAGGGGCCCGCATCCTGGACTCCGCGGGCCGGCCGTTTCTGCGCGACGTGCATCCGGCCGGCGAGCTCGCTCCCCGCGACGTGGTCGCGCGCGCCATCCATCAGCGGATGCTCGAGCAGGAGGAAACCCACGTCCTGCTCGACATCTCGTTCAAGCCCGCGGACTGGATCCGGAGCCGCTTTCCCGGCATCGTGCGCCGCTGCCTCCAGCAGGGCTTCGACCTGACGGCCGGACCGGTGCCCGTGGTTCCGGCGGCCCATTACTCCTGCGGAGGCGTGGCCGCGGACGCCGATGGCCGGACGACCCTGGCTCGCCTCAGAGCCGCCGGAGAGGTTTCCTGCACCGGCGTTCACGGGGCAAACCGCCTGGCCTCGACCTCGCTCCTCGAAGGGCTCCTGTGGGGTTGGAGGGCCGGCCAGGACGCGGCGAAGGAGTCGCGGCAGGGGCCGGAGCCGCCGAGTGTGCCCCCCTGGCTGCCCGAGCACGAACCGGTCGACCCCGCCCTGATCGCCCAGGACGGAATGGTCATCCGACACACCATGTGGAACTACGTCGGTCTGCTCCGCTCCGAGAAGCGGCTCGGGCGAGCGGGGAGGATCCTCTCGGAGCTGCGCGTCGAGATCGAGGACTTCTACCGCCGCGGGACGATGTCCGATGGGCTGCTGGGACTGCGCAACGGCGTGCAGACGGCGCTCGCGATCCATCGCGCCGCTTCGGACAACCACGTCTCGCGCGGCTGCCACTACCGGGAGGAAAGCCCTCGCGCGTAGGCTGCCCGGCGGCGAGCGAGGTTCGACTTGCTATAGTCCGCCTTCGCCATGAGCATCCTCTACCTGCATTTCGACACCCCCGAGCGCGGCGGCCGCATTCAGAAGCTTTCCCGCTCGGGAGCCCACATCGTCGCTTCGGAGCCGCGCTGGCCGGGGTTCCACGAAGTCGCCAAGAAGGAGAAGCCCTCGGCGATCGCCATCGACTTCTCGCTCGCCCCGTCCCACTGTCTGGAAACCGCCGACTACCTCGCCAAGGCCAAGGAAACGCGGGAGACGCCGCTGTATCTGATCCGCGTTCCCGAGGACCGGGTGGATCTGGTCAAGAAGCGGCTGCCCCAGGCGATCTTCGTGACCGAGCAGGAGCTTTCCGGAAAGCTCGCCCAGATCGAGAAGGACGCGGCCGAGAAGGCGCGCCAGAAGAAGGAGGCCGCCGCGGAGGCTCGCAAGCTCGCCCGCGCCAAGAGCGCCAAGGCCGGAGTGCCGCCGGCCGGAAAGCCCGCCCCCGCGCCCAAGGCGAAGAAACCCGCCGCCTCGCCGAAGGCTTCCGGCAAGAAGCGAAAGCCGGCGCCCGCCAAGAAGGGGGCGGCCGCGAAGCGAGCCGCGCGCGTCCCGAAGAAGAAATAGGAGAGGGGAGGCAGAGCCCATGGCCGAGGTGTTTTCCAAGGAGAGTCTCGGGAAGTACGCGGCCGACCGGCGCGCCGAGTTCGAACAGGTGCTCGAGAAGCTCGTCGAGATCCCGACGGTATCCGTCGAGCCCGAACGCAAGGCTGAGGTCCGCCGGGGTGCCGACTACGCCGTTTCGCTCCTCGAGTCCTTCGGCGCGAAGGCGACGCTTCATGAGACGGCTGGCCATCCGATCGTGCACGGCCGCTTCGACCGAGGGGAAGGGCTTCCGACGGTGACGGTCTACAACCATCTCGACGTGCAGCCGGCCGAGGGAGACGACTGGAAGACGCCGCCCTTCGACTTCGTCAAGATCGGGGACCGGTACTTCGCGCGCGGCACCACGGACGACAAGGGTCCCGCCATCACGGCTCTCTTCGGCGCGCGATACGCCTGGGAAAACGGCGTGCCGGCCAACATTCACTTCCTCTGGGAGTTCGAGGAGGAGATCGGCTCGCCGCACTTCGAGACCACGATTCGAGAGCAGGCGAAGAGCTTCGCCACCGACTCGGTCGTCGTCTCCGACACCGTCTGGGTCTCCCGCTCCCGGCCGGCGCAACCGGCGGGGCTGCGCGGCCTGCAGGGATTTCGGTTCGAGCTGCAGACCGGACAGACCGATCAGCATTCCGGGACGGCCGGCGGTGCCGCGCGCAACCCCGTGGCCGAGATGTGCCAGTTGATCTCCGAGTGCGTCGACGGCAAGTCCGGGCGCGTGAAGATCCCCGGCTTCTACGCCGAAGTCGAGCCTCCCACCAAGAAGGACATCGAGGACCTGAAGAACTGCGGCTTCACCGTCAAGGGCTTCAAGAAGGACCACCTGTATAAGAAGCTTCGGGTCGAGGATCCCCTGGAAGTGATGAAACGAATCTGGATGATGCCGACCTTCGAGCTGCACGGCATCGCGGGCGGTTACCAGGGCCCGGGCGTGAAGACGATCATCCCTCCCAAGGCGACGGCGATCGTCTCGTGCCGGCTCGTCCCGAACATGAACCCGAAGAAGATCGTGCGGCTGGTCACCGATTTCGTCCGTTCGAAGAACCCGGACGTCAAGGTCTCGGCCGAGCACGCCCTGCCGGCCTACGAGGGGAAGACCACCGGACCGCACGCCGATGCCATCCGCGGCGCGATGCGGTTCGCCTTTGGCAAGGAACCGGTCTTCGTCCGCGAGGGAGGCTCGATCGGCGCCGTGCTGTCCATGGAGAAGGTGTTTCGCGCGCCGATCTTCTTTCTCGGACTCTCGTTGCCCGAGCACGGCTACCACGCGCCCAATGAGAACTTCGACTGGTCGCAGGCCGAGGGCGGAATGGCGGCATTCGCCGACTATTTCCGCCGGGTCGCCGCGATGCCCTAGTGCCGCTCCAACTTGATATGACACGGACTGGTTGCAGGATGCACAACACCCACGTGCTCGGTTGGAACGGCACTAGGACGCGGACGGCGTAATACAATCCCCTGCACCCATGAGCAAGACGATCGTGGCCTGCGTGGAAGATCTCTTCTTCCGCTCGAAGATCGAAGCGACGGCCCGACACCTGAACGTCCCCGTCCGATTCACCGACGTGCGCGAGCTTCCTCGCGCCCTGAAGGAGGGAGACGCCGCCGCGTTGCTTCTGGAACTGACGTCCAATGGCGAAACGCTCGAGGCCGTGCGGAAGCTGCGCAAGGAAGCGGACACCCGGGACCTGCCGATCGTCGGCTTCCTCTCGCACGTCGACCGGCAGCTCGCCAGCGACGCCGAGTCGGCCGGCGTGACCCGCGTTCTGCCGCGCAGCCAGTTCTCCGAAACCCTTCCCGATCTCGTCATGGATCTGCTCGCTCCGGGTACCAAACGCGAGATCCCCGAGGAGCCGGAGCTTCCCGACGAGTGACGGACGGGTCTTCATTCGGTTCGAGGTCCACTACGGAAACGCGGCCACGACAAACCCCCGCGGACGGCACCCAAGACCCCGGATAGGGCTCTTCCGATGCGCTCGCCGCGCCGCTGGCTCGCCGACTGGTTCCTCGATCAGGTCACCCGACCGAGGCGTCACTACCGGCGCTTCGTGCCCAACGACCCACAGAAGCTGAAGGCCCGCATCGAACCGGGGGACGTGCTCTTGGTCGACGGGGACCAGCGCGTCTCCGAGGCCGTCAAGTACCTCACGCAGTCCTCGTGGTCCCACAGCGCCCTGTTCGTCGGCGACGCGCTGCTGCGCCGGGGCGAGGCCACGCGCCGCGAGACCCTGCGCCGCTTCGGCCGGGAGTCGCGCTTCCTGCTCGTCGAAGCGCTCGTCGATAAGGGAGTCATCGTCTCGCCGGTGATCAAGTACGCCGATTTCAACGTCCGCATCTGCCGGCCCATCGGCTTGACGCCGGCAGACCGCGAGCTCGTCATCGACTACGTCCTTTCGCGGATCGGCCACACCTACGACCGCCGCAACTTCCTCGATCTGACTCGGTACTTGCTTCCGTTCCACTTGATCCCGCCGCCGCTGCGGGATGACGCCCTGCACTTCGGCAGCGGTGTGGCGACCGAGACCATCTGCTCGACGCTCTTGGCCGAAGCCTTTGCGAGGGTTCGTTTTCCGGTCCTGCCGATGCTGTCGCGCGAGCGGCCCCGAACCGTCGGGTCGCGAGTCCGCCAGCGAATCCTCGGCCGCCCGACCCGACGGGCCTACAGCGGCCTGCTGAAGGCCCGCCACCCGACCCTCTGTGTCCCGAGAGACTTCGACCTCTCCCCCTACTTCGAGGTCGTGAAATTCCATGCCCGCGAGCTCGAGGATCTCGACTACCGCAAGCTGCGGTGGGAAGAGCCGGAAGGACCGAGGCCCAGCGGACCGCGCGCGGTCCCGAAGTAGAGGATCGAGGTCCCGGCTCCGAAGAGTGCGACCGCTCCGAAGGGGGTGCGCGCCGACAGCCCCGGACGCAACGCCCGCATCAATTTTTCAGCAGCCTGCTAGCCCCCGGAGGCGGGCCCTCGCCCACCCGAGAGGATCGTGTTGACGGCTTCGATGCGGCGCTCGAGGACACGCCGCAGCCGGCCCACCTCGGCATCCTGCGCCGCGAAGCGGACGCTGTCGCCCTGAAACTCGAAGCGCAGCACGGCGTCGCGGTCCTCCGGCGTCAGCCCCAGAAGCCCCGCGCGATACGCCCGCATCCACTCCGGGGCGGGCTCCGAGTCGAGCCGAGCCCGAAAATACACTCGTCCGTCCGGGGCCGGTCCCTCCCGAAGCGGAGCCTCCGAATAGAGCGAGACACGGTGTGTCGGCGGAGCCTCGCCCGGTCGTCGCCGGACCGGCTTGCGGTACTGCGGATGTCTCGGAATCAGATCCTCCTTGCCTTGGGCGTCATTGTTTCACAACTCCATCAGGCAAAGGTACCCGCCGAGACGATGGTGAAGCGGTCCGGATCGACCCTCTGGGAGAAGGCCGCGTCGGCCCTCTCCCGCGTAACGGCCTCTACCAGGGCGGGGAACCGGTCCAGGTATTCGACGCCGAGCCCGTAGTAGACCGCCGAATCGATCGCGCTGGCGATGCCGCCGTTGGAGGCGAGATCGACCTTGAACTTCCCGGCGCGCGAGCTCTTCTCGTCGGCGAGCTCCTTCTTCGTCACCCCGTCGCGCCGGAACCGTCGGATCTCGTCGAGCGTGGCGGCCACCGCGGCCTCGCGGCTCTCCGGACGCACCGTCAGTGTCACGACGAAGGGACCCGGCAGGTGGGTGGCCGAGAAGCTCGAGTGGATGCCGTACGTGAGTCCCTCGGTGTCCCGGACGCGCACACCCAGACGCGACGTCAGGGACGACTGACCGAGCGCCGCGTTGGCCAGGACGCAGGGAAGGTAGTCGGGATCGGTACGCGTCAAGTTTGAAGGCTCCGCCAGGACGACGTCCGCACTCGCCTTGTCGGCCATGCGCACGATCTCCTGCGCCGGACGAGCCTCGGGCCGGGCGACCGACGGGATCGCCAGGGCCGGACCGGCCTCCCAGGATCCCAGGCGATGTTCGAGTCCGTCCAAGACGCGGCCGGCGTCGACATCGCCCACGAGCACGAGGCGCAGTGTGGCGGCCCCGTACCGCTCCCGGTAGTAGCGGGACAGCTCTTCGCGGGTGAGCGACTCGACCAGCGCGATGCGCTCCTCTGCCGGCCGACGGTGAAAGGGGTGTTCCCTCGGGTAAATCCGGCGCATGGCCGCCTCGTAGGCGCGCGCGGAGGTCTGATCCTGCAGCTGGCGGATCGCCCCGACCAGCCGCTTCTTTTCCTTCTCCAGTTCCTCTTGCGGAAAGACCGGCTCGCGCAATATCTCGGCCAGAAGGTCGAGCAGCAGATCCGCGTCGCGCGAGAGCGCGGATCCGCCGATGTCCAGGCCGACCGGGTCGGAGGCATCGCAAGCGAAGGACAGCGAGGCCGCGCGGCTCTCGAGCGCCTCGGCAATCTGAATCTTGCTGCGATGCGAGGTTCCCTTCGGAAGCTCTCCCGCCGTCACCGCCGCGACCATCCGGCGGTCCGGGGGCGCGAAGAGATGCCCGGCCGCGAGCGAGCCGGACAGCGCCAGGGTCGGATTGAAGTGGTTTTCGAGGACGTAGAGCTCGGCGCCGTTGGGCAGCGTGCGCCGTTGCACCTTCTCGGCAAACGGCGCGCGCCGAGGGAGGGTCGCCGTCATCCCGACCCTTCCTCGACGGGTCCGGGCGGCTCGGCGCCGGCGTCCCCGCCGCCCGGCTCGCGCGGCAGGAACACGCCCACCGTCAATGCCTCGTCCTGGAAGTATGTCGCCGCGACCCGCCGCACCTGCTCCGGATCGACGCGCGCGACCGCCGCCGGGTAGTCCACGTACCACTCCCAGTCCGCCACCGCGATCGCTTCCGAGAGAGCGGCGGCGATCTGATCGGTCGAATCCCGGTCGAAGACGATCTCGGCCTCGATCTGTGTGCGCGCCTTCTGCGCCTCGGCTGGCGTGACGCTCGAAACCGCCACCCGCCGCACTTCTTCCCGGATGACCTTCTCGACCGCCGACGGGTCCACTCCGGGCCGCACGGGCGCGAAGATCGAGAAGAGACCCGGGTCGCGCAGCTGCCAGGGAACCACCGTGACCGAGAGAGCCAGGTTCTGCTCGACCAAGGCCTGATAGAGGCGCGAGGTCAGGCCGCCTCCCAGCGCGTTGCCGAGCACGGCGAGGGCCGGAGTATCGGGATGCGCCGCTTCTACCGAGCGCCAGGAGAGCGCGATCCAGGCCACCTCGCCGGTGCGCCGCACGGTGAATCGTCGCTCCCCCTCCTGGGGGGGCTCGGCGGTGTAGACAGACGGTATCGGGCGAGAAGACGGCGAGACGCCCGCGAAGTGGCGCGCAACGAGCGCGAGGGCCTCCGGCTCCTCGAAGTCCCCGATCAGCATCGCCGTCGCGTTGTTGGGATGGTAGAAGACGTCGTAGAACTCCTTCAACCTCGCGGTCGTGACGCCCTCGATGTCGCTGCGCCAGCCGATGGTCGGGTGGTGGTACGGATGCTCGCGAAAGGCGGTCGCAAAGGATTGCTTGTAGAGCACCTGAAAAGGCGAGTTTTCGCCCCGCTCGAACTCGTTGCGAACGACCGTCATCTCGGGGACTCGGTCCTCGTCGCGCAACAACGAGTGCCGCATCCGCGAGGCCTCCAGCTTGACGACCACGTCCAGCCGATCGGAGGGAATGGTCTCGTAGTAGTTGGTCCGGTCGAACCAGGTCGTCGCGTTGAACCGCGCGCCGATCGCTTCCAGGACGGCCGCGATGGCGGTTCCCTTCTCCCGCCGATACCGTGGCGTTCCCTTGAACATCAGGTGCTCGAGAAGGTGCGTGGCTCCCGTGTACCCGACCGCCTCGTTGCGGCTTCCGACGCGGTAGAGAACCGCGAAGGTCGCCACGGGGGCGACCCGGTTGGAAAGCAGCAGGAGTGTGAGCCCGTTGGAGCGCAGCCGGAACTCCCGGATGCCCGCCCGCTCCTTGACGAACTCGAACGCCCCGGCGGAGCGGGACGGGCGCGTTCCCGTTTTCCGACTGGGGCGGGGCGCCTTCGATTGTCGCCGGGGGGCGATCGACGGTCGATGCAAGGGGGCGACCGCCGACGGTCGACGCGTCACCGGCCCCCCGCCACGTCCTCGCCTCCGTCCACGCCGATGACGTTGCCGCTCACCCAGCCGCAGCCCGGCTGGCTGAGCGCCACCAGGGCCCGAGCGACGTCGGCCGGCGTGGTCAACCGCCCGGCCGGGTGCATCTTCTGCACGCGGTCGATCATTTCCTGGTTGCCCGGGATCTTGCGCAGCGCCGGCGTGTCGGTCACCCCGGCGCGCAGGGCGTTGACCGCGATCGACCGCGGGGCGAGCTCGACGGCGAGCTGCCGCACGTATGACTCGAGGGCCGCCTTGGCCGCCGACACGGCGCCGTAGGACGGCCAGACGATGTGATCGCCGGCCGAGGTCATCGCGAAGATCCGTCCTCCCGGAGAAAGGAGGTCTCCAAACACGAGATCCTGCGTCCAGTAGACGAGCGAGCTCGCCATCACGTCGAGCGTCATTTCGATCTGGGCCTTGGTGAGAGAGGCTCCCCGGGTCTCCGCGAAGACGGGCTTCAACGTCCCGAAGGCGAGGGAGTGGAGTAAGACCGAGACCCGCGACTCCGGAGGCTCCGCGCCGCAGGTCTTGGCGATTGCCGCGATGACCTCGGTCCGGCGGGTCTCGTCGGCGGCGTTGACGTTGAAGAACTCGGCTTTCCGCCCGGCCCCGGCGATCTCCGCCAGAATCCGGTCGACGTTGGGCTGCGTGGCCTTGCGGTCGAGGTGCACGCCGAAGATGTTCCAGCCGGCCCGAGCCAGGGCGAGCGAGCAGGCCTCTCCGAAACCCGAAGAGGCTCCGAGGACGAGCGCCCAGCGTGTGCGGTTTTCCGCCGACAAAACGGCGCGAATGTTAGCACGGGGCTTGCGATCGCGGCGGGAGGGCGCGGACCTTGCCCGGGCCGGCGATAGACTCCCCGACGAGGAGGTCCGATGCGACGTCGCCTCGCTTTCCCGTGCGCGCTCGCCTTCTGCCTGGCCGGCCTCGCCCTCGCGCGCCCGGCCGCCGCGCCGAACGAAGCGGAAGCCGGCGAGCTCACGCGTCAGGAGATCGTCCTGACGAACCAGAACCTCGCCGTGGTCAGCGAGTCCCGCCGCGCCGATTTGCCAGCGGGGAAGGTGTCGCTCGACTGGGTCGCCGCGCCGTCCGCTCGCACGGAAACGTGGAGCCTGACCAACGCGCGCGAGGCTGCCGTCCGCTGGCTGGGTCTGTCCGCTCCGCTTGCGGCGGGAGGCGCCTTGGCCGAGCTCGTCGGAAAACGCGTACGAGTCGAGCGCCCGGGCGGCGGCGAGACCTCCGCCGAAGTCGTCGCCGTCTTCGGAGCCACGCCCGATCAGGTCCTCTTTCGCGAGGGGGACGACCTCGTCTACGGCGAGCCCGGGGCGCGGCTCATCGTGCCCGCGCCTTCCGCCGCGGCGGCCCGGCCGGGCCGCGTCCGGCTCCGGCTCTCGAGCGAGAGATCGGGCACCCGCGTCTTGGCCTGCCGGTATCTGGTTTCCGACATCGACTGGCAGTCCGACTACGCCCTGACGCTCGATGCCGCCGAAAAGAGCGCGCGCCTGGAAGGATGGTTCACGATCGACAATCGAAGCGGCGCGGCGTTTGAGCCCACGCGGCTGCGGCTGCTCGCCGGTGTTCTCCGAACGGCCCCCCAGCCGTCGCCGAAGGCGGCGTTTCGCGCGGAGGCCCTGTCCGTTTCCGGCGGAGTCGAAGCTTCCGCGCCGGCCTCCGAGTCGCGCATCTACGAGATCTCAACCCCCGCTCGGCTGGCCGAAGGGCGCACGACGCTGCCGCTCGCCGACAGCGCGGCGGTCGCGGTCGAAAAGAGCTACGTGATCCGCGGGAGCTACTGGTTCGGCGAGAACGCCGAGAGCCAGACCCTGCCCGTGGCCGTCTTCTACCGCGTCGGGACGAAGGCGCTCGCGACCGCGTTGCCCGCGGGTGTCGTGCGCGTCTACACCGACGGCGGCGCCGTCTTCGGCGGCGAGGACCGCGTCGGGCACACTCCCGAGAGGACCGATTGGGAGATCGAGACCTCGGAGGCGTTCGACCTGACGGCCCGGCGCCGGCAAACGAGCTTCACCCAGGTCGGTCCAAGGGAGACCGAGTCCGCCTGGGAAGTGACGGTCGTCAGCCGCAAGAAGGAGAACGTGACCGTCCTCGTGCGCGACAGCTTCCCCGGCGACTGGACGCTGGTCGAGTCGTCCGTTCCCGCAACCCGCAAGAGCGCCCGTGCCGTCGAGTTCTCCGTCCCCGTGTCCGCCGGGGCAGAGGCGCGGCTGACCTATCGCGTTCGCGTGCGCACCGGGCGTTGAAGCGGCCGCCGGACCCGAAGAGACGAGCCCGACGCGGCGGATTCGCGGCGCCCGGCCCGAGCCCGCGCGAGCGCCCGTGATTCTCACCGCTTCCGGCTACCGCGAGCGGCTCCTCGGCGCGGCCCTCCTCGCGCTGCTCGCCGCCGCCTGGTTCGAGCCGCCCGGTTCCTTCCTGGCCGAGCCCGACGAGGCGCGCTACGCCGAGATCCCGCGGGAGATGCTGGAGGCCGGCGATTTCGTCACGCCGCGATTGAACGGCGTCCCCTATTTCGAGAAGCCGCCGCTTCTCTATTGGGCCAACGCGGCGTCGTTCCGGTTCCTGGGCGAGAGCCCCTGGACCGCTCGCCTTCCGACACGGCTGGCGGGGACGGCGCTCGTGCTGTTGCTCGTCTTCGTCATCGGGAGACTGCGCGGGCAGGGCGAGGGGCTTCTGGCCGGTGTCTTCTTCCTCGCGGCGCCGTTCGGCTTGGCCTGCGTCCGGATGAATCTGACCGACGGCATCCTGACCTTCTTTTTCACGGCGACGCTCCTGGCTGCTCTGGCGACGCTCCAGCGCGCCGAGGCGGACCGACCGACCTCCGCGCTCGCGGCCTCGGCCGGCCTGTTCGCGGCCGCGGGGTTTCTCTCGAAGGGACTGATCGCAATCGTCCTGCCCGGGGGAATCGTCCTGCTCTGGGCCGTCGTGACGAGAAATGTTCGAAACCTCCGGGCGCTCTTGATCTCCCCGGCGGCTCCGGTATTCGTCGTGATCACGCTTCCCTGGCTGATCCTGGCCGAGCGCGCCCATCCCGGCTTCTTCGAGTTCTTCTTCATCCACGAGCATTTCCAGCGATTCGCCACACCCGCCGCGAGCCGGCCGGGGCCCTTCTATTACTTTGCGGGTCTTTTCCTCGT
Organism: Thermoanaerobaculia bacterium; assembly: GCA_035498405.1. Classification (GTDB taxonomy): domain Bacteria; phylum Acidobacteriota; class Thermoanaerobaculia; order UBA5066; family Gp7-AA6; genus DATBFU01. Next base: position 214,727 of record DATKAE010000047.1, on the reverse strand, counting down.
TGGCTTCCTGCCGGGTCTTCCCTTCTTTTTTCGAGGCGCGCGAGCGGCCCTCCGCCGCGACGCCGCTTCGCTCTTCTTCCTACTCTGGTTCGCGGTGGTGCTGGTCTTCTTCTCGGTCTCGCGCAGCAAGCTGCCGGCCTATCTCTTCCCCACACTGCCCGCCGCCGCGGCGCTCGCCGCCCGAGGCGCCGCGCTACCGGGAAGCGGGCGAGGACTCTGGCGCTGGCACGCCGCCGTCGTCGTCTGCTTCCTCGCCGCCAGCGCCGCGATTCCAGACGTGCGCCAGAGCGTCCGGGACAGCCACCTGATCGCGATCGCCTCCTTTGGCGCCGCGGCCTTGCTCGGCGGCGCGGCAGGCGCGCTCAAGGCCCGGACCTCGGGCGGCGCGGCGGCGGCCATGGGATTGGGCTGGGCCGGCTTGTACCTGGCTCTGGCGCTCGCGTGGCCAAAGATCCCGCTGGCAACCGACGTGGCCGAGCTCGCCGGCGCCGCGCAGGCCGCCGTTCGATCCGCGCCGGGCAACGCGCGTGTCGTCGGCTATCGCTCGTACCTGCAGGGCCTCCCTTGGCGCCTTGCCGCTCCGATTACGGTCGCCGACTATCGGGGCGAGCTCGAGGACTGGTGGCTGCCCGAAGAGAGGCGGCGCGAGATATTTTGGCCGCGGCGTCGGTTCTGGCAGGAGTGGGCAACCGGTCGACCGCTCGTCGCGCTGCTGCCCTTGCGCGACCGCAACGATTTCCGGGAAGCCCAGCCCCCGGCCCGCTTCCTCCTCTGCCGCTGGAAATACTGCGTGGCGACGAATTGGTAGCAGGGGCGAGGGTTAGGGGTTAGGGGTTAGGGGCTAGGGAGGAATACGAAAGGCAAAGAATTCGGCCCCTCGCCCCTACGGGATATACCCCCGTATGGTGCGCGCGGTGATACCGGGCTTACCGACGGCGACCTCGATCGACCGGTATTCGCCGGGCGGCTTCGGGGAGTCGCTCCGGAACGCGAGGATGTACTGGGAGCGCAGCTCCTCCTCGATCCGGGCGGTGACCTCGGCGATTTTCTCGGCACTGTTCATGTGGAAGACCTGGCCTCCCGAATCCTCGGCGATCACCTTCGTGACGCGGCGCGACCGGAAGTCGGTCAGCGGTATCCCCATCGCGATGAAGTAGACCGGCGCGCCGGCGGAGCGCGCATAGCGCTGCAGCGTCTCGAAGTCCACGTGCGAGCGGTTGTCGTCGCCGTCGGTGACGACGACGAGCGCCTTGCGGCCCTGCAACGTCCGGAATTGGTAGAGACCGAGCACCACCGCGTCGTAGAGCGCCGTGGCACCCTCGGCCCGCGAATCCCCCGCGGCGCGCTGCAGCGCCAGGGTGTCGGCCGTCAGCTCCTGCAAGAACTTGGCGCGGTCGCGGAACTCGATCACGAATCCCTGGTCCTTGGGCCGGATCAGATTCTTGAATAGAGCCACGGAGGCGTCGTGCACGTAGGGGAGGCTCTTCTCCATCGAGCCGGAGCCGTCGATGACGAGCCCGATCGTGAGCGGGAGGTTCTCCGCCACCTCGAAGCCCGTCATCTCCTCGGGTTTCCCATCCTCGCGAATCGCAAAGTCGCTCTGAACGAGCCCCTTGACGAAGTGCCCGTTCTTGTCCAGCGCCGAGACGTGAAGCTGGACCACGTCGACGCGAACGCTCTCGACGGTCGTCTGGGGGCCCTTGAGCATCCGGATGTCGTTGGCTTCCTGATCGTCCGCGCCGATCGCGGTGGCGCGCAACACCGTGCCCTTCTCGTAAAGCGCCAGCGGGATCGCCGTCTCGTAGGGAGGCACCGTCCAGGATGCGAGCTTCTTCGTGTCTAAGAAGAGCTCGATCGATTTGGCCGTACCGCCGCCGATCGACTGGACAACGACCTTCACGTGCACGACCGCCGCCGCGGGATCAGGCCGTGGAAGCAGGCGCACCGCGAGCCGGTCCTTGCCCTGGTTGATCGCGTAAGCATCCTCGTCGATGACGCGGCCGGTGTCGTCGTAGCCCACGGCGCGAACGGTCTGCCGGCGCGGCACGTCTCCGAGGTCGATCTCGACCGAGTAAGGAGGACGAGTGCGGGTGACCAGGCGCTTCTCCTCCAGGTAGAACTCCACCTTCTGGATCGGCGGCGAGACGACCGCCTCGAGGCGGAGAAGACCGATGGGCGCCTCGCGGGCGGGGGGCAGGATCTTCAGCTTGGGCTCCGGGGTGTTGGCCGTCTTTTCCGAGGCCTCTTCCGCGATGACGATTCCCTCCGCCGAGGGAAGCGTGCCCGCCTCCGCGGGGGCCATCTCCGGGCGGAACGCGTTTCCGACCTCCGGCACGAGGATATCCACGGAGCCTTCGCCCATTTCAACGCCGGACGGATCGGCGAGGACGAGCCGCAGGCGGTACGTTCCCGGAGCAACCGCGCGCAGGAACGAGAAGGCGAATGCCGCTCCGCCGCCGAAGTCGGCCGTCACCGGATACTGGAACGAATCCACTTCCGTCTCGGCCTGACGGAATCCCCCCTTGACCTGACCGGCGAACCCCTTGGCGCCGCGGGCGGCCGCCTCCCGGGAAAGCTCGGGCGCGGTCAGCCGAATCCGAATCACGGTCTTCTTGCCCGCCTTCCCGAGGTAGTCGGTCTCGATGCCGAGCGGAAAGGTTCCGACCTTCGTCTTGACGGGAATTTGCCTCGTCTTCGCCGGATCCTGGGCGAGCGCCAGGCTGCCGGCGGCCAGGACGATAGCGAACAGACGGAAACGGAGAGGAAGCGCCCTCACAGAGTGATCGAACGAAAAAAGTGGGAACGCGCATTCCCACCGGGTCTTTCCCTATCGGATTTTGTTCGTCCGGTCTCGGTCGGGGCTCTTCGCGCCCCTCGACCTTCTTGCGCCGTTTGCTTCGCCCCGGCACCGAGCCCGCTCTCGCCCAAGCGGACGCCGCGGGGAGCTTTCGCGATGCCCTCTTCCGAGCGCCCCTGGAGCGGCGAACTATATCACAGTTGATATAGCTGGTTCGACATCGACTCCGGGCGCTCCCTTCCCGCCGCGGCCACGCTCTCCGCAACGGCATCGGGAGCCGATCCCGACGAGGAGAAGAACTCCTCGACCGCCGCGCGGAAGTCCGCCGGTGTCGAGAGCTCCGAGATCTTCACGCGCAGCGCCCGACCGTTCGGCAGGCCGCGCGTGTACCAGCCCGTCATCGTCCGCAGGCGGTGAAGCGCCTCGCGCGGCTCGAAGGCGTTCTCCCCGATGGCCTCGAAGTGCCAGAGCATCAGGTCCCGCCGCTCGCGAAGCGACGGCTCCCGGGGCTCGATACCGGCGAGGCGGTCGGCGATCTGGCGGAAGATCCAGGGGTTCTTCATCGTGGCGCGGCCGCACATCACGGCGTCGCAGCCGGTCTCGGAGAACATCGCGATCGCGTCCTCGGCGCGCTCGATGTCGCCGTTTCCCACGACGGGGATCGAGACCGCGCGCTTCAACTCCGCGATCCGGGTCCAGTCCGCGCGGCCGGTGTACATCTGACGCGCGGTGCGGCCGTGCAGCGCGACGGCCGCGACTCCTTCTCCCTCGCAGATTCGGCCAAGCTCCAGGAAATTCTGGCGGGAGTCGTCGAGCCCCAGACGGAACTTGACCGTCAGCGGAATCGAGAGTCGCCGGCGCACTTCCCGGATGATCGTCCGCGCCAGCGGCAGATCCCCCATCAGCGCCGCGCCCGCGCAGCCCTTGAGGACCTTGTTGGCGGGACACCCCATGTTGATGTCGCACACGTCGGGGGCAAGCTCCTCCACGATGTCGGCGGCCGCAGCCATGCGCCCGGGATCGGAGCCGTAGATCTGGATGGAGAGGGGGCGCTCCTCCTCGGAGAAGAAGAGCTTGCGCAACTGCCGGGCGTTGCCTCGCGAAATCGCCTCCGAAGAGATGAACTCCATCGTGACGAGCCCCACCCCGCCCATCCGGCGAAGCATCAGCCGATAGACGTGGTCGGTGATCCCCGCCATCGGGGCGAGAACCAACGGCGGATCGACGGCAACGGGGCCCAGGCGCAGCATGGAACGCATCATTCTAGCGTCCACCGCGACCCGCAAGAGAGCGCCGCCCGATTGTCCCTCTCGGACTTCCCCTCGGATATAGAATCTGTTCCGCCGAGGAGGTGGGCACTCGCCATGTCGACGCTTGCGCGCGCCGGACATCCGACGGACCAGACGGACAGCGGTCCCTGGATCCGCAACCGACGGTTCGACCTGCTCTTCCTGACGCTGTCGGGGGTGCTCGTCTTCTTCCCCTACGTTTCCTACGGGCTGCTGCAGCGCCTGGGCGCATCGGAAGGAACGGCGAGCCTCGTGGTGGGTCTGTCCGTCACGCTGCTCGTCGGCGGCCCCCACATGTACTCGACCTACCTCCGAACGGCTCTCGAGCCGAGGTTCCGCCGGCGCTTCGGCTGGCTGGCCTACCTGCCGCTCGTGCTCATTCCGACGCTCGTGGTCATCGGCTCGATCTACTCGTTTCTCTTGCTCCTGACGCTCTTCTTCTTCTGGGCCTCGCTCCATGTGACGCACCAGGCGCAGTGGATCTCCGAGACCTACCGGCGCCGCGCGGGACTGCGGACTTCGGCCCTCGATCGCCTTCTCGACGGGGCCGTGATCCTCGGGGCTCTCTACACGGTCGCGATGTACAAGTTCGTCCAGGACCAATTCCGACTCGGCACTTCCACGCTGCTGTTCCCGGAAATCCTGAAACGGCCCTGGGTCGCGCAGGCCTTCACGGCGGGCTTTGCGATCCTGTTTCTCTACTACGTCGTTCGCACGTTCCGCGAGATCCGCCAGGGCCGGTCGAGCTGGCCACGCCTGGCCTTCATGGCCGCGACGGTGGCGCTCGCCTTCATCATCCCGATCTTCGACAATCTCGACGTCGCATTCCAGGGCTTCAACACCTGGCACTCGCTCCAGTACCTGGCGCTGACCTGGTTCATCCTCTCGCGCAAGGCCGACACCGGAGAGATCGGGAGCGCCTTCGTGCGCCGGATCTCGGGCACCTCCCACACGGCAATCTTCTATACGTCCATGATCGGCGCCACGGTGCTCGCCGGGGTCGTGTACCTCGTCCTCTGGAAGGGCTTCGATGTCCCCCAGGATCGCGCCTACTACGTCGTGGTTCTGTCGTTCCTGCTGATCCACTACTTCTACGACCACATCCTCTTCCGCGACTTCGGCACGGTCGAAGAGGCGGGCTCGACCGCCTAGGCGCCGCTCCGGTTCGTTACTTGCCGAGCTCCTCGTAACTGCCCACGGCAGTAAAGCCACCCGGCTTTTCGAAGAGCTTGGCCGGCGCCCCCAGCCGCACGTTGAGCAGCTGCGTGTCGGTCACGGGCTGGTACTCGTCCCGGGGATCCCGCTTCAGGTGCTCGATGCGGACGACGAGCCGCTCGAGGTCCCGCGCCACCCACAGGATCGCGCGGTCGCCCGAGGGCATCGTCATCTCGAACCGTTCGCAAGGATGCATTCCGTGCGCGGCGTCGTCGATGCGTCTCATCTTCCCGCCGAACCGGTCGGCATACGCCGCCGGGTCGAAGTGGGGCTCCAGCGGATAGCCCGGCACGAGCTCTTCGGTCGGCGCCCAGCGCGACTCGATCAGCTTGCGTGTCGCGGGCCGAATTTGCCAGATCATTCCGAGGTCCGGCCGCACGACCTTGACCAACTCGGAGCCGTCGAACGCGCCGGCGACGCGCTGTTTTTCGCCTCGAACAGCCACCTCGTACCGCTCCGTGGGAGAGAACGCCAGGACGGCGCGGTAGCCGCTCTTCGACACCGTGCGCGGCCCGCCGCCAAACTCGTCGCACGCCACCATCGCGCAAAGCGCCGCGATGCCGAGACAGACGCGCCGCGGCGAAACACCGCCTCGGGACATGGCCGAACTCTATCTTCTCCTGCGCCATAATGCGCCCCGCATGCCCTGGTGGGATTCATGGTTCGGCGAGGAGTACCTCGATCTCTACCCCCATCGCGATGTCGGCGCGGCCCGCCGTGAGGTCGCCTTCGCGCTGGAGAGACTTCCTCCGGAGCCCACGCCGATGCTCGACCTCTGCTGCGGCGCCGGGCGTCACTTTCCCTTCTTTCTCGAGCTCGGGATCGACCCGGTCGGCCTCGATTACTCCGCTTTGCTGCTCGAGGTCGCGCGGACGCGGCTCGGAAAGCGAAACCTGGTCCGGGGAGACATGCGCTCCCTCCCGTTTTCCGGCGGCGTCTTCCTGTCGGTCGTCAATTTCTTCACGAGCTTCGGCTACTTCGCCGCCGAGCCCGACAACGCCGCCGTCGTCTCGGAAATTTGGCGCGTCCTGGCGCGCGGCGGGCGCGTGCTCTGCGACACGTTCGGCCTCGACCACACCCTGGCGCGGCTCGTGCCCGAAGAGAGGCTGTCGAGCTCGGGCCGAGAGTACCGAATCCGGCGCTGGTGGAACGCGCCGTCCCGCCGCGTCGAGAAGGAAATCGAGGTGCGGCGGGGAGACTCGACCGAGATCTTTCGGGAGAGCGTGCGCGCCTACACCGCGCCCGAGTTGACGCGACTCTTCGAAGAAGCCGGTCTGCACGTGGAGGGCACCTGGGGCGACTTCGACGGAAGTCCCGTGTGCCCTGAATCCCCCCGCCTGATTCTGGTCGCGAGCAAGCCATGACCGAAGGCGTCATTCCCTTCGATCGGTATCCGGGCCTTCCGCCGCTCTTTCTCGACTTCTTGCGCGGCCTGCCGGAGTTCTTCCCCGATCCTCCGACGATCGAGGCCGGTGTCCGCCGCGGAAAGGAGCTCCTCGGTGTCCCGGCGCGTGTGCCGGCCTCGGCGTTTCAGAGCCGGTCCGCCGCCGCGGCGGCGGCCGCCGAGGCCCTGGCCGCCGGAGGAGCCGTGGCCGCGGTTGCGGGCCACCAGGTGGGCCTTTTCTCCGGACCCCTCTTCACCCTGACGAAGGCCTTCGACGCCCTGCGGGTGGCGCGGCAGATCGATCGGGCGGGAGTTCCCGCCGCGCCGGTCTTCTGGGCCTTGACGGACGATCATGACCTGGAGGAAGTCGGGAAGACTGCCCGGCCGGGCCCGGAGGGACCGCAGGTGCTGGTCGCCGACGGAGCGGACCGCAGCAACCGACAGCCCGTCGGACGCCTTCCGATCCCCGAGCGGGCGAGAGAGATCCTGGAGGACTTCCGCGCCGACGCCCGCGCCGCCGACGCCGATCGAATCCTCGAGACCTTCGCGCTTCGGTATGCGGCCGGCCAGACGTACGCCGACGCCTTCATCCAGACGCTGCTCGACCTGGTCGAACCCGAGCCGCTTCTCGTCCTCGATCCCTATCAGGAGAGCCTTCGCGAAGTCACGGCGGACTTCTTCGCGCTGGCCGTGGAACGGCGGGAGGAGCTCCAGCGGGCCCTGGCCGGCGCGGCCGAGCGGCTGGCGCGGCAGGGCAAGTCCCCGGCCGTCGCCTACCGGCCCGACGTCTTTCCCTTCTTCTTGATCGAAGGCGGCGAGCGCCGCCGCGTCGGCGATCCGGAAGAGGCCCTGCACAAGGTTCGAGAAGGCCGCGCCTGGCCGTCGACCGACGTTCTCACGCGGCCGGTGTTCAAGTCGTTTCTCCTGCCGACCGCCGCGACCGTCCTCGGCCCCGCCGAGATCGCCTACCATGCGCAATCGATCCCGCTCTTCCCCGTGTTCGGGTTGAAGCCGCCGGTCCTGCTGCCGCGCTCGCATCTGGTGCTCCTGGGCCCCGCCGAGCGGCGCGCGGCCGAGGCCCTCGGGATTCCTCTGTCGGACCTGTTGGCGAAGCCCCCGGCGGCCGCCGGCCTGCCCGTCTCCGAGGCGGAGGAGGTCGTCCGGATCGCCAAGACACTCGACCAGGAACTCGCCGGCCTCGAGCCGCGACTGAAGGCGCTCGACCCGGCGCTTGCAGCCGCGGTCGAAACGACCCGCCAGAAGACCGCGTTTTCGCTCGTGCAGCTGACCGACCGCGTCCGGAAGTCCTCGGAGCGAAAGGACGTCACGACCACGACACGCCGAAGGAGGCTCGAGACGATGTTGCAGCCGGAGGGCTCGACCGCCGAACGAATCTATCCGCCGCTCGTGCCGATGTTGGCATATGGACGCGAGGCCCTGACCTCCATCCGTGAAGCCGCGACCGGCTCGCTCGAGGGGGCGCGCGTCGTCAACCTGGGAGCCGCGAAGTCGGAGCCGCGGGAAGGGGACGGTCATGCCGGTTGACGTCCTCGCCATCGCGGCGCATCCAGACGACGTCGAGCTGACCTGCGGAGGCACGCTCGTGACCTTGAAGTCGCGCGGGCGACGGTTCGGAATCGTCGACCTGACGCACGGCGAGATGGGAACCCGGGGCGACGCCGCCCGCCGCGACGAAGAAGCGCGCCGCGCCGCGGCGATTCTCGGCGCGGAGTTTCGCGAGACGCTCGACTTCGGAGACGGCGGGCTGCGGCACACCCGAGAGAACGAGCTCGCCTTGATCGACGTCATCCGGCGGGAGCGGCCGCGGCTCGTCCTGACCTCGTACCCGAAGGACCGACATCCGGATCACGCCCGGGCCGGGGTCCTCGTGACCGACGCGGCCTTCTACGCCGGGCTTCGCAAACTCGAGACGCGTTACCCCGCGCACCGCCCTCAACAGACGCTCTACTTCTCCACGGCCTTCCTGCACGAGCCCACGTTTGTCGTGAACGTCACGGCGGCGATCGAGACACGGCGCGCGGCGATCCGCGTCTTCTCGAGCCAGCTCCACGATGCGACCTCCCGCGAACCGCAGACGATGCTCTCGCAGCAGTCCTTTCTCGACACGATCGAGGCGCGGGCGCGCCATTTCGGCTTCCTGATCGGCGCCGAGTTCGGGGAGGGCTTCGTGTCGATGCGTCCGCCGCGGATCGACGACCCGGTCGAGGCGTTCGAGGGTTTCGAGGCGGGATTTTGAAGTATCTCCCGACCGGAGCCCGTCCGGCGCCCCGCCGCCGATGAAAATCGGCATCACCTGCTACCCGACCTTCGGCGGAAGCGGCGTCGTCGCTACCGAGCTCGGCCTCGCGCTCGCCGAGCGCGGGGACGAAGTCCATTTCATCTCCTACGCCCTCCCCTCGCGCCTCGCGCTGCCCCGGCCCGGCGTCTACTTCCACGAGGTCGTCGCGCCGAGCTACCCGCTCTTCGTCTCGCCCCCGTATACCCTGGCCCTCTCGACGAAGATGGCGGACGTGGCTTCCCATGCCGGCCTCGACCTGCTCCACGTCCACTATGCCTTGCCCCACGCCATCTCCGCGATCCTCGCCCGCGACATGAGCAGGTGGAGCGGGATTCGCCTGAAGGTCGTCACCACGCTCCACGGCACCGACATCACGATCGTGGGGCAGGACCGCTCCTACCTTCCGATCACGCGCTACGGCATCGAGCAAAGCGACGCGGTGACGGCCGTCTCGCAGTACCTGCACGACGTGACGGTGAGGGAGTTTTCCGTGCGGCGTCGGGTCGAGGTGATCCCCAACTTCGTCAACGGTCAGCTCTACCGGCCGGACGGCGCCTCGGCCTACGCGCGCTCGCTCTCGCGGCCGGGCGACTGCGTCGTCGTTCACATCTCCAACTTCCGGCCGGTCAAGCGCATCCCCGACGTGCTCGCCGTTTTCGATCGGATCCGCCGCGAAGTCCCGGCCCACCTGCTCTTGATCGGCGACGGCCCCGACCGAGCGCTCGCCGAGCGCCTGGCCGAGAGCGGCGGGTTTTCGGACCGGACGACCTTCCTCGGCAACGTCGCCCCGATCGAAACGATCCTGCCGGTCGGCAAGATCTTCTTGCTTCCCTCCGATGCGGAGTCGTTCGGCCTGGCGGCGCTCGAGGCCATGGCCTGCGGCGTGCCCGTCGTCGGGACGAGCGCCGGAGGCCTGCCCGAGGTCGTCTCCAATGGCCTGGACGGCTACCTGCGGCCGGTCGGAGACGTGGACGGAATGGCGGAGGCGGCCCTCACGCTGGTGCGCGACCCGGAGAAATGGGAGAGCTTCTCGCGAAACGCCCGCCGCCACGCCCTCGAGGCCTTTCCGACGGGCGCCGTCGTCGCGCGTTACCGCGAGCTGTACGAGAGGACGCTCGCCGGCGCCACCGAAGCCGTGCCGGAATGACCGGGACCTAGAGCTCGGCCGCGGCCAGAGCCGCCAGTCCGGCTCTCCTCTCCTCGGCGGAGCAGAAGGCGGCGCGCCAGGAGTCCTCGGCGCAGCGTCGGCGCTGCTCCGGGCTCAAACCGAGCTCGCTGCTCAAGATTTCGTACTCCTGCCGCGTGGACGTTTCGAAGAGAGCGGGATCGTCCGCCGCGATCGCGACGCGCACGCCGGCCTCCAGAAGACTTCGAAGCGGATGGGCCTTCAGACTCGGCACCGCGCCTGTGGCTCGGTTGCTCGTCGGAGCCACGCACAAGATCGTCCCTTCCTCGGCCAGACGCGACATCAGGCCCGGATCCGCCGCCGCCGCGATTCCGTGGTCGACCCGGTCCGGTCGCAGAGCATCGAGCGCTTGCGCGACCGACTCGGGACCCGCCCACTCCCCCGCGTGGACCGAGGTCCGAAGGCCCAACGCGCGGGCCCGGAGGTAGACACCGGCAAATTCCGCGGCCGGCCGCGAGGCCTCATCTCCTCCCAGGCCGAATCCGACCACGGCAGAAGGGCGCCGGCTCTCGTACAGGTCGAGGACTCTCTCGGCGGATTCCGGCCCCCACTGCCGGACTGCATCGAGCAGGACACGGCAGCGCGCGCGCTCGACGCCTCGCTCCTCGAACGCGTCGGAGATGGCGCTCAAGCATTCGGCCGCCGGCAACCCGAAGCGCGAGAGGATCTCCGGGGAGACGTAGAGCTCGGCGTAGGCCACACCGTCGCGGTAGAGCCGTAGAGCGATCGCCCGCGCCGCTTCGAAGTAATCCTCGGGCCCGCGAAGCAGGCGGCACATCTCCGCATAGAGCGCGAGAAAGCTCGCGGCGTCCCGCACGCCGGACCGGGCCTTTGCGAAGACGGCGGGATCGGCAAACCGGTGGCCCCCGCGCCTCGCGAGCAGCAGAACGGTCTCTTCCGTCAGGCACCCCTCCAAGTGCAGGTGACAGTCGGCCAGATGAACGCTCATGCGGCTCCTCGAACGGGCGATCGGCTTCGGCGGCGCGGGTGAGAATATATGCATTCGATGAACTCCGACACGCGGCGGGCCCGAGGCCTCGCGTTGTGGCTCGATCTTCTGATCCCCGCCGCGGTCGTCGACGCCCTGGGCCTCGCGGCGACGGCCGCGGTCTGGTATCTCCGTCCGGCGGCCGCCGCTTACCTGGGGTGGGTCTGGGGCGCCCTGGCCGCAGCCGCATTGATCGCCTTCCTGCTCCGCGACGCGAACGGGGGGCGCGCCCGACGGTGGCTGGGCTTCGAGGTTCGGGACGGGGAGGGTGGTCCTCCCGGGCTCTGGAGATCGACCCGCCGAAACCTGCCCCTGCTCGTCCCGGGCTGGAACCTGCTCGAGGTCTGGCCAGTTTTCCGTGACGGCAAGGCGCCCCGGCGTTCCGACCGGCAACTGGGAACGCTATTGATCTCAGGCGATTGAGCGCAGAAGCTCTTGCGGCGCCGACGTTTCCACGCTTCTGCCGCCCGGCCCGGCTGGAGGGCGCCTTGAACCTTTCTTGCGCCAATTCGTTATTGAATGCGGAGAAAGGGATGCGACGACTGTTTCTCGGCCTTCTTTGCCTCGCTTGCTTGGCCCCGGCCGCCTCCGGAGTCGAGGACGAGGTCTTCGAGAAAGCCTTTTCGACCGAGGGAGTTTCCCGGGTGTCCGTCGAGAATGTGAACGGTCAGATCGACGCCCAGGCCTGGGACAAGGCATATTTGAGAGTTCGAGCCGTCAAGAAGGCGACTGGCGGCAACTCCGAGGAGAACCTCAAGCAGACCGAGATCCGGGTGCGGAAGATCGGAAATGAGATCAAGATCGAGACCATCAATCCACGCCGCCGGCGTCTCTTCGGATTCCTCGACCTCGGTACCGCGAGTGTGCGGGTCGACTACGAGCTTCGCATTCCCGCGGCGACCTCGACCCGCCTGGAAAGCTGCAATGGGAAAGTGGAGGCGACGGGGTTCGACGGCGACCTCGCTTCCGACACGGTGAACGGCTCGATCGAGCTCCATGAGATGGGCGGGCCCGTCAAGGCGACGACCGTCAACGGGTCGGTCCGGGTGGCATTCAAGGGGCCGTTCAAGAAGTCGAGGCTCGAGACCGTCAACGGCAGCGTCGAAGTTCTCTTCGAGAAGGCCTCCTCGGTACGCTACGACCTGGAGACGATCAACGGGCGTATCGAAGCCGATTTCGACCTAAACGTCGAAGGCAAGTACGGGCCCAAAGAGGCGAGGGGATCGTACAACGGCGGTACCGAACTGCTTCACTGCGAGACGGTCAACGGCTCGATCCGCTTGAAGACCGGTCCGTAGCGCCCGCCGGCCCCTTCTCCCGCCGGGGAGGGGCAGAGCCGGGCCGAATCGGCGGTTCTTTTCGTTTTCCCCCGTTTCCGGTCTAGGCTTCACTCTCATGTCCGAAGCCTCGCCCCGGCGCGCCGCGATGCTGGTTCTCTGCTATCTCCCGGTGCTCCAGGCCTTGGTCCTCGCCATCGAGAAGCAAGATCGAGAAATTCGCTGGCACGCGCGAAATGGCCTGTTGCTCCTCGGCGCCGTCGTCGCGATCGGTGTGGCTGCGACACTCGCCGGCTTGTTGGTTCCCTCCTTCGGTTGTCTCTACGGTGTGGTCATGCTCGCCGTTGCCGTCGTCTACACGCTCGTGACGATTCTCGCCATCGTCAAGGCGATCCAGGGGGAACGCCTGATCGTGCCGGGTGTCTCTCGCTATGCTTGATCCGGAAGCGATCTCCGCGAGAGCCCGCCCCGACGCGATCCGTCCTGCCGAGGGGTCGTCGCGAAACGCCCGCCCGCTTTCCGCCGTCCCCCTGCTGCTGGCGGCGGTCGTGGGCTTCGCGATCGGCGATGCGGCCAAACCGCCGAGCGACCAGCTTGGCGTACGGCTCGCCACCGTCGGTATCGACGTTTACCGGGCAACGGTTTCCCCGCTGCTCGGGCAAAGCGGACTGGCGAAGTGCCGTTTCCAGCCGACCTGCTCGGCCTACGGCCGCGAAGCGATCAATCGATACGGGTTGCCCCGCGGCGCCTGGTTGACGCTACGGCGCCTGGCGCGCTGTCACCCCTGGGCCAAGGGGGGATACGACCCGGTGCCGTAACGTCGCCTCCGCTTGCTCGGGGATCTGCCCCCTTCGGGTGCAACGGCCGTCGGCTCGGCCGGATACGGCCTCGACCGCCGGCCTGATCCCCTCGCCGCGCTCCGGCTCCCGCGACGCGAGCTTGAGTCGGATCCTAGCTAGACCAGAACGGTCGCGGCGCGCGAAGTCTCCCGACGAAGGAGGGAGGAGGCGCGCGCCGCGGGAGCCGGAGCGCTGCGAGCGATCAGCCGCTTGGTCGAGCCCCTTTGGGCGAGCCAAGCGGCGGTGCGCCAAAGGCGCAGATCAGCGAGCGAAGCGAAGGCGACGTGTTTGGTGCCGTCGGCCGGACTCGAACCGGCATGGGTTGCCCCATACGCCCCTCAAACGTACGTGTCTACCAATTCCACCACGACGGCACAGGCTACTGTTTGACCGGGCTGCCCGAGGATGACGCGGGCGCCGGGGCGGGAGCCGCCGGAGCCGGGGCAACCGGAGCCGGCGCCGTCTTCGCGGCCGGAGCCTTCTCGGGCACGACCGAGGCGCGGGGGCGCGCCTCGAGGATCGTCAAGACCAGGGCCACCACGATGAAGGCGACGAAGCCTCCCGTGGTCAGTTTGTGGAGCAGAGTCGTCGCCCCGCGAGCCCCGAAGGCCGTCTGTGTTCCCCCGCCGCCGAAGGCGCCGGCGATATCGGCACCCCTTCCCTGCTGGACCAGAACGACCAGGATCAGAAAGAAGCAGATCAACGTGTAGATCGCGATCAGGGTGACGTAGAGGATTCCCACCGGACCTCCATTCCCAAAAATGGGGGAGGAAGTTTACGTTCGGCTGCCCCGGGCGTCAAGAAGGGGCAACCGCGGGCTCGAGGGCAGTTAGCTCCTCTGGCCCAATCCGGCGATGCGCGCAAAGGACTCGGCGTCCAGGCTCGCGCCGCCGACCAGGAAGCCGTCCATTTCCGAGACTCGCAACAATTCCGCGGCGTTGTCGGCGGTGACCGAGCCGCCATAGAGAAGTCGCAGGTCGGCCCGAGCGGAGAGGAGCCCCGCCAAGCGCGCCCGCGCAGCGGCCGCGTCTTCGGGGGTCGCGGCGCGGCCGGTTCCGATTGCCCAGACGGGCTCGTAGGCGACGACGAGCGGCGAGCGCGGCGGGTCCTGTGACAGCGTCCCGGCTTGCCGTTCGAGGACCGAATCGGTAGAGCCTCGATCCCGCTCCTCCTCCGTCTCCCCGACGCAGTAGATCGGTATCAGGTTCGCTTCCCGCGCCCGGGCGAGCTTGCGGGCCAGAAGGGAGCCGTCCTCTCCGAAGAGCCGTCGCCGCTCCGAATGCCCGACGATCACGTATCGGCAACCCGCTTCCGCGAGCATGTGACCGGAGACCTCGCCCGTGTAGGCCCCGAACCCCTCGGAGCCGAGATTCTGACCGGCGAGCGCCCAGCGGCCGGCCGGATCGAGCGCCGCGTCGAGCGCCGTGAAGGGCGGCGCCAGGACGAGCTCGACTCGGTCTGCCCGAGCGCCGATCCGAGCCCCGAGCTCTCCGGCGAAGGCGCGCGCCTCCGTCCGGGTCTTGTTCATCTTCCAGTTCGCGACGTAGAGCTTCATCCGCGGACGGCCGTCGACTCGAGCGCCTGGATGCCGGGCAGCGTTCCGGCGGTCAGGAACTCGAGCGAAGCGCCGCCGCCGGTCGAGACGTGGCTGATCTTTTCGGCCACACCCGCCGCGTGCGCGGCGGCCACACTCTCGCCCCCGCCCACGACGGTGAAGGCGTCGGTCATCGCCGCCAGAGTCTCGGCCATCGCCCTGGTGCCGCGGTCGAACGGCGGCTTCTCGAAGACGCCCATCGGGCCGTTCCAGAAGACGGTTCGGACCCCGCCCAGCAGCCTCTGAAACTGGGCGATCGTCTTCTCGCCGATATCGAGGGCCATGCGGTCTGCGGGAATCCGATCGATCCCGACGGTGCGCGCCCCCGCCGCATCCTCCGGCGACGCCGCGACGACGAAGTCCGAGGGCAAGGCGATCGTCTTGCCCTGCTCCTTGCAGATCTCGAGGATTTCGCGCGCGACGGGAACCTTGTCCTCCTCCAGAAGCGACTTGCCGATGGAGAGTCCGAGCGCGGCAACGAAGTGGTTGGCCATACCGCCGCCGATCAGCAGGACGTCCGCCCGCCCGGCCAGCACGCGAAGCGTGTCGATCTTGCCGGAGATCTTCGCTCCGCCGAGCACCGCGGCAAACGGGCGCTCGGGCTCGAGCAACCTCGAGAGCGAGCGGACCTCCTTCTCCATCAACAGCCCGGCCCCCTTGACCGGCATCAGGGCCGGAACGCCGACCACGGAGGCGTGGGCGCGGTGCGCCGCCCCGAAAGCGTCATCCACGTAAATTTCGGCCAGCTCCGCGAGCGCCCGGGAAAACGCGGGGTCGTTGCTTTCTTCTCCCGGGTGAAACCGCAGGTTCTCGAGCAACAGCACCTCGCCGGGCGCCAGTGCCCGGGCGGCGGCAGCCGCCTCCGGCCCGATACAGTCCGAGACGAAGCGCACGGGGCGTCCCAGGGCGTCCGCCAGAGCCACGGCGACGGGCGCGAGCGAGAGCGCGGGGCTCGGCTTCCCCTTGGGCTTGCCCAGGTGGGACGCGCAAAGGACTCGCGCGCCGCGCTCGACTGCCGCCCGAATCGTGGGAATCGTCTCGACGATCCGCGTCTCGTCGAGAACTCGTCCTCCCGAGAGCGGCACGTTGAAATCAACGCGCAGGAAGACCGTTTTCCCCTCCAGCGGCAACTCCCCAATGGATTTCACGGCCGGGATCTTAACCCCGGGGCCGCCGATAGAATGAGCCGGTGAAGCGTTCCCTGGCGGGTTTGGCGCTCGCCGCCCTTCTCTCCTCGCCGTTGCCCGCGGCCTCCGTCGCGCATGGGCGCGGCGGCGCCGTGGCCGCGGCCGAAGAGAACGCCGCACGTGTGGGGATCGCCATCTTGAAAAAGGGCGGCAACGCCACGGATGCGGCGGTCGCCCTTGCCTTCGCGCTCGCCGTGACCTGGCCCGAAGCCGGCAACATCGGCGGAGGCGGATTCTGGCTCTCTCGTGACGCGAAGGGCCGAACCCTGGCCATCGATTTTCGCGAGCGCGCGCCGCGCGCGGCGCGACGCGACATGTTCGTCCAGCCGGAACGCCCCGGCCAGAAAGCGCCCTCCTCGACCCACGGCCCGCTCGCCTCCGGAGTCCCTGGCTCGGTCGCCGGGCTCGCGCTCGCCCATCGCCGCGGGGGCCGTCTGCCTTGGAAGACCGTGGTCGACCCCGCCGTGCGGCTCGCCCGAGACGGATTCGTGATGAGCGAGAACGTCCACTCCTCGATCGCGGACGAGAAGGCGCGGCTGGCGGCCGATCCCGAAACGGCGGCGATCTTTCTACCCAACGGCGAGCCCCCTCCCGTGGGCTCGGTGTTCCGCCAGCCCGCCCTGGCGCGCACCCTTCAGGCCATCCGGGAGCGGGGCGAAGACGGCTTCTACCGCGGACAGGTCGCGCGCGAGTTCGAGGCGCAGCAGAAGAAGGCGGGCGGCCTGATCACTCGGGGCGACCTCGCGCTTTACGCGGCGAAGGCGCGCAAGCCCCTCGTATTTCCGTTCCGCAATGGCGACGTTCTCACGACACCCGCGCCTTCCTCGGGACCCGTCCTAGCCGAGATGGCCTTGCTGGCGGAGCAAGTGGGGTTGGACAAGCTCAAGCCTGTCGACGTCTCCTCTGCCCACCTGATGGTCGAAATCGAGAAGCGCGCGTTTGCAGACCGAAATCGGTATCTCGGCGACCCCGATTTCGGAGACATCCCACAGAACCTCTTCACTTCGGCCGGGCGGTTGAAGCGCCTCGCCGCCACGATTAACCCGGCCCGCGCCACACCGGTGGACGCCCTTCCCAACCTGGCCTGGCGCGGCACCTCGACGACGCATTTCTCCGTCGTTGACGCCGCCGGAGCGGCCGTCTCCGTCACGACGACCCTGAACGACTCCTTCGGCAATGCGCGGGTGGCGGGAGGACTCGGCTTCCTCTTGAACAACGAGATGGACGACTTCACGACGCGGCCGGGCGAGCCCAATCGGTACGGGCTCATCCAGGGAGAGCCCAACGCGATCGCTCCGGGCAAGCGAATGTTGTCGGCGATGTGCCCCTCGATCGCGACGCTCGAGGGGTTGAACGCCCTCGTTTGGGGCAGCCCCGGCGGCTCGACCATCCCGACGACCAACTTTCAGATCCTCGTCAATGTCCTGTTGCGCGGCGAGAACCTCGAGCAGGCCGTGGCGGCGCCGCGATTCCACCAGCAAGATCGGCCCGACGTCGTCCAGATCGAGCCCGAGCGATTCGACGCGGCGTGGGTCCAAGCCATGGAGGGGTACGGACACTCCGTCGGCCCGCGGTCGAAGTACTCCGACTGGCCCACTCTCGGCCGCGTCCACGCCATCATGCGCCGCGCCGACGGGCGACTGACCGCCGTCGCCGATCCCCGGAGCCTCGGCGTGGCCCTGGTCGTGAACCCGGAGCCATGAGGAACAGGGGCGAGGGGCGAGAGTGATACGAGCTTCAGAAATCCGAAATTGCGCGCCTTGCCGGGAAGGGAGATGACAGAAGTCTTTCGTCCCTTGTACCGAGAGGACCGCATCCTCCGCCTGCTCGACCAGCGGCTGCTGCCGGCCAAGGAGGTCTGGCTCGCCCTCGAGACGGCGCCGGAGATCGCGCTCGCGATCCGGGACATGGCGGTCCGCGGGGCGCCGGCCATCGGCGTTGCGGCCGCTTACGGCGCCGCCTTTTCGATGCGCAGCGGCCGCACGACCCCCCCGGCCGAGCGCTTCTTTGCGGCGCGGGATCTGCTGGCGCGGACTCGCCCGACGGCGGTCAACTTGTTCGCCGCGCTCGACCGCCTGGGACGACGCTTCGAAAGCGTGCGCGACCGGCCCCCCGAGCGGATCGAGACGGAGCTCGTTCGAGAAGCCGATGCCCTCGCCGCCGAGGATCTCGAGGCCTGCCGCCGCATCGGAAGCCTCGGCGCGGATCTCCTTCCCCGAGAGGCGACCGTGCTGACGCACTGCAACGCCGGGGCTCTGGCCACGGCGGGCTACGGCACGGCCCTGGGCGTCATCCGCGGCGCCGTCGCCTCAGGCCGAGTCGTGCGCGTGCTGGCGGGCGAGACCCGGCCCTACCTGCAGGGGGCGCGCCTGACCGCCTGGGAGCTGTCTCGAGACGGCATTCCCGTCCAGGTCATCACGGACAGCATGGGCGGGCACTTCCTTTCTCGGGGAGAGGTTCAGGCCGTGATCGTCGGCGCCGACCGCATCGCCTCCAACGGAGACACGGCCAACAAGATCGGCACCTATCCCCTTGCGGTGCTGGCCAAGGAAAACGGGGTTCCCTTCTATGTGGCAGCCCCCACCACGACCATCGATCTCGCCTGCCCCGACGGCAGGGCGATCCCCATCGAAGAGCGCGAGTCCGCCGAGGTTCTCTCCTTCGCCGGTCAGGCGATCGCGCCGCCCGGTGTCGGGGGACGGTACGTCGCCTTCGACGTCACCCCCGCGCGCTACATCACGGCGATCGTCACGGAGCAGGGCGTCTGCCTGCCGCCCTACGAGGAGAGCCTGCGGCAGGCGGCGCAGCGGGCCGTTGACTCGGGATCGGCCGCCGGCGGGGTCCGATGAGCTCGGTCCTCCATCGCCCCTCGATCACCCCATGTCCCGGAGCGGGAAGAGCCGCCCTCCGGTGATCGCCCTCGGAATCGAGACCTCCTGCGACGAGACCTCGGTCGCCCTCCTGGAGGAGGACGGATCGATCCGGTCGAACGTCACCGCCTCCCAGATGCGGGCGCACGCCCGCTTCGGCGGTGTCGTGCCGGAGCTTGCGGCCCGCGCGCACCTGGAGAACCTCCCGGCAGTCTTCGAGGAGGCCCTGACGCAAGCCGGTCTCACGCTCTCCCAAGTCGACCTGATCGCGGCCACGGCGGGCCCCGGCTTGATCGGCCCGCTTCTGGTCGGGCTCTCGGCGGCCAAGGCGCTCGCCTTCGCGCGGGGCGTTCCGCTCTTGCCCGTCAATCACCTGGAGGGGCATCTTTTCTCCGCGCACCTCGACCCGCGCGGGGCACCGGCTTCCCCCGTCGAGTACCCGTTTCACGGACTCGTCGTGTCGGGCGGCCATGCCGAGCTGGTGCGTGTCGAGGCCGACGGGATCGTTCCCATCGCGCGCACCCGCGACGATGCGCCCGGCGAGGCCTTCGACAAGGTCGCCCGACGGGCGGGACTTCCCTATCCGGGCGGACCTCCCATCGACCGCATCGCCGCGCGCGGAAACGGACACCGTTACCCTCTGCCCGTCGGACGGCCCGGCGACGGCTCGCTCGACTTCTCGTTCTCCGGGTTGAAGACGGCCATGGTGCGGCAGCTCGAGCGGCGCGGGGTCGACGGCTCACCGCTCGACCCGGACCGGCTCGACGCCGACCTGACGGACCTCATCGCTTCGTTCCAGCACGCGGTCGTCGCGGCGCTCGTCGAGAGGGTCGAGGCGGTGCACGAGCGGGAAGGGATCCGCCGACTCGCGCTCTCCGGGGGTGTGGCGTCGAACTCGGAGCTGCGCTCGACGCTTTCCGCGTGGGGAGAAAACCACCGCGTCCCCGTGCTGCTGCCCGACCGGTCGCTCACGACCGACAACGCCGCGATGATCGCCTGGGCGGGGCTGCTGCGCTTTCGAAGAGCCGGCGCGCCCGATCCCGATCAGGCGCAGGCCCGGTCACGCTGGCCTCTCGGCGCGTAGCCCCGCGGAGGGGCGAGGCCGCGCGGCGAGCACTCGGCACCCGCGGCCGGGCACGGTAGACTCTCGACTTTCCCTATGACCGATCCCAGGTTCATTCGTAACTTCTCCATCGTCGCCCACATCGATCACGGAAAGACGACGCTGTCGGACCGGATCCTGCAGGTGTGCGGCGCCGTTTCTCCGAGGGAGATGCACGCCCAGATGCTCGACGACATGGATCTCGAGAAGGAGCGGGGCATCACGATCAAGGCTCGGGCCGTCACGCTGCGCTACCGCGCCCGCGACGGCCAGGACTACACGTTGAACCTCATCGACACGCCCGGCCACGTGGACTTCTCCTACGAGGTCTCCCGGTCGCTCGCGGCCTGCGAGGGAGCGGTGCTCGTGGTCGACGCCACTCAGGGTGTCGAGGCTCAGACGCTCGCCAACGCCTACCTCGCCGTGCACCACAACCTCACGATCTTGCCCGTCATCAACAAGATCGATCTCCCGTCCGCCGAGCCCGAGCGGGCCCGCGAGCAGATCGAGCAGATCGTCGGGATCCCCGCCGATCACGCCGTCCTGACTTCCGCCAAGCAAGGCATCGGGGTCGAGGAATTGCTCGAGCGCATCGTGTCCGACATTCCGCCGCCCCGGGGGGATGCCGAGGCGCCGCTCAAGGCGCTGCTCTTCGACTCCTGGTACGACCCCTACCGAGGCGTGACCTCGCTCGTTCGCATCGTGGACGGCCGGCTCCTCGCGCACACGAAGATTCGCGCGATGGGCACGGGGCTCCAGGCCGAGGTCGAGGAGGTCGGCGTCTTCCGGCCGCAGCGCGAAGCCGTCGACGCCCTCTCGGTCGGAGAGGTGGGCTTTCTCTGGGCGAACATCAAGGACCTCCACTCGACGCGAATCGGCGACACGATCACGGAGCTCTCCCGGCCGACGGCGGAGCCGCTCACCGGCTTTGCCGAGGTCAAGCCCATGGTCTTCGCCGGCCTCTTCCCGACCAACGCCGACGACTACGCCAACCTTCGCGACGCCATGGAGAAGCTGCGCTTGAACGACGCCTCCTTCACCTTCGAGCCGGAAAACTCGACGGCGTTGGGCTTCGGGTTCCGCTGCGGGTTCTTGGGCCTACTCCACATGGAGATCGTGCAAGAACGCCTCGAGCGCGAGTTCGACCTCGACCTGATCACAACGGCTCCGGGCGTGAGCTACCGGGTGACGACGACGGCGGGTGAGGTCCAGGAGATCGTCAACCCCAACCACCTGCCCTCGCCCAACCACATCGAGCGGATCGAGGAACCCTACATCGCCTCGACGATCATCACGCGCGACGACTTCCTGGGCGGCCTGCTCAAGCTCTGCGAGGAGCGGCGGGGCGTCCAGAAATCGCTCGAGTACCTGTCCTCCAACCGCGTCGTCCTGACCTATGAATTCCCCTTAAACGAGGTCGTTCTGGATTTCTACGACAAGCTGAAGTCGATCTCCCGCGGGTACGCCTCGTTCGACTACGAGTTCATCGGGTACCGGGAGGGGGACCTCGTCAAGCTGGACCTGCTGGTCAACGGCGAGCCCGTCGACGCCCTCTCCCTGATCGTCCACCGGGACGAGGCGGCCGCCAAGGGGCGCATCCTGGCCGCAAAGATGAAAGAAATCATCCCCCGGCAGATGTTTGAGGTCGTGATCCAGGCCGCGATCGGCTCGAAGATCATCGCCCGAGAGACGGTTTCGGCCATTCGCAAGAACGTGCTCGCCAAGTGTTACGGCGGAGACATCACACGGAAGAGAAAGCTGCTCGAGAAGCAGAAGGAAGGAAAGAAGAGGATGAAGCGGGTGGGAAGGGTGGACATTCCGCAGGAGGCCTTTCTCGCCGTGCTGAAAGTCGAATGAGCGAAAACACACCGCAGACCGCCGGCCCCGACCGGCACTCCTCCTCCCGCGAGTGGTACGAGTCGCTGCTCGTGGCCGGAATCTTCGTCCTTTTCGTCCGGACCTTCGTCGTCCAGACGTATCAGGTGCCGACCGGCTCGATGGAGAAGACGATTCTCGTGGGGGATCACCTGCTGGTCAACAAGTTCGCTTACGCCCCGCGCCTGCCGGGGCTCGGCAAGCTTCTCCCCTACCGGGATGTCCACCGCGGCGACATCATCGTCTTTCGAAAGCCGGGGGACGACGTGAATCCGGGCAACGTGCTGGTCAAGCGCGCCGTGGCGGGCCCGGGCGACACGGTCCAGGTTCGCGACAAGGAGCTATTCGTCGACGGCAAGCCCGCCGACGGGCCCTACGTGCAACACATCTATCCCGACATCTACCGGAAGTCCGGCCCCGACGCCTCGGAGATGGGTCTGCTCCGCGACCAGTTCGGCCCCGCCGCCGTGCCGGCCGGTCACTTCTTCGGCATGGGCGACAATCGGGACAACTCGCTCGACAGCCGGTTTTGGGGACCGATCCCGCGCCCCAACATCTTCGGCCGTCCCTTCCTGATCTACTGGTCCTACGAGGCCGAGCCCAATTCACACGTCTGGCGCGGAGCCATCGCCAAGATTCAGCAGCTTCTGGGTGTCGCGATCCACTTCTTTTCTCGGACGCGATGGGACCGGATGTTCACCCTGGTCCGCTGACCGGCTCCCCCCTCTCCGGAGCGGCTCGGACCCCGCGGCGCCTGCGATCGGTGGCGCGCGACTACTTGGAAGCCGTCCTCGTGTCGGTCATTCTCGCGCTCTTCGTCCGGACTTTCCTGCTCCAGGCCTACGCCGTCCCCACCCCATCGATGGAGGACAACATCCTGGTGGGCGATCACCTCGTGGTGAACAAGTTCGTCTATGCGCCGGGCGGCGGGCCGCTCGAGCGATGGCTTCCACAGAGGCGCGTGCGCGCCGGAGACGTCTTCGTCTTCAAGTTCCCGGAGGACCCGCGGCGCGACTTCGTCAAGCGGGCGATCGCGCTACCGGGCGACGTGGTCGAGATCCGCGACAAGGTCGTCTACGTCAATCGCGCGCCGCTCTCCGAGCCCCGCGTCACTCACTCCGACCACAGCGTGCTGGCGGCGGGACGGCGCGACCAGTTTGGCCCGATTCGCGTGCCGGAGGGGGAGATCTTCGCGCTCGGAGACAACCGGGATACCTCCAACGACAGCCGATTCTGGGGCACCGTCCCCACGGCCAACGTCAAGGGGCGCGCGCTCTTCGTGTATTGGTCCTCCCCGCCGGAGTCGCCCGGCCGCGGGCCGCTCGACCGCCTCCGGGACTTCTGGACGCGGACGCGCTGGGCTCGCACCTTCCAACCGGTCCGCTGATCGCCGGACGATCCGAGTTACAATCTTTCGACAATTCTCGGAGGCGAGCTTGATGACGAGACGCACGCATGCCGTGCGCGGCAAGGTCAACGTCGGGTGCATCGTCTGGCTGGCGATCCTGTTTCTGGTGGGCTACAGCCTCTACAAGATCGTTCCGGTCAAGATTGCGACTTCCGAGTTCTACGACGCGATGCAGGAGCAGGCCTCCTTCGGGTCGATCAAGGGCCTTCCCCAAATCGAGTACGCGGTCCTGCAGAAGGCCCGGGAGCTCCAGCTTCCGATCGGCAAGGAGAACCTGATCATCAAGCGGAGCAAGGAAGCCATCACGATCGAAGCGCACTACGAGATGACGATCGACTTCTTCAACGGCCTCTACAAGTACGTCTGGAAGTTCGATCCGGTGGTGAGCCGGCCGCTCTTCGCGGTGTAGATCCGTTCGCCGTCGCTGGGAACTCTCGGTGGCCACCCCGATTCCCGGGATCTCGATCGGCGAGGTGGCGCGGCGCACGCGGATTCCCACGACGACGCTGCGTTTCTACGAGCGAGAGCTGCCGGGGCTCTTTCCCATTCGGAAGACCGCCGGGGGCCACCGCCGCTACGACGCCCGGGATGTCTCGCGCTTCACGACCATCCGCTCGCTCACCGAGGAGGGGCTGCCGCTCCAGGAACTCCGGCGTGTGCTGATGTCCCGAGGGCAGCACGAAGCGCTGCGCGAGGCGCTCGACGGGCTGGCCGAGGCCCAACAGACGCGGGCTCGCGAGGTCGAGCAGCTGGTCCGGCGCGTGGATGCGCTCGAGGCTCGGCTTCGAGAGCTCGAGGGCCGGCCGGCGCCGAGGGGCTGGTTCCGAAAGCGGTAGCCCGGCTCGCGCGCGGCCGCGCGCCAAAGGGAATTTCCCGCCGCCCGGCCGACATTCGGAGCTTTGACCCAAAGGAGGTCGTCATGCGACTGCCCCGTACCATCCTTCTGACCGCTGCCCTCGCGACAGTGGGCGCCTTCGCCCGAGCCGAGGCCCCCCCGATCGGCAGCCCCGCCCCGAACTTCACGCTCACGGCGATCGACGGGAAGGCCTTCTCGCTCGCCGAGGCAACCAAGAGTCACAAGGCGGTCGTCGTCATGTTCATCGCGACCCAGTGTCCGTACTCGAATGCGTACAACGACCGGATGCGGGAGCTGGCTGCGGCATACGGCAAGGACGGTGTGCTCTTCGTCGGGATCAACAGCAACAAGACGGAGCCGACCGACGAGGTCGTCCAGCACGCCAAAAAGCACGGGCTCACCTTTCCGATCTTGAAGGACCCGGGCAATAAGGTGGCCGACCTCTATGACGCCCGGCACACGCCCGAGGTCTTCGTCATCGATCCGAGCGGCGTCCTTCGCTATCACGGCCGGATCGACGAGAACTACGAGGATGCTTCCAAGGTCACCTCGCCGGATCTGAAGAATGCCCTCAACGCGCTTCTTTCGAACAAGCCGATCGCCAAGGCCGAGACCAAGGCCTTCGGCTGCAGCATCAAGCGTGTCTGAGGTCCCCTCGGCGCACACGCCCCGGGAGGCGACGTCCTGGCCTCGTCTCGGTCGCCGGGCCCATGGTCGCCGCGCGACGCTCGAGGGAGGAATCGGGATCCTTCTGGCAGCGGCTCTCGGCGCCGCGACCTCGCGGCTCGCGGGGGACTTGAACGCCGCGGGACTGACACAACGTCTCGCGCAGGAAAGGGGCCGCGTCGTCCTGCTCAATTTCTGGGCGACCTGGTGCGAGCCCTGTCGCGAGGAGTTTCCGTCCCTCTCCCGGCTCCAGCGGTCCTACGAGAATCGAGGGCTTCGCGTCCTCGGCGTCTCGACGGATCTGCCCTCGCAGCTGTCCGCCGTCGAGAAGTTCCTCGAAGCGCAGCAGCCCGCCTTCCCGAACTATCGAAAAGCGGCGGGAGGCGACGACCAGGATTTCATCGATTCCGTCGACAAGTCCTGGGGTGGAGAACTGCCCTTCAGCGTGCTCTACGCGCGTGATGGGCGCAAAGCGATGGTGCTCTCGGGCAAACAGTCTTACCGGGATCTCGAGCGAGAGGTTCGGAAGCTCTTGAACTCTAGCTCTTGATTCCTCTCCCCCGTCGGGGACGTCCGTCCAGCCCCCAGGTCTTGCCCGCATCGGCGCTCGCCAAGAGCGCGAGCAGCAGCAGCGCGAACTTGCTCGTGAGGCCGGCGGTGATCCAGTCGTGCCACGCCCCGCCGGGGGCCCAGAACTGCCCGAGCAGGAAGGTGAGCACCAGCACCGCGCCGCCGGCGCAGGCCGCACGCGTCCACAGCCCCGCGAGCAGGCCGATCCCGACCGCGAGCTCGCCGACTGCCACGAGCCAACCCACCGCCGCCGCGTTGGGCAGGACGACAGTCTGCAGGAAGCCGCTCCAAACCGGCCACGACTTCGCCGCGATCTGACGGGTCTGCTCGGCGAACTTGCCGTGGACGAAAGGACCGGCGATCTTCGAAAATCCCTCTGCCAGGAAAATCGCGCCGGTTGCCATCCGGACGAGCGCGGCCGCACGCGTCGAGCCTCTTGTCACCCGGGCAGTCTAGAGTCGCGTGGCTCCCGCAGGCAAGCTGGCCATCACGGAGGACACCTCGTCCCTCGGACAGGACAGGGAAGGACCACAAAGGCAACGCCGGCGGGCATTTCGCGCTGGACCGAGATTTGCGAACATGGCAGACTGCGTTCTCGAACGGTCGGAAGAGATCGGGCGAAGACAGCAACAGGAGAGAGACGGCATGAAGACAGGAAGGCTGCTCTGTTCGACGACCCTCGGTCTGGCGGCTCTGGTCGCGCCGGCGCGCGCCGCGGATTCGGCGGTCCCCCGGCAGACCGTGATCCGGGTTCAGCGGTCCGGGCAGTTCCCGGGCGTTGCCACGCCGCAATCGAACCGGATGCGAACCTCGAGCGTGAGCGCGCCGGCGGCCACCTACTCGGCCGAGCTTCCCCAGATTTCCCGCGTCGCCGGGCAAGCCTTCTACCGTACCGCCGTGGACATCACCAACAACACGTCGACATCCGGCGTCGTCGCCAACGTGCAGTATTCATACACCTGCACGGGCGCGGGGGCGTGCGCGGCCGGATTCTTCAGCCGAACCAACCCCATTCAGATCCCTCTCCAGTCGATCGACAGCTTCCACTCCGACGACATGGTCAGTTACCTAAACGACCAGGGCGTGCTCGCGCCGGGCGCGGTGGACGGTTCCTTCGGAACCCTCCTCGTCACGTTCAGCAACCTGCCCTCCGCGACCGGCTGGGAGGGGTCGGTCACCGCGCGAAACTACAATCGCTTGGTCGAGTCCAACCCCTCCGCGGGCACCGTCGGATACGCGTACCGGGGCTCGCTGTTTTTCGAGTCGGCTCATCAAACCGTCGTCGGCACGATCCGCGACACCACTCCCGCTGCCCTGGCCGGCGGCACCCAGGGGTCCCAGCGAACGAACCTCGGAGTGCGCAACACGGACATCGACGGAGCCCTCTACCCGAGCACGGACCGCCACGTCTCGGTCGACGTGACCTTCTACGACGTGACGGCCGGCAGCGCGACGAACGGACAAAAGGTCGGCACCACGCTGTCGTTCGACAATCTCGTGCCCGGCGAGGTTCGTCAGTTCTCCAACGTGTTCTCGGTGGCCCAGATCCCGCAGAACGTCAGCGAGGCCATCGCCTTCGTGGATGTCCGCAACCCGACCTCGTCCAGCCCCACGATCGAGGGATACATCAACGTCGGTGATAACACCACCAATGACTTCTCGTTCTACGAGATGCCGTGCGGGGACACGGGCGGAACCTGCGGCCAGTGACCGCCGAATCCTAGGCGTCTACATCCGCGAGAAGCGAACCCCGTGCGCGCCGATGTCGCGGCGCAGTTGTTTGCCGTCGAATTCGATCTTGTCGGACGCCTGATAGGCGAGGCCCGCCGCCTCGACAATCGTCGGAGCCATGGCGGTGACCACGAGGACCCGCCCCCCGGCGGTGATGAGCCGATCGCCTTCGCGCGCGGTGCCCGCGTGGAAGATCTCCACCCCGCCGATCCGAGCCGCGTCGTTGATGCCCGAGATCGGCTTGCCCTTCTCGTGCTGTCCCGGGTAGCCCGCGGCGCAAAGCACCACGCCGAGGCAGACTTCCGGCTTCACGTCGATCGGGGAGAACTTCTCCAGGTCCCCCCGCGCCCCGGCGGCAAGCAGAACGGCCAAGTCGGACTTGATCCGAGGCACGATGACCTCGGTCTCCGGGTCGCCGAAGCGCGCGTTGAACTCGAGCACGCGCGGCCCGGCCTCTGTCAGCATCAGGCCGGCGTACAGCACGCCGCGGAAGGGCCGCCCCTCCGACGCTAGGCCACGGAGTGTGGGCCAGATGATTTCCTTCATGACCCGGGTCGAGGCCGCCGCGTCCAGAACGCCGGCCGGCGAATGCCCGCCCATTCCGCCCGTGTTGGGGCCCCGGTCGCCTTCGAAGACCTTCTTGTAGTCGCGGGCCGTCGGCAACGGCACCGCCGTCTGGCCGTCGCAGAGGGCGAGAAAAGACGCCTCGTTGCCGACCAAGAACTCCTCCACGAGCACGCGGTCCCCGGCGGAGCCAAAGACCCGCTCCTCGAAGAAGAGCGACAGCGCCCGCCGCGCCTCTTCGTCGGACTCGACGGCCAGAACTCCCTTTCCGCCGGCTAACCCGTCGGCCTTGACCACGACGGGAAAACCGAAATGCTTGATCGCGCGCCGGGCCTCTTCCGCATTCGCGCAAACCCGGGCCTCCGCGGTGGGAATCCCGTGTCGCGCGAAGAACTCCTTGGCGAAGACCTTGGACGACTCGATCTGCGCCGCCAATCGCGTCGGGCCGAAGATGGGCAGGTCGCGTTTGCCGAACTCGTCGGCGATGCCGAGCGACAGCGGCAGCTCCGGCCCGACGACCGTCAGGTCGAGCTGGAGTTTCTCGGCGAGGTCGGCAATCTCCACGATGTCTCCCGGCATGACCGGCAGGCAGTCGGCCAGTTCCGCGATCCCCGGGTTTCCCGGCGCGCAGTAGAGCTCCCGGACCGCGGGACTTCGGCGGAGCCCGAAGCAGAGCGCGTGCTCGCGCCCGCCTGCGCCGACGACCAGGATCTTCATTAGGGCGCATTGTAACCGCTGTCAGCGGGGTCGCCGT
This sequence comes from Thermoanaerobaculia bacterium, assembly GCA_035498405.1. GTDB lineage: Bacteria > Acidobacteriota > Thermoanaerobaculia > UBA5066 > Gp7-AA6 > DATBFU01. The sequence continues at coordinate 186,276 of DATKAE010000047.1, read as the reverse complement.
CGCGAAGAGCGCTTGCCCCGCTTGCCTCCCGACCGCTTCCGTTGCCCCTCGGCGCCGGAGGAGGATGCGGCGGGAGAGACCTCGAAGCGAGCGTTGGGAACCGAGAACGAGATGAGCGTCTCGAGCGTACCGTGCGGCTCGAGCGACAGGCCGAACCGGCCCGTCGCCCGTTCGACGACGATGCCGCCGTCGATCGCGCGCGCCTCGAAACGCAGATTGCGGCCGGGCCAGGTGTGCGACCCGTTGTTGACGACGCGAACGCGGCAGACCGCGATCTGGTCGCTCGAGTAACCGTGCTCACGCTCGATCGAAAGCGACAGCTCCGACCAGGGAGGCTCCGGGGACAAGGCTCCAAGGAGCAGGAAGAACGAAGGGAGCAATCTCATCGGCGATTTCCTTCTGTTGGCGAGGGAGGCCGGGTCACGCAGGCCGCGGCGGGCCGATGAGGACGCTTCCGATTCTAGCCCCGGAGGCCGCATTTGACACCTACCGAGGTCGGGGCTAGTGTTGGCGGCGGTTCTTTGAGCCTGTCGGGGCGGTCCCTTGTATGCCGCCCCGCCACATCGAGAGTGGGCGAGGGACCGGCCCGAAAACCCGTCGGGGCGACGGCCTCGACGGACCGACCCCACGGCAACCGGAGCCCGCGTCGCGGCGGGCCCGCCAGGTGCCAAATCCGGAATCTCCGGCTGATTCCAGCGGGGGCCGTCGAGGCCCTTGGACCCCGAGGCGGAGAAAAGATGAGGGGCGCCGCGACCCTGGAACGCGTTACGCCTCTCGAACCCGGGAGGCGCTCATGGAAAAAAACTTCCGAGACACGGTCGCCCGCGAGGTGCTGCTGGCCGACGGCGCCATGGGAACGCTGCTCGTCTCACGCGGCGCCGCGCCGGAACAGGCCAAATCGCCTCTCAACCTGACGGATCCGGTATCGGTTCGCGAGGTCCACGACGACTACCGCGACGCGGGTGCGCGGATCTTGACGACCAACACGTGGGACGGCAACCGCGTCAAGCTGACCACGCACGAGTGGGCCGACTCGCTCGAAAAGATCAACCGGGAAGGAGTTCGCCTCGCGCGGGAGGCGGCGGCCGGAGAGCTCGTCTTCGTGGCCGGCTCGATCGGCCCGCTCGGGGCCCTCGTGAAACCCTACGGGTCGCTGACGCTGACCCAGGTGCGCGAGATCTTCGAGGAGCAGGCTCGGGTCCTTCTCGAGGGCGGCGTCGACCTCATCCTGCTCGAGACCTTCGGGAGTCTGCTCGAGGCCGCCGAGGCCGTCCGCGCCGTCCGCGCGCTCTCGGCCGACATCCCGATCGTCGCCCAGATGACCTTCCTGGCAGACGGGCGAACGGCTTTCGGGGAGAGCGCGTCGCACGCGCTGCCGACTCTGGCCCTGGCCGGCGCCGACGCGGTGGGCATGAATTGCACCCTGGGTCCCCAGGAGACGCACGACATCTTCGCGCGCCTGCCGGCGTCCCTCGCCGTGCCCCTCTCCGTCATGCCCAACGCCGGCTACCCCACCTACGCTCACGGCCGAAACGTGTACCTTTCTTCGCCCGACTACCTGCGGGAGTATGCGCGCGCGTTCGCGGACGCGGGGGCCGCCATCATCGGGGGCTGCTGCGGCACGACCCCCGAGCACATCCGCGCCATGGCCCGGGAGGTCTCCGGGCGCGTTCGCGCCGTCGGCGCGCGGGTCTCCGCGGCGGCCGAGTCCCCGACCCCGACGTTACCCGAGCCCGGCCTCGAGACGTCGCGCTTCAAGCGGCTGCTCGCCGACCCCCAGGCCTTCGTCCTCACGACCGAGATCGAGCCCCCGCGCGGTGTCGACGCGACGGCCTCCATCGAGGGCGGGCGCCAGGCGCGCGCGGCCGGCGTGGACGCCGTCAACGTCACCGACAATCCGATGGCGCGGCTGCGAATGTCATCGATCGCCGTCGCCGCGCTCATCCAGCGAGAGGCGGGCCTGGAGTGCGTCGTGCAAATCACGACGCGCGATCGCAACGTCCTCGGGCTGCAGTCCGATCTGCTCGGCGCCGCGGGCCTCGGCATCAAGGCCATCCTGTGCCTGGGAGGCGATCCCTTGAAGATCGGCGACTACCCGCAGGCCAAGCAGGTCTCCGAGGTGGACGTGCTTGGGCTCCTTCGAATCGCCAAGGGCTTGAATGCGGGCGCGGACCTCGCCGGCAACCCGATCGGAGCACCGACCGCCTTCGCGGTCGGGTGCGCGGCAAACCCAGCCGCCCCGGACCTGGAGATCGAGCTCTCGAAGCTGCGTGCGAAGATCGAAGCCGGGGCCACCTTCGCGCAGACGCAGCCCGTCTACGACCTCGCGACGCTCGAGCGCTTTCTGGAGCACGCCGAAGCGCGATCGATTCCGCTGCTCGTCGGATTGATTCCGCTGCGCTCGCTCAAGCAGACGCTCTTCTTCGCCAACGAGGTCCCGGGCATCGTCGTGCCGGAGGCGGTTCAGGAACGGATGCGCCGCGCCGCCGGCCGAGGGCCGGACCACGAGCGAGCCGAGGGCCTGGCAATCGCCCGCGAGCTCGCCCGAGGCATCGCCGGGCTCGCGCGCGGCCTTCACATCATGCCCATGGGACGCTACGAGCTGACGGCGGAGATTCTGCAGGCGCTGCCCCGCCCGGACCGGAAGGCCGCGACGGCTTCGCGGCTCCGGTGAGCGTCAAAGCAAAGACGGGTCGCACGGAAGAGAAATAGAATCGCACCGACAGAGGAGGGCGACACATGAGAGTCCGAATGGCGCTGACCTCGTTCGGTGCCCTCGCGATCGCGACCCTCGCGATCGCGGCCCAGCAGGGCCGCCTGACGGGCACCGTGACGGGGCCGGAGGGCGCCCCCTTGGAGGGCGTCGTCATCACGGTGACCACGCCGAACATCAACAGCTTCAAGCTCACCGTCAAGACCGACAAGAAGGGCCATTACGGGATGCTCCTGAACGACGCGACGATCCCTTACCGCTTCCATTTCGAGCTCGAAGGCTACGCTCCCTACGAAGAGATGAAGAAGCTCTCGATCGGCGATGCGAACACGATCGATGTGAAGCTCCAGAAGCCGGTCACCGTTGAGACGACTCCCACGATGGGCGGTCAGGCCGCCTTGGCCTACAACAAGGGAATCGAGCTCCTAAACAGCGGCGACCGGGCCGGCGCCGAGGCGAAGTTCCAGGAGGCGGTCGCGAAGAATCCGGACCTGCCGCAGGGCTGGCAGGCCCTGACCGTCGTGGCCTATCAGAACAAGGACTGGAAGAAGGTTCTGGAGGCCGGCCAGAAGGCCACGGACCTCGACCCGACTCTCTCCTCGGTCTACCAGATGATGGCGGTCGCGGCGCAGCAGACCGGCGACAAGAAGGGCGCGGCGCAATGGAACGCACGGTACGCCGAGGCCAACCCCGACACGCCGGAGGTCATCTACAACAAGGGCGTCGACGCGCTCAACCAAAGGAAGATGCAGGAGGCCGCGGACTACTTCGCCAAGGCCGTCGAGGCGAAGCCCGATTTCGCGCTCGCGCACTTCCAGCTCGGACTGGTCGACTTCAGTCTCAAGAAGAACGACGCCGCCAAGGAACACCTGCAGAAATACCTGGAGCTCGACCCGCAGGGAAGCGAGGCCGAGACGGCGAAGGAACTGCTGGCCGCCTTGAAGTGACCGAGCCGGTGACCTTGCCGGGTCGGTCATCGCGACCAAGGCGAGGGATCTTAGGCTTGAACCGCGGAGGTCCTTCCCATCGCTCGGGATGACGGGAACACGGGTCGGTCAGAAGGGCACGTGCCAGGTCTCACGCGCGCGCGCAAAACTGCGGCGCGGCCCCGGAAGATCGTCGTCCCCCGAGAGCAGGATTCCGACAATCATCAGGATCAAGGCGAGCGCAAGCGGAAGGTCGCCCGACCCGGACAGGGGGCTCATCAGGATGCTCCGCCCGCGCGACGCCGGGACGGGCGCGTGTCGTCGGCCGACCTCGGCGCCGCCGGCGACCCGCGTATGATCGACTGAAGCCGGGAGAGGAAGTCGTCCAAGAGCTCCTGCTCCCCTTCGAATCGTTCCTGGGGGGTGAAGCCGTCCCGTGGGTCGGGCCGTCCGGCGCCGGAAGAATCGGAGCCCAGCAGGATCTGCACGCTTCAATTGCGGAGCAAAGATAGGGCCATCCCGCGCGGCGGGTGGAACTGTTTGCGCTGGAGTCGCTTGCGGCTTGAGCGGACGCGAACGGTGACACTGGTTGGGCCCGGTCGAAACGACTCGAGCGACATTTTCTGGCATCTCCGCGGGCGTGGGAGAATCCGAGAGTGGGCCGAAAAGGAGCCTTCAAGGACCGCCCGCTCTGGCGGCGGCTGCAAACCATCCACCACCAGATCAAGGAGGGGCGGCATCCCAACGCCTCCTCGCTGGCGCGCGAACTGCGCGTTTCGACCAAGACCGTTCAGCGCGACCTCGATTACCTCCGAGATGAGCTCGACGCCCCGATCCAGTTCGACCGGCTCGAGAACGGCTACGCTTACTCTCGGGCGGACTACGTGCTGCCCTTTCTTCCCGTCGACGGAAACGACCTCTTCTCGATCGGTGTGGCCGCTCAGGTCATGGCGCTCTTCGGGGGAACACCGCTGGCCCGCGATTTGGAGGCGTGCTACGAGCGCCTGGCGGAGCTGATGCCGCCGGCCGTGCGCCTGCGACCAGAAATTCTGCGCGACAAGATCGCCCTGCGCAGCCTCGCGCCCTACCGGCCGGTCCGCGAGGAGATCTGGCAGGCGGTGGCCGAGTCGATGCAGCGGGGCGTCTCCCTCTCGATCCGATACCGCCATCCCGGCGAGCCGCCCGGCCAGGCGCGCGTGCTGCGCCCCTATGCGATCGTCCTCTCGGGCCGCGACTGGCTGGCCGTGGCCGAGGATGTCGCGGCCGGTCAGCTCAAGACCTTCTATCTGGCCCGCATGGAGGAGGCGCGGCTGACGGGCGAGCGCTATGCGATTCCGAAGGATTTCGATGCGGATCGGTACTTCCGGCACACCTTCGGGCTCTTCGTCGGAGGAGAGAAGCCGTTCCGCTTTCGCGTCCGCTTCTCCAAGGAGGCCGCAGACGAGGTTCGCGAACAACGCTGGCATCCGCAGCAGGCGATCGAAGACCTGCCGGGGGGCGAGGCGATCCTCGAGCTTCCGGCCGTTTCCATCCGAGAGGCGCGCGAGTTCGTGCTCCGTTACGGGAAGAACGCCCGCGCCCTCGATCCCCCCGAGCTCGTCGCGGATCTGCGGGAGCAGATCGCTTCACTGGCCCGAGCCTACGAAGAGCCACCGGCCCACGAGACCCGGGCACCGGCGCGGCGCCGCGCGACTCGCTCATGAGAAACCTCCCGGCGCCTCACCGCTTTCTCCCGATCCTTCCTCTGCTGGCCGGCTTGGCGGCCGTCTCGTGCGGACCGCCCACGCTCCCGCCGGTGTCCGAACCGGACCCCGCGATCGCCTGCCCGGGAAACTGGAAGGCGTGGTCGCTCGAGATCCTCGATCGGCGGGCGGATCGGGAGGGCTCCGATAAGCTCGTGGCGCTGCTCTCGGACTCGGTCCGAAAATCCTTCCCCGGCTGCACCTGGAGCGAAGCCGGGACCGCCGACCGGCCGGTCATCTCCATCGAAGTCCATCGTTTCGCCGCGCCGTTCTACGACGAGATGTGGAATGCCGCTGCGGAGTGGACGGTTTGGGTTCGCGGTCCCGGCGGCCAAACGCTCGCCGAATTCGAGGCGGAAGCGACCGCGGAGCGTCCCAACTATCGCGGCTCGGACAACGAGAAGGAAGCTCTGCGGCAGGTCTTCGGCGAAGCCTTCCGGCGCACCGTCGCAGGCCTGCGATCGGTCTCCGGCGGAGGATAGGCGTCCTCGCGCGGGGACAGTCGATGAAAGGCTGGCCCGCGCAACGTATTGAGAGGGAAGCAAGTTCAGAACACGGGTTCCGGGAATGAATCTCGCAAGTCGCTCCGGGGGAGGTTCTATGAAACGTTCTCTCGTCATCCTGGCTGCCGCTCTCCTTGTGGCGAGCGCCGTCCCGGTCTCCGCGCAGAATCCGGCCTACACGCTGGAGGCGATTCTTTCCGGGACGTTCCAAGGCTCGACGCCGGGCAACAATCTCCTTCTGAGCACGCAGCCCTTCACGGCCGATCCCGACCACCCGTATGACCTCTTTCTGACGATCTCCGGCAAGTACCAGGAGGAGAACGTCCGGCTGCAGGGCGTCTTGCGGCTCGACCACGAGGGCGCCGACGTCCTGCTCACCTACGTGCCCCACTTTGACCTCTCGGTCACGGCCTTCTCCTCGAACGCGGCAAACTTCACGGACCGGGAGGCGAGTTCCGCCTGCACACTGAACATGCGGGCTCGGGGCGACGGGTTCGCCGGCGAGACACTGGGCTCCTCTTGTGCCCTGGCCATCCGCGGGGCCACGTCCAAGTGGACGATCGAGACCGAGCCCGGATCGATCCGGTTGCGCGAGGCGAAAACCGGGGAAACCCTCCGGTTCAAACGAATCTCGAAGTAGCTCCGCCTCGAGAAGGAGCCGCTCAGCCTTCCGGGGGCAGGAACCGCCGCGCGATCTCCTTGACCGGCTCGGAGAAGTCTCCCTTGAGGATCCAACGCAGAAAGCCGGGCTCGTCCCGGCTCATCTCGCGAAGGCTCCGGCCCCGGTTCTTGCCGAAGTTGACGGTGGGCTCGCCGCGGACCATTCGAAATCGCCCCTCGGGATCGAGATCCTGATCCAGTCCGGCGCAGAAGAGCTCGTGCAGCTCGGCGACCGAGCGAGGCATGTCCGGATAACGCGCCAGCTGACCCTCGAGGACGCGCAGCGTCATCTGCGCGTCGGCGAGCGCGCCGTGGGCCCCCTGGTGTTCGGCCTGACAATAGAAGCGCGCCGCCGCGGCCAGGTGCCGCGGCTCACGCACGAAGAAAATGCGCTGCGCATCGAGCAAGCGCCGGCCGTTGACGTCGAACGGGATACCGGCTCGCAGGAACTCGATCCGCAGCGCCGGCAGGTCGAAGCCCGAGATGTTGTAGCCCGCCAGATCACAGCCCTCGAGGAAATCCGCGAGCTCCCGAGCGACTTCGCGAAACGTGGGCATTTCTTTCACGTCCTCGTCCCGGATTCCGTGCACGGCGGTGGAAGCGGGAGGGATCGGGAGTCCCGGGTTCAGACGGCGCACCCAGTCTTCTCGCCGGCCGTCCGGGTAGATCTTCAAGCAGGCGATCTCCACGATACGATCGGATCGCGGATTCACACCGGTCGTCTCCGTATCGAAGACGACCACCGGGCGGTCCAGACTCAAAGCCTCGGTCAGCACGCCGGCATTCTAGCGGCCCGGGTGGCCAAATGATGTCCGAAGGGTGGCCGTTGCGCGCGCCGGATCGAGGCCCGGCCTAGTAGTTCTCCGAGAAGAGCCAGAAGAAGAGCTCGCCGAACCGCGCGGGCAAACCCCGGTTCTTCCATTTCTCCTTCGTGAACCGCTCGGTCGCCAGAAGATCCTTCTCGAACATTTCTTCCAGGCTCCGCGCAAAGGCGCCGTCGTAGAGGACGACGTTGGCCTCGGCGTTCTTGCGCATGGAGCGGTTATCCAGGTTGATGGAGCCGATCGTGGACCAGATCCCGTCGACGACCATCACCTTGTTGTGCATCATCGAGGGCAGGTACTCGTAGATCTCGACCCCGCCGTCGAGCAGCTCGCCGTAGTAGTAGCGCGACGCCATCCGGATGGCCGGGATGTCGATGTGCTCCCCGGGCACGATGACTTTCACGTCCACCCCGCGGTCCACGGCGGCGATCAGGCCGCGCCGGATCTGACGGTCGGGCACGAAATAGGCGTTCTCGATCCAGATCCGCTCACGCGCCGCCTGGATCGCCATGTAGACGAGCAGCTTCGCCATCGAGCTCTGGTCCGTGCGCGAGGCGGCCACCGCCTGGGCGAGCATGGTGCCGGAGGGTGAGATCTGCGGAAACTCGCGATCCCCGTTCAATACCTCACCCGTGGTCAGGACCCAGTCCTCCAGGAAGATGCTCTGCAGCTGCGCGACGACCGGCCCCTCCACGCGGACCACCGTGTCTCGCCACTCTCGCGGATTGCGCGCGTCTCCGCTCCAGCGGTCGTCCAAGGCAACCCCGCCGCAGAATCCGACGCGTCCGTCGACCGTCAAGATCCGCCGGTGCGTCCGGTTTCCCATCCGATAGATGGAGTAGACACGCAGGGGTCGGTACACGCGCACCTCGACACCGGCCCCTTCCATCGAGGGCTTCAAGGCTCCCGGATACGATCCCAGGCCGTCGATCAGAACGCGCACCTTCACCCCCGCGCGTGCCCGCTCGGAGAGGGCCTCGGCGAACAAGGAGCCGACCTGCCCTTCGTTGAAGATGTACATCTCCATGTTGACGCTCTGCTGCGCGCCGCGGATCGCCGCGAGCATGGCAGGGAAATACTCCACGCCGTTTTGCAGCACCGTGGCCTCGTTGCCGGGGACTAACTCGGTGCCCAGCGCGTCCAGGGAACGGCGAAACTCCGGACTGTCGACGCCGTAGTCCGGATCGTATTGGTAGAGCGTGCGCTTGTCCGAGAAGGCGGAGCAGCCCGAGAAGAGCCCAAGGGTCGCGAGCAGGACACCAAGAGCGGGCAACCTTCGCTGAACACGCGGCCGATAGCTCAAGCGGCCGGAGTCTACTGGCTGGCTGATCGCCGACGAGCTTCCGGCACGCGAGACGCGTCGCCAAGAGCGAGGTGCAGAAGCTTCCGGCAAACGTTGTTACAAACTGTGCAAAAGCATGACAATCCTCGTCACCGTCCATCGGGGTGGCGAAACACAACCCCTTTGTTCGCAATAGTTATCGCCTGACACAGAGCTGGCCACCTCCTTGCTATTAACCAAAGGCGAGGAATCAAAACCTCACCTCCTCCTTTCGCCCCCCGGGCGGACCCACCCCGACCCGGGGTCTTTTTTTGCCCTGTCGCTTCCAAGGCGTCGGGGCTCTTTTTTTCCCTGCGGAGGGGGGAAACCTGAAAACCGGACTGCTCACGGCGAGAAAGCCGAGCCGCGGTAAGGTGCTGGTAACGTTCGCTCGATGAGGGTGCTCGCGGCCGATGTCGGCGGCACCAAGACGGCCGTTGCCACGGTCGAGATCGGCGGCCGCGCGCTTCGAGTCGTTCGGGAAGCCCGGTATGCGAGCAAGGAGTACGAGGGGCTAGCGGAAGTCTTCGCCCACTTTCTCTCGAGCGAGCGCCGGGTTCCCGGCTTTGCCGGCCTCGGTGTGGCGGGGCCGACGTCGAACGGGCGCGCCAAGATCACCAAGCTCGGCTGGTCGATCGACGGCAGGCTGCTGTCGCGGCAGTTTCGCGGAATCTCCTTCCGTCTCGTCAACGACTTCGTGGCCAACGCGCTGGGTCTCTTCTACTTGGAGCCCCGGCAGGTTGCCACTCTGGCCCGCGGCCGGCCCCAAAAGGGAGGGCCGATGGCGCTCGTCGGCGCCGGAACCGGCTTCGGCGAGGCGGGGCTGGTCCGCATTGCCGGCCGGTACGAGCCGTTCCCGTCCGAGGGCGGCCACGCCGACTTCGGCCCCCGAAGCGCGCGGGAGGATCGCCTCGCCGCGTTTGTTCGAATGCGGACGGGCCGCGCGGAGTGGGATCGGCTTCTCTCGGGCGAAGGGCTCGGCCACCTCTACGACTTCCTCAAGTCGGAAGGCGCCGCGCCCGAGAGCCCGGCCGTGGTCGCGGCCTTCGAGCGCGAGCCGGACCGCGCGGCGGTCATCAGCCGCCTGGCCATGGCGAACGAGGACCGGCTGTGCCGCGAGACCCTCACGTTCTTCGTGTCCCTCTACGGATCGGCGGCCGGCAACGCGGCCCTCCAGTACCGCGCGACCGGAGGCGTCTATCTCGCGGGAGGAATTGCTCCGAAGATCCTGCCGGCCCTTCGCGAACGCGGCTTCCTGGAAGCCTTCCGGGCCAAGCCTCCTCTGGTGGAACTTCTCGGCCGGATCCCGGTGCGCGTCGTGCTCGAGCAGCGGCTCGGACTCTTCGGAGCCGCCGCCGCGGCCTACAGGATGGCGATGGAGACCACGCGCCCGTTCTCGAAGAGAACCGCGCGGTGGACGACCCGGTAGGTCCACCGCACGCGAACGGGATCCTGGCCCGGAAGCGCTTCCACGCGGTCCGGGTAGCCCAGCAACTCTCGCACGTCGGACATGGACATGTTCTCGTGGAGAGCGCCGATGTTCTCGTCGGTCTGCTGGCCGATCACGGTCGTCGCATCGCTGATCACGCGCTTGCGCTCGGACTCCTTGACGGCCGCCCGGGAGCCGAAAAGCGGCCGAGTCAGGTCGTCCACGAGTTGGGCGAGGGTCGGGCGATCCTTGTAGTACCAGTAACCCACCGCGCCGAGAAGCACGAGAAGCAACAGGTTGCGAAGCCGCCGCCCGGTCAAGGGGAACCCCCGGCAGGCGTCAGGAGCTTTGGAGTTCGAGCAGGGCTCGGTTGGCGCGCCTCTCGAGCTCGGTCAAGCGCTCCAGACACCGCTCGCGCTGCGACCGCGGAACCGTCCAGGCAACCTCGGTCGACGAGAACATCGCAGCCTCGAGCGACGGCTCGCCCGGATCCCTTCCGAGGGTCCACTCCTCCCGCAGCATCGATCTCCGCGCATGGCGCAAGGCGTCCAGCCCGTGCCGGTCGGGTGTGGAGATAGCGAACCGAAGCGTCAGCAGAGCCTCCCGCGACGGCATGAGCGCGGCCGAACCATCCGCCGGCGCCTCCGAGTGGAGATCCTCGGCGACGGCTTGAAGCCGGATCTCGGGCCCCATGCTCGAGGAACTTGCGAAGCACGTGCCGCGCCGGGGGGTCTCCGCTAACCGTTCCGATCATGGAGCTTGCGTGAGAGAAAAGGCCCATTCGAGATGCCGCTCCGGGGAAAACCGTCACCGGTCGTAACAGCGACTCGGACTCCCGTCAGGAAGGCTGCACGAGCTTCATGTCTTCGACGGCGCGATTGGCTCGCTCGACGAGCTCCGCGATTTTCTGCCGACACCAGGCCGCCTGGGAAGCCAACGCAAACCAGCGCACCTCGCTCGCGGTGAAGTTGGGATCCTCCATCGAGGGCTCCTCCCACTCCAGGCCACGGGTTCGCTCCTCTCGGATCATGGCTCGACGCGCATAGCGCAGAGCCTCAAGGTCTTCGGTGCCAGTGACCTGGAGCTTGAAGCGGAGCATGACCCGGCGGGACGGGTCGTACCGCAACGCCAGAGCCTCGCTGCCCGGCTGGGATCGTTCCGTTGACTCAGTAAATTGGATACCGGCCACCGTTTGTTCATTATACGACCACTCGCTAAGTCCTTCCACATGCGTCGGCTAGACCCAAGAAAGAGGCATAATGCGGCGCCATTTTCCCGACCCCGGGGGGTCGGGCCTGGAGGGCACCGACGATGAGCGCAAAGACACCGATTACGGTCGCCTACGGAGACGGGATCGGACCCGAAATCATGAACGCCACGCTACGGATCCTGGAAGGGGCGGGGGCAGGCATCGCGCCGGAGGTCATCGAAATCGGTGAGCGGGTCTACCAGCGCGGCAACACGGCGGGCATCGAAGAGTCCTCCTGGGAATCGCTGCGCCGCACCAAGGTATTCCTCAAGGCCCCGATCACCACTCCGCAGGGGGGCGGCTTCAAGAGCCTGAACGTCACGGCGCGCAAGACGCTCGGTCTCTATGCCAACGTTCGACCCTGCGTCTCCTATCACCCCTTCGTCGCGACCAAGCATCCCGTCATGGACGTGGTCATCGTCCGCGAAAACGAAGAGGACCTGTATGCCGGGATCGAGTACCGCCTGACCGACGACGTCTACCAGTGCCTGAAGTTCATCACCCGGCCGGGCTCCGAACGGATCGTTCGCTACGGCTTCGAATACGCGCGGACCAACGGCCGCCGCAAGGTCACCTGCTTCACGAAGGACAACATCATGAAGCTGACCGACGGCCTGTTCCACCGGGTCTTCGACGAAATCGGCGCGCAGTATCCCGAGATCGAGAAAGAGCACTGGATCGTCGACATCGGCGCCGCCAAGCTCGCCGACACGCCGGAGAAATTCGACGTCATCATCATGCCGAACCTCTACGGGGACATCCTCTCCGACGTCGCGGCCCAGATCGCGGGCTCCGTGGGGCTGGCCGGATCCGCCAACATCGGCGCCAGCTGCGCGATGTTCGAGGCCATTCATGGCTCGGCGCCGCGCCGGGCCGGGCAGAATCTCGCCAATCCGTCGGGACTGCTGCTCGGAGCCGTGTTGATGCTGGTGCACATCGGGCAACCGGAGATCGCCGAGCGCGTGCACAACGCGTGGCTGCGCACCATCGAGGACGGTGTTCACACCTACGACATCTTCAAGGACGGAGTCAGCCGGCAGAAGGTCGGAACGAAGGAGTTCGCCGAGGCCGTCGTCGCGAGGCTCGGGCAGACCCCTCAGAAGCTGAAGGCCGCCCATTACGCCGCGGCACCGCCGCCTGCCGCCGCGCCGCCCACGACCGCCTCGCGGCCGGCCACGCGCCGGGAGACGGTCGGCGTGGACGTTTACGTCCGGTGGCCGAGCCAGGACTCCGATGCGCTCGCCGCGAGGCTCCAGCCCCTCGCCTCCCCCGGCTTCCAGCTCACGATGATGACGAGTCGGGGCCTCAAGGTCTGGCCGGGCGGAGCTCCCGACATCCTTCGAGTCGACGAGTATCGCTGCCGCTTCGTATCGGGCAGCGGCGGCGTCGTGTCGCCGGCGCAGGTCGTCGATCTGCTCGGACGCATCGCGCGAGCCGGCCTCGAGTTCGTCATGACTCTCAATCTCACCACCTTCGACGGGCAAAGCGGGTACTCGCTCGGACAAGGGGAGTGAAGCGAAACTCGAAGCACGAAATTCGAAACTCGAAGACTCGGATCCTCCTTTCGAATTTCGAATTTCGGATTCTGCCCTTAGGGCGAGAGCCGGTTGTATTTCTTCAGGACCTCGCGCAGCTTCTCGCGCGGCAATCCCTCGACACGGTGCCCATCGACCCCGGTCATCGTCTCGGCGGCCACCATGGCGTTGACGATCGACTCCTCGACCGCCTGAACGGTCGCCTCGAAGAGGCCGTTCAAGCCCTCGTTGGGCATCATCGTGACGGCCGACGGCCCGCGTGACGCCCACGTGCCCGCGTTGGCGGTGGAGAAGGCGATGAAGATGTCGCCCGAGCCGTTTCCCGACGTGCTTCCGGTCCGGGCGAGACCCATCGTGGCCCGGCGGGCAAGGCGCTTCAACTGGTGGGGCAAGAGCGGCGCGTCGGTCGCGACCACGATGATGATCGAGCCCTGATCGTCCTTGTTCGGCTCCTTCGGAATCTCGAGACCCACGGGCGCTCCCGCGACGATCAGTTGCGAGCGCCTGCCGCAGTTGCACTGGACGAGCGCACCGACGATGTAGCCGCCGAGGGCACTGGAGAGCCGGCGGGAGCTCGTCCCGATGCCTCCCTTGAACTCGTAGCACTCCATCCCGGTTCCCCCGCCCACACTTCCTTCGGAGACCGGGCCTCCGGCCGCGCCCGACAAGGCCTGGAAGACGTGCTCCGGTCTGACGTGAAATCCGTTAATGTCGTTCAACCAGCCGTCGTAGGTCTCGGCCACGACCGGAAGAGACCACCAGTAGCCTGACGCGTCCGGCCCCCCCTGCTTGACCCTCCAGGCAATCGTGGCATCACGCACGACGCCGACGCTGTGCGTGTTCGTGATCAGGATGGGTCCCTCCAGGAACCCCGACTCTTCGACCCACGTCGTCCCCGTCATCTCGCCGTTGCCATTTTGCGAGAACCACCCGGCGAAGACGGCATCGTCGAACGACCGCTTGCCGCGCGGCAGAATCGCGGTGACTCCCGTTCGGACCGGCCCTTTCCCGACGACGAGCTTGCCCTCGCCCGAGATCAGAGTCGTGTGGCCTACCTCCACGCCGGCCACGTCGGTAATCGCGTTACCCGGTCCCGGCGAACCTCCGAAAGGAACTCCGAGCTCGCGGGCCCGCGGCTTCGCCGCGCCCCGCATCGCCGGTTCCCCCAGGTAACCCGAGAAGAGGATTGCCGCGGCGACGATCGTCGTCTTTCTCATCGTGTCTCCCTACCGAAGCGTGGACAATCTACAGGATGGCGAGGCCGCCCAAGTGCTTTCTGCTCCGCGTCGCCCTGCGGGTCGGCCTCGCGGCGGCTTGCCTTTCCTGCACGCACGCCTGGCACGGCCCGGCGACCGATCATTTCGACGGAAAGCAGTTCCATTCGGCCGAGCCCGTTGCCCACACGCTCGGCGAGTGGGTCAAGCGAGAGACCACACGGCACCAGGGCCCTTGGCGCAGTTTCACCGACACGCCGCCCGGGCCCCGGCCTCCCGAGCGGATCGCGGAGGATCGGATGCGGGTCACCTTCGTGAATCACGCGACGGTCCTGCTGCAGATGGACGGGGTCAACGTGTTGACGGACCCGACCTGGGCGCCGCGCTCGATTCCCTGGATCGGGTCTCGCCGACGTCGCCCGCCCGGTCTCTGCTTCGAGGATCTCCCGCCGATCGATGCGGTGTTCGTCAGCCACGACCACCATGACCACATGGACCTGCCTACCCTGCGGCGGCTCGCTGACGCCTTCCATCCCGCCGTCTTCACGGGACTGGGGAACGCGGCCTACCTGGCGCACAAGGGCGTGCCCGGCGCCCGCGATCTCGACTGGTGGCAGTCGGCCGAGATCGCGCCCGGTGTGCGCGTCACGGCCGTGCCTTCCCGGCACACCTCCGGCAGAGGGATGTTCGATCGAGATCGCACGCTCTGGTGCGGTTTCGTCGTGAGCGGCCCTTCCGGCTCGGCCTACTACGCCGGCGACACGGGGTTCGGCTCTCACTTCCAATCGATCCGGCTACGCTTCCCCCATCTGCGCCTTGCGCTGCTGCCCATCGGGGGATTCGTGCCCGCCTGGTACATGCACCCGCAGCACATGGGTCCGACAGATGCGGTAGAGGCGGCCCTGGTGCTCGGCGTTGGAACGGTCGTTCCCGTGCATTTCGGCACCTTCCCGGAATCCGACGACGCCGAGTTCGAGCCGCTCGAGACTCTCCGGACGGCGCTCACCGAAGCGCCCGGACTCGCCGGGCGATTCGTCGTCCTCGACAACGGCCAGTCGATCGAGGTGCAGGGGCTAGGGGCAAGGGATTAGCGATGAGGGACCAGGCCCGGGAGTAGCGGGAGCGAGTGACAGGGTCCTACCCTCGCCCCTAACCCCTAACCCCTGCTCCGAAAGGCGAGCACGGCGTTCAGTCCCCCGAAGGCAAACGAGTTCGAAAGCGCGGCTTCGACTCGTGCCGTTCGGGCTTCGTTGGGCACGACGTCCAGGTCGCACTCGGGATCGGGCGCAGTGAAGTTTGCCGTCGGCGGAAGGATTCCCGTGTGGAGCGCCAGGACCGTCGCGACGGCCTCGAGCGCCCCGGCGGCGCCCAGGGCGTGCCCGTGCATCGACTTGGTAGAGCTGACGGCCGGACTCGCCCGCCGCGGGCCGAACACCTCGCGGATGGCCCGCGCCTCGGCGGAGTCGTTGCCCCGCGTGCCCGTGCCGTGGGCATTGACGTATCCGACCTGGTCCGGGGCGAGGCCGGCGTCGGAAAGCGCCGCCCGCATCGCGCGCACTGGCCCGTCGACGGTCGGCTGCGTGACGTGATGGGCGTCCGCGGACATCCCGAAGCCCGAGATCTCCGCGTACACTCGCGCGCCGCGAGCCTGCGCGGCTTCGAGCGGCTCGAGCACCAGCATCGCGCCCCCCTCGCCCAGAATCATCCCGAGCCGGTCGCGGCAGAACGGGCGGCAGGTGTCCGGAGCGATCACGCGCAACGCCTCCCAGGCCTTCAGGTGCCCCGGCGAGAAGGGCGCCTCGCTGCCTCCCGCCAGGGCGAGCTCCGCCACCCCGCTGCGCACCAGCCAGAAGGCGTGACCGATCGCATGATTGGCGGAAGAGCACGCCGTCGACATCGTGCAGCACGGACCCCGGACGCCGAGCTCCATGGCGATCTGGCTGGCACCCGCATTGGCCATGATCCGCGGAATCGAGAGCGGATGCACGCGCTCGCGGCCCCGCCGGTACAGCTCCACGAAGCCGGCGTCCTGCGTCGACTGACCGCCCAGGCAGGACCCGGTGAAGACCGCGGTGCGCAGGGCGAGCTCGGCCGTGAGCGCCACCCCCGAGTCGGAGAGCGCCTCTCGCGCGGCCACGAGCGCGAACTGCGCGAACCGGTCCAGCAGATCGGCGCGAGAGGAATCGAGGTGCCGGGCGGGATCGAAGTCGCGGACCTCGGCGCCGTTGGAGAACCGCAGGCCGGCACCGTCGACCGATGCGATCGGGCCTATCCCCGAACGGCCCTCGGAAAGCGCGGCCCACGTCGCCTCGACGCCCCGACCGAGGGCGCAGATGGCGCCGAGCCCCGTGACGGCGACGCGGCGCGCGGACATCCTACGGCGGCGAGGTCGCGGCGCCGGCGGTCAGTCCGCGAATTCCCTCGACGATGTCGCGCACGGTACGGACCGACTTCGCCGCCTCGTCGGGGACCGCAATCCGAAGCCGGCTCTCGAGCTCGAAAAGCAGAGTCAGCGTATCCAGGGAGTCCATCCCGAGCTCGGCGAAGGTGCTGTCGAGCGACACCCGCTCCCGCGGGAGTCGCTTGACCTCCGCAATCGCCGAGACGACGGTTTCGACCAGGGAATCCGGCATACGACTGTCTCTCCGGCGGGGGCCTGGCGCTCGCACGGCCAAGTCCCCCGAACTTCGACGCCGTCCACGAGCGAAAAGACCGTATCTGCGGGACTTGCAAAAAGCAATAAGGGGAGCCTGAAGATCGGCCGCTCCGTCGGAATCGCCGCTAGCATCCGGTCGGGTGGCGCACCGGCCTTTGCCGGCGCGCCGCCTAAGGATTGACTGAGAAGAACGTGAGAAGACACGATCGCGGACTCCGGTACTTCCTGCCGCTTCTGTTCTGCGGCGGCGCGATGCTTGGGCCGCAGGCGGCCCTGGCGGAGCCCGCGCCCATCTCGCTCGAGTTCGGCTACCGGAGAATGTACAGCCTCGACTTCGGAGGCGCACAGCGGATCTTCGCCGCCTGGGAGAGCGAGCGGCCCGAGGACCCGCTCGGATCGGTTTCCGAAGCGGCGAGTCTTCTTTTCTCGGAATTGAACCGTCTCGGTATCCTGGAGGCCCAGTTCTATGTGAAGGATTCGAGCTTCCTGCGCCGCCAGGACTTGCATCCGGACCCCTCCATCCGCGCCCGATTCGACGCCGCGCTCGCCCAGGCGGAAGCCCGCGCTCAGAATCGCATCGCGAAGGATCCTCACGATGCCGATGCCCTCTTCTCGCTCGCTCTGGTGTCCGGCCTGCAAGCCGACTACGAGTCATTGATCGAGAACCGCAACGTCGCCGCCCTCTCGCCGACGCGCCGAGCCACACGCTGGGCACTGGATCTGTTAGCCGTCGATCCGAGCTACTACGACGCCTATCTGGCGACCGGGCTCTCCAAGTACATCATCGGCAGTTTGTTTCCCCCGGTGCGCTGGGTTCTGCGAGTGGGCGGCTACTCGGGCGACAAGGCACAGGGCCTTCGCGAGCTCGAGCTGGTGGCCGAGCGGGGCCGATATCTGGGCCCCTTTGCGAGACTCCTGCTGGCCATCGCGTACCTGCGCCAGGACGACGCCTCCCGCGCGCGAGAGTTGCTCGAGCAACTTCGCATGGAGTTTCCCGAAAACCCCCTCTTTGGCCGAGAGATCGCGCGGATCGAGTCGCGAAAGGACTAGCGGACTGCCGCGAAGATGTGGGATGGCATTACGGGCGCCGCGGGGTCAGGTGCGAGGAAGCGCGACGAAGGCGATGCCTGTGCATTGTCGAGGGGCGATGACGCGTCCTTCGGCTGTGGCGGTCGCGGACGACCGGGAACCGAGAGTTCATCGCCTCGGACACGATGCTCCGGCTCCCGGTTTGAAGACTCCCGGCCGCCGTTGGCGAAGCGAACGCCGGCGGCCGACAGCCCGACGCGGCCTTCGGCTGCGCCCGGCAACCGCGCTCTTCGCGGCGGCGCTCGGGTTCGGTCTGCTCGCCGGAGCTACGGCGGGCCTCGCGGCGGAGCCCTCGATTGACCTCCAGCGGTCGCTCGTGAAGGTGCATGTGGAGAGCGCGGGACTCCTCGCCGTCTTCGCGCACCGCCATCTCATCTCGGCTCTGCTGGCCGGCGGGCGGCTTCGGGCCTCCGGCACGCCGGACCTGGAGGTCTACTTCGAGGCTCGGGCCCTCGCCGTCGAGGACCCCGAACTCTCGCCGGCCGATCGCTCCCAGGTGCAGGCAACCATGCTCGGTCCGCAGGTTCTGGACGTCGAGCGGCACCCCGAGATCCGCTTCCGCTCGACCGCCGTCGAGCCCCGGGACGCCGCCACCTGGTCGGTCGAGGGCGTGCTTGCTCTCCACGGCCAGACTCGCCCCCTGCGGTTCACCGTCGAGCGGCGCGACGGCCATTACGAGGGGTCCGTTATCCTCAAGCAGACCGACTTCGGGATCGTGCCGATTCGACTGGCCGCGGGCACCGTGCGAGTCCGCGACGAAATTCGGATCGACTTCCAGATCGTTCTGGTAGAGAGGGAGACATGAGCGCGTTGCAACGGGAGAGAATTCCGGAGGCGCCGGGCCGCGCCCTCATCGCGTCGACCGCCACGGCCGTACCCGAACACGTCGTCACCCGCGAGGAGGCAAAGGCCTATCTCGGGCAGGTCTTCCCGCTCGAAGGAGCGAGGCTCGACGCGATGATGGCCATCGTGGACCACTCCGAGATCCGGCGCCGCTTCTGCATTCATCCGGTCGAGTACCTGATCCGCCCGCGGCCGCTCGAGCAGATCAGCCGCGAGTACCAGGAACACGCGATCCGCCTCGGGCGCCACGTCGCCGGCGAATGCCTCGCTCGCGGGGGCGTCCGTCCCGAGGAGGTCGACCTCCTCCTCACCGTCTCGTGCACGGGCGTGATGATTCCCTCCCTCGATGCGCACCTGGTCAATGAAATGGGGTTCCGGTCCGACGTGAAGCGCCTCCCCATCACGGAGCTCGGCTGCGCCGCGGGGGCCTGTGCGTTCGCGCGGGCCGCCGAATTCGTCCGGGCCGGCCTGTGCCAGAACGTCCTGATCGTGGCGGTCGAGCTTCCCAGCCTCACGTTCCAGCGGGGAAACCTCTCCCAGGCGAACCTGATCTCGAGCATCCTCTTCGGCGACGGCGCCGCGGCGGCTCTGGTGACGGCCCGGGCGGGCGCGGGGCCGCGCATCCTCGATGCGCACAGCCACCTCTTCCCCCGTTCGATCGACGCCATGGGCTTCGACCTGAAGGACACCGGATTTCACATCGTTCTCGCGGCGGACGTGCCCGATCTGATCCGCGGCAGCATCCGGCGGCTCATGGAATGCTTCCTCAGGAAGAACGGCCTGGGACTCGAGCAGATCGAGGCCTTCGTGCTCCACCCCGGCGGGCGAAAACTGATCGGCGCGATCGAAGAAGAGCTCGGCCTGCGTCCCGAGGACACCCAACCCTCGCGCGACGTCCTGCGGGAGTACGGCAACCTTTCGAGCGCCTCGGTGTTCTTCGTCCTGCACGAGTGGCTCGAGAAGCGGCGGGTCAACCCGGGCGGCTACGGCCTCATGGCGGCCTTCGGGCCGGGCTTCTCCGCCGAGCAGGCGCTCCTGCAATGGGCTTGAGCGTCGCGCTCTATCTGTTGCTCCTCGTGGCGGTGGGCCTCGAGCGGTTGATCGAGCTGCGAGTCTCGGCCAGGAACCAGAGGAGACTCGCCGTCCGCGGTTTCCATCGAGTGCCCGACCCGAGTTTTTCCGGAATGGTCGTCCTTCACGCGGCCGTGCCGATCGGCGCTGCCCTGGAAGTCGTCCTCGGCCACCGCCCGTTTCTGCCCGCCCTGGGCCTTGCGGCCGGCGCGCTGTTCTTGCTCGCGCAGGGTCTTCGCTGGTGGGTCATCCGGACACTGGCCGACCACTGGAACGTGCAGGTCGTGGCCTCGACCGGGCTGGGAGTCGTCTCGCACGGCCCGTACCGATTTCTGCGTCATCCCAACTACGCGGCGGTTTTCGTGGAAATGCTCGCGCTCCCGCTGATCCACACGGCATGGATCACGGCGCTGGCCACGGCGCCCGGGCACGCCCTGTTGCTGCGGCGGCGCATCGCCACGGAGGAGGCCGTGCTCCTGGCCGACCCCGCCTATCGCCGGGACATGGGGTCGAAGCCGCGGTTTGTTCCGCGCCTCGTCCGCCGCCCTGCCGCGCGTGGGGGCGCCGGCGCGGCGGTTCCCCGCGAGGAAGGCTAGGCCGGCCATGGCCGACGTCTTGATCGCGGGCGGAGGAATCGCCGGGTCGGCGCTCGCGATCCTTCTCGGCCGACGCGGCCTGCGAGTGGAGCTCTTCGAAAGGTGCCGCTTTCCGCGGGAGAAGCCGTGCGGCGAAGGCCTCATGCCCGCCGGGGCCGCCGTGATCGAGCGGCTCGGTCTCTCCGCCGCCGTCGGAGGCGTCCGTTTCGACGGCGTGCGGTACCACTTCGGCCGGCGCGTCGCGCAAGGGCGCTTCCCCGTGGGCCGCGGATTCCCTTCGAGCGGCATCGGCCAGCGCCGCCGGCATCTGGATCGCGTGCTGTTCGAGGCCGCAGCCTCGACCGCGGGGGTCACGGCGCACACGGACGCGACCGTTCAGGAACCGATTTGGGAGAAAGACCGCGTGGTCGGCCTGGTCGTGGACGGGCGCCCGCGGCGCGGGCGCCTCGTGGTGGCCGCCGACGGCGCGCGCTCGCGCCTGCGGCACCGGCTCGGCCTCGACCGGCCGGGCCGGCAGCGGCGCATCGGGCTTCGCCGCCATTTCCGGCTCGCGCCGGGCGCCCCGGAATCTCCGTGGGTCGACGTCTTCGTCCGTAACGACCATGAGCTCTATGTGACGCCGCTTCCGGAAGGGGAGCTGCTCGTCGCGGGACTCGGCAGCGCGCGAGCGCTCGGCGGGGAAGCCCACCGCCGCTTCGAGCTCTGGTGGCGGGGAGAACCGGAGCTCGCCTCCCGGCTCGAGGGCGCGCGGGAGGCGGGCGACCTGATGTCCGCCTCTCCGCTCTCCGGCCGCGCGCGCGCGGGATTCGGGCCGGGTGTCGTGTTGCTGGGCGACGCCGCAGGCTTCGCCGATCCCATTACCGGCGGCGGAATGACACAGGCGCTCATGACCGCGGAACTCCTCGCGGAAAGCACCGCCGCCGGGCTCGAAACCGGCGACGACACATGGCTGCGAAAATTCGACCGCTCCCGCTCCCGGATGCTCCGCGACTATCGAATGCTGACCGCGAGCCTGCTCTGGCTGTCCGGTCACCCGCGGCTGGCCGAGCGACTCCTCGGAGGCTTGCGCGTTCACCCGGGCCTCTTTTCGCACCTGCTCGGCGTCTCGGCCGGAATGCGTCGACTCTTCGCCTGACCCGCGGCGGGCTCGTGCGCCGGTTTCCACCGGGGATGGGCAAGCGAACGCCCGCGGCCGAAAGCCCCGGAGACGACACCCGCAGCAGCCTGCTAGTATTCGGACCCTACCCTCGGGAGGTCCTCATGACCGAATCGGCAACGGCGAGCGGCGAGACGCGATCTCCCTTCGCCACGACGAACGTCGAGACACTCAAGAATTTCGTCGGGGGACGCTGGGTCGAATCGCGGACCCGCGAGCACCTCGAGGTTCACAACCCCTCGACCGGAGACGTCATCGCGCGCACGCCTCTGTCCACCGCCGAGGATCTCGCCTCGGCGGTCGACGCGGCGAAGAGGGCGTTTCCCGCATGGCGCGACACCCCCGTGACGGTGCGCGCCCGAACGATGTTTCGCTTCAAGAATCTCCTCGAGGAGCACTTCGAAGAGCTCTCCCGCATCGTCACCACCGAGCACGGCAAGACGCTCGACGAGTCGCGCGGGAGTGTCCGACGCGGCATCGAGTGCGTGGAGGTCGCGTGCGGGACGCCCTCGCTCGTCGTCGGCTACGGTCTCGAGCAGATCGCCGCCGGCATCGACTGCAACGTCTTCCGCCAGCCGGTCGGCGTCTGCGCGGCGATCGCGCCCTTCAATTTCCCCGCCATGGTGCCGCTCTGGTTTCTCCCCTTCGCCGTGGCCACCGGGAACACCTTCATCGTGAAGCCTTCCGAGCAGGTGCCCCTCTCGCAGAGGCGGATTTTCGAGCTCCTCGAGAAGTGCGACCTGCCGCCCGGCGTCGTCAACCTCGTCAACGGAGGGCGCGAGGTGGTCGAGTCGATCTGCGACCACCCCGAGATTCGCGCGGTTTCCTTCGTCGGCTCGACTCCCGTCGCCCGGGCCGTCTACCGGCGCGCCACCCATGCCGGCAAGCGCGTTCAAGCGCTCGGCGGCGCGAAGAACTTCGTCGTCGTGATGCCGGACGCGGACCTCGACCGCGCGGTGCCCGTCATCACCGAATCCTTCTACGGCTGCGCGGGCGAGCGGTGTCTCGCGGGAAGCGTGCTCGTCCCGGTGGGCGAGGCGCACCGGCCCGCCCGGGAGCGCATGGTCGAGGCGGCAAGAGGTCTCCGAGTCGGGGACGGCATGGAGCCGGGGGTCACGATGGGGCCCGTGATCAGCGAGAAGCACCGCGAGCGCGTCGGGGGTTACGTCGAGAAGGGGGTCGCCGAAGGCGCGGAGCTCCTGCTCGACGGCCGCGGCGCGCGGGTGCCCGGGCACGAGCGGGGCTTCTTCTTCGGCCCCACGGTTTTCGACAACGTCGCCCCGACCATGTCGATCGGACGCGACGAGATCTTCGGGCCGGTCGCCTCGATCACACCCGTGCGCACGCTCGAGGAGGCGATCGCGGTGATGCAGGCGCACCCCAACGCCAACGCCACTTCCATCTTCACCTCGAGCGGCAAGGCGGCGCGCGAGTTCGCCCGTCTCGCCTCGGCTTCGATGGTGGGCGTCAACATCGGCGTGGCGGCGCCCATGGCGCAATTCCCGTTCGGGGGCGCCAAGGACAGCTTCTTCGGAGACCTGAAGGTCCACGGCCGGGACGCCTTCGAGTTTTACACGGACAAGAAAGTCGTGATCTCCCGATGGTTCTGATCCCCTGTCGCTCCTCGGGCTGACTCCGAGACGGAGAGACTCATGAGCACCATCAAGACGCAAGCTCCAACCAGCGATCTGACCCGGGAGACCCGAGCGAAACATCGGGACTACCTCTTCCCCGCGACGATCAACTACTACGAGGAGCCCGTCGTCCTGACGGAGGGCAAGGGCCTTCGCATCCGGGATGCCGACGGCAACGAGTACCTCGATTTCTTCGGCGGGATTCTGACCGTCTCGATCGGACATTGCGACGACCGGGTCAACGCCGCGATCGTGACGCAGCTCGACCGCTTCGCCCACGTCTCGTCGCTCTACCCGACCCTGCCGGTCGTCGAGCTCGCCGAACGACTGGCGCGGCTGGCGCCGGGCAACCTCCAGCAGTCCTACTTCACCGCTTCGGGCACCGAGGCGGACGAGACGGCCGTCATGATGGCGGAACTTCACACGGGAAGGACGGAGATCGTCGCCCTGCGGTACGGCTACTCCGGCCGCTCTCTGCTCGCTCAGTCGCTGACGGCGCACGCGCCCTGGCGGCCGCTCCCGACGCAGGTCGCCGGCATCAAGCACGCCGTCTCCCCCTATTGCTATCGGTGCCCGCTCCACTTGACCTATCCGTCCTGCGGGGTCGCCTGCGCCAAGGACATCGAGGAATTGATCCGCACGACGACGACCGGCCGGATCGCGGGCTTTCTCGCCGAGCCCATTCAGGGTGTCGGCGGCTTCATCACGCCTCCGCCGGAGTACTTCGAGATCGCCGTCGGCATCGTTCGAAAGTACGGAGGCGTTTTCATCTGCGACGAGGTCCAGACGGGCTTCGGACGAACCGGCGGGTCGATGTGGGGCATCGAGCACTGGGGCGTGACTCCCGACATCATGACGATGGCCAAGGGAGTCGCCAACGGTCTGCCGCTCGGTGTCACGATCGCCACACCGGAGATCGCGGCGTCTCTGAAGGCCTCGACGATCTCGACGTTCGGCGGAAACCCGGTTTCCTGCGCGGCGGCCAACGCGACCCTCCGAATCATCGAGGAGGAGAATCTGCCGGACAACGCCGAGAGGATGGGCCGCCGCCTGCGCGAGGGACTCGAGGAGCTGCAGAGCCGCTTCCCGCGATCGATCGGCCAGGTCCGCGGCATGGGCCTGATGCAGGCGCTCGAGCTCGTCGAGGATGAGACCTCCGGCAACCGCACGCCGGCCAAGGCCCTGACCAGCCGCGTGTTCGAAGAGACGAAGCGGCACGGTCTGCTGATCGGCAAGGGAGGCCTCGAGGGAAACGTCTTCCGGATCTCTCCGGCGCTGACCGTCGGCGCCTCCGAGATCACCGAAGCGCTCGGCATCCTGCGCGAGTCCTTCGAGGCCGCCGGGGCGCGCTGAGCCCGGGGAAGCTCGAGAGGAGGAAGGCCATGAAGCACGCCGCAAGCGTCTTGACGATCGCGGCGGTCGCGGCGCTCGGCGCTGCCGCGGTCTCGGTCGGCGCCGACCGGACCCGCTATGAAATGAAAGGCAAGTACTACGACACCTGCGCCTGCGCCGTCAGCTGCTCGTGTGGCGCCAACGTCTCGGTGCCGACCGAGGGTCACTGCGACGGCGTCGTGCTCATCCACATCGACAAGGGCCGGGTGGGCGACGTGAGCCTGGACGGCCTGAATTTCGCGATCGTCTTGAAGACGCCGCAGGGGGAGAAAACCGGGGACGCCTTCGACCTCAAGGGAGAGCTCGACCTGCTGACCCTCTATCTGGACGATCGCGCCACTCCGGCGCAGCGCCAGGCGATGCCGCGCCTCCTGGCGGGCCTTCTCGGCACCCGGGAGATGAAGGGGTTCCGTCCTCCGCAATGGGCGCCCATGCACCTCGACGTCACCGGAGACGTCGCCCGGTTCGACATCGCCCAATCGAAGCTCTCCTTCGAGATCGAAAACATCGATTTGAACAAGGTGCTCCCCAACGTCCCGAGGAGCGACCCGGGCAACCGAATCGGGCTGACCAACGCGGCGCCGTTTCCCTGGATCCACGAGGTCACGCAGGGGCACTCGGTCTCGTTTCACTACGACGACCTGGGCGTGAAGTGGGACTACAAGAACCGCAACGCCTTCTTCGGCGAGGCGAGCGCGCAGGGGAGCGTCCCCGAAGCGCCTCCCTCGAAGTAGCCTGGCGGGGCCGATCGTGGGAGGCAAGCGCGTCGCCATCGTGACCGGCGGGACCCGAGGGATCGGGCGCGCGATTGCGGAGCGCCTCGCGGTCGAAGGCTACTGCGTCGTGCTCTCCGGACGGACCGCCAAATCGGCCGAAGAGGCCGCGGCGGCGCTTCGCCAGGAAGGCCATTCGGCCGTCGGCGCGGCAGCCGACGCTCGCAAAGAAGAGGACCAGCGCGGTTTAGTCGAGCTCGCCCGCCGCGAGCACGGCCGGCTCGACGTGCTCGTCAACAACGCCGGCATCGGAGAGTTTGGCCGGGTGGACGAACTCTCGCCGGAGCGCTTCCGGGACGTCCTCGAAACCAACGTCTTCGGCCCGTTCTACGCGATCCGGCACGCGGTTCCCCTGATGAAGGAAACCGGCGGCGGCTTCATCGTCAACATAGCCTCGCTCGCCGCGGTCAACGCCTTCGCGGGCGGCTCGGCCTACAACGCCTCGAAGTTCGGACTGCTCGGCCTCTCCGATGCGGCGATGCTCGATCTGCGGCACGAGGGGATCCGGGTGGCCGTCGTGATGCCGGGTTCGGTCGGGACCGAGTGGACTCACTCGCACGGGAACCGAGACGTCTCCTGGATGCTTTCCCCGGAGGACGTGGCCGAAGCGGTCGCGGACCTCCTCCGGTTTCCGGGCCGGGCGATCGCCTCCAGGATCGAGCTGCGCCCGAGCCGGCCCCCCCGCAAGTAGGGAACCTCCGGGCCCGGGCTGCGTATGGGAGAGAAGGAGGGGGCCATGCGGTCGAACGCTGTTCTTCCCGCCTTTCTGCTCGCGGCCTCGATGGCCGCACCAACGGCTGCCGGGGCCGACTTCAAGGAGTTTCACAAGGCCGTTCCGCTCGATCCCGACGGCCGCGTCTCGATCGAGACCTTCAAGGGGTGGATCGACGTCGAAACCTGGGACCGGCCCGAAGTCGACGTCGCGGCGCGGATCGAGCCCGACGACAGCGGCCGCCATCAGGCGGAGAAGGTGCGCGAGACCGAGGTCCGGATCGAGGGCTCGGGCTCCCGCGTGCGCATCAAGAGCGACTACGACGCCGTGCACCACCGCGGCTTTCTCGGCATCTTCGGCGACGACAGGACGCTCCCGTTCGTGCGCTACACCGTCAAGCTCCCCCCGACCGCGCACCTGAAAGTCAACGACTACAAGTCGCAAAGCCGGGTTGCCGGCCTTCGCGGAGGCCTCGACTTCGAGACGTACAAGGGAAGGGTCGAAATCCGAGACCTCGAGGGGGCCGTGCGCCTCCAGACCTACAAGGGTGAGGTCGACGCGGCGTTTGCGCGATTCGCGGCGAGCCAATTCGAGACCTACAAGGGCGACATCCGAATCGCCTTGCCGCGCTCGTCTGGATTCGACCTGGACGCGGATCTGGGCCGGCACGGCGACCTCCAAACCGAGTTCGAGGTCGCCATGAAGGTGCTCGGCCGACACGGCAGCGGCGAGCGGCAGCGCGGCTCGGTCAACGGCGGCGGTCCGGAGCTGCGGCTACAGACGTACCGGGGCAGCTTCCGGATCCTGTCCCGGTAGACCCCCCGTAAACCCTCCGCCCGAGGCCTTCGTCCAATGGACGGAGGTTCGAAAAATGTCGAAGAAGGTCATTCTCGTCGGAGTCGCCGCCGCCGCCTCGCTCTGCGCCGCCCTGCCGGCGCGGGCGGACGGGCGAATCCACCGGCGCCAGGAAAATCAGCAGCAGCGCATCGCCCAGGGTGTCGAGAGCGGCCAGCTCACGGCCGGCGAGACTGCTCGCCTCGAGCGCCGGGAAGCGGGCTTGAACCGCGAGGTCCACGGCATGCGCCAGGCCAACGGCGGATCCTTGACGGCTGCCGAAAGGGGGCTCGTCGAAAACCAGCAGAATCGCCTCTCCCGCCAAATTTACCGGCAGAAGCACGACGGGCAGACTCGTCACTGAGGCCCTCTCACATCCCGTTCTCCCGCCCGCCGCGAGGCGGGCTTTTCTTTCGGGGCACCAACCCCCCGGCCGCCGCAATAGAATTCGCCGGCGCATGCGCCTCTTCGCGGTGGCCGCCGGGCTCCTTCTGCTGCTCCTCGTTCTCTGGGACGCGTTCGAAACGATCGTGCTTCCGCGGCGCGCCTCTTTCCGCTACCGGCTGACGCGCCTCTTCTACCGCGCGACCTGGCCGCCCTTTGCCGCGATCGGCCGCCGGATGCGGCCCGGAATTTCCCGGGAGAACTTCCTCTCGGTCTTCGGGCCTCTCTCGCTGATTCTGCTGCTCGCGCTCTGGGCCTGCACACTCGTCTTCGGCTTCGCGCTGCTCCAGTGGGGGCTCGGCTCCCATCTCTCCTTGCCGCCAGGGCTCGAGGGCTTCGGCGCCGATCTCTACATGAGCGGGACGACCTTCTTCACGCTGGGGCTGGGCGACGTCACCCCGATCTCCACGACGGCACGGGCCCTCACGACCGTCGAAGCGGGGACGGGTTTCGCGTTCCTGGCCCTCGTGATCGGCTACTTGCCGATGCTCTCTCAGACATTTTCGCGAAGGGAGGTCCCGATCGCCCTGCTCGATGCCCGAGCGGGCTCGCCTCCGACGGCCACCGAGCTACTGCGCCGGCACGCGGAGAGCGATATGGCCGCCGCCCTCACGCCGCTCTTCTCCGACTGGGAGCGCTGGTCCGCCGACATCTTGGAGGGACACATCTCCTTCCCCGTGCTCGCCTTCTATCGATCGCAGCACGACAACCAGTCTTGGGTCGCGGCGCTGACGATGGTGCTCGACACCTGCTCGCTCGTGATCACGGGCATCGACCGCACCCCGGTCGGGCCGGCGCGGCTGACCTTCGCCATGGCCCGCCACGCGCTGGCCGACCTGACGTCGGTGCTCGGCCAGAAGCCGCTCACCGCCGCACCGGACCGGCTCCCGGCCTCCGAGCTCGCGCGGCTTCGAACGGCGCTCTCCGCCGTGGGTCTCTCCCTGCACGCGGGGCGGGAGGCGGAGGACCGGCTCGCGCACCTGCGCAGCCAGTACGAGCCGTATGCCCATGCGCTCGCCCGGCTCTTGCTGATGCCCCTGCCTCCCTGGCTGCCGCCGGCGGGGGCTCGGGACAACTGGCAAACGACGACCATGCAGTTCCGGGTCCCTTGAGCCTCGCTCCGGCCACACGCGGTTGAAGACGATCCGAGAGACGGCGACCTTCTTCCTCGGCCTCTTCTTCGGGGGGATCTGGTTCCTCATTTGCTCGGCGCTCGGAGTCCTCTGGCTGCTCGTGCGCCCGGGCAACCGGCAGACGCTCTACGTCTTCGGTCGAGTCTTTTGCCGGGGAGTGGTCCGGATGATGCGATGGGACGTCGCCGTCGAGAACCGCAAGCGCCTCGAGCAGTGCCGCCCTTGCGTCATCGTGGCCAACCACCAGAGCTTCGCCGACGTCGTCACGTTCGGCTCGATCTTTCCCCGGCGCACCGTCTCGGCGGGCAAGCGCGAGATCGGACGCATCCCGGTCTTTGGCTGGTTCTACCGACTCTCCGGCAACCTGACGATCGACCGCGACGACGCCCGGAGCGCGCTGCAATCCCTCGAGGCGACCGCCCGGACCATGCGCGAGGAAGACCTTTCCGTCTGGTTCATGCCCGAGGGCCACCGCAACTCGGGGCCGCACTTGCTCGCCTTCAAGAGCGGCGCCTTTCGCCTCGCGCTCGCGGCGGGCGTGCCGATCCTGCCGATCGTCGCCGCGCCGCTCACGTCGATCCTGGACATGCGGCGGCAGCGCGCCCGGCCGGGACGCTTTCCGATGCGAGTGCTCGAGCCCGTGCCGACCGAAGGACTCGCGCCCCGGGATCTGCCGGAGCTAGTCGCCCGGGTGCGCTCGAGCATGCAGACGGCGTTCGATGGCCTTAGCGCCTCAGTAAGATAACCGGCGCTTGACGGAAGACCGATCTCTCGAACTCTCGGGCGAAACGCTTCGGGCCCTGATCGAGGCCGCAACCGAACGCGTGCTGCGTCACATCGAGTCGCTCCCGCGGCAGCCCGCCGCCGACACCGAGGGCGGAAAGGCTCTGGCGCGGTCGCTCTCCGAACCGCTTCCGGAGGTCGGCCGGCCGGCCGAGGAGCTGCTCGACTTGCTCTTCGATCGCGTCATCCCGAAGAGCTTCAATACCGCCGGGCCAGGCTATCTCGCCTACATCCCGGGAGGCGGGCTTCCGCACGCCGCCGTCGCCGACCTGATCGCCGACGCCACGAACCGATACGTCGGTGTCTTCGCAGCGGCGCCAGGGCTCGCGGCGATCGAGTGGAACGTCGTGCGCTGGTTCTGCGGAATGGTCGGCTATCCGGAGCGAGGCGGCGGCGTGCTGACCTCCGGCGGGTCCCTTTCCAATTTTTCGGCGCTCGTGACCGCGCGGCGCAAGCTCCTGCCGGAAAACTTCCTCTCGGGCACGCTCTACGTCTCCGATCAGGCCCACCATTCCGTCCAGAAGGCGGCGATGCTGGCGGGTTTCCCCGAAGAGAACGTCCGTGAGATCCCGACCGACGAGCAGTACCGAATTCGCCTCGACGCTCTCGAGAAGGCGATTTCGAGCGACCGCGCCGCCGCGAAAACCCCCTTCTTCCTCGTCGGCAATGCCGGCACGACGAACACGGGCGCCGTCGACGACCTCGCGGCGCTGGCGGAGATCGCGCGGCGCGAGGCGCTCTGGCTCCATGCGGACGCGGCATACGGCGGCTTCTTCGTCCTGACCGAGCGCGGCCGCCGCCTGCTCGCCGGAATCGAGCGCGCCGACTCGATCGCGCTCGACCCGCACAAAGGGCTCTTCCTCCCCTACGGAACCGGGTGCCTGCTCGTGCGCGACACCGAGGCCTTGAAGCGCGCCCACGCGATCTCGGCCGATTACATGCCTCCCATGCAAGCCGACGTCGATCTGCCCGACTTCAATCTGCTGTCGCCGGAGCTCTCCCGCGACTGGCGAGGGCTTCGCGTGTGGCTCCCGATCGCGATGCACGGGATCGGGCCCTTCCGTCGGAATCTCGACGAGAAGCTCGATCTGGCTCTATGGGCCACCGACGAGCTGCGCAGGATCCCGGGCATCGAGATTCTGGCCGAGCCGCAGCTCTCGATCGTGGCCTTCCGCCTGCGTCGCGAGGGATTCGACGAGGAAGCCTTGAACGTGCTGAACCGCGAACTCCTCGCCCGCGTCAATACGAAGAATCGCGTGCACCTGACGAGCACGATGCTCCGCGGGCGCTTCGCCATCCGCATCTGCGTCCTCTCTTTCCGCACCCACCTGGACCGGATGGAGGCGGCGCTCGAGGACATCGCCGCAGCCGCCGCGACACTATGACAGAATTGATATAGCTGTGGAGCCTCAAGGGATTTGGGCCTTCTCAGCGGCACGTGGAAAACGCGGCCGTGTCGGTGACCGTAACAAAGGTGTTGCCGAGAGGGTTGAAATAGGTCCGGATCGCGCCAGTCATCCGATCGGTCACGGTCAGCGTTGTCTCCTGGTCGGTAAGCCCGGCAGCGAATACCCAGAAGTTAGGAATCGTGAAACCGCAGCCGTTGAGAACCTTCACCACGAGCTCGACGCTATCGGGGTTGTCGAAGACAAAGAAACCCGAGGAGTCCGAGATGGCCTCGGCTTTGGCCGTGCCGGAATCGAGTTGATTACGGTAAGTCGCGGTCGCCTGGAATCGGCCACTGCTCAAACAGAGGCTGTTCGGCACGCACGGCCCGAATCCGACGGGGGGCAGGGCAAACTCGCTGACCTCTCCTTCCGTGGTGATCCGGCCGATCTTGTCGGAGGCCGACTCCGTGAACCAAAGGTTGCCGTCCCGGCCGGCCGTGATACTGCTGGGCCTGCTGCCGAACGTCGGAATCGCAAACTCCGTGATCACTCCTTTCGTGGTGGCCCGGCCAATCCGGTCGCCAGTCTGGTTGGTGAACCAGAGGTTGCCGTCCGGGCCGGCGGCGATACCTCGGGGGAGACCGAAAGGGAGGATCCCGAGGTACCCAACTACAGTAATCACACCGTCGGTGCTGATCCGACTGATCCTTCCCCTTGCCCCAGCGGTTTCAGTGAACCACATGTTCCCGTCGGGCCCGGCCGCAATGCCCTGAACAGCGCTGCGGGAAGGAGTCATGAAGAGGGTAACGACTCCTGCCGTGGTGATCCGACCGATCCAGCCCGCAGAGAAGGTGAACCAGAGGTTGTCATCCGGGCCAGCCGCGATGTCGAGGGCGCTGTCCGCTGTGGGAGGAGTCGGAATTGGAAACTCCGTGAAAACACCCGAAGTCGTGATCTTCCAAATCTGCCGGCCGGTTTCCCTGAACCAGAGGTTGCCATCCGTGCCAGCCGCGATACCCCGAGGGCTGCTGAAAAGCGTTGGAATCGGGAATTCGGTAACGACTCCGGACAGGCTGATCCGCCCGATCTTGTTGCTCTGGCTCTCGGTGAACCAGAGGTTGCCGTCGGCGCCCGCCGCGATACCGCCAGGGCTGCTGTTAGGTGTCGGAATCGGGAATTCGGTAATGACTCCGGACGGGCTGATCCGCCCGATCTTGTCGTTCCGACTCTCAGTGAACCACAAGTTCCCGTCCTTCCCAGCCACGATGCTCGCGGGGGAGCTTCCGGCTGAGATCGTCAATTCTGTGATTGTCTGACCGTTCTCGATGACCGCACCCGAGCTGAGTAGAAGCGCAATGAGCGCGCGTGATGTGAACCGGTTTTTCTTCATGACGCACCCCTTACTTCGACCTAGGTTGTGCTCGTCGTGCTGCTGTCAGACGAGCTCGTGACGGCTGCCAGACGAACTCCTGGGAGAGTTCCCGGCGTAGTCCACCTTTTTCGCCGGCGCCAGTGTCGACGACTCGACGATCCGCACGCTACGGACACGTGGAAAAGGCGGTCGTGTCTGTTACGGTCACGAACGTGGTCCCGAGCGGGTTGGAGTAGGTTCGGACTTCGCCGGTCTGCGTGTCGGTTACCCGGAGCAGTGCTTTCTGGTCCGTGAGTCCGGCCGCGAAGACCCAGAAGCCGGAGCCGATGCTGCAGGCATCGAGAATCTTCACCACGAGCTCGACGCTGTTTGGATTGTCGAAGGCGAGGAACCCTGTGGCGGCGTAAGTTTCGGCGACGGTCGCCTCGCCAGAGCCGAGCTGATTCCGGTAGGTTGCCGAAACCCGAAATCTGTCGCCGCTCAGGCACAGGTGATGTTGGTCCGGCATGCAGGCGGTCCCGCTGGTCGAGATCCGGCCGATCTTGTTGGCAGTACGTTCCGTGAACCAGACGTTGCCGTCGTCGGGTCCGGCGGCGATCCCCTCAGGGCCGCCCTCGGATGTCGGGATCGCCACTTCCGTGATTTCTCCGGTCGGAGTGATTCGGCCGATGCGGCTGGCGCCGAATTCGGTGAACCAGACGTTGCCGTCCGGCCCGAGAGCGATGCCAGACGCGGGCGCGGCGAACTCCGTAATCGTTCCGTCCGGGGTGATCCGACCAATCGCTCCGGAATCGGTGAACCACAGGGCTCCATGCGGACCGCCCGCGATCCAGGAGGGGCCGGGACAGCCACTCGTGAGAAACGAATCAAACTTTCCGGCTGTGGTGATCCTCGTTATCCTCGCGACCGTCCCGGCGTCGGCGACCCAGAGGTTGCCGTCCTGCCCTGCCGCGATGCCGTGCGGTCGGTGGTAGTAGCCCAAATTGAACCGCGAGACTTCTCCGGCCGTCGTGATTCGCCCAATCCCGCCCGCCACGATCGGCGCACTGTGATTGCTGTCTGTGAACCAGAGGTTGCCGTCACGGCCCACCACGATATCGAACGGGCCGTAGCCAGGTGCAGAAACGGCGAACTCAGCAATCTCTCCGCGGGGTGTGATTCGCCCGATCTTGCCGGCAGCGGTTTCGACAAACCAGACGTTGCCATCTGGTCCCGCGGCGATCCTGGACGGCCCGCTGTCCGCAGTAGGGATCGCAAACTCGGAAATGACGCCTTCGGTCGAGATCCGCCCGATCTTGTTACCGTCATGTTCGGTGAACCAGAGACTTCCCTGTGGCCCGGCCGTGATGCCGGAGGGGCTGCTCCCAATCGTGGGGATGACGAACTCGGTAATCGACTGAGCCGTCGTCGCCGTCGCACTGCACGCGAGGAGAATGGCCACAAGCACCCGTCTTCCGGACGACCTTCTCTTCATAATCGTGTCCTTTCAAGTCCACGGGCAATGACCGACAAAGGCGACCGATCGGATTACGGACATGTTGAGAATGCCGCCGTGTCTGTGACGGTCACGAACGTGGTACCGAGCGGGTTGGAGTAAGTCCGTATGACACCCGTCTTCGTGTCGGTCACACTGAGAGTCGTTTCCTGATCCGTCAATCCGCCGACGAAAACCCAGATGTAAGGAGAGAAGCTGCAGGCGTTCAGAACCTTGACCACCAACTCCGCGCTGTCTGCGTCGTCGAAGGTGAAGAAGCCCGTGGCATCCGAGATCGCGACGGCGGTCGCCGTTCCTGAGCCGATCCCATTGCGGTAGGTCGCGGTCGCCAGAAACCTTCCGCCGCTCAGGCAAAGGCTATGTGGGTCCGGCACGCAGGTGCCGATCTCGAGTCGGTCGCTCTCCCGGCGACGAATCACGTCGATCCTGCCGATCTTGTCGCTCTCTGCCTCTATGAACCAAAGGGCGCCATCCGGACCGGCGGCGATATCGAGAGCGAATCCGCTGAGGGACAACGGGAATTCCGTGATGAAACCCGTCGTGGTGATGCGACCGATGCCGCCGAAGAGCCGGGTGAACCAGAGATTTCCGTCCGCGCCCGACGCGATCCCGCCTGCCCATCGATAGAGCTCCGAGGTCGGGAGCGGGAACCTGGTGACGCGAAACGAGGACCGGTCGATCCGGCCGATGAGCCCCTTCGTGTCCGCGAACCAGAGGTTGCCGTCGGGCCCGGCCGTGATCCCTGCTGGCATACAGGAGGCCGGAATTGCTCGGATAGAGCCGCCCATCGTGATCCGCAAGATGCTCGAGGAGTCCGTCGTGCACCACAGAGCGCCATCTGCACCGACTGTCATCTTGCGAATAGAGGTCTGCGAGGGGAGGTCGAACTCTTTCAGAGCTCCGCTGGTGGTCAGGCGGCCGATCTTGTTGGCGGATAGCTCAGCGAACCACAGGTTTCCATCGGGGCCCGTCGCGATGCTGCCAGCCACGGGGCTTGGAAACTCGCTGCGCTGACCCGCCTCGGTAATCCGGCCGATCATTCCGGAGACCGGCGTCCCGCAACCCCAATCTGTGGAGGAGTACGCCGTGAACCAGAGCGCGCCGTCCGGCCCCAGCGCGATACCGCCCACGCAGTTTGCAGCCGGGGGTAGTGAGAACTCCGTGACGGCACCCGAGGTCGTCATGCGGAAGAGGTGTTCGCCGGGTCCGTCGTTTGCCAGCTCACTGAACCAGAGATCGCTGTTGCTTCCCGCGACGATGCTGGCGGCGTTAGCGCCGTTCGGAAGTTGGAAGAAGGTAACGGTTTGAGCTCTCGCGGCGCCCACGAGGCAACTGAATGCAACCGCGACGAGGGTGCGTGTTCCGAACGGGCTCCTCTTCATGGCGACTGCCTTTCAGAGCTGCTACCGATGCACTCTCCCGCGCCGCTCTAAGAAGGAGGCTATGGCCGTCGTCGGGGTGAAGTCCTCAAGGAGTTCCCGGTGTTATCCAACTTTTTCGCCGGCGCTGGACTTGACTGGAAATCGCGAGAAAACGCCGTGAATCCGTGGAATTTCGACTCCCTCCCGGCACTTCTGCCTTGACCCTCTCCCGGCAAGAGGCGGAAGATTCCCCCAAAGTCGCTTCACAAGGAAACGGTCCGCCGAGCGAGCTGGGGCCCGACCCTCCGCCTCCGGGCGAAACGACGGGGGGTGGGCTGTAGAAAGAGAGGGCCTCTTCCCACGAGTCGGGACTTGCATCGTGTCCGTCGTCCTGCTCGCGGCGCCTGCTGGTCGCGGGCAAACCACGGGATCGATTGCCGGCCGCGTCATCGACGCCGCGGGTCTCCCGTTTGCCGGTGTGACCGTAGAGGCCACGAGCCCGAGCCTTCAGGGCACCCGCACCGTCCAGACCGATTCCGCCGGCGCCTACCGATTCCCGGGAGTTCCCCCCGGAACCTACCTCGTCCAGGGAAGGATTCTCAACTTTCGCACCGGGGAGAAGAAAGCCACGGTTGCGCTCGACAGCACGGCGACGGTCGATTTGGTGATGCAGCCCTCCGCCGAAGAGCAGGTCCTCGTCTCGGGCGAGGCCCCGCTCATCGACGGGACCTCCACGACGACCGGAACCAACTACTCGAGTAACGTCATCGGCCATCTTCCGGTAGATCGCAACTATGCCGACATCGTGCGAGCGAACCCGGGAGTCTCGACGGACCTGGGCGTGACGAACGGCCGGGCGCTCGCCCTGACGATCTACGGGGCGACCTCGGCCGAGAACCAATGGACGATCGACGGCGTCAACACGACGAACGTGCTCCGCGGGAGTCAGGGCAAGGTCATCAACAACGATTTCATTGAGGCGGTCGAGGTCAAGACAGGCGGCTACCAAGCGGAGTACGGCCGGGCCCTGGGGGGTGTCATCAGCGTCGTCACCAAGTCGGGCGGCAACGCGTTTCATGGCGACGGATTCGTTTATTACGACTCCATCAACACTGCCGCGCGGCAGCAGTTCAAGGCCGGAGACTCCGCCATCGCCACGATGCGAGTTGCCGACGGAGAACGATTCGACTACGCCATCGGGCTCGGCGGGTACCTTCTCAAGGATCGCTTGTGGTTCTTCGGCGCATACAACCGCGTCAGCGTCAAGAGCCACGTCTCCCGGGTCCAATCAGCGACGTATGTTTCGAAGGACGACCGCTTCCCCTTCGACGGAACGGACAATTTCTATTCGGGCAAGCTCACCTGGAACGCGGGCCCCTCAACCTCGCTGGTCGGCACCGTGTTCGCCGATCCTGCGACGAGGTCTGGAGCGGCGGGAGCCGACCCGGCGCAGGGACTGGGCTTTTACGACGTGGCGCCCATCGTCAGCCCCGACCCGTCGACGTGGTACTCGACCCGGAACCAGGGAGGCGTCGACTACGGAATACGCTTGAGTCAGCTCTTTGGGTCGCAGATGTCAGTGACGTTGCAGGGCTCCTTCCACCGCGACCGCAACACCTTGACGCCCCCGGACGGGATCCGGTACGAGGACGACACCTGCACCGGCGGGACTCCCGACAGTCCGTGCGATCCTCCTCCGGAGCCCAACGCGATCACGGGGGGATACGGCGTCGTCAGGGGCCCCTATGACCACAGCGTCTCGTCAAGGGCGCAGCTCGGCGGAATCGTGACGCTGTATTCGGGGAACCACGAGATTAGGGCGGGCGCCGACTACATGGACGGCCGCACCGACGCTCAGTTCTTGCTCACGGGAGGGCAAGTCGTCACAATCAACAGCGAGTTTGGGCAGCGCTACTACAAACACATATTTTGGGCAGTGAGTCCTGACGACCCGACTCCGGTCGCTCCGGGAACGGCACGTGCGAGAGTCCTCGACTACGGCGCCTTTGTGCAGGACTCCTGGAAGGTGGCGCAGGGGTTGACCGTCAACGTTGGGCTCCGCTGGGATGGCGAGGATACTCACAACTACCTCGGCCAGACGGTCCTGCGATTCAGCGATGAATGGCAGCCGCGTATCGGCGTCGTCTGGGACCCGTGGCGGGACGGCGCCACAAAGGTCTACGCGTTCGCCGGGCGCTTCTCCTACGCTCTACCGACGATCGCGGCGGCAATGGCATTCGGCAACTACACGGTCCTGGCGACTTACAACTTCGATCCGGCGAGCGTCGTTCAGGACCCGAACGTTCTCGGCCACGAGGAGTTTGAATTCTTGCAGGGAGGTGGCCCGTACGGGGAGTCCGTCGATTCCGGCATAAAGGGGGCGTATCAGGACGAGCTGACAGTGGGTTTCGAGAGACTGCTCGCGCCGACGTTTACGGTTGGCTTGAAAGCCACCTACCGCGGCCTCGGCAGGGCGCTGGAGGACCGCGGCGACCTGGACTGGCACAGCCCTGAGGCCAACTACAGCCCGGGTGCGTTCATCAATCCCGGCTCGGACGGAACGTTCGCTCGCGGAGACGTTCCAACCTGCAACGGGCTTGAGGGCGACTGGGCTCAGTGCGGTCTGCCGGGCGTCGCGACGCCGCGTGCCCGCAGGGTGTACCGAGGCATCGAGATCCTAGCGCGCCAGACAATCGGGGACCGCGCCTGGCTCCAGGCGAGCTATGTCTACTCGTCGCTGCGTGGCAACTATGACGGCGGGGTCAACGAAGGCAACTACGACCAGGCCTACGTCGGGTGGAACATGGACTTCGACTTTCCCGCGTTCTGGCACAACGGTTATGGGATCCTGGCTCTGGATCGGCCGCAGCGTCTGCGTTTCGACGGCTACTGGGTGACGCCGTGGGGACTCGGGGTTGGTCTCCAGGCCTTCGTCGAGTCGGGAGCGCCGCTCAACAAGATGGGTTACTTCAATGGGGGCTACGGCTCGGCCGTCTTTCTGGTTCCGCGAGGCTCGGTGGGACGGCTGCCCACACTCTGGGGGGCGAACCTCACGCTCTCCTATCCGATCGCGATTGGCCCAACAATTGTCACGCTGCAGGCCTATCTCTTCAATCTCTTCAACAAGCAGATCGCCGTCTCGCGAAATGACGTTTGGTCGGACTCTCAGCCCCAAGGGTACCCGGCGACGATCTACGACCCAAATCAGGAGCAGACCAACATCGAGTATGGCAAGGTGACCGTCCGCCAGGAGCCGTTCCAGTTCCGTGCCGCCGTGAAGGTTTCGTTTTGAGGGCCTGATGCCATGACGCTTGCGGCCGGTTCGCGTCTGGGTCCCTACGAGATCCTCGCCCCTTTGGGAGTGGGCGGGATGGGGGAGGTGTATCGGGCGCAGGACACGCGGCTCGGTCGCGAGGTGGCGGTCAAGGTGCTGCCGGCGGAACTCTCCTCGGACGCCTCGCGCCTGAAGCGCTTCGAGAAGGAGGCGCGCTCGGTCTCGGCGTTAAACCATCCCAACATCGTCACGATCTACGACATCGGCACCGTGGACTCGATCCCCTACATCGCGATGGAACGGGTGGAGGGGAGCACGCTTCGGGAGATGCTCTTCGGCGGACCGCTTCCGATTCGGAAGCTTCTCCAGATCGCTCCACAGATCGCCGAGGGTATCGCCAAGGCGCACGAGGCAGGCATCGTCCACCGGGATCTGAAGCCCGAGAACGTGATGGTGAGCCGACAAGGAATCGTCAAGATTCTCGACTTCGGCCTGGCGAAGCTGATCGCGGGCGGGCTGGGTATCGACGGGGACGGCGCGCTGCCGACGACGACGGGGACGCGGCCGGGCGTCGTGATGGGAACGGTCGGCTATATGTCGCCGGAGCAGGCAAGCGCGGGAGCGGTGGATTACCGCTCCGATCAGTTCTCCATGGGCTCAATCCTCTACGAGATGGCTACCGGGAAGAGGGCTTTCCAGAAGAAGACCGGTGTCGAGACGCTGGCGGCAGTCCTCAACGAAGAGCCGGAGCCGATCGGTCAGGTCAATCCAAAGGTTCCCGCTCCCTTGCGCTGGGTGATCGAGCGATGCCTGGCGAAGGAGCCCGAAAATCGCTTCGCATCGACGAAGGATCTGGCCCGAGACCTCGCGAACTTGCGGGATCGCGTCACGGAGGTCAGCGGCTCGGGTGAGACGGTATCCGTCCCGAGAAGGGTGAGTCGCCGACTATTGTGGCTGTTCGCCGCCGCGGCCGTCGTCGTCACCACGGCCATCTCGATCGCGCGTTGGAGAACGTCACCAGCAACGCCCGGCCGAATCCACAGCTCACTGCTTCC
The DNA here is from genome assembly GCA_035498405.1 of Thermoanaerobaculia bacterium. Taxonomy (GTDB): domain Bacteria; phylum Acidobacteriota; class Thermoanaerobaculia; order UBA5066; family Gp7-AA6; genus DATBFU01. The sequence continues at coordinate 147,099 of DATKAE010000047.1, read as the reverse complement.
CCCGGAAGAGCTCGGTCTGGCAGACACCGCGCCGGTTGCCGTCTCACCCGACGGAAGCCGCATCGTCTTCGGCGCAGGCAACGCCATCAAGGATTCACCCTCGCTCTTTCTGCGCGTCCTTTCGGAGGGAACTTCACAGCGCCTGCCCGAGACTGTGGACGCCCTCTTTCCCTTCTGGTCACCGGACGGCAAGTCGGTGGGTTTCTTCCAATACGGGAAGCTGAAGTCGCTCGATGTCGCCGGCGGGACGCCGAAGACAGTCTGCGACGCGCCGGCCGGCAACGGCGGAACCTGGGGACCGGAAGGTGTGATCCTTTTCGCACCGAACAGTAACGGACCGATCCATCGGGTTGCCGCGGCCGGCGGCGAGCCGACGCCGGTTACGGAATTGGATTCGGCGAGGCACGAGTACGGGCACCGATGGCCGCAGTTCTTGCCTGACGGCAAGCACTTCTTCTTCGAGGCTTCGAGCACGCCCGGCAACAGAAAGGCCAGCATCCGAATCGGGTCGCTCGACTCGAAGGAGACCAGGGTTCTGACCGAGGCCGCTTCGACCGGCAAGTATGCCCCCCCAGGGTATGTCCTCTTCGTCGATGCTCGAGGGAAGCTCGTGGCGCAACCGTTCGCTGCTGATCGCCTCGAGACAAAGGGACCGGCCGTGCCTCTTGCCGAGGATGTCTGGCTCGATGAGAGTGGCGGCCCCGCATGCTTTTCCGTGTCGCGCGATGGCCTCCTGGTCTGTCAGACGAACACCCAAACGGCACGCCTGACGTGGTTCGACCGCCATGGAAAACAAGGGGAGTGTCTCGGCCAATGGGGAGAAAACTGGGGCCCCCGCCTGTCGCCGGACGGCAAGAAGGTGGCGGCACAGATGCGCGCCAACGGAATATGGATCGGGGAGTTGTCGCGCGGCCTCGGAACTCGTGTGTCGGCAGGCCAGTGGCCGGTCTGGTCACCCGACGGCCGGCAGATCGCGTTCAGTCTCAACGGGGACCTTTACGTCAAGACGGCAAGCGGCACGGACGAACCCCGCCTGCTCCTTCATTCTGTCAACGAGCTCGGCCCCGATGACTGGTCGCCCGACGGCCGATTTCTCCTTTATGAGGACCACGATCCGAAGACGTCGGCGGACTTGTGGGTGCTTCCGCTCGAAGGCGATCGGAAGCCGAGGCCGTTTCTACGAACGGAGGCCAACGAGGACGTGGCCCGCTTCTCGCCCGACGGCCGATGGGTCGCTTATGACGGTGAAGGGGGGATGTACGTTCTTCCCTTCCCCGGCCCCGGCGATCGATGGAAGGTAACGAGCAGCGGCGGCCATCCGGCCTGGAGCCGCGACGGAAAGGAGCTTTTCTACATCGACAACGAGAACCTCATGTCGGTACAAGTCGTTGTTGCGGGCTCGTCGATTCGAACCGGCGAGCCGAGCCGACTCTTCCAGCGCCCAGCGGGTGAGCAGTACGACGTCTCTGCCGACGGCAAGCAGTTTCTGTTCACCGTGCTGAACGAAACGGCGAGGCCGGATCCCATCACTCTCGTCCAGAACTGGGTGGCAGGCTTCAAGCAGTGAAGCAAGGGCGCGGCACCGAAGCCGCGCCCTTGCAGGAAACGTCGACCGTCCTACTCCTTCCCTGCCGCCGGCTCGACGCATTGGAAATTCGCCGCGTCATCGATGCTCCCGTGGCCGTTGTAGCGAGCGACCCGCGGATAGACACAGAGCGGGCGGGTCCGGTCGATGTTGCCGTCAGCGTCATAGTGCGCCGATTCCAAGGAGTCGGGGGCGATCCCCTTCTCGACCCAATCCTGCAACGCCGTGAAGTAGTCGAAGGAGTCGGGCCCCGTGCCGCCGCCGCAGTGGGACACGCCAGGCGCCAGGAAGAGCCGCGCAAGCCGTTCGGTCTGTGCGCGGCCTAAAGTTCGGCGGACATCCTCATAGAAGTCGACCGTCCGCGCCGCCTCGATGATTGGATCGCTCCAACCATGCCAGAGCAACAGTTTTCCGCCCGACCGGCCGAATTCGGAGAGGTCCGGATTGGTGGCGTTGATAATCCCACCCATTAGCTGCATGCGCTGCGGGTCGCGGTCGAAATTCAACCTTTTCCAATCGAAGTTCGCGTCGTCGACCGGGAACGCGAGGTAACGGAGGAACTGATCCTGCAAGATGAAGCCGAATGAGGGTCCGTCCGGCGTGTTGATGAGCCATGCGTTCCAGCTGCCGGGCAGATTGGGTGACTCCGCCCCGGGCGGCACCCCCGGGAAGAGCTGCTTCCCGGACGAATCGGTTGGTCCGGCATAGATCTTCTTCAACGCACGGACCTGACCTGCCGTGAGGCAGTCCGGGGCGTCGCCGTTCCTACATCGCAATGTGTCCGGGTCAAAGGAGCATTTCCTGGGGTCCTCGATCAATCCGTCAATGAGTCCGTCCACTCCATCGCAGCTCGCCAGGGCGGCATCTCCGATCATTTGAAGCTTCTCGGGAGGAATGATGCTGCTGTCGATCGTGGCGTGGAGCGCCTGCTGGTTCCAGTTCGCGGCAGTGATCGCCCCGGTGAAGTCGAGGGCGGGAGAACCGGCCGCAATCCCGTCGAAATCGCCGGGATACCGTTCCGCTTCTTGGAGTCCCTGCCTGCCTCCGTTGGAACAGCCGTCGAAGTAAGAGTAGCGAGGCCCCTTCCCGTAAAAGGCCGCGACGATCATCTTCGACACGGTTGCGGTGACGTGCACTGCTCGAGAGCCGTAGTCAATTTCTGCAGGGCGATTGTCGAGCGCCCAGGAGGCGTCCAGGAAGTCGCCGACGTGGCCCGTGTCCGTGGAGACGCCCACGTATCCCAGGGCAACGGCGAACGATGTGTCCCAGACCCCGCCGCCGAACCCGATGTTGCCGATGAAATAGAGCCTCCCGTTCCAGCTGTCGATCGGCAGCCGGAGCTCGAACCCGACAGCGGGGTTCACGACACCGACGACATGGCAATACGCGGGCACCTCGTCGCTGGCAGGGATGACTTCGGCGAGATTGATTAGCCCATCCCGGATGGCCAGTCGGGTCAGCCGGGCGCAGTTTCGAGACGCACCCGAGCCGCTTGCGGACGCCGCGAAGATCTCGGTCGTGACGGCGAGCCAGAGAAAAAATGCAGTCCCGACATGTCCTCCGGAACGATTCTTCTTCATGGCGACTTCCCTTCGAAGCAGCCTCGGGAGCGCGCCAAAGCGTTCCGTCCGCTGCTCTAGAATGAAGCTTGTGGCGGGCGCCCGCGTGAAGTCCTCAAGGAGTTCCCGGCGTTTTCCACCTTTTCCGCCAGAACCTCGTGCGTAAGCGCTTCGGCAAGTGCGTCTTCGATTCGGAAACCCGCCAGCTCTGGCGTGAGGCGAAGATCGCCACACTCTCGCCCAAGGGGCTTGCGCTCTTGGAGCTCCTGCTCGAGCGGGCGCCGAAGGCCGTTTCCAAAGACGAGATTCAAGCTTCGCTCTGGCCCGAGACATTCGTCTCGGAAGCGAACCTGACGACGCTGATCTCCGACATTCGGACCGCGATTGGCGACCCCGCGCGGCAACCTCGCTTCGTGCGCACGGTGCACCGTTTCGGCTACGCCTTCAGCGGCGATGTGGTCGATGATTCTTCGGACGCGACGGTGTCCCGCGCTGGAGAGCCTCTCTACCGCCTCATCCTCGGGAACCGGAAGCTCGCGCTTGGAGAGGGTGAAAACGTCCTCGGCCGTCATCCGGACAACAGGGTCCAAATCGATCAGACGGCCGTGTCGCGCCGTCACGCGAGGATCTCCATCCGCGCCGGCAAGGCTGTCCTCGAAGACCTGAAGAGCCGGAACGGAACGTTCCTGCGAGGGCGCCGGCTCGGGTCTCCAGCGGATCTTCGAGACGGGGACGTCATCGGACTCGGGCCGATTACCATGACCTTCCGAATCTTCTCCAGCCCCGACTCGACGGAGAAGGTGACCGAAGACTAGAGAATTGGCTCAGAAGCGGGGCCGAGGCGAGCGAACCCCGCACCCGTCCAACTCTCCCGAAAACGAGATAGCTTGTAACCGCTCAGCGATCACCACACCGGATCGCCCGCGTCAACGCCCGAAACCACGTCCACCTGACGAGCACGATGCTCTCGGGGCGCTTTGCCATCCGGATCTGCGTCCTCTCCTTCCGCACGCACCGGGACCGGATGGAACAGGCGCTCGAGGACATCCGCGCGGCAGCACTATATCAATCTTGATGTAGTAGCCGGGCCTGCCGGCCTGAGATATTCTCCAGCCGACTTCCGTGAGCCTCGCCGCCGGAATACGCCTGGGCCCCTACGAGATCCTCGCGCCCCTGGGCGCGGGGGGAATGGGCGAAGTCTACCGGGCACGCGATTCACGCCTTGACCGCATCGTCGCCGTCAAGGTGCTGCCCGCTCACCTCTCCGGGGACGAGCACCGCCGACAGCGGTTCGAGCGGGAGGCTCGGACCATCTCGCAGCTTTCCCATCCCCACATCTGTTCGCTCTACGACATCGGCCGACAAGACGGGACCGACTATCTCGTCATGGAGTACATCGAGGGAGAGACGCTCACCCAGCGCCTCGCCAAGGGACCACTTCCGGCCGAACAGTACTTGCGTTCCGGAATCCAGATCGCCGATGCCCTCGACCGCGCGCACCGGCAAGGGATCGTTCACCGAGACTTGAAGCCTGGCAACATCATGCTGGCGAAGTCGGGAGTCAAGCTCTTGGACTTCGGCCTCGCCAAATTCGCCGCCTCGCCGGCGGCCATCAATCTCTCGGCTCTGCCCACGGAGGCCGACCGGCAACTGACCGACACGGGACAGATTCTAGGGACGCTTCAGTACATGTCGCCCGAACAGCTCGAAGGCAAGGAGGCCGACGTGCGGAGCGACCTCTTCGCCTTCGGCGCTGTGCTCTACGAGATGGCGACGGGGAACAAGGCCTTCACTGGAAAGAACCAGGCCTCGCTCATTGCCGCGATCCTGCAGAACGAACCGCAGCCGATCTCCTCGGTCTCTCCTCTCTCACCGCCGGCTCTGGACCGCGTCGTGCGGACCTGCCTCGCCAAGGACCCGGAAGATCGCTGGCAGACGGCCCACGACGTCATGCTGCAGCTCCGGTGGATCGCCGAGGGAGGCTCGCAGGCGGGGATCCCGGCTCCCGTGGCCGCGGGGCGCCGGGGCCGCGAGGCGCGAGCGTGGAGTGTCGCGGCGGCCCTGCTCGTCGCGGCCGCGATCTTTGCCGGAGCCTATTGGCGATCCCGAACGGCGGCGCCGCCGGCGCTCCATTTCTCCGTTCTGCCGCCGGAGGGAAAAACCTTCGCCTTCGAAAGCGCTCCCATCGCCATCTCTTCGGATGGCATGCGGCTCGTGTTCAGCGCGCAGGAGGGCGATCGAACCCATCTCTACGTGCGCTCCCTCGCCTCGTTCGAAGCCCGGCCTCTCGAAGGGACCGACGACGTGCAGTATCCCTTCTGGTCACCGGACGGCGCCTGGGTGGGGTTCTTCCAGGGCGGAAAACTCAAGAAGATCCGGGCGGGCGGCGGCCCGGCCGAGGCGATCGCCGAGGCGCCTAACTGCCGGGGCGGAAGCTGGGGTCGCGACGGAGCGATCGTCTTTGCGCCGCTCGGCGGCGGGGCGATCTACCGTGTCTCGGAGATGGGCGGGACGGCGACGCCCGTGACCTTTCCGAGGGCGTCGGAGGAAGCGCTCTCCCACCGCTTCCCCTCCTTTCTGCCCGACGGGCGACACTTCCTCTATCTCGCCATGAAAAGCGAGGAATCTGAGAAGGTCCGCGACGAGGAGCTCGGCATCTTCATCGGTTCGACCGAATCGCGGGAGGCCGTGCGCCTTCTGCCCGACAAGTCCAACGCGATCTACGCCCCGCCGGGCTTCGTCCTCTTCCGACGGGAGGAAACGCTCATGGCGCTGCCGTTCGACGCGAAGACCCTCAAGGCAACGGGCGCGGCGGTTCCGGTGGCGGAGCAAATCGAATTCTCGGTCCGGTCCTCGGGGGTCTTCTCGGCGTCGGCCACCGGTGTGCTCGTCTATCGGAGAGGTCTCGGCCCTCAGCAGATTCGGCTCTCGTGGCTCGATCGATCGGGCAAGGCGGGCGGAGCGCCCGAAGTGCCGCCGGCAGAGGTCTGGGATGTGCGCCTGTGGCCCGACGGCAAGCGGGCACTCCTTTCCATCTTCCGCCAGGAGAGCGGTCACACCGACCTCTGGTCATACGATCTCGAACGCGGCGTGCGGAACCGACTGACTTCCGGAACGGGCGGATCTGAACCCGTGTTGTCTCCCGACGGCCGGCGTGTCGCTTTCGCGCTGGGTGCATTCGGCGGCGCCTCTTCGTTCTACGTGATCGACTCGAGCGGAGAGGGAAAGCCCGTGTTGCTCTCGACATTCCCACGGGAAGTGGCTCCACTCGATTGGTCCTCGGACGGGCGGTGGATTCTCCTCCGGCAGATGGCTGGGCCAAAGGGACCCGACGCAAGGCCCGAGTTGTGGGTCTGGTCCGTCGCGGACAAGAAGGCCTCGGCCTACCTGCAGACCGAATGGCGGAACGAAACCGGCGTGTTTTCTCCCGACGGCCGATGGGTCGCCTACGTATCGAACGAATCGGGAGTCCGCGACGTCTCCGTCCGCCCCTTCCCCGGCCCGGGAGAACGAATTCAGATCTCGAAAGGGGGCGGCTCGGCTCCTCGCTGGAGCCGCGACGGGAGCGAGATCGCCTTTCAGGCCCCGGGTTCAAAGCTCATGGTCGTGGAAGTCAAGACGCAGGGCGGATTCCGGGCCGGGCAGCCCCGTGTCCTTCTGAACCTTCCCGCGAGCACGCAATTCTGGGACATCACGGCCGACCATCAGCGGATTCTCGTCGCCCTGACGGCCGTCGAGCAGAAGACACCGACACCTCTCTCCGTCGTCACGAACTGGACCGCGAGCCTTCCGCGCTGACGCGGCTATGATCCGCGGCATGAAGCAAAGAGGAGGGTCCTCCGGCTTCGTGTTCCGGTGGCTGCGCCGTGCGGTGGTCACGGCGGTGATCGTCCTGGCGACGATCGTCCTCGCGCGCGCATGGCAATCGCGCCAGCCGCCCTCCTTGAAGCCGTGGCACCGCTTCGTGCCCCCCTCCGAGCTCCGGGCGGCGGAGATGACCGAGGGTTTCACGCTCGAGGATTACCTGAAACGCGAGGAGAAGATCTTCAACGAAGTCCGGGAGAACATCGAAGACCGGCTGGCACCCGAGGACCGAACGAGCGCCGACCGCTACTTCTCCGAAGGGATCTCGAGCCCCCGCCGCTACTCGCGCGACTGGAATCGAACCTTCGAGCTCGTTCCGGCCGAGATCCGCGGCGGGGCGCTGCTGATTCACGGTCTGACCGACTCGCCCTACAGCATGCGCCGCCTGGCGGAGGACTTCCGCGACCGCGGCTACTACGTTCTCGCCCTTCGCATGCCCGGGCACGGCACGGTGCCGGGAGCGCTGACGCAGGCGACCTGGCAGGATTGGCTCGCCGCGACGTGCGTCGGCGCTCGCCACGTGCGCCGGCGGATCGGCGAGGGCAAGCCCTTCTTCCTCGTCGGCTACTCGAACGGCGGCGCGCTCTCCGTCAAGTACTCGCTCGATGTTCTGGAGGGCGCGAAGCTACCCAAGGCCAACCGGATCGTGCTTCTCTCGCCGATGATCGGCGTCTCGCCGGCCGCCGCTCTGGCGAAGTTCGTGGGACGGCTCGCGGTCTTCCCCTATTTCGAGAAAACCCGGTGGCTCGACGTTCTGCCCGAATACAACCCGTTCAAGTACAACTCCTTCCCCGCCTTCGCGGGACAGCAGACGTCGGAGCTGACCGGCGAGATCCAGGCCCAGGTCGCCCGAATCGCAAAGTCAGGACGGATCCGGCAACTCCCTCCGATGCTCGCGTTCCAGTCGGCCATGGACGCCACGATCCTGGCGGAGGCCGTGGTCACGAAACTCTATGACGCGCTCGAAGAGAACGGGAGCGAGCTCGTCCTGTTCGACCTGAACCGAATCGCCAGCGTCCGCCCGTTCGTCAAGCCGGAAGACTCGTCGTTTCTGGCGCGCGTCGTCCCGCTCGCCCGGCGCCGCTACACGCTCACGATCGTGACCAATGCCAGCTCCGACACGCTCGACGTCGTCGCGCGCACGACCCCGGCCGGCTCCGAGACGATCGCCGAGCGCCCTCTCCACCTGGCCTGGCCCGCGCAGGTGTTCTCGGTCGGCCACGTCGCCGTTCCCTTCCCGACCGAAGATCCGCTCTACGGAGGCGAGCCCGACGCCAAGCTGGGCGGAGGAATCCGTTTGGGCACCTTCGCGCCCCGCGGCGAGCGGGGCGTGCTCACGGTCTCCCAGGGAGACTTCCTTCGAATCTCCTGGAATCCCTTCTTCCCGTACCTCGAGGAGCGCGTGCGCGCGTGGATCGAGCCGTGATGGAGTTTGGAAGGTGCGATGGGCGCCGCCGCGGCGCCTGGCTGCTCCTGCTCCTGGCTCTCGCGCTTGCCGCGGGCGCCTGCGAAGAAGCTCCGACCCCGACGGGCGAAGCCTCCGCTCCTTCCAAGACCGGTCCCGCGCCGCCGGCGGCGCCCCCGACGCCGTCCGCCATCGCTATCTCGGAGATTCCGGGAGACGCCGCCGCCGCGGAGGGAGTCGTTCGAGAAATGACTTCCCATCTGGCGCCAGGACCCGAGGTCGCCGATGCCCCGGGGCAGATCGCCGCAATCGAGGCCCGCTGGGCTCGACTCCTGAAACAGCCGGCCCTTTCCTCCGCTGAGGAAGTGCAGCTGATCCAGCTGCAGGACTTCGACGGCGAGCTGCGAGAGCTGGAGGTGACCGGCTCGAAGCTCGAGGCGGCGCTCACCACCCGGGCGCGGACCCTCGACGCCGACCTCGCTCGGCTCACCGGAATGGGCCGCCGCTGGAGCGAGACCCTCGCGTCGGCGACCGAGAGCGGGGCGCCGGAGTCGATTCTCATCCACGTCACCGCCACCGCGGCGTCGGTCGAGCAGCTCCGCAAGGACATCAAGACGCGTCGCGACGAGGCCTTGACGGAGCTCGACCGGGTCTCGCGCATCCGGAGCGCACTGGCCGCCGCGCGCGTTGCGACGGCGGACCGCCGAACCGAGGCCCAGCGCCACCTCTTCGCCCTCGCCGAGGCCCCGATCTGGCGAACCGCCTGGGCCGGCCGGCCGATGGGGCGGTCGGCGCAGGCGCAGCTCACGCGGGACTTCCAGCGGCTGAGGGACTATCTTCGAAACGCGGGCCCCCGCGAGGCCGGCCTCTTCTGGGCGTTCTTCCTCGGGGGCATCATCGTGCTGCTTCTTCTGCGCGGCGCCGCCGCCGAGTGTGCGAAGGTCGATCCCTACGCGCGGGCCGCGGTCCGGCTGATCGATCGGCCTGTCGCGGCCGCCATCCTGACCGCCCTCATCTTCCGAGTCTGGGCCGCCCCGCCGGGAGCGCCGGTCCTGTTCTACGAAATCGTTTGGGTCGGGGCCATCGTCTCGACTGCCGTGCTCCTGACGCGCCTTTTCGGTCCCACGCTCTGGCGCTCGCTCTACGCGCTGACGGCCGCCGCGTGTCTGGTTCCACTGCGATACCTCTACGAGCAGGACCCGCTTCTCGATCGGCTGGTTCTGCTGCTGCAGGTCTCGGTGGTCGGCGCTGCCCTGGCCGCTGACCTCGCCTCGGGCCGGTGGAAACGCGCGTTTCCGAAAGCCCTATGGCGGCGCGCCACCACAGCCGTCATCGTCGGCGCACTGACCCTGCTCGCCGCGGCCTTCGTCCTGGCCATCATCGGCTACATCGGAACAGCTCGCTTGCTGCGCAACGGCGTGATCGGCTCGCTCGGACTGGCGCTGATCTCGGTCGGCGCCTACGCGCTGCTCTACGGGTTCCTGAGCACACTGCTCGTGACCCGGCCCGCGCGCGCACTGCGACTCGTGCAGAGCCGCGCCGAAGTCATCCGCCGCGCTCTCCGCCGGCTGCTCGCACTCCTCTTTTCGGTCGAGTGGGCTATCTGGTCGCTCCGGTCCTTCGGCGTCCAGGACCAGGCCTCGAGACTGCTCCAGGGTTTCCTGAACGCCAGCCTCGCGGTCGGTTCGGCGACGGTGTCGGTGTCGGGAATCCTGACGTTCCTCGCGGTCCTCGCCGCAACGTACCTGGCCGCCGCCCTCCTCCGCTTCTGGCTGGAAGGAGAGATCCTCCCGCGGCTGCCGCTGAAGGCCGGTCTGGCGTTCACGATCTCGACCACCATCCGGTACGGGATCATCGTGGGCGGCGTTCTGCTCGCCTTCAGCGCGGCGGGCATCAGCCTGTCGCGGGTGACGCTGCTCGCGGGAGCTCTCGGCGTGGGCATCGGGTTCGGCCTCCAGAACCTCGTCGGCAACTTCGTCTCGGGGCTGATCCTGCTCTTCGAACGCCCGATCGAGGTCGGCGATTTCGTCGATGTCGGGTCGTCGATCGGATACGTGCGGCGCATCGGCATTCGGTCGAGCACCGTGCAGACCGCCGAAGGGGCCGAGGTGATCGTCCCCAACGGCGACCTGATCTCCAAGAGCGTCATCAACTGGACGCTCTCGGACCGGCGGCGGCGCATCGAGATCAAGGTCGGTGTCGCGTACGGCTCCGATCCCGAGAAGGTCATCGGGCTTCTGCTCAAGGCCGGGGCGGATCATCCCGAGGCGCTGACGGACCCGGCGCCTGCCGCCTACTTCATGGGGTTCGGCGACAGCTCGCTCGACTTCGTCCTGCACGTCTGGGCCGGGCGCTTCGAACAGGGGCTGGCGCTCCAGAGCGCCGTGCGCCGCGCTGTCCACCGCCTCCTCGGCGAGGCCGGAATCGAGATTCCGTTCCCGCAGCGCGACCTGAACCTCCGGTCCGTCGCGCCCGGTGTGGTCGAGGCCTTGCGCCCCGTGCCGGCGGAAGACAAGCCGCCGGAACCAGCCCGGGAGACGGTTCGCCCTCCCGATTAGCCGGCGCCTCGTCGTCCTCAGCCGCCGATTGGTCGGCCCGGAGGCGCCTCCAACCGCGGCGGCCGGGGCGCGCGCCGCTCCGGCCTCTCGAGAAACTCGGAAAGATCCCGTTCGGCCAAGCGCACGTGCGCCTCGGCAAGCGGGTCGGCGGGCTGGCGGGCGCGAAGTTCCCGGCGGAGGCGAGTCAGGCGCGAGAAGACCGCGGCCCGCACCTCCACCGAGGCCCGAGGGCTCGCCGCCAGGTCCATGAGCGCGTCGAGCACCTCTCGTTGCGCCACGCGCCGGAGGCCGGCCCGGTGCTCCGAGGAATCGGGCCGAGCGCCCCAGGTGGCGGCGATCAGCCGCTCGAGCACTCGATCGAGCGTCAACGCCCCCGGTCCCGACGCGAGAGCGAGCCTGGCGGCGCGCTCGGGCTCGACCAACGGGTCGACGATCAGGGCGGCGAGGATGCGCGCCGCCGTCAATCGGTCGAACGTCGAGCCCGCCTCGGAAGGGAACTGCTCTCGGCTTTTCCGCGTGTCGTCCGGCGGGGGGATCAGGACAGCGAGAACTCGGTCGGGAATGTCGAGATTCTCGGGCTCGAGGGCATTGAGGAGAAGATCGAGCGCCTCCCGCTGCTTGCCTGCCGGAACCCAAGCCAGTGGCGTCTGCCCGTCCCCCGCCACGGCGCTCGCCTGAAACTGGCCGCCGACGAACTGCTGCGCCGCCTGAATTCCGAAGCGGTGATAGAGGTAAGCGAGGTTGAAACGCTCCTGCAGCGTGTAGACCCATTCGCCCGGCTTGAGCTGACCCGCACCGAAGCGGTCGAGGATCACGCGGCGGACCGCCTGCGTCGTCGAGAGCCAGCGCACCGGATCCGGCCCCCAGTCGTACTCGGCCCAGCGGGGATCTCCCTGCAGCGGGTAGAAGATCCCTCCTTCGTATCCCGCGCGCACGATGGCATCCAGACGTTTCGGGTCGTCCTCCTCGGTGTAGCCCCACTGGATCGCGAGGCGGTCGTAGGAGCCGACATCCTTCGGGTAAGCGTCGGAGAGGTCGAGGGCGCCGTCCCGGATCTGGATGTTCGGCGCCAGGTAATCCATCACCGAGCCCCAGCCAAACGTCGTCGCGGCCCAGTTGTGCTCGAGCCCGAGCGTGTGCCCGACTTCGTGCGCCGAGAGATAAGCCAGCCGCTGTAGGACCAGGGCTTCTTCGCCGGGCGCCTCGTCGCCGCCGGCGGCGAGAAAGGAGAGGTCGGGTGACTCGGCCGCGCGGCAAGCGTTGCCCGGGCTCGGCCGCTCGAGGTTGCGCCACATCCGCGCGGTCGTCCGGCGCCGGTGCGAGTCGATGCGCGCGACGCCATGGAGAATCTCTCCTGTGCGCGGATCGACCTGAGCGTCGCCGATCGACCAGCCTCGCTCCGCCCGGCTGATCCACTCGATTCCGGAGTAGCGCGCGTCCAGGAAGGTCGCGCCGGCCGGCAAATCGCGAATCACGAACGCGTTGCGAAATCCCGCCCGCTCGAAGGCGTGGTTCCACCAGAGGGCGGCCTCCCGGATCGCCGTGCGTTCCGGCTCCGGAATCCCGCGGTCGAGGTAGTACAGGATCGGCTGGACGGGCTCCGAAACGGCCGCGGCCGGATCCTTCTTCTGGAGACGCCAGCGCGAGACCCAGTACTTTTCGATCGGCTCGGTGAAAGGCGCGGCGTGATCCAGGTGCCGTCGCGGAATGAAGCCGATGCGCGGATCGAAGGCGCGCGGCCGGTAGCCGGGTTCCGGGAGTCTCAGGAAGGTGTGGTGCACGCGCAGGCTCATCGTGTGGCCATCGGGAAGCACGTTGACGACACTGGCGGGGGGATTCTCCGAGACGAAGGTTTGAAGAACCTCGATCTCGGTGTTGCGCGGGAAGGCGCCGGTGCGGTCGAAGTTGAGCGCGGAGCGCGAGAGGTCCTGTTTCCACTCCCCGAGGTGCGCCCGGCCGAGGGCCGGCAGGACATCGACGTCGGCGAGCAGGAACGCGGTCGCGTCGACCAAGACCCGGTCCCCCTGCTCCGCGACGATCGGGAAGGAAGCCCGGATCGAAGAGGGGAACGACTCCTCGACCACGCGGGTGCGCTCGGAATCGTCGACGCCGGCCCCGTGCGTCGTTTGCCGCTGAACCAGCAGAACCCGGGGACCGACTCGCTCGAAGCGGCAAACCCCGAGCTCGCCCAACTGCCCGCGGTCCAGATCCACTTCGAGTAAGCCTGCCCCGCCGGCCAGCCCCGAGCCGTACAAGAACTCCTCGCCGGTCCGGATCTCGAGCAGGAACTGCCCCCTTCCGGCATCCCAGAAGAACGCAAGGAAGCCTTCCCGGCGCTCGAGGCCCTGCGTCCGACCGGCAATCGACGGCATTTCGCCCGAGGGCTTCTCCGCGGGCGGCTTCTCGGCGGCCTTCTCGGCTGCGGGCGCGGCGGATGCGGACACAAGGAGCACGGCAAGAGTCAGGAAATGCATGGGCAGCTCTCCTCGGGCGGCGATCGGCGCGTGATCTTAACCCGGGGTGTTCGCTCCGACTGCGGCGGGAAACGGAAACCCGGCCTGGGAGAGGACGTACTTGGGATGATGAGCGCGTCTCCCAAGCCTGCCGACCAGGCTCCCCGGCTCCTCTCCGTCAATCTGGCCGTCCCGGCGCGCTTTCGCTTGCGCCACGGCGAGGTTCACACCGGCATCTTCAAGGAGCCGGCGCCGGGGCGCGTCGCTCTGAACCGCCTCACTCTCGAGGGCGACGTCCAGGTCGACAAGCGTTTTCACGGCGGGCCCGAGCAGGCGGTGTACGTCTATCCGTCCGAGCACTACGCGTACTTTCGGGAGTCGCTCGGGCGGCCGGACCTTTCAGCGGGATTCTTCGGGGAGAACTTCACGACCGCGGGGTTGCTCGAGGAGGACGTGAACGTCGGGGACGTTTTTCGCGTGGGGCGCGCACTCGTGAAAGTGACCAAGCCCCGCGCGCCCTGCTTCAAGATGGGCCTGAAGGCCGGCTCGCAGGCCTTCGTCGGAGAGCTGCTCGAAAGCCGCCGACTCGGCTTCTACCTGCGCGTTCTCGAGGAAGGCGAAGTGGGCGCCGGCGACATGATCGTGCGCGTGGCAACGGATCCGGAAGCACTCACGATCGCGCAGGACATCGAGCGGCGCTACTTCCCGCGGCCCTTCTAGACCAGCACGTCCAGGCTGGCCCGCGCGCGCGGCGTGGTACCGGCGCAGGCGCTCCAGGCGCGCGCCAGGCGACGGATGCCCTCCTCCATCGTCTCCCGATCGAGCACGAAGGGAAGACGCAGATGGTCCTGAAAACCGCCGTCCGGCGAAGCGAGCGGACCCGGAACGATGGAGACGCCGTGCCGCAGCGCCACCGCCGCGAGCTCGTCGGCGCTCCCCCGCGGCAAGCGCACCCAGAGCGACAGGCCCCCCGCCGGAGCAACCCAAGTCCAATCCGGAAGGTGACGGGCGAGCAGCCGGGTCAACCAGTCGAGTCGCTCCCGCATCTCGCGCCGCCGGATCTCTCTCACTTCCTCGGCGCGAGCGAGGAGCCGCACCGCGGCCAGCTGCGACAGGAGCGAGCCTCCCAGGTCGGCCATGATCTTTCTCTTGGCAATCCGGGTCAGGATCGCCTCGGAGGCGCGGATCCAGCCCACCCGCAGCCCTCCCCAGAAGAGCTTGGACAGGGAGCCCACGGTCAGAATGGGGGCCTCCGGCTCGTAGGCCGCCAGCGGCGCCGGAGCCGGCCCTGACAGAGACAGGTCCGCCAGCGTGTTGTCCTCGACCACCGGCAGGTTTCGCTCGCGGGCAAGCCGCGCCACCGACCGCCGCTGGCGTTCCGGCATCAGGGCGCCCGTTGGGTTTTGAAAAGTCGGCATCAGGTACACCAGGCGCGGCGCGGTGCGGGCCACGATCTCGCGCAAGACGTCCGCGCGCACGCCGTCGCGCTCGATCGGAACCGGAGTCAGGCGAGCGCCGAGACTCGTGAAAATGTCCATCGCCCCGAGGTACGTCGGGTTCTCGAGCACCACCGCGTCGCCCCGCCGCAAGAAGGTGGCGGCCGCAATGGCGACGGCCTGCTGGGCACCGCAGGTCACGAGCACCTGTTCCTCGGCCGTCGGAAGACCCTGAGCGGAGAGGTGCGCGGCAATCGCCCGTCGCAGAGCGGGTAATCCCATCGGGAGATACCCGGGGGTGCGCGCCAACTCGGCGAGCGCACGCCGGTCGAACGAGGCCAGGTCCTTCACGAGAAAGTCGGATCCCGAGAGGTGGGCGCCCAGAAACTCGATGGTCCCTTTGGAGCCTTCGATCAAGCCCCGGTAGACCGGGTGGCCGCGGACCGAGCCGGAGCCGTCCTCGGGAGGCAGCGCCGCGTCGGCCGCACCGGAGCAAACTCGCGTGCCGCTGCCCTGCCGGCTCTCGAGCCACTCCTCCTGGCGCAGGATCTCGTAGGCCGCGACGACCGTCGTGCGCGAGACGGAAAGCAGGCGCGCCAAGACCCGCTCGGCGGGAAGCCGTTCACCGGGCCCGGCCTCGCCGCGCTGGATTGCCACACGCAGGGCCGCGGCCAGCCGCCGGTACGCCGGGCCCTCGCCTTCGGCCCAGTTTCCGAGGGCACGCGCGAATTCGAGCGGCCGCCGAGCCGTCCGGCCCTTCCAGTCCATTTTCACCAAAGTGGCTATTGAATGCCTCCTCGCAAGGTCCGATTGTAATACCAATCGCCGAGTGGCGAGGATTGGATCTTGAAATTGGATCCAGGCGATCGGGCCGTTTTCGTCGCCGAATCGAGAGGAGGACGTCGTCATGCCCTTGCCCCGTCACGCGTTCTTTCGAGGCCACATCGTTCCCTATTCCGAGGCCCGGGTCGGTGTCTTGACCCACGCGCTCAATTACGGCACCGCCTGCTTCGCCGGGATCCGTGCCTACTGGAACGACGACGAAGAGGAGCTCTTCGTCTTCCGGCCGAGAGACCACTTCCGGCGGTTTCTCGAGTCCGCCCGCCTGCTCGGCATGGAGCTGTCGTACACCGAGGAAGCCCTCTCGGCCGCGCTCGTCGAGCTGCTTCGGGCCGAGCTGTACCGCGAGGATTGTTATGTGCGGCCCCTCGCCTTCTATGGCGATGAGTCCGTCGGCGTTCGGCTTCACAACCTGACGCCCGAGGTGTCCATCGTCGCCATGCCCTACGGCAAGTACCTCGACAACGACGAGAACATCCACGCGACGATCTCCTCCTGGCGGCGCATCGACGACAACATGATTCCGGCTCGCGGGAAGATCGCGGGCTCCTACGTCAACTCCGCCTTCGCCAAGAGCGACGCCCAACGCGCCGGCTTCGACGAGGCAATCGTGTTGACGGCGGAGGGACACGTTTCGGAGACCTCGGCGGCCAACATCTTCATCGTGCGCAACGGCGCGGCCATCACGCCGCCGATCACGGACAACGTGCTCGAAGGGATCACGCGTCGGACGCTTCTGGAGCTGCTCCCCAAAGAGCTGGGTCTGCCGGTCGTCGAGCGTCCGATCGACCGGACGGAGATCTATCTGGCCGACGAAGTGTTCTTCTGCGGCACCGGAGCCCAAATTGCGGTCGTCACGCGCATCGACCACCGGGCGATCGGCTCCGGGAAGATGGGGCCGATTGCTTCCGGCCTGCGAACGCTCTACTTCGAAATCGTGCGCGGGCGGCGGCGCGAGTACCGGCATTGGTGCGCTGCCGTCTATTCCGGCGAACGGGACTTCTCGAAGCCCGAGGCGCCGGAGCGCGAGCGCGCCGGCAAGGACGGGGTTTCCCTGCGTCTGGCGCGCTAGGTTCTGCTGCGATACGGCGCCGCGCGGTCAATTGGAGACGGGCCTCGGAGGGGCTCCTCGCGCCGGCGAAGATGGAGACGAGCGCCGGTCCAGGCCGGGGCGTTGGCCGGACCAGAAAGGTGGCTCCGTCCCAGCCGCAGTGGGAATATGCTGGGGCCGGGGAGGGGTGGGACGTCCTCACGGTCGCCATGGCGGACAAGCGAAAGTTTCCCCGAGTCAAGCGTCGGCTGGTGATCGAATTTCACCTTGCCGGATCTCCCTACTACGGCTTCACGCACAACCTCTCGCCGATGGGCCTCTTCGTGCGGTCGATTCGCATTCCGACACTCGGCACCTCGGTGTCGGCCGAGCTCCATCTGCCCGACGGGAAGCGAATCCCGCTTCAGGGAAGGGTCGTACGGTCGTTCCGGGCGCCGACAGCGCTGGCGCGCCTGGTGCCGAGCGGCTTCGGTATGGCGCTCTCCTCGAGCTCCGAAGAGTACTTCCAGTTCCTCGCGGCGCTCTGAGCGCCCGCTCTAGTTCTTGGCGGGCGCTGCCTTGGCCGGCCGAGGCTCCTCGTAGTCCGGCACGTGATTGACGACGGGCGGAATCGTCCGCAAGTAGGCGTAGATCGACTTGAGATCCTCGTCCGTTGCCTTCGCCATCCAGTACCAGGGCATCGGCGGCTGAATGGGCCGTGAGGTGCCGAAATGCTTCCCGGTTCGCATCGTCTTGATGAACATTTCTTCCGTCCAGATGCCGATGCCCGTGTTCTGGTCCGGCGTCAAGTTCATCGCATAGGTCACCCCCCACGGTCCCGCAAACGCCGTCTGCGTCGCCGCGAACGAGGCCACCCACGGTCCCGAGGCCGCCGGGGCGGGCGGAAGCTTCATTGCCTCGGGATGCCCGGAGAGCATCCGGGTCATGTCGGGCTCCGGAACTCCGTTGGGCCCCATCTTCCAGGGGGTATGGCAGTCGTTGCAGCCCGAGATCGTGACCAGATACTTTCCGCGTTCCACGCGGCCCGCCGCCGAAGCCGCGGACGGCTTGGAAGCCGCATCAGCCGCCAGAACCAACGCCACGGGAGCCAGAACCAGTCCGATCGACGCGGCGGTACCGCGCGACGTCATTTGTCTCATCGAGATCGCCTCCTCGCTGTCCTCAGAGTCTTCCGCGATTCTAACCGTGGCCCTGGGGATTTCATAGAATCCTCCTCGCGCCGCGAGATGCTCGCGGCCGGAGAAGAATGGCAACGGTCCGGCCCTTTCGCGCCTTGCGGCCCCGTCCGGAGGCTGCCGCCGCGGTCTCCGCGGTTCCCTACGATGTCGTCTCGACCGCCGAGGCGCGCGCTCTGGCGGCAGCCAATCCCCTTTCCTTTCTCCACGTCTCGCGCGCGGAGATCGACCTCCCGGACGGAACGGACCCCTACTCCGAGCCCGTCTACGCGCGCGCCGCGGAGAGCTTCGAGAAGCTGAAGCGCGCGGCTCCCCTCACGTCCGAGTCCGAGCCGTCGCTCTATGCGTACCGCCTCCGCCGAGACGGCCACGAGCAGACCGGGGTCGCGGGCTGCTGCTCGATCGACGAGTACGACGCCGACCTCATCCGCAAGCACGAGCGGACCCGTCCGGACAAGGAGGACGACCGAACGCGGCACATGCTGCGGCTGCGCGCCCAAACGGGGCCGGTCTTCCTGGCTCACCGCGACCGGCCCGAGATCGACCGGATCGTCGCCGAGGCGAAGCGGGAGACCCCGCTCTACGACTTCGCCGCCCCGGACGGCGTGTCGCACACGGTCTGGCGTCTCGGGAGCCAGGGGGGATCGCGGCTCGCCGCGGCCTTCGCGCAAGTACCCCAGCTCTATATCGCCGACGGCCATCACCGCGCGGCGAGCGCGAGCCGCGCGCGGCGGAAGCTCCAGGCCGACGCTTCGAGCCACAACGGACAGGAGGCCTACAACTTCTTTCTGGCTGTGGTCTTCCCCGCCGGCCAGCTCCGGATCCTCCCCTACAACCGCGTCGTCAAGGACTTGGGCGCGCGGAGCCCCGAGACCTTTCTCGATGAGCTCCGGCGCCTCTTGCCCGTGCGGGATGTCGCCAACGGCAGCCCGGCCCACAAGGGAGAGGTTCGCGTCTACCTCGCCGGGCACTGGCACGGGATCGAGCTCCCCCCGCCGACCGGCGACGGCGCCATCGAAGCGCTCGACGCCGACAGGCTCCAGCGCCGCGTGCTCGAACCACTGCTCGGCATTCGGGACGTCCGCACCGATAAGCGAATCGACTTCGTGGGGGGCGTGCGCGGCACCGAGGAGCTCGAAAGACTGGTGAACTCGGGAAGGTCCGCCGTGGCCTTCTCGATGTATCCGGTGTCCCTCGCCGAGCTGATGGACATCTCGGACGCCAACGAAATCATGCCTCCCAAGTCGACCTGGTTCGAACCGAAGCTTCGAGACGGCCTCCTGATCCACGAGATCTGACGCCCGGTCGCGCCGGGCTGCCAACATAGAATCCCGCCAATGAAAGTTCTCGTCGCCGACAAGTTCGAAAAGAGCGGCCTCCAGGGGCTCGAAAGCCTCGGCTGCGAGGTGCTCTACCAGCCCGACGCCAAGGACGACTCGCTGACGGAGGCGATCCGCACCTCGGCAGCCGAGGTTCTCGTGGTCCGCTCGACGAAGGTCGGCCGGCCGATGCTCGAGGCGGGCCGTCTCTCGCTGGTGATTCGCGCAGGGGCGGGTTACAACACGATCGACGTCGAGGCCGCCTCCGAGCGGGGCATCTCCGTTTCCAACTGTCCCGGCAAGAACTCGATCGCGGTCGCCGAGCTGGCCTTCGGCCTCATCCTCGCGCTCGACCGCCGGATCGCGGAGGGCGCGGCGGACCTGAAGCAGGGGGTCTGGAACAAGAAGGAGTATGCCAAGGCCCGCGGCCTCTTCGGCTCGACACTGGGTATTCTCGGACTCGGCGGCATCGGAAGGGAGATGGTCCCGCGCGCGCGAGCCTTCGGGATGCCCCTCGTGGCCTGGAGCCGAAGCCTGACGCCCGAAAAGGCGCAGTCGCTCGGAGTGCAGCCGAAGGCCTCGCCGGCCGAAGTCGCCTCGGCCGCCGACATCGTGAGTGTCCACCTGGCCTTGAAGCCCGAAACGCGGAACCTCTGCGACGGACGGTTTTTCGGGGCGATGAAACCCGGTGCGTTCTTCGTCAACACCTCGCGCGCCGAAGTCGTGGATCAGGCGGCTCTGGAGAAGGCGATCCGCGAGAAAGGAATTAGAGCCGCTCTGGACGTCTTCGCGGGCGAGCCCGCGGGAGGCACGGGCGAGATCGTCGACCCGATCTTCCGCGCCGCCGGGGTCATCGGCACCCACCACATCGGCGCCTCGACCGATCAGGCTCAGGAGGCGATCGCGGCCGAGACGGTTCGAATCGTGCGGGAGTATCGGGACCGGGGCCGCGCACCCAACGTCGTCAATCTCGCGAAGAAGTCTCCCGCGACTCACCTGCTCGTCGTACGCCATTTCGACCGGGTCGGCGTGCTCGCCGCCGTGTTCGATCGGCTCAAGGAAGCGGGCATCAACGTCCAGGAAACCGAAAACATCGTCTTCGAAGGCGCCCGGGCGGCGGTCGCGCGGATTCACTTAGACGGCGAGCCCGCGCCGCAGGCCCTGGACGCGATGCGCCAGAGCACACCGGACATCATCGAGCTCGCCGTGCTCGCGCTGTAGCCTCTCGGCGGCGAGTCCTCCGCGGTTTCTCTATACTGCCGACCTCGGGGAGGAGACCATGGCGACACGCATTTTCAACTTCGCGGCCGGGCCGGCCGTCCTGCCGGAGGAGGTCCTCGAGGAGGCGCAGCGCGACCTGATGGCGCTGCCCGGTGTCGGCATGTCGATCCTCGAGATCAGCCACCGCTCGAAGACCTTCGAGGAGATCATCCAGGGATGCGAGGCCGACATCCGTAAGCTGGCCGGCATTCCGGGCAACTACCATGTCTTGTTTCTCCAAGGCGGGGCGTCGCTGCAGTTCTCCATGGTCCCGATGAACCTCCTGCCTCCCGGGGGAAAGGCGGACTACATCGTCACCGGCTCCTGGTCGAAGAAGGCGGTCAAGGAGGCCCAGAAGGTAGGCAGTGTCCAAATCGCCGCCACGACGGAGTCGGACAACTTCAGCCGGATCCCGGAGCAGGGAGAGCTGCGGCTCGATCCCGGCGCCGCCTACGTTCACTACACCTCCAACAACACGATCTTCGGCACGGAGTGGGCGCGGGAGCCGGAGGTGGGCGCCGTGCCGCTGGTCTGCGACGCTTCCTCCGACATCTTCAGCCGGCCGATCGACCTGGGCAAGTACGCGCTGATCTACGCCGGGGCGCAGAAGAACCTGGGGCCCTCGGGAGTGACGCTCGTGATCATGCGGGAGGACCTGCTCGCGCGCTCGCCGAAGAATCTGCCGACGATGCTCGACTACAACACGCACGCCAAGGAGAAGTCGCTCTACAACACCCCGCCCGTCTTCGGCATCTACATCATGCGGCTGACGATGAAATGGGCGCTCGCGCAGGGAGGGCTGCCCGAAATCGGGCGCCGAAACGCCGAGAAGGCGAAGATCCTCTACGACGCCATCGACGCCTCCGGCGGCTACTATCGCGCCCATGCGAGGCCCGGAAGCCGCTCGAACATGAACGTGACGTTCCGCCTCCCCTCCGAGGAGTGCGAGAAGCAATTCGTCTCCGAGTCGAAGGCCGCCACGCTCGATGGCCTGAAGGGACATCGATCCGTCGGAGGAATTCGCGCCTCGATCTACAACGCCTTCCCGAAGGCGGGGGTAGAGGCGCTCGCGTCCTTCATGAAGGAGTTCCAGCGCCGCAACGGTTGACCGGACGGCGGCGCTTCTCCGGGACGAACGGACGGATTTCCGCCGCGGGCGGCGCCGAAAACCTCGATTCCTCCCTTCCGTAAGAAGCCTCAGTGACCCGCCGCGGCCGAGAGCCGGCCGGGGGTCGAGGGAGGAAGAGATGAGATCTACCGCACGATTGGCTGTCGCGATCGTCCTGTTCGGTGCTACGGGCGCGACGCACCTGCGGGCGCAGGTTCCGCCGCTCGTTCTGCCCCAGCCGAGCCCCGAGGCATCCGTGTCCCAAACGGTCGGAGTGACCCAGATCGGGGTTCGCTATCACCGGCCGGCCGTGAGCAAGCGGAAGATCTGGGGAGAGCTCGTTCCCTACAACGAAGTCTGGAGAGCGGGAGCCAACGAGAACACCGTCATCACCTTCAGCTCGCCCGTCATGGTCGAGGGACAGAAGCTCGCGGCGGGGACCTATGGCTTGCACATGATTCCGACGGAGAAGGACTGGACCGTGGCGTTCAGCAACGTCTCGAGCGCCTGGGGAAGCTTCAGCTACGACCCGAAGGAGGATGCCCTGCGCGTCACCGTCCAACCCAGGCGATCCGAGTTCGAGGAGCGGCTGAGCTATACATTCGAGGATCCAACCGATGGCGCCGTCACCGCGGTCCTGCGCTGGGAAGAACTCGCGGTCCCGATCCACATCACGGTCGACACGCCCTCGGTGGTCGTCGAGAGCCTGCGCCTTCAATTGAGAGGGCTTCCCCGCTTCTCGTGGCAAGGATGGAACAACGCCGCGGCCTACTGCGCGCAGAACAACGTCAACCTCGAGGAAGCGATGCAGTGGGTCGACCGGTCGATCACGATGAACCAGAGCTTCACGAACCTCAAGACCAAGGCGGACCTGCTCGAAAAGAAAGGCGACGCGAAGGCCGCCGCCGAGCTAAACGCGAAAGCGCTGCAGGTCGCCAAGGAGGCGGATCTCAACACCTACGGTTATCAGCTCCTCGGCCAGAAGAAGATCGACGAGGCGATTGCGGTGTTCCAAAAGAACGTCAAGGACTATCCGAAGTCCTGGAACGCCTGCGACAGCCTGGGCGAGGCGTATCTGGCCAAGGGAGACAAGAAGCTCGCCGCCCTGTACTACGGCAAGGCCCTGGCCCTGGCCACGGACGAGACTCAGAAGAAGCGGATCTCGGGGATTCTGGCGCGGATCAAGGCGTGACGCCCAATCGCAGGGCGGGCGCGGAAGGGCGCATCGCGACCCGGAGGTTGACGCGCTGGACGAGCTCATCCAGGCGCTCGAGAGCGTCGATCACCTGAGTCGGGCCGTCGACCGCCCGGCACGAAAACGAGACGATTCCCGCCGCGGGGTCCAGGCGCAAGCGGCGAAATGCCGTGGAATCGCTCTGTAGAACGCGATAGGCGTCCGCCCACGCAACCGCCACTGGGCCCGAGAGCCTCACGCGGTAAAGCACGTCGGTCCCCGTAGGCTCGCGAGAGAGCGTCGAGTGATCGACCGTCAGCTGAGTCGTCCGCCGCTCATCCAAGACGCCCATCTTTTCTCCTCCCCGCCGTTTACGCCCGTTGATTCACTTGCCCGACACTTCTGTCGCAATCCCGCGGCCATCGGACAAGGCCCTCGCCCGAAACGAGTTGCCGGGACCGGGTGGCAAGAGCCTCTCTGCAATCGCCACCTTTTGTAACAAATGGGGCATGGCCTAAAGGTGCCCCTCGCGATCTCACCTCTGGCGTGCCGCGATGGCCAGGACACCCATGTAGAGGCCGTAAGCCACCAGGCCCAGCGAGACCGCGCCGGTCAGCAAGGGCCCACCCGCGGGAGCCCGAGAAAGAGCCTTCAACGCCCCGCCGATCTCCGACAACTCGTCGGGATCGAGGTCCACGGCGACGCGGACCTGGAAGACGCCGATCACGACCAGAACGAACCCTCGCGCGGCGAGCCCGAAGCGCGCCATCCTCTTCACAAACCGGGCAGCGTCGGTCGGGAGCCATCGGGTCGCAAAGCGATTTCGCAGGCGGCCGGTCAGGCCCTGCCCGATCTCCAGGAGCCCCGCGCCGATCGTCAGGGCGCCCGCCGCCTCCACCGCAACGACTCCCCAATGCCGGGAGAGGAGCCACGCCAGGGCGGTCCGCTCCAGTCGCGGACTCTCCTGGCGCAGGCGCAGCAAGAGCGATACCGCGCTCCAGAGGAGAGCGCCATACCCGGCGGCTCCGAGCAGGTGCGCGAGGCGTTCGAATGTCCGGCCCCGACGGCGGGCCTCGAGCAGATGCCAAAACAGGAACGCGGCGAGGCCGGCGGCCACCGCGGCGAGCACGAGGCGGCCGTGGGGCTGACGCAGCAGCAGCCGCAGCGCCCCCGGCATTCCCGCGATGCGGTCGCGAGCTCCGGCAAACGCCACCCGCGCCGCGGTCAGACCGATCGTGACGTAGAGAATCCCCGTCGCCGCGAAGCCGAGACGGGCGAGCGCGCGGCGACCCATGCAGGGATCTTACGGGCATCCGCCTCGGCGCCCGCTCGGACTTCGTCTGTCCCATCGATCGGGAAACGATCGGTCCTCGCCGCCGTGACTTTGGAAAAACTCCCGAAGCGATCACAATGAGCCTCCCTGTGGCCTTTCAGCCCCTGCTTCCCTTCGACGACGCGCCGCAACCGCCGACCGATTCCCGCCTCGTCGAGGAGCTCGCCCGCGTGTGCCGCGAGCAGCCCCTCGCCGAGAAGGTTCTCGTCGCACCCACCCTCTCGATCGGCCACCAGCTCGTCGAGCGCCTCGCCCGCTCCGGAACGGCCTGGATCAACCTGCGCGTGGAGACCGCGCGGACGCTGGCCCACTCCCTCGTCGGTCCGGGTCTTGCCCGCGACGGCTTGCGTTTGCTCTCGCGCGCCCAGGCCCTCGCGCTCGTCGAGGAAGCCTGCGCGCAGGCGCTCGGCCCCGACTCCTACTTCGGCCGCCTGTCGGACCGGCCCGGGCTGCACCGGGCCCTGCAGTCGACCCTCGACGAGATCCGCGCCGCCGGACTCGAGCCGGACCGGCTTCCCGCGGGCGCCTTCGTGGACCCCAAGAAACACCGCGAGCTTCGCGAGGTTTTCCGGCGGCATGCGTCGGCGCTCGAGAGCGGACGTTGGGTAGACGCGATCGAAATCCTGCGCCGTGCGCTCGAGGCGGCGGACTCGCACGGGACGCGCGAGAACGAAGCGCAGTATCTGCTCCCGGCGATCACCGAGCTGCCCTCGCTCGAGCGACGATTTCTCGAGAAACTCTCGGCGGGGAAAGTCATCGAGCTCGCGGCGGACCCTCCCGAGACCTGGGTCGCGATCGCCAAGGACGCTCGCCTCTTTCGCGCCACCGGAGAAGAGAACGAGATCCGCGAGGTCTTCCGCCGGATTCTGCGCGAGTCCATTCCGTTCGACGAGGTCGAGATTCTGCACACGGACCCCGCGGTCTACCCTGCCCTGATCTGGGAGCTCGCGAGCGAGCAGGAGATTCCGTGCAGCTTCGCGGGCGGAATCGCCGTCGCCTACACACGGCCGGGCCGGGCCGCCCTCGCCTTCCTCGATTGGATCGGCCAGGACTTCGCCGCCGACGTGCTGCGGGAGGCGCTCGCTTCCGGCGCGCTGACCCTCGAAGGGCTCGAGGGGGCCCCGCCGGCGGCCGGCTCCCGGGCCGTCGTCCGCGTCCTTCGGCGCGCCCGGCTCGGTTGGGGGCGGCAACGCCAACTCCTTCTGCTCGACCGCTTCATCGCGGATCTGGAGAAACCCGAGGACCGAGCGCGGGCGCCGGAAGAAGACGACGCCGGCGAGACGTCGCGCGCGCAAGCTCGCCGCCGCGATCTCGAGGCGGCCCGGCAGGCGCGGCGGCTGCTCCAGAGGGCGCTCGCCCTCGCGCCGGAATCCCGCGAAGGCATCGGAGACCTGCCGAGCCTGGCCCGAGGAGTGCGGACGTTCGTCTCGGAGCTTGCCCGCACGAGCGACGAGCTCGACGGCACGGCCCAGACGGCGCTCGATGTCTTGTTCCGGGAGTTCGAGCAGTTGCCCTCGCTGCGCCTTTCCGTCCCGGCGGCGATCGAGCGGCTTCGCGACGCGGTCGCCAGCCTCTCGGTTGCCTCAGATCGTCCCCGCCCCGGCCGGATCCACGTCGCCTTCTTCCGCGTCGGCGGATTCTCCGGGCGGCGGCACACCTTCCTGCTCGGCCTGGACGAGACGAGGCATCCGGGACCGGACCTGGAAGACCCGATCCTGCTCGACGCCGAGCGACGCCAGATCAACGAGGCCCTTCCGACACCGCTGCTGCCGCTCTGGCGGGATCGACCCCGCGAGTCCGCGGCCGCGCTGCGCGCGTGCCTGGCACGCCTGCGCGGAGCGCTCACCGCGAGCTACTCCTGCTTCGACCTGCGCAACCTATCGCAATCGAGCGAGCCGGCGCCCTCGCCCTTCTTTCTCGAGCTCTACCGCGCCCAGTCGGGCCTCCCGCAAGCCGACTACCGGGACCTCCTGCGCTCGCTGCCGTCGGCCGCCGGATTTGTCCCGGCGGAAGCCGAGGCACTCGACGAAAGCGAGTGGTGGCTTCGTCACCTGAGGGACGCCGCCGCGGCGGGGCGCCGGGAGATCGCGGCAACCCGCGTGCGAAGCGCGTATCCGTGGCTCGAACATGGCTTGCGCGCCGAGCAGGCGCGCGAGAGCGACGAGTTCACCGTCTGGGACGGCTGGGTCCGCTCCGGCACGCCGGAGCTCGACCCGCGGTCGAGCGGCGAGCCCATCTCCGCCTCCCGCATTCAGGAGCTGGCCCACTGTCCGTTCGCCTACTTCCTCCGAAACGTCCTCGGAGTCCGACCCCCCGAGGATCTCGAGCGCGATCCGGCGGTCTGGCTCGACCCCCGCAGCCGAGGAAGCCTGCTGCACGAGGTCTTCAAGGACTTCTTCGAGGAGATCACGGCCGCCGGACAGAGGCCCGAGGTGGCTCGACATCGCGACCGCCTCGAGACCCTGGCCGAACGGCGGATGTCGCAGTGGCGCGAGCGCGTGCCCCCTCCGAGCGAACTCGCTTTCGCCATGCAACGCGACGACATTCTCTTCGCCTGCAGCACGCTGCTCGCCAACGAAGAAGAGCACTGCCGCAACGTGACCCCTCGCTTCTTCGAGGTTCCCTTCGGGATGGCTCGAGAAGCCCGAAAGACGCGGTCCGAAGTCGCCAGCTCCGATCCGGTCGAGATCCCCGCCGGCCGAGGCGCCCGGCTGCGTCTGCGGGGGTCGATCGATCGGGTGGATGAAGCGGGCGACGGGACATTCCACGTCTGGGACTACAAGACGGGTAGCGCCTGGGGCATTCGAGAGGGCAGGGGCCTCCTGGGCGGCCGCCAGATTCAACCGGCACTCTACGCGATGGCCCTCGAGGCGCTGCTCGAGCGCGCCGGCCGGCCGAGCAAGGTTTCCCAGTCCGGATACTTCCTGCCCGGACGCCGCGGCGAGGGGCAGCGAATCGTCATGCCCATCGATCGGCCGGAGGCCGGCCGGGTCCTCGGCCGCCTCTTCGATCTCGTTGCGGCGGGAATGTTCCCTCACGCCCTTTCGGAGGAGGACTGCAAGAATTGCGAGCTCGCGCAGGTCTGCGGCGGGGCGAAACAAGCGTCCCGCCGAGCCAAGGAGAAGCTCGGTCGGAGCGTCGACGCCGTTCTCTGCGCCTTCCGGGAGATCCATGCGGAAGACTGATCGGCCCGCCGCGGTTCCGCTGCCCGACGAAGAGGAGCGCCGCGCCATCCGGGAGGACCTCGGCACGACGCTCTTGGTCGAGGCCTCCGCCGGAACGGGCAAGACACAGAGCCTGATCGATCGGATGGCCGCGCTCGTCGCAACGGGCACGACGCCGGTCGACCGCCTGTCGGCGGTGACCTTCACGATCCGCGCCGCGGCGCAGCTGCGCCAGCGGTTCCAGAACGCCCTCGAGAAGGCGCTTCGCGAGGAAGCGGACGGTGCGCGCCGGACGCACTTGGCCGCCGCGCTCGACGGCATCGACTCCTGCTTCATCGGGACCATCCACGCCTTCGCCGCCCGCTTGCTGCGGGAGCGCCCGGTCGAGGCGGGCCTCGACCCGCGCTTCCGCGAGATGGACGAGCCACAGGACGGTGTCGCGCGCGACGAGGCATGGGACCGATTCTGCGAGGGTCTCTTCTTTCGGGAAGACCGGCGTCTCGCTCGATTAATCGAGCTCGGGATTCCTTTGGACGACCTCCGGGAATCTTTCCAGAAGGTCTGCGACAACTCGGATGTCGAGGTGGCCGCGGGCCCCGGGGGCCCCGAGCCGGACTTCTCCCGCGCGCGCCGGGTGATCGAGGAATTTCTCGACCGGGCCGCCCGGGCTCTTCCGGCGCAGGCTCCGGCGGGAGGCTGGACCGGTTTTCAGGAAGCCGTGCGGCGGGCCGAGCGGCTCCGAGGGCTTCTCGATTCGAGTCGCGGCGCCGACTTCGTCCAGATCCTCCGCGTCCTTCGCGGGAGCTCCGCCGCCAAGGGTTCCGGAGCGTTCCGGAAGCCCTTCGAGGCGCTCCAGGAAGAGGTCGTCGAGCCCGCGCTCGCGGCCTGGGGGGAGCACGTCTATCCGGACGTGATGGCCGTCCTGGTCGAGGCCCGAGACCAGTACGCGGCCTGGCGCCGCCGCGAAGGCCGCTTGAACTTCCAGGACCTTCTCGTCTGCGCCCGAGACCTCCTGCGCGACCACGCCCACGTCCGGGAGGCGCTGCGCCGGAGATTCACTCCGATCCTCGTCGACGAGTTCCAGGACACCGACCCGATCCAGGCCGAAATCCTGTTCTATCTGACCGGGGCCTCGAGCGAGGAGAAGGACTGGCGCCGGCTCACACCGGTAGCCGGCTCGCTCTTCGTCGTCGGAGATCCCAAGCAATCGATCTATCGCTTCCGGCGCGCGGACATTCAAACCTACCAAGTCGTGCGGGATCGGATTTCGCAGTGCGGCCGCGTGGTGCGGCTGTCGGTGAACTTCCGGTCGAATGCGCCGCTGTGCGAATGGGTCAACGGAGTCTTCGGCCGATTCTTCCCGAAGGCGCCGACTCGGGAACAACCCACCTACGCTCCGCTCGTCCCGTGCCGGCCCGAGCAGCCGCCCGGGCCGGTCGCGTTCCGGATCGCCACCTACGATCCGAGCCGCTCCAACCAGCCCGTCGTGGATCACGACGCCGCCCGGATCGCCGACTACATCGCCGCCGCCGTCCGAAAGGGGGATCGCCGGCCCGGAGACTTCCTGCTCCTTTTCCGCAAGCGGAAGTTCATGGCCGCCTATGCCCGGGCGATCGAGGATCGTGGTATCCCGTACGAGCAGGGCGGCGGCGACGCCTTCGGGGACTCGCAGGAGCTCGAGGATCTCCTGATGCCTCTGGCCGCCCTGGCGGATCCCGACGACCCGGTGCCGCTCGTCGCGGCGCTCCGGGGACCGCTCTTCGGAGTGGACGATGAGGCGCTGTACCGGTTCGCTCGCGCGGGCGGGCGGTTCTCCTTCCGCTCGGAGGTCCCGCTTTCCGCCGACCCGCGGATCCGAGAAGCGCTTGGGATCCTGCGATGGGCCGAGACGCTGGTCGAGACGCTGCCCCCGGCCGCCGCGATTGCTCGATTTGCCGAAAGGGTCGGCTGGGTCGCCCTTGCCGCCTCCCGAAACCTCGGCGAGAGCCGGGCCGGCAACTTGCTCAAGGCCCTCGCCGCGGCACGGCAGCTCTCCGCGGAAGGACTCGGCTTCCCGGCCGTCGTTGGCGAGCTCACACGGCTGCGGCAGGAAAGCCTCATCGAGCAGATGAGTGTCGAGCCGGGCCGGCCCGACGCGGTGCGCCTGCTGACGCTGCACGGGGCCAAGGGGCTCGAGGCGCCCGTCGTGTTCCTGGCCGAGCCCGCCTCGAGGGGAGGCCGGGCGCGCAGCTTCTGGATCGACC
Source organism: Thermoanaerobaculia bacterium (assembly GCA_035498405.1). Classification (GTDB taxonomy): domain Bacteria; phylum Acidobacteriota; class Thermoanaerobaculia; order UBA5066; family Gp7-AA6; genus DATBFU01. The sequence continues at coordinate 117,572 of DATKAE010000047.1, read as the reverse complement.
GCGACTCGGATCCGCCACGCGGCTACTTCCGCATCGCCCGGACATTCGGCGACTTTGGCGACGAAGAGATCGCACGGCCGCCCGGGTGGGAAGACATGGAACGCGCCGAGAGGGACTTCGACGCCGCCGAGAACCGGCGGCTCCTCTACGTCGGAGCGACTCGCGCCCAGGAAACCCTGGTCGTCAGTCTGAGGACGTCGAAAGACGGGAAGGCGTCCGGGCCGTGGTCGGAGCTCGCCTCCGGACTCGCCACGGATCTGCCGCGGCCTGGTCCGACGCCGGTTCCCGAGGCGCCCTCGGACGGCGACACCGCTCCCGATCCGCAGACGTTTCGATATCGGCGCGCCGAGTGTCGCCGGCTCTCCGGCGAACCGACCTACGCGGTCGTGTCGGTCACGAGCCTTTCCCACTCCGCCGTGGATGCCCGACCGGCGCGCGAGGACACCGGCCGTGGGATGGAGTGGGGCCGGATCATCCACGGGTTGCTCGAAGCGCTGATGCGGGACCCGGTGCTCGACACGCGCGCTTACGCGGCGAACCTCTTCGCCGAAGAGGACCGTCAACCCGGGGACCTGGAGGAAGCCGTGCGTCTGGTCGAAGCCGTGCGTGGCTCGCCCCTCTGGCGGCGCGCGCTCGCGGCCAAGCGGCGCCTGGTGGAGGTCCCCTTCGCCGTCTCCGTGGACAGCCGCGAGCTCGGCCGATCCGAGGGCCCGAAGCAGACGCTTCTCTCCGGTGCCATCGATCTGGCTTTCGAGGAGGACGATGGCTGGATACTCGTCGACTACAAGTCAGACCGCGTCGACGGAAAGCTCGCGGCACTCACGGCGTTCTACGCGCCGCAGATTCGACTCTACCGGAGCTACTGGGAGCGACTGACGCGCCGACCGACCCGAGCCGGTCTCTTTTTTGTCGAAACGGGAGAGGAGGTCTGGCTTCCGGAGGCCTAGAGGCGGGCTACTGCACCCGGGGAGGGGTCTTCGAACCGGGTTGGCCGGGGACGTAGGAAATGACGAACCGCCCGCTCGGCTTGCGGATGATCTCGTTCAACCGCATCGAAATGGCTTCGAGGAACTCGTCCCCTCCCTCGAGAACCTCGACCGGGCCGAGGCTGCCTTCGCGGCTGAGGTTCGGATCGGGCTCTGGGGGCCTAACCTCGATCTTCATGCCCTGGGAGAGAGAGCAAGCGGAGCGCCAGCTTGGGCCTGACAGCCCAAGTCGTTGATTCGAAGGTGTTTCTCAATTACCTGACCCGAAGGCCAGGAATCCAGTGACACTCCGTTGAAGGGGGAGAAAAGCTCAATTTGACAGTTTCTGTCGCCTGGCCACCATTTTTTTCCAGACCGCCGGCAGGCACTCGGGAGAACAGACGCGGCGCCGCTGTCCGGAAGCGGGTGCTTCGATCACGAGAGCCGGATCGGGCCCGAGAGGCCCGCCACACGCTTCGCAGCGTAGTGGCCTTTCCCTGCCGCGCTCATTCCAGCCCTCGAGAATCCGGTCGAGCCTTTGCCACATTGCGGCGCCCTCCCCGTCGAACGAGAATCGAGCGGCCGCCCGGACAATTGCCGTCCGAGCCCGCAAAGAGGTGCGGAAAAACGAAGGCGCGCGAGGGGCGCAACGGTGCCCTCCAAACCCCGCGAGGCCGGCCTCAGCCGTCCTACCGCGGTTGAGAGCGGTCGGGCAGCACGGCCACGTTCAGGTAGGGGGGACCCTCGATGACGTAGTCGTTGTCGCCACTTTCGATCGGAAACTTGTGCGGCAGAAAGTCACGTGTCGTGTAGCCGACCGTTCCCCGGCCCTGCCACTGATCGATCATCTTGATGCCGTTCTCGTCCTGGCTCACGTATAGCGCGGCGTGTGCCGTGTGGTCCGTTCTGTTGGTGTAAAGGACGGGGCCGCAGATCGTCAACTCATCGAAGAGCCCGCCCAACTCGAACGTCGCGATCGCCGTGCCATAGGCGATGATCGAGTTGCCGCGAACCTTCTCGCCGCGGCGCCAAAAACTCGCTTTCGGGGCGCCCGTGGCGATCTGGACGAGGCGCGCGCAATGCCCTGTGTCGAGCTCGTCGCTGCCCACGTACCGCTCGGGAAAAGACGCGATTTAGATCATGTCCCCTCCACGACGGGAATATGGTAGCCGCTGAAGGCCGAGCGGACGCCTGAATATACTTCCGGCGCACGTTTTCCCGCGGGCTCGCCAACGGAGGAGGCTCGGCATGACGGCTCACCTTCGGCGTTCCTGGACCCTCGTGGCGGCACTTGCCCTCGCCGCGAGCCTCCTGCCGGCTGCGGCTGCCCACCTGGCGGCGGCCGAGCCCGCGGACACCGCCCGCGCACGCGCGCTCTTCGAGAAGAATCTCGAGGCCATCCGGAATCGCGACCGCTCGGCCTACCTGGCTTGCTACCTCGACGCGCCGACGCTGGCACTCGTCGGGCCCGAAGGGCCGCGACTGGGCTTCACGGAGATCACGAAGAGCGCCGGCGACCGTTGGCCCGACACCTTCGAAGCGAGCGACCTTCAACTGGTCCTCGTGCGGCCCGGCGTCGTTTATGGAACCTACCGTTACCGCGTCCGATACGGCTCGGAGGAGCAGTCCGGTCTCTCGGAGCGTCTGTTCCTCTGGACCGGCTCCGAGTGGAAAATCGCTTTGACCACGGCTTTCGGGGCACCCGCCGGGACTCCCGCGCCGCCCCGAGCCTTGAAGGGCGGCATCCTCGTCGACGGCACCGGGGCGGCGCCCGTTCCGAACGCGGTCGTGCTGCTGCGCGGCGGCAAGATCGAATGCGCCGGGCCTGGGTGCGAGATTCCCCGGGGCGTCTCCGTGACCGACGTCTCGGGGATGTGGATCACGCCCGGCCTCATCGATGCGCACGTGCACTTCTCGCAAACCGGCTGGGCCGACGGACGTCCCGACTCGATCGACGCGCGCGACCGGTACCCCTACGAGCGCGTCGAAGCCGACCTCGAGGCGAACCCGCAGCGCTTTTTCCGCTCGCAGCTCTGCTCGGGGATCACTTCCGTTTTCGACGTCGGCGGGTATCCCTGGACCATCGGGATGGCCAAGCGCGAGCGCGCCGATGCACGCGCGCCGCGCGTCGCGGCGGCCGGACCGCTCCTCTCGACGTCCGATCACTGGCTGAACCTCCCCGCCGAAAGGCAGTTCATCTATCTAAAGGACCCCGAAGCAGGGCGCGGCGGAGTCCGATACCTCGCCGCCCGGGGCGCGGACGCCGTCAAGGTCTGGTACATCGTCACGAAGGATCAGCCGGTCGAAGCCTCCGCACCGGCCGTGCTCGCGGCCGGCGAAGAGGCCCGAAAGGCGGGTCTCCCGCTCATCGTTCACGCGACCGGCCTCGCCGAGGCGAAGGTCGCGCTGCGGGCCGGCGCGAAGCTGCTGGTGCACGGGGTCGCCGACCAGCCGGTCGATGAAGAGTTCCTCGCCCTCGCGAAGAAGAGCGGCACGATCTACTGTCCGACCCTCACGGTCGCCGGCGGCTATCTTCGGATGAACCAGGCGGCGGCCGCGAAGACGCCGCCGAGGGTCGACGACCCCAACGGCTGCGTGGATCCGGCCACGCTGGCGAAGGTCGCGGAAACGGCGACGTTGCTGCCGGTCTCCGCGGATCGGCTGGCCGGACTGGAGCGGAGGGTCGCCGACTGGGAACGCTTCGGCGGCGCCAACCTGAAGCGCGTCTTCGACGCCGGAATCCCGATCGCGATGGGTACCGACGCGGGGAACCCCCTGACGCTCCACGGCCCGTCCGTCTACGCCGAGATGGAAGCGATGCAGGCCTCGGGCTTGACGCCGATGCAGGTGCTGGTGGTCTCGACTCGCGGCGGGGCACTCGCGATGGGTGTCGAGAAAAACACGGGGTCGGTCGAGAAGGGCAAGGACGCGGACCTCTTGGTCCTCTCGGCCGACCCGACGCGGGACATCGCGAACCTGCGCCGGGTCAAGTTCGTCGCACGGGCCGGCGTCGTGCGCTCGATCGAGGAGCTCCACGCCGTCGCCGCGGCCAGAGAATAGAATCGCCCCCGTGCCGAGCGAGTCCTCTCCGGTCGCAATCGTCGGCGCCGGGCCGACGGGGATCGCCTGCGCCGTGGAGCTCCAGCGACGAGACATTCCGGCCGTCTGCTACGAGAAGGCCTTCCTGCTCCATTCGATCTACCAGTTTCCCGAGGAGATGCGCTGGTACTCGACGCGCGACCTCCTCGACATCGCCGGCGTTCCCTTCTCCGTCCCCGACGCGCACCCCACACGCCTCGAAACCCTCGCCTATTACCGCGGTGTCGCCGAGCGTTTCGGGGTCATGGTGGTTCCGGAGACCGAGATCCGCGCCATGGCGCCGCGGCCGGGCGGGGGCCTCGAGGTCGAAGTCCTGGTTGGCAGTGAAGCGAGATCCTTCTTCGCGCCGGCGGGAATTCTCGCGACCGGGTTCTTCCACAATCCGCGCCGGCTCGGCGTGCCGGGTGACCAGCTGTCGCACGTCCATTCCCGCTATGTCTCGGGCTATCCGTTCCACGGCCGCGACGTCGTCGTGGTCGGCGGGAAGAACTCGGCTTGCGAAGCGGCCCTCGATCTCTACCGACACGGGGCGCGGGTGACCCTTCTCGTCCGCGCCCCCGCGCTGTCCGACCGCGTCAAGTACTGGATCAAGCCCGACCTCGAGAACCGGATCCGCAGCGGGGCGATCCGGGCGCTCTTCAGCGCCCGAGTGGTCGAGATCACCCCCGGCACCGTCCTCGCCGAAACGCCCGAGGGCCGCCGCGCGGTCGAGGCCGACGCCGTCTTCCCGCTGATCGGCTACGAGCCCGACTTTTCGCTTTTCGAGCGCTGCGGCGTCCGCCTGGAAGGACCCTTGCGCGTGCCGGCGCACGACGCCGATACCCTCGAGTCCAATGTCCCGAACCTCTACCTGGCGGGCGCGATCCTCGGAGGCTCGGAGATTGGAAGGATCTTCATCGAAAACAGCCGCCATCACGCCGGCATGATCGCCTCCTCGATCGAGCGGAAGCGGCGTCTGGTGACCGCATGAGGACGCGCCGGGAGAGAACGTGACCGACGAAGAGAACGCGGGACACGGTGAGTCGCACGCGGCGCGCGTCCGGGACGCCTTCGACTCCTTCCTGACGCGGCATGGCGAGCGGCTCGATTCGCACGGCCATCGCCTGCTCGAAGAGATGCGGCAGGCGGCCTCGGAGAAAGACCAGGACCTCCTGCGGCAGCAGCTGGCGGAGGCCAGGGAACGACACGGCTGGCTCTATCGGGAGCTTGCCGCGCATCCGTCGCTCGCAACCCTGCTCGACGAGCTCGCGCTGTGGGGGTTCTGACCCGGACCGGGCGCCGATCGACCGCTGTGCCGCCCCGCCCGCCTCGAGGCGCCGCGGCACCCCGAGAAGCAGCGAGAGAGCCCCGCGGTTCGTCGCGCGGGCGCCGGTGTTTTGTGTAAGAGTCTCGGGGGTCGTGTACGAAAAGTTCTACGGATTTCGCGAAGCTCCCTTCAACCTGACACCCGATCCGCGTTTCCTCTTCTTCTCCGACCGCCACCGCGAGGCCTTCAACCACATCCTGTTCGGCATCCAGGAGCGCAAGGGCTTCATCCAGCTGACCGGCGAAGTGGGCGCCGGCAAGACCACGGTCTGCCGCGCGATCCTGAAGCACCTGGGAGAACGGTACCGGACGGCGCTCATCTTGAATCCCTCGCTGACGAGCCGCGAGCTCCTGCGCGCCATCCTGACCGAGCTCGGCCTGCAGCCGGGCCCACTCGACCGCGTCGGCTCGCTCGACCTGCTCAACCAATACCTGCTCGAGCAAGCCGCGTCCGGTCACGACGTCGTGCTCCTGATCGACGAGGCGCAAGACCTGGGCGACGAGCTGCTCGAGCAGGTGCGCCTGCTCTCGAACCTCGAGACCGACCAGCGCAAGCTCCTCCAGATCGTGCTCGTGGGACAACCGGAGCTGCGCGAGAAATTGAACGGCCAGGGCCTGCGGCAACTGCGCCAAAGGATCACCGTGCGCTATCACCTGACGCCCCTCTCGCGCGCCGAGACGGAGCGTTACATCGAGCATCGATTGGGTGTGGCGGGAGCGGTGGGCCGGCCGAGGTTCACGCCCTGGGCGATCCGCACGATCCATCGCTACTCCCGCGGCGTGCCGCGGCTCATCAATGCGGTCTGCGACAAGGCGTTGCTCTACGGATTCGTCAACGGGACCGACCAGCTCGACGGCCGCTCGATTCGGCAGGCGATCCGGGAGCTCGAGGGCAAGGCGGCGTGAGCCTGATCGACGACGCGCTGCGTCGGGCGCAGGCGGCTCAGACGCCCGGGCCGGGAAGCCCCGAATTCCGCGTGCCGATGCCGCTTCCGGATCCCGGCCGCCACCGAGGGCGCCTCCTTTGGCGCCTCGCCGCCGCGGCGCTCGTCGCCGCGGGATTGGTTGGCGGCACTCTCCTTCTGACGTCGCGGCGCGAGGTCGTCCGGGAGGCGCGACGCCGGCCCCCCGAGCGGCCGGCCCCACCGACCGCATTCGCCGCCGCCCTGCCGACACCGCCGACAACGGCCGGTCCGGCAGCGGCCACGCCGTCGAGGTCCCCCGCGCCGAAGCCGCGGCCAACCGTCTCGCTCGCCCCTCCGGCTCCGGCCGGTGCCTTGCCGGCCCCGCCGGCGACACCGCCGCCCTCCCCGAGAGCCAGCCCGCCCACGCCGACCCGCCCGGTCCCGCGCGTCGAGATACCGACGACACCCGTGATCCTCCCGCCGATTGAAGTCTCCAACGCCTCGGCGAGCCCTCACATCGCGGCCGACGTTTCGCCGCGGCCGACGCCGCCCCCTCCGACGCCGACCGCGCCCTCCCGGCATCTGCGGCGTCGGACCGCGGCCGGAACCGCCCTCGTGCCGTCGGGAAAACTGGAGCTCGAAGGCATCGTCTTCTCCGCAACCAACCCGACGGCGCTCATCAATGGCAGGGTGCTTTCTCCGGGAGGTTTCGTGGCGGGCTTCACGGTCTTGAAGATCGAGGCGGACCGCGTCGAGCTCGAGGGGGACGAGGAGATCCTCGTTCTGACACTCAAGTAGCTCCAGGGAAAGAAGAACCGGTCGGCTGCAACCCTTCCGTCGCGAGGCGTGTTCTAGTCCCGGAGGCGACACGAGATGAGCACCACACTGAGCCCCGGGAAACCGAGCTCTGGACAGATCCGTGCTGGACGTTCCCGGGAGCTGCGATTGGTGATAAGCGGTGCGGAGAACAACATGCTCGGTAGGACGTCCTCGACAGACGCCGCCCTTTCGGCGTCCCTCGCGAAGGATCTGGATGGATCCTTCGAAGCCCTCGTCGTCCGATTCCAGGATCGCCTCTTCAGCTTCGCCCTGCGACTGACCGGCCGGCGCGAGGATGCCGAGGAGGTTGCGCAGGACGCATTCGTGCGCGCGTACCGGGCCCTGAAGACCTATCCGCCGGAGCGCGTTCGGACGATGGTCCTGAAGGCGTGGCTCTATCAGGTGACTCTGAATGTCGCGCGCAATCGTCTCCGAAGGAAACGGCATCCGACCATGTCGCTCGACGAGGGACACGAAAACGGTCGACGGTCGGCAGCGCGAGAGGCGCCGGATGACCCCGAGAACCGTCCGGACGCGAGATTCGAGGTCAAACGTCAACGCGCCGACATCGCCTCACTCGTGGCGCGGCTTCCCGAGCGCTACCGCGCCCCGCTCATTCTTCGCTACGTCGAGGGTCTCAAGCTCGAGGAAGTGGCGGCGATTCTGAAGCAGCCCTTGGGCACCACCAAGTCGAACGTGCACCGGGCCATCAACGCGCTGCGGGAGGCCTTGAGCGAGTCCCGGCGCGCAGGAGCAAGATCATGAAGAAGTCGGCGGAGGGATCCATGAAAGACGCCCTGGCGCTGCAGCGCGCGCTGAGCGGCCTGCCTCACCAAAAGGCGCCGGCAAGACTGCTGCCCGCGATTCTGGAGCGCGTGGGAATCGCCGATCGGTACTGGCGCCTCGAGTCTCCGCTCGGCCCGGTCTACGTCGCCCACAGCAAGAGCGGCATCTCGATGGTTTCTCGCGCGAGCTCGGCCCGGGCATTCGAGCGTCGCTTCCGCGAACGATTTGGCCGGCCGGTCTCCGTCGAGAAGTCGGTCCCACCGGCTCGCGTGCGGGCGCTCATCCGGAAGCTGAAAGGCAAGGGACGGCAGGATCTCCGGTTCGACCTGCGCGGGCTCTCCGAGTTCGAGAAAGCGGTTCTCCAGAAGGCGCTCGAGATTCCCTCGGGTGAGGTGCGTCCCTACAGCTGGATCGCACGCGAGATCGGGCATCCCGACGCCGTTCGCGCGACCGGCTCGGCGCTCGCCAAGAATCCCGTGCCTCTGCTGATCCCCTGCCACCGCGTGGTGCGCAGTGACGGGCACCTCGGCAAATATTCGCTCGGGGGAAGCCAGGCCAAGCGGCGCCTGCTCGAAGTGGAGGGAGCCGATCCCGACCGGCTCGAGCAGCTGGCCGCCTCGGGAGTGCGCTTCCTCGGGAATGCGGATCAGCGCTACTTCTGCTTCCCGACCTGCGGTGGAGTCGAGACGCTGGTGCTCACGAACAAAGTTCCCTTCGCCTCGCAGCGGGAGGCTCTCTCGGCCGGTTACCACCCTTGCAAGGACTGCCGGCCGGTGACCGTGGCGGCGTAAGACGGCGTCGGACGAGAGCGGCCGCTGACGGTCGGAAGGCGTTCCCGCCAGACCGACCGGCGCGCGGCCCCGGGACATCGGCAGAACCTTTTTCGCGGCCGGACGTTATCTCCTTGCGAGAGGGCCCTCTCGGCCGAAGGCCCGTTCGAAGGGGGAAACGTCATGAGATCACCCGCTTTTCGCCTGGCCCTCTTTTCCGTGCTCGGGGCGCTCTTGGCGCCGGCGCTCACCGCCGAGTCGCGTCTTGAGAAGACCTTGAAGCTCGAGCCCGGCGGCAGTTTCCGCCTCGACACGGATCTGGGCAGCGTCACAGTCACGGGAAAGTCCACGGCCGACGTGCAACTCGTGGTGACCAGCCGCCGAGAGCTCGAGGAGCTGCTGACGTTTCGCTTCGACGAGGCGCCCCGCTCGGTCAGCGTGACCGCGCGGCGCAAGCATCACTTCTCCGGCTGGTTCGGCGACGGCGGCGGCCGCCTGCAATACGAGATCCAGGTTCCCGCGGAGACCGCGCTGACGATCGAAACTTCGGGAGGAAAGATCTCCATCGAAGGAATCCGCTCGCGGTCGAAGCTCGACACCTCCGGCGGCGGCATCGAAGTCCGCGACCTCACGGGAGACCTCGAGGGCCACACCTCCGGCGGTCCCGTCAAGCTCGCCGACATCAAGGGGCGCGTCCGCGTCGAGACCTCGGGCGGCGGGATCTCGGGCGTTCGGTTGAATGGAGACGTTTCGGCCGAGACGAGCGGCGGGTCGATCGACCTCGAGCGCGTCGCCGGCGGCATTCGGGCGTCGAGCTCCGGCGGGGGCATCCGCATCTCCGAGGCCGGCGGCCGCGTGGAGGCCGAGACCTCGGGAGGAAGCATCGAGGCTTCGTTTGCGAAGGGAAACGGCCAGGGAGGGTCGCTCGAAACCTCGGGCGGCGGCATCGAAGTCGCGATCGACCCGGATCTCGGGTTCGAGATCGACGCGGAAGGTAACTCCGTCAAGACCGACGTGCCCGTGCGGGTCGTCGGCGAGGTTTCCCGGCGGAGTCTCCGCGGCACGCTCGGCCGGGGAGGCCAGACGCTGCGACTGCACACGAGCGGCGGCGGCGTCTTGATCCGCGCGCTGTAAGCGGAAAAGGGTCGGGGCGGCGCCTCGGACGGCCGAATGCGCCGCGCCGGCCCGACACCCGCCAGCGCGGCGGCAGAGAGTGTAGAGTCGCCCGCGGACGATGCGGATCCGGATCATCGGCGCCGGCGGGGTCGGGGGATACCTCGGCGGGCGGCTCGCCGCGGCGGGAGAAGATGTGGCCTTTCTCGCCCGGGGAGAGCATCTGGATGCGATCCTTCGCGACGGCCTGCGCATTCTCTCTGCGCGCGGGGACGCGCGGATCTTTCCCGCCCGCGCCTCGGCGGACCCGAGCGCCATTGCCCCGGGTGACCTGGTGATCGTCGCCGTCAAGAACTGGGACACCGACGCGGCGGCGGACGCGGCGGCGCGGATCGTCGGCCCGGGCGCCGAGATCGTCTCCTTCCAGAACGGCGTCGAGGCGTGGGACCAGATCGCGAGCGCGACGGGTAGGCCGGTGCTCGGCGGTGTGGCCTACATCACGGCGTCGATCGAATCCCCGGGAGTCATTCGACACTCGGGAACGGTCGAGCGGTTCGAGCTCGGCGCCTTCGATGGACGGTCCTCCCCCGCCGCCTCAGGGCTGCTCGAAGCCTGCCGGCGAGCCGGGGTCACGGCGGCGATCTCGGAGGACATCGGCCGCGCCATCTGGGAGAAATTCGTGTTCCTGACCGCCTTCTCCGCCCTGACCGCCCTCACCCGCCGGCCCATTGGGCCGATCCGCGAGAATCCCGAGACCCGAAGCCTTCTCGAGCGCGCCATGCGCGAAGCGGCTGCGGTCGGCGCCGCCAAAGGGGCGGGGCTTCGAGACGATTCCGTCGCGCGCCAGATGGCGCTCGCCGACCGGCTCCCCGCCGACGCGGTCTCCTCGATGCTCCACGACATCGTGCGAGGCAACCGGCTGGAGTCGCCGTGGCTCTGCGGGGCAGTCGCCCGAATGGGAAAGGAGCTCTCGGTCGAGACACCGGTCCAATCGTTCGCGGCCGCGCTCCTCGGCCTCTCGGCGGCGGGCGCCGCCCCTTCGCCCCGCAGCTGACTCCGCGGCGAACGGCCGCCTCGAGCGCGAGGGCGGCATTCGTGGTCAGATCACCGACGCATGAGGCCCGCCGCTTTCCCGCCGCGAGAGGCGCGACTCGCCGCGCTGACCGGTGGCGTCTTCGACGTCGCCATCATCGGCGGAGGCATCACCGGCGCCGCCGCGGCGCGTGACGCCGCCGCTCGTGGTCTCGCGGTGGCGCTCCTGGAGCGGGAAGATTGGGCCTCCGGAACCTCCTGGCGCTCGTCGAAGTTGATCCACGGAGGGCTCCGATACCTGGCGCACGGCCACTTTCACCTCGTCTTCGAGTCGCTGGCCGAGCGCGCACGGCTCGAGCGGCTCGCTCCACACCTCGTCGAACCCGTCGATTTCGTCTTTCCCCTCCACCGTGGACACGGTGTGTCCGGCCTGCAGCTCGAGGCGGGGTTGACGCTCTACGACCTGCTGTCGCTCGGGAGAGCGCCGCACCGGCACCGGCGCCTTTCCCGGGACCAACTGCTCCGGCGCGAACGACTGCTCGAGAGCCCCGACCTTCTCGCGGGCGCGCTCTACTCCGACGCACGGACCGACGACGCCCGTCTGACGCTCGAAAACGTGCTCGATGCCGTCTCCCTGGGTGCGGTCGCGGTCACTCGAATCGAAGTCGAGGGGCTGTCCAAGGACGCGGCCGGCCGCGTTTCGGGAGTCCTGGCGCGGGATCGGGAGTCGGGACGGGCCCTGGCCCTGACCGCCCGCGCGGTCATCAACGCCACCGGGCCCTGGAGCGACCAAACCCGGCGGTTCGACGAAAAGGACGCGCCGCCGCAGCTTCGGTTGTCCAAGGGAGCGCACTTGACCGTCGCCGCCGCGCGCCTGCCCGTGTCGCATCCGGTCGCCTCCTCACTGCCCGAAGGCCGCCTTCTCTTCGCGATCCCGTACGGACCGGTCACGCTGGTCGGCACGACCGACTCGGATTACGTCGGGCCGCTCGACGACGTGTCGGCCGACCGAGCCGATGTCGGGGAGCTGCTCGCGGCCGCCAACCGAGTCTTTCCCTCGGCGTCGCTCTCGGGCGGCGACATCGTCGCGACCTTCGCCAGCCTGCGGCCGCTGCTTGCCGAATCGGGAAAGAGCGTCCAGGACACCAGCCGCGAGGAGGCGCTCACGGTCTCTCCGTCGGGGCTCCTGACGGTCACGGGGGGCAAGCTCACGACCCATCGACGCATGGGGCAGAAGGTGATCGATCGCGCCGCCGCGATCCTGCGCGGGAGCGGCCGCGACGTGAACGCGAGCCCGACCGGGGATCGGCCCTTCCCCGGCGCTCCAGATTCCCCCTGGGATGTCTTTCTGGCGCGCCTCGAGCGCGAGGTGCAGGACGCGGGCCTCGATCCGGCGGTCGCCGCTCACCTGGCTCGGCGATACGGAAAGAGGGCGAAAGGCGTGTTGGCGCTCGCGGTTGCCGAGCGAGGACTCCGCGAGCGCCTCGATCCCGGGCTTCCGGAACTCTCCGCCGAGATCGTCTTCGCCGCGCGCGAGGAAGACGCCCGCTCGGTCACCGACGCCCTGACCCGCCGCACGCATCTTTTCTGGCAGGCGCCGGGTCAGGGAGAAGGGGCGGCCGAGCGTGTGGCGCACCTGCTCGCCCGCGAGCTCTCCTGGAACCCGGCACGCTCGCGGGAGAGCCTCCAGGACTTCGAGCGCGAAGTCTCACGCGCCCGCCGCGCGCTCGGCTGAGGCAGAATGTGCCCGCTCGAGGAGGAAGAGGCGTGGCGCGCTACCGGATCGAGGAATACGTCCGCTGGGAGGACATCGACGCCGCCGGCATCATCAACTACCAGGCGTACTTGCGCTTTTTCGCGCTCGCCGAGGCGGAGCTCCTTCGCTCGGCCGGCCTGAACTACAGCTTCCTGTTCGACGTTCTCGGGATCTGGCTGCCGCGGGTGCGGGTGGAATGCAACTTCTTTGCGCCCGTGAAGCTCGACGAGCTCCTCCTGGTGGAGGCTTACTTCAGCAAGATCGGCCGCACCTCCGTCCAACTCGATTTCGAAGTGCGCCGCCGCGAGCAGCCCGACACACCCGTCGCGAGCGGACGCTACGTGCTCGTGTGCGTCCGGCAGAAGGACTTCGAGCCCGTTCCGGTTCCCGGGGAGGTTCGCGAGCGGATCGACCGATTCCTGGAACCGGCTCCTTCCGCGTGAACCGACCGCCGTCCGGAATCCGGGCGATTCTGTTCGACCTCGAGGGGACGCTCTACGAATCCGGCCGCCCGATCCCGGGCGCCGTGCAGACGCTGTCCGCGCTCGACCGTAGCGGGATCCCCTACCGCTTCGTCACCAACACGACCAGCCGCCCCCGCCGCGTACTCGTCGAGGAGCTGTCCCGCATGGAGCTTCCGGCCGATCCCGATCGGATCTTCACGGCGCCCCGCGCGGCCCGCGAGTTCCTGCTCGGGAAGGGCTGGACCCGGGCGTCGCTCCTGGTGCGGCCGGCAGTCGTGGAGGACCTCGGCGGGATCGAGGCCGACGAGCGAGCGCCTCAGGCCGTCGTTTACGGGGACCTCGGCGAGGAGACGACCTTTGCGCGGCTCAACACCGCCTTCCGGCATCTGCTCGAGGGAGCCGAGCTCGTCACCCTCGCGCGAAACCGCTATTACCGGGGCCAAGACGGCCTGCGGCTCGACCAGGGACCCTTCACGGCCGCGCTCGAATACGCGAGCGGGAAGACGGCGATGCTCGTCGGCAAACCCTCGCCCGAGTTCTTCGCCGGCGCGCTGGCCTCGCTCGGCGTCCCGGCTGCCGAGGCGGCCGTCGTCGGCGACGACCTCGAGGCGGACGTCGCGGGCGGCCAGAGGGTCGGAATGCGAGGCATTCTCGTTCGCACGGGAAAATTCCGCGAGGACGACCTCGCACGGTCCAGGGTGCGGCCCGACGCCGTCATCGGCTCAGTGGCCGATCTTCCGGACCTGATCGGTCCTTGAGCGCCGGGAGCCTGTCCGGCAGCACGAATACCCGCCGCGCCAGATCCGACCGCAGGGTCTCTTCCCGGTAGTAGGCGTCGAGGATCGAGGGCTTCCAGGTCAGGAGGTCCGGATTGTCGGCCGCAAACTCCGCCCAGCTCTGCGCCGTCCTGCCGCGTTCCATGCGCTCGCGGATCAGAAGCAGATACGCCCACGTGATCGTCTCGTGGTAGAGGCCGCTCTTTCCGAGCGAGGCCGCGAACCGGCGCAGTCCCTCGGAGAATCTCGTCAACGCCTGCGCGGGCGGCAGATTCCGCAGATAGATCCAAGCGAGGCGAACGTGCTCTCGATGGTGAAACGACGCTTCGCTGAGCGTCCCGTTCTCGAACGCCTCCAGAAACTCGCGGTCGCCCAGTGCCTCCGCACTCATGCCGCGCTCTGGTTTCGCCGCTCGCCCCGGGCGCGGGCGGCAAGCAGCAGGGCGAGCGCCGCGATGTACACGAGCAAGAGCCAGCTCCCCCGGTGCAGTCCGTAATGGAATCCGGCTGCCCAGGCGAGGACGGCGATCAGCCCGATCGCTCCGATGTAGAAAGTCCTCGGGACGATCGTCAGGATCGCCGCAACGAGCTCGAGGACGCCAAGCGCCACACGCGCCTGGTCCGGGCATCCCAACCGAGCGAACTGGCCTCGCCCGAGAATCAGGAGCGTCAGCGCCTGTGCGCCGAGAAGAGTCGCCAACCCCACGCGGAGGGCCGCCTGCCACCGCCGCCACAAGAGCCCGCCCCTCACGGCTGTGCCTCGATCATGCGGTGGCTGGCGCCGGAGTCGAGCTCCAGCCCGTAGATGCGCCTCAACTCGGCGATCTGCTTGAGCGTCTCCGCGGAGAACGGCGGCTTGCCGTCGAAGGCGTGCAGGACGATGCCCTCGAGCAGGTCTCCCAGAGACAGGTCCTTCAACTCGGCCAGCGCCTTCAACACCTTCACGAGCCGCTTCTCCATGCGGACACCCGTCTGCACCCGCTCGACGGCCAAGGGTCTCCTCGCCGCAGGTTCGCCGGCGGCGCGGCGGCCCCGAGACATTCTCTTTGTTACCATGGTAACAATATAACACAAGCCGAGCCTCTCCTTCCCTGAGGATCGGAAATAATCGCCCCCGGCGCCATGCCTTCCGGCCAAGATTGGATCGATCTGGTTCGCTCGACCTTCCACGCCGTGGGGCGAGAGGACCTGTCGGGACTGTATGTCCTCGACTGGCCGCAGGCGAAGGCGAAGCTGACCGCGGGCTACGGAGAAGAGCTCGCCCGGCCCGGCGGCCGTGTCAGGCGCTTCCTGCGCACGGCCAACGCGGTCCTCTTCGGCCTCTCCAAGCGGCTCGCCCCGGCCAGGCGCGTCCTGTTCGGTCTGGCTCTCGTTTGCATCCTGTTTTCCATCCAGGGTCCGACCACGTTTCACACGGTCCGCGTTTCGGGCGGCGTGCGTCGCGTCAGCGAATACGGCCTCTACTTCGACAATTTCCTCCTTTGGGCCGCGCTCGTGCTGATGGGGCTGTTGCTCGCCATGGAGCTGGTGGACAAGATCAACTACCGCGACGAGCTCGAGCTCGCGCGAGATCTGCAGGCGAGCCTGATCCCGAAGGAGCTCCCGCAGGCCGCGGGACTCGAGCTCGGCGCGCACACGGAGATCGCCAACATGGTGGGCGGCGACATCTACGACTTCGTGCCGCTACCGGAGGGGCGTCTCGCCATCCTCTTCGGCGACGCCTCGGGGCACGGGATGACGGCGGGCCTGGTGATGGCGGTCGCCCACGCGGCCTTCCGCACGCAACTCGACGTGGATCCCAGCCCGCCCGCGATGTTCGCGGCGATGAACCGGATCCTCTGCCGGACCGGAACTTCTCGCGCGTTCTTCGGCGGCGTATACCTTCTCGTCTCGCGTGATGGCGCCTACACCGGCTCGGTGGCGGGGCACCCTCCGGTTCTGCGCACCGGCCGCGGCGGGCAGGTGCTCGGCCGCATCGGAAAAGGAGCCTACCCGCTCGGAATCAAGACGGACCTTTCCTGGGAAATCGAGAGCGGGCGCCTCGAGGCGGGAGAGTGGTTGCTTCTCTGCTCCGACGGCGTGACCGAAGCGCACGACGCCCGCGGGGAGGAGTTCGGGGAAGCGCGTCTCATCCGTTCGCTGCCTCGCCTGGACCGCCTCACGGCCGAGAACGCCGCCGAAACGCTCGCCCGCCAGGTCCGCGAGTTCCGCGGCCGCGGGGCTCTCGAGGACGACGTCTCGATCGCGGTGATTCGTTACCGGGAGTCGCCGCCAAGCGTGACCTTGAGCACCGCGGGCTCCTGAAGCCTGGCCGGATCGAACGCTCCCGTCTTCTCGTCGAAGAGCTCCCACTGGCTCTTGCCGATGAAGTAGAAATCATCCCCGACGAGAACGCCCAGGGTCGGCTCGGCAAACTCGGGATCGTTCATGTCCAGGATCTCCCCGCGTCGCACCCGGTCGCCGGATTTGTCGAGCCGGAGCCGAGCCACGCGATGCGGCTCGATGCCGTTCTGCGTGACGATGATCTCCCGGCCCCGCATCACGAGCCCGTCGATGCCGAGCAGCGGGACGTCCGGCGGCCCCTCCACCTCGTGGCGCTGCCCCCGGGCGTCTACCCAGAACAGGCCGTACCCCCAGTCCGCGACGAACAACCGGCGACCCGGCCCGAACCCGATCCCCTGTGGCGATCGGAAGACGCCCGGAGCCGCCACCGTCTCGATCACCGCGGCGCCGGCGCGAATTCGGTAGATGCCCGATCCCAGGCTGTCGGTCACGTACACATCGCCGGCGCCGGAGATCGCGAGATCGTTTGCCGCGTGCGGTCTTCCGTCGGCGGGGAGTGTCCACCGCCGCACGAGCCGCCCGTCCGAAAGGGAGAAGGCGTAGACGGCGCTCGATCCCTCCATGACCTTCTCGTATCCCTTCATCTGCGGGAGCGCGGCGCTGCAGGCATAGAGCAACCGCCGCTTCGGATCGACCGAGAGCGCCAGGACCGCCTGGAGGCCCTGCTGGCCCTCGCCGACGAAGTCCGCGAGCGTTCCGTCCGGGCCGCGGCGCAGGATCTTGCGGCGATGCACGCTCCCGATGAAGAAAGACCGGGACGCCGGGTCGTACGCGATGCCCTCGGTCAGGAGGTCCTTCTGCGTCAACCGGAACGCCACGACACTGCCGCCGACCGGCCTCCGCAGCTCCACGAGCCGCCGCCTCACTTCGGAGAAGGCCTCTCCCTCTCGCACCGCCGCGAAGTTCTCGTCCTGCTCGTGCCCGAGGTCGATCCCTCGGGCCAGAAGCTCCTCGAGGAGCTTCGCGGCCTCGGAAGCGTGCCCGTTGCGGGCCTCGGCGCAGGCGAGGTTGTAGGTCAGCCGCGCGTTGCCCGGCTGGAGCGCCAGGGCCTGCCGGGAGTTCTCGAGAAACGCCGGCCAGTCCTTGCGCTCGTACGCCTCCCGGGCTCTCTGCTGGAAGGCGAGGCTCCTCGCCCGGGCGTCGGGCTCGGCTTCGCGGGGCAAGCCGATCGGCGCCCACAGTACCAGTCCGATGAGAACCGCCTGAAACAGCCGCCGGCGCCGGGATCCTTCCATCCGCCACCTCCGCCGACTGACGATTGCTACGAATTGGCCGCGCGCGGGTTACCGTCTGACCCGGGAATCGCCGCCGCGGGCACGGCGTTCTCCCTCCCGCCCCGGTCCCCAGAAGGGAATCTTCCGGGCTCAAGGCGCCGTAATTGATAGCGGCATCGAAGGCGAGGCGGGGGGACGTGTCCCCGCCGAGGCCGACATCGAAAAAAGGTGGAATCCATGTCAGAAACGCTGAATCTTCCGGTCCTCCCGATGCGCAACGCGGTCCTGCTGCCCGGAGTCGGCACGCCGATCTCCGCGGGGAGGCCGGGAACGCTCCGCGCCATCGAGGCGGCCTTGAACAACCCCGACCGCCGTGTCTTCGCGGTCACGCAGCGGCAGGACGCCGAGAACGTCACCCCGGAACTGCTGCACACCATCGGCACGATCGCGCGGATCGGCTCGGTCCAGCGGGGCCTCGGAAGCGTCCGCCTCCTGCTGGAAGGCCAGTCGCGCGGAATCGCCCTGCGTTTTTCTCCGACCAAGAACGGCTCGATCGAGGCCTCGGTGCAGGAGGCGCACGAGATGCTTCCCCTCGATCCCAAGGATCCGGCCTTCCTGGCCCTCCATCGCGAGGTGCGCGAGCGCGCCGGAGAGCTCGGCAAGAAGCTCGGACTCCCCGACGAGACGGTCGAGCAGATTCTCTCGGAGGTCGACGAGCCCGGGCGGCTGGCCGACCTCGTGGCCGGTTACATCGACATCCCGTCGACCGAGCGCCAGGCGCTTCTCGAGACGCTGTCCGTCGAGGACCGGCTGCGCCGGGTGCTCGTCCACGTCCAGCGTCAAATCGACGTCCTCTCCGCGCAGGAGGACATCCAAGAGAAGGTCAAGGAGGAGTTGGGCGGCCGCCAGCGCGAGGCCTATCTGCGCGAGCAGTTGAAGGCGATCCAGAAGGAGCTCGGCGAAGGCGAGGGCGCGCAGGAGGAGTCCCTGAACGAGCTCAAGTCGAAGCTCGACGGCCTCGACCTCCCGGAGGAGGCGCGCAAGGAAGTGGATCGCGAGTGGGCCCGCTTGACACGCGTCGGCCGGGAGTCGATGGAGTCTCAAGTCATTCGCACTTTCCTCGAGACCATCGCGGAGCTCCCGTGGAACGCCCGGAGCGAGGAACATCTCGACGTCGCCCTGGCGGCGCAAATCCTGGACGAGGACCACTACGGCTTGTCCGACGTCAAGGACCGCATCCTGGAATTCCTCGCCGTGCGCCAGCTCACTCAGGCGCAGGAGAAGGCGGACGAGGCTCGTCCGACCCCGCCGACCGAGGCGGAGAAGGCCGCCGCGAAAGCCGAGCCCCATGCGGCCGTCCGCGCGAAGGGGCGGATTCTGCTCTTCGCGGGGCCGCCGGGAGTCGGCAAGACGTCGATTGCGAAATCGATCGCCCGCGCGATGGGACGCAAGTACGTGCGGATCTCTCTGGGCGGCGCCCGCGACGAGGCGGACATCCGTGGCCACCGGCGTACGTACATCGGTGCGATGCCGGGCCGCATCCTGCAGGGGATGAAGCAGGCCGGCACGAAGAATCCGGTCTTCCTGCTCGACGAGGTCGACAAGCTGGGCGTTTCCTTCCAGGGAGACCCGGCCGCGGCCCTGCTCGAGGTTCTCGACCCCGCTCAGAACGACAGCTTCACCGACCACTACCTCGGCGTGCCGTTCGACCTGTCCGAGGTTCTGTTCATCGCCACGGCCAACTTCATCCAGAACATCCCCGGCCCGCTGCTCGATCGGATGGAGGTCGTCAATTTCGCGGGCTACACCGAGCAGGAGAAGCTCGCGATCGCGAAGAAGTATCTCGTGCCCCGCCAGCTCGAGGAAAACGGCCTCGCAGCGGGCCAGCTGCTTCTGACCGACGGCGCGATCCTCGAAGTCATCGCCAGCTACACGCGGGAGTCCGGCGTGCGGCAGCTCGAGCGCGAGCTCGGGCGTCTCGCCCGCAAGGTCGCGCGACGAATCGCGGCCCGGGAGATCGAGTCCGCCGCTCTCGAAGCCGCGGAGATCCGCGCCCAGCTCGGCCGCCCGAAGGTGCATCCGGAGAAGAAGGCCCCGGAGGACAAGGTCGGGATCGCGACGGGCATGTACTACACGCCGGCCGGCGGCGACATCATGTTCGTCGAGGCCTCGCTGATGCGGGGCAAGGGAGAGTTGATCCTGACGGGACAGCTGGGCGACGTGATGAAGGAGTCGGCGCGCGCCGCGTGGTCTTACGCGCGCTCCCACGCCGCGTGGCTCGGAATCGATGACCAATCCTCCGAGAGGGACCTGCACATCCACGTGCCGGCCGGCGCCATTCCCAAGGACGGCCCCTCCGCCGGTGTGGCGATGACTTCGGCCGTCGTCTCCGCGCTCTCGAAGCGCCCCGTGCGCAGCGACGTGGCGATGACGGGCGAGGTGACGATTTCCGGGCGTGTGCTGCCGATCGGGGGACTCAAGGAGAAGATCCTCGGCGCCGTGCGCGCGGGAATCACGACGATCGTGATACCGA
The DNA here is from genome assembly GCA_035498405.1 of Thermoanaerobaculia bacterium. Classification (GTDB taxonomy): domain Bacteria; phylum Acidobacteriota; class Thermoanaerobaculia; order UBA5066; family Gp7-AA6; genus DATBFU01. Next base: position 97,693 of record DATKAE010000047.1, on the reverse strand, counting down.
AGGATAACGAAGCGGACTTGGAAGACCTGCCCAAGGAGGTTCGCGAAACGATCCGGGTTTTCCCGGTCGACAACCTAGCCGAGGCGCTCGCCCTGGCGCTGCGCAATGGCTCGCTCCAGCAAGGCAGGCTTTCCTTCGCTGCCGAGACTAGCTCCGAAGCGGGCGGCCAGACCCACTGAGGCGAACCCTGCCCTAGTCCGCGGGAGGATCTGGCGGCTCAGCCGTCCTGACGCGACCGCCGGCGCCCGATCTCCGCGTAGGCGTACACGAGCGCCAGGCCGCGGTACGGCCGCCACCGGTCGGCGAAGTGGCGCATGCGGTTTTCGGTCACTCGCGCCCGGTGCCCCAGAAGCTCCATCGCGACGTACTTGACGACGCCGAGGTCCCCGCCCGGAAAGACGTCGGCCCGGCCCAGCCCCCGCAGCAGCGCAATTTCCGCCGTCCAGCGGCCCACACCTTTGATCTCGACGAGCTTCCCGATCGCTTGATCGTCCGGAAGCTCCTCGATCTCGCTCTCCGAGAGCCTCCGGGTCGCGAACGCCTCGGCCAACCGCGCGAGCGTGCCGGCCTTCGCGCGCGAGAGGCGGAACCGGGCCAGCGCGCGCTCGGATTCGCGGGCGAGGCGTTCGGGCAGCGGAAACGCGACGAAGGTCTCGCCGCGCCGGCGCGCCCGCCGGCCGAAGGCGAGCGCGAGCTCCCGGCGGATGTCGTAGGCGAAGACGAGGTTGACCTGTTGCGAGAGAACGGCCGTGACCAGCGCCTCCCAGAGCGACGCGGCCCCGGCAATCCGCAGACCCCGCGCATGGCCCAGGGCCCCCCCGATGAGCGAGTCCCGGCGAAACGCCCGGTAGAAGGGCCGCGTGTCCAGCCGGGCGCCCAATCCGATCTCGACCATTCGCTGGGCGGCTCGCCGCGCCGCCGGGCTTCGGGCGGCCTCCCCCTCGAGCGTGACGCGAAGCTCCGAGCGTGAGATCGTTCCCTCCTGTCGGACTTCCATCAGGACTCCCGAGCGGCCGATGGGCAGGAGACGACGGTACGAGATTCCGTCGAACCGGTCGACCGCCTCCGGCCAGCGGGTGAAACGCGAAGCCGTCTCCGCCAGCGAATAGGGCCCGCGCGGCGCGTACGAGAAGCGGAGGATCTCGCCGGACGGAATCGCGCCGCCTCCCGCGAACTAGTGGCCGCCCCGTGCGGCCCGGAGAAATTTGCGCAGCAGGATCCGCGTTCCGGGCCGGGGTTCCCGCGTCCTCGCCTGCATCCCCAGCGGCGTCTTCCAGTAGAGCCGGCCGCGCGACTCGATCTGAATCTCGTCGGCAAACTCGATGGCGCCCTGCAGCCCGTAGCCCTGTCCGAGGGAGAGGTTGCGATCCTGGAGCGCGTCGGCGAAACCCGGGCCATCGTCCTGGACGAGCGCGGCGAGTTCCCGGCGGGAGACCGTCGCCCCCACGAACACGCGATCACCCGCCATCAGGCCGTTCTTGACGAGCTCCACGACGTGGTGACCGAAGTCGTTCGGCACTTCGCCGCGCGGCTCCAGGCCCCGCTGGCGGCAGAGCGTGTCCCACCAGCGGTTGAAGCGGGGAAGAACGGAATTGAGATCGTCGGTCCGCCGCCGAAACGCGATCCGGTCGCGCACCCGGCGCGCGTCCGGAGGCACGTCCAGGGCCTTTCGCCGTTCGAGCATCGACGAGAACTCGCACGCAGTCTATCCCGGCCGGCAGAGGGCGGGAATCGCCATCCCTCCCTTCCTTCACGGGATCGACCGAGCTCACCGCGCGTCGTGGAAAATGACGCCGAGCGTATAGCGCTCACCCCGCGTCACACTCGCCACCCCATGTCGCATTCCGGCCCGAAAATGGCCGCGCGCGCTTTCGACGGGCCGCTCGGCCACGGCGAATAGAACGGCGTCTCCCTGCTCCGGCAGGAGCGCCTCGCCGCGCGACTGCTGCCGCGGCCGCTGCTCGACCAGCAGAAAGGCGCCGCCGCCATAATCCGTTCCGGGCCGCGAGAGAAAAACCGCCAGCTGAATCGGGAAGACTTCCTCGCCGTAGAGATCGCGGTGGAGGCAGTTGTAGCCGCCCCGTTGGTAGCGCAGCAACAGGGGCGTGGGCTTGGTCTGGCCCCGCCGGCGGCAGAGCTCGAGATAAGCCGTTAGCGTCGGCGGAAAACGCCGCGTCTCCCGCAGCGCCTCGGCCCACCGGTTGGCGACCGGCGCGAGATACGAATACGTGTGGACCCGCAGCTGCCGCACGAGCCGGGGCAACGGATTCGCGAAGTAGCGAAACTCCCCGACGCCGAAGCGGTGCCGCGTCATGTCGACCGTGGAGCGGAAGCGGCGATCCTCCCGATAGAGTCGGCAGAGGCTCGCGCATTCCTCGGCGGTCAGGAGCCCCGGCAAGCGCGCGTAGCCGAAATCTCTCAGGGACTCCTGCGCGAGCGCCCAGTCCACCCGGCGCAGGCGCTGCGAGAGGGCGCCGGTCATCGCCGGAGTCCCCGCCGGCAACGGGCCGCCCGGTCCCGCACTCCCAGGCGGGTTACTCCTCGCGAACGTGGCCGAAGACGATCGGCTCACGAGCGTTGAACTTCACGACGTCGAAGTACGGAGAGAGATCGAAGTCTTGGGGAACACACAGGCTCGGGTGCCGCCGGCGCAGAAGGCCGCTGTAGGCGCGCCGCGTGGGCCGGCCGAAGATGCGCTCCCGCAGCCGTCCCCGAGGCACGGCGAGCCGCCGGATCTGCATCGGGAGGATCGAGAAACCCACTTGCCCGAAGGCCTCGGCCAGGAGCGACGAGCAGATCGTCTCCGTGTCCCTCCCGCTTCCGAAGTGCAGCGCCTCCTCGCGAAGACGTATCGGAATGAGATGGAACGGAAGGAGGTAACGAAAGAGGTCGAAGATATTGCGCCGGTCGTAGGTGAATCCCACGCGTGCGATGACGTAGTCGATGACCTTCTCGATCTGCTCGCGGGTCAGCCCCACCGGGCGGCAGACCCGGATGTTGAAATCGATGTGCTTCACCAGGGGCGAGATGACGACTCCCTGATCCACCAGGGCCTCGGCGATCAGATACCGCGCCTCCCGCCCGAAACGCTCCCGGACCTTCGAGCGCTCCTTCGGGTCTCGCAGCAGGGCGCTCCCGATGTACAGCGCGCTGTGCGACCACGGAGACATCGTGAGGTACTTGACGACCTGGGAGACGCGCTGGTCCCCGTCCACGAGCACGACGTCGCCCGGCCGGATGCGGCTCTTCAGGCGCACCGGATCGTTGAAGACGACGCGGCGGTACTCGCGCCGCGGGCGAGTGATCTGCTCGACGAACCACTCCGCCAGCACCTGTCCGGGCGAGCGCACGACTCCATTGTCCGCCCGGCGCTTCCCGGGTCAACGCGCAACTCCCCTCCCGATAGGAAACGCCGACGGGCCGGCCGCCGAAGCTCCATCGGCCGCCGCCGGCTCGAACGCCGCAGCGACGGCGTCCACGAGCCCTCGCGCACACCGGCCGTCCGGATCGAGATCCGGGTCGTAGATGCAGATCTGCACTCCGGCCGCGAGATCCGAGGCGAGCAACTCCCGGAGCAGCCGCGTCAGCTCCGGAAAGGTGAGGCCGCCCGGCTCGGGCGTGTCGACGGCCGGCATCACCGAAGGGTCGAGGACGTCCGCGTCCACGTGGATCCAGTAGCCGCGAATGGCATGGGAGGCGATCCTCGCCACCTCGCGGCGGACGACCCGGGAAACTCCGGCGGCGCGGAGCCGCTCGACTCGCCAGGCCCCCATCTCCTCGGGAAGGCCTGCCTGGTCGCGGTACCCGAGAATGACGGCGTCCTCCTCGCGCACGAGAGGCCGCAGGCCTCCGAGATCCGCGAGTGTCGAGGGGCCGCGCCCCACGGCGAGGGCCAGGTCCATCCCCGCCGCCCCATGACTCGGCGAAGTCTCGGGCGTCTCGAAATCCGCGTGACCGTCCACGAAGAAGAGACCGTAGCGCCCGCGCCGCCGCAGAGCCAGAAGGCTTCCGAGCAGGATCGAGCAGTCTCCGCCGAGAACCACCGGAAAGACACCTCGATCGAGCGCCCGCCCCACGCTTTCCGCCAACTCCGCCGAATACCGCGCGATCGCCGGGGCGTTACGAATCCCCGTTTCCGGGTCCACCGCATCGGAGTAGGCGGGAGGCTCGACGCGCGCTTGCCAGCGAGCGCGAAGACGCCGCCGCAGCCCAGCATGGCCGAGGGCCTCCGGCAGCCTGCGGACACCCGGTTCGAGGCCGGGTCGAGGCGGTTGGAGTCCCAGATTCGAGGGCGCTTCGATCAGACCCAGGGGCTCAGGCGGTCTCATCATGCGGTCTCAAACACGGGCGCCGCCGGATTGGTTGCGCCTTGGCGGGTCGCGCCGTCTCGCCCCCTCTCGGAGGCTGTCGGCCCTCGCTGCGGATGGCCCGGAGGCCTGAAGCTCTACGCTCTACCGCACGACCCGGATGTTGAAGTCAGCCGTCTTCAGCAGGCCGTAAAGCCTCAACCACAGCAACAGGTAGGCCTCCATGCCGCGCGCTCCGGTGATGTCGCCGAGATCCAGGATGCTCTTCCAGCCGAAGTTCCGAAGAAGTGTCGTGACCTTCTCTTTCGCCCCCGGGTCGTTGCCGCAGACGAAGAGGTCGCTCTCGCCGCGGACCCGCGCGGGATCAGCCATCACGCTCGCGTTGACCGTGTTGAGCGCCTTGACCACCTTCGCGTCGGGGAACTCTCTCTGAATGCGCTCCCCGAGTGAGTCGCCCGCCGCGGCGGTCAACAGGGTCGGCGGCATGCCCTTGGAGAAGTCGAGCGGATTCGAGACGTCCACCAGCACCTTGCCGCGAAGGTTCTCCTTGCCGGCCGCCTGGAGCGCTTCGATCGCGGCAGAGCCGAGGGTGGCGGAGAAGACGATCTCCCCGAACTTCGCTGCCTCCGCGAAGGTTCCCGCGGAGGCGCCGGCGCCGGCCGCCGTGGCCCAATGCCGGCCCTTCTCGTTGCCGGCCTCGCGCGAACCCATCTTCACCTCATGCCCGAGCGACACGAGCTTGCTCGCGATCGCCGATCCCACCATGCCCGTTCCCAGAACACCGATCTTCATGAAAGGCCTCCTGCTGCCTGATACGCTGTCCGCAGCTCCTCGGGTTCGAGGCGCCGGCTCATGCCCCGCCGAAGGAAACGCTCCGACTCGAGCGCGGAATCTCCGGTTGGAACCGAGAAGAACTACAACAGCGGCGGCGGCGTGGCCGACGAGACCGGCAAGGACGCCCGGACCGCGCACGTCACGCTCCTGCACGACGCAACCCATCCGAGCGCGCTCGAGCTGCCGATCGTGAAACCCCAGCGGGACCGGTCGGCAAGAGAAGACCCTGACGATCCGGATCCGGACCGTGTCTTGACCCCGGCGCCTTCGAGCCCGGGAACGCGCCGGCTCCCTGTACGAAATAGAGTGTCGTATGTTGGCTTGGGAGAAAGCATTCGTGCAACACCTCTACGTCGTCGCCTCCATGATCCTCCTCCTGGCGCCCGGAACTGCCCAAGCGATCGCTGCCGGTGCGGCGGACAAGTCCAAGGTGCCGCTGCTCGTCGTCTCCAAATCGGCTTGCGCCGTGAGCGTCGATGGCGAAAAGACGGCGGATCTGCAGGCCGACGAGCCCGTTCGGGTGCTGCTCGCCCCAGGCGCGTACCTCGTCTCGGCCGTGGCCGCAGACGGCCGGAGATGGTCGAAAGTCGTGCAGGTCGAGGGAACGAAGACGATCGTGCAGATCGAATTTGCCGCTCCGACACCTTCGGTCGCCGCCCCGCCGCTCGCGCCACCTCCCAACGCGAGGCCGTCGTCTACCGCGCCGCAGGCACCCGCTGTCGAGCACGAGCCAGCGCCCGGAGCCCTCCCCTGGGTCAAGGTCCCCGCCGGCGCCTTCGAGATGGGCTGCTCCGAGGGCGATCCGGAGTGCGACCGCGACGAGAAACCACGCCGCCGCGTGATCCTCTCCGCGCCTTTCGAGATGATGCCGCGGCCGGTGACCGTTGAGGAGTTTCGCGATTGGGCATCGGCCTCCGGACGCCAGTCTCCGAAACAACCGACATGGAGCACGGATGACTTGCCCGTGGTCAACGTCACATGGACCGAGGCTCATGACTTCTGTCTGGTCTACGAGGCGCGACTCCCGACGGAGACCGAATGGGACTATGCGGCGCGCGGCGGATCGCCGGCCGCCCAATATGCCGCGCTCGACGACATCGCCTGGTATGCGGGCAACTCGGGTATGCGCGCTCACGCGCCCGCGCAGAAGAAGCCGAATGCATTTGGCCTCTACGACATGCTCGGCAACGTCTGGGAGTGGTGCGCCGACCTCTATCGCTCGACACCCGGCTCGGACGAATCGGGTCCCTCGCGAGCCCGGACCGAATACGTGCTCCGCGGCGGGTCATGGAGAAACAAGCCCAAGCAGCTTCGCGTTTCCAACCGCGGCCGCCTCGGCCCCGGACGAACGGACCGACGACGACGGGTTCCGCTGCGTGCGCGATCTCTCCCGCGCGCCGAAGGCTCCGTGAGCCCGACCCGGTCCCACACGGGGCCGGGATGCGATGGGCCGCAGGACAACGGGGGGCCGTGGCTTCACCCCGCAGGGCTCCGGGGGCTATTCGCCGGCGCCCGCGTCCGGCGAAACCGCGCTCGCGCGCTCCGTCGTCTCGGGAAAGCGCGATGTGAGGAAGAGGTTGACAGCCGCAAGCCCCAGAAGAACGACGAAAACCGGCTGTAACGATCGCTCGATCGACTGCCGAAAGAGGACCGGCGCGATCGTCGGCGCCCCCTCGCCGGCCGCCCCGTGCGGTCCCGCGAGCAAACGGCTCGCCGCCTCCATGCCGCTTCCCAGCCGCGCCGCGAGACCTGCCGCGAAGACTCCACCCAGAGCGCCGACGCCCAGCGAGCCGCCCACGGCGCGGAAGAACGGGACGAGGCTGGTGGCGACACCGCGCTGGGATTCCGGGGCGACATGCTGGATGGCGAGAACCTGAGAGATCGAGCAGAAACCGAGCCCGCCTCCCACCACCGCGCAGGTCGCGCTGATCCAGCCCACCCGGGCGTTGAAGACCGCGCCCGCCACCAGACCGGCGAGGCCCAGCAGGATCAGGATCGCGCCGAATCTCGCCGTCCGGGCGAAGCCCAGACGAATGACGACCCGCGCCGCCGTCGTCGCCGAGAGAGCCCAGAAGAAGATGAGCGGCGTCACGACCGCTCCCGCGGCGCCCGCCGTCCCTCCGCGCGCTCCCTGCACGAAGAGCGGCACGAAAGTGTCCACGCCGTAGATGGTCGTGCCGAGCAGAATGCCGGAAAGATACGGGGCCGCGGTCGCCCAATGGCGCAAGAGGCCCGGCGGCACGAGGGGATGCTCGCGGCGCATTTGGAGCCGTCCGAAGAGGGCGAGCGAAGCGGTTCCGGCCACCAACAGCCCACCCCTCTCGGCCGGTGTCACCCCACCCGAGCCGGACGTGTGCAGGACGCCGAACAGGAGAAGCGTGACGCCGAGCGCGAGGGTGGCGGCGCCCGCCACGTCCACCGGGTCGGAACGCGGCGAGCGCGACTCGATCATCCGCGTCGCCACGAGCGTGAAGGCGACGATACCGAGCGGAATGTTGATCGAGAAGATCGATCTCCAGCCGAAGTGCACGGTCATGAACGCGCCGAGCAGCGGCCCGACGAGGCTCGCGAACCCCCAGACGCTCGAGAAGAGACCCTGAACGCGGGCCCGCTCCTCGAGCGAGTACAGGTCGCCCGCCACCGTCAGCGCGACGGGAACCAATCCTGCCGCCCCGAGGCCCTGGATGGCGCGCGCGCCGATCAGCCAAGGCATCGAATGCGCGAAGGCGCAGGTGGTCGCACCGGTCAAGAAGACTCCGATCGCGACGAGGATCAGGCGGCGGCGCCCGTAGATGTCCGCGAGCCGGCCGTACACGGGCATGGCGACCGTCGAGGTCAGGAGGTAGATCGAGAACACCCAGGCGTAGAGCGGAAGCCCGCCGAGATCCCCGATGATCGTCGGCATCGCGGTAGACACCACGGTCGACTCGAAAGAGGCGAGCGCCGTCACCAGCAGCAGGGCGAGAGTGACGGCGCGGCGACGTTTCGGATCGAACCGCGGACCGAGCGTTTCCGACATGAGCGCGAAAGCCTACAGCAGGCGGGCGGCGTGGAGGGCGGCGGTCCGGAACCTGCCGGCCCCACGAGCGGCCGCGCGGCGCCGGTTCTGCGGCAAAATGGCGAAGGCTGCCCGGCTCCGGCTGCCGAAAGGACCAGAAGTGATCCTGACTTGCCCATCCTGCGGAAAGAAGAATCGATCGCCCGCCGACCGTCTGGCCGACGCCGGGAACTGCGGCGCCTGCAAGACGCCGATTTCACCGATCTCCAAGCCGCTCGAGGCCGATCCCGAGCTCTTCCGGGAGATCACCCGAGAGGCGCGCGTGCCCGTGCTCGTTGACTTCTGGGCCGACTGGTGCGGCCCCTGCCGGATCGCCGCGCCTGAGGTGGAACGCACGGCGGCGGAAATGGCAGGTCGGGCACTCGTTCTCAAGGTGGACACGGAGCGGCATCCTCAGATCGCGGCGGAGTTCGGGGTCCAGAGCATTCCAAACTTCGTGGTGCTCAAGGGCAAACTCGTTCTCTTCCAGCATGCCGGGGTCGTCGGCAGCCCGCAGATGAAGGAATGGCTCATTCGGGCCGGAGCCCCGGCAGCCTGAGAGTCCTCAGGCGGAAGGCGGCGGTGGATCGCGGAGCATTTCGACTTCGCTTTCCGGGAGCCCAGATCGAGCGATGGGCCGCCCGCTTTTGCGATCCGCCCGACGAGCGTGTCGAGCGCGTCGTCGCGGAGCGCGCCAAGCGGCAGGGCTACCTCCGGAGGCCGGACTTCCTTCACCTCTGCCGCTGGAAGACCCCGCGCAGCCGGCCGAACGTCGAGAAGAACTCGGAACCGTTCATCGCGGCGGTCACCGCGACCGCTTTCTCCACACCAAACGAGAGACTCCGCATCGAAGTGCTCACGCTGCTCGAGGGAGTTCACTGGCCCACCGCATCCGTCATCCTTCACTTCGGCCATCGCGAGCCCTATCCGATCCTCGACGTGCGAGCGCTCTGGTCGCTGGGAATCGACGAGCCGCCCGCCTATCGATTCCCGTTCTGGTGGGAGTACACGAAGACCTGCCGTCGCCTCGCGGATCGATACCATTGCTCGATGCGCGTTCTCGATCGCGCGCTGTGGCAGTACGCGAAAGAGCATCAGGGACTCGGCCGGCCGGCGCGGGCTCGACGTGGTCCTCCGGCCTGAGCGGTGGGCCAGGGCAGGCGCCGCGAATATCGATTCTCCTCCTGCCCAACGGGGCAAGATTCGCGGCGCGCCTATCCCCAGCGGCACTGACCGCAATATGAACTCCGGGTCAGTTCGGCCCATCCGACCTTCGACTCTCCTCGTCGGCTCGGCCTGAACGATCGGGCAGCTCCCCGCGCAGCCGTCGCGGTTTCGGCGCTGTTCTCTTTCTGGACCACGAGACAAGTTGTGCGCGGCACATGCCAAACCTACAGTGCCTCCCGGACTCCCGAAATGCGGGCACTCCGCCCGTCCCATCTCGAGAGCCGAGTCGAAAGGAGGGACTGATGGGTAGGAAAGTTTCGATTCGGATCGTCGGATTGGTTCTCGCCGTCGTCGGCGCCGTCGCGGTGGTCGGAAACGGAGGGGGATCCTCTCCTCCGGATTTCGGGCAGCCTTTCGCCGGCCTGACCGCGTCCGAGCTCCAGCGGTTTTCGGACGGACAAGATGAGTTCAAGCAGGTGGAGACGATGGAGGAGGGCCTGGGTCCGGTGTTCAACGACATGTCGTGCGCCAACTGCCATTCGAGCCCCGCGGTCGGGGGCGGCAGCACTCGGCTGGAGACCCGCTTCGGCGCCCGGCTGTCCAACGGAACCTTCGATCCTCTCTCCCAGTTCGGCGGCTCCCTGATTCAGGAGCAGGGAATCGGCGTCGCCGGAGCCTGCGAGTACCTCGCGGAGACCGTTCCCCCTCAGGCAACGATCGTTGCCGGACGGAGAACGACCCCCCTGTTCGGATTGGGCCTGGTGGACGGAATCCCCGACGCGCTGCTGCGGTATATTGCCTATCAGCAGAAGTCGGATCCGGACAACATCGCGGGCAAGGTCAGCATCGTGACCAACGTCGAAACTGGCCTTCCCGACGTCGGGAAGTTCGGCTGGAAGGCGCAGAACGCCACGCTGCACGTGTTCGCCGCCGATGCTTACGTCAACGAGATGGGCGTGACCAGTCCGATGTTTCCTTCGGAGAATTGCCCGCAGGGAGACTGCGCGTCCCTCTCGTGCAATCCGGATCCCGGCGTCAACGACGACGGCAGCGGCGTCCAGGCGTTCACCGATTTCATGAGGTTTCTGGCTCCCCCGCCGCGCGGGCCGATCAGCGGCTCCGTCCTGGCGGGCGAGTACGAGTTCAACAAGCTCGGGTGCGCGAGTTGCCACGTTTCGACGATGCGCACGGGGCCGAGCTCGACCGCCGCACTCAATCAGGTGACCTTCCACCCCTACTCCGATTTCCTGCTGCACGACATGGGCAGGTTGGGCGACGGCATCACGCAGAACCAGGCGACGGGCCGCCTCATGCGGACCGCGCCGCTCTGGGGCGTTCGGAAGATCGAAACACTCCTGCATGATGGCCGGGCCAAGACCTTGACGGAGGCGATCCTGGCGCATGACGGGCAGGCGAGGACCGCCCGCGACCGTTTTGCCAGGCTCTCGAGCTTCGACAGGGCTCGGGTCATCGCCTTTCTGAATTCGCTTTAGGCGGGGCGGGGGGCGGGCTCTCCCGCCCTCCGGCATCTTCAACCGACCGACTCTCGTCCCGAGCTCCGAGTGCTCCGGGAACCGGACGGCGATCGTTTTGCCTTCAGCCACTTAGGCGGCGCTGGCACTCCCGTTGCTTCCCCTTCCCCAGTGGAAAGGAGGAGGCCATGAAGAAGAGCGGTTTTGCTGCAATTCTGCTCGTTGGTCTGATGACTTTGATGGCGGTGCCGGTCGAGGCATCCGTCACCGTGGGCATCTCCTTCTTCCACCAGACGCTCGCGCCGTACGGTCACTGGGTCGTCAGCGCGTCGTACGGGAGCGTCTGGGTGCCGGAAGTCGCGGTCGGCTGGGAACCGTACGTCAACGGCGAATGGCTCTACACCGACTGCGGTTGGAGTTGGGTCTCGTACGATCCTTGGGGCGACATCCCGTTCCATTACGGGACGTGGGTCTGGATCAGTCGGCAGGGCTGGGTCTGGATTCCCGGGCTCGTGTGGGCGCCGGCCTGGGTGACCTGGGCCTACACCGCCGACTACGTCGGGTGGGCGCCCGTGCCGCCGACGTTCGCGCTCTCGGCCTCCGGCTACTTCGGCCAGCCGATCGTCGTTTCGCAGGCACGCTACGTCTTCGTCCCGACACAACAGTTTGTCGGCGTGCGGGTCTCCACGGTGCGCGTCTCCACGCATCAGAGCGAGGTGATCTTTCCCCAGGCGACGAAGGTCACGAGCTACCGGGTCTCCGGCGGCGTCGTGCACAACGTCGGTCCCGCGCCCGAACGGATCGAGCGGGCCTCGGGCCGGAGGATCGAGCGTGTGCCCGTCTCGAGAGCCAGGCTCCAGCCGACGACCCTCGCCCAAGCGGGCATCGCGAAGTCCTCGAGACTCGAGGTCGTTGCTCCCGCGCGAGAGCGCGAGAGCGCCGCAAGGGCGATCCCGTCCGCGCGGCCCGAGAGCGGGAAGGCCCCGATCGAGCGCGAGCCCGAGCGTTCGAAACACGCGGCCGTCGCCCAACGGCAGGCTCCCTCCTCCAGCCGGACCGATTCGAGGGGGCGCCCGGAGAACCCGCCCGCGTCCGTCCAAGCGCAGAGCACTCATCCGAAGGCCGCTCCGAGAGCCACCCAGCCGCACGAAGAGCAGGCGATGAAGCATGCGCCGCGGACAAGCATGCCGGAACACGCGAAGCCGATTGAGCCGAAGAAGCAGCAGACAGCCGCTACGACGGCCACCGAGCAAGCGGTGAAACGGCCACAGACTCCGAATTCCCACATCGAGAAGCAGGTCCAGCCCGAGCGTCAGGCCGCGCTACACGCTCCGCAACGACCTCCCGCGGAGGCGAAGAGAGAGAGGCCGGCGCCCCATCGGACGCCGCATCACTCGGAGAAAAACGACAAGGCGAACGAATGAGACGACTCGGTCTATCAGACCGGAACACAGGAGGTGAGTCATGAAGAGGAATGTTTCGATTGCCATCGCCGCCCTGGTCCTGATTGCGGCCGCCGCCACCGCCGACGACCATCGGAAGGAGGGCAAGATCGTCCGGCTCGACCCCGTCATCCGGATGATGGTGATCCAGGGAGAGAAGGGCGATCAGTGGGAGCTCTACTGGACCGAGACCACGAAGCTCGAGCACGGGTTGACGATCGCCGAGCTGCGAGTGGGCGACAAGGTGGAGCTCTCCTACATCGAGCGCGACGGGAAGAAATACGCGACCGAGATCGACCGGGAGAAGAAGGCCGAAAGGTAGGCCTCCGTCCCCGGCAGAGGACCTACGGCGGGCCCGCGGAGGGCGCCCGCCAGACCTCCTTGCCGCCGAGCAGTGTCCACACGACCCTCGTCTCGTGGATCTTCTCGACCGGAATCTCGAACAGGTTCCGGTCGAGGACGACGAGATCAGCCGCTTTGCCCACTTCGATCGAGCCCGTCTCCTTCTCCTCGAAGGAAGCGTAGGCGCCGGTGACCGTGTAGGCGGCCAAGATTTCCGGCAGCGACAGACGCTCTTCCGGAATGAAGGCGGGGCCGGAGTCTCTCTCGGGATCTTGGCGAGTCACGGCGACCTGGATCGCTTCCAGGGGGTTCATGGAGGACACGCTCCAGTCGCTGCCGGCGACGACGATCGCCCCGCCCGACACGACACTCCCGATCGGATAGAGCCAGCGCGAGCGTCGCGGACCGAGCTTGGGCAGAGTCAGCTCCTGGATGTACGGATCGGCGAAGGCCCAGAGCGGCTGGAAGTCGGCCAAAACGCCGAGCCGGCGGAAGCGGGGAATGTCCTGCGGATCGATCAACTCCAGGTGAGCGATCAGCGGACGCGCATCCCGAGGACCGTTTGCCCGGCGGGCCGCCTCCAGGGCGTCAAGCGACATGCGGATCGCGCGGTCGCCGATCGCATGAATGTGGATCTGGAATTGCGCATCGTCCAGAGCGATCGCGAGCCGGTCGAACGCCTCGGCCTTGAGGTTTGGCTCGCCCGACCAGCCCGGACGGTCGAGGTACGGCTCGAGCAGCGCCGCCGTCTCCGACTCGATGACTCCGTCGGCATAAATCTTGGCGGCGATCGCACGCAGCCGGCCGCCCGAATCGGCCGAGCGCTTGCGCACGAGCTCGGGGACCTGCGCCGGGCCTCGGGCCGGGTCGACCTGGAGCGAAGCGACGACGCGGGACGTGAGCCAGCCGCCGCGCTCCGCCGCCCGATAAGCCGCGAGGATCGGATCCTCGGCGCGGGCCTCGATCAGCGACGTGATGCCGAAGCGATTGGCCATCTCGAGGCCGCGGCGAAGTCCCTCGGCATACTGCTCGGCGGTCGGCTCGGGAATGTGGCGAGAGATCAGTCGGCTCGCGGACTCGCGCAAGGTCCCGGACGGCTCGCCGGCCGCGTCTCGTTCGATGCGCCCGTTCGGAGGGTCGGGCGTCGCTCGGGTGATCCCGGCGATCTCGAGGGCCTTCGAGTTCACCCAGGAGGAGTGTCCGTCGGCCGACGCCAGGCGAGCCGGCCGGTCGGAGACGAAGGCGTCGAGATCTCGGCGCGTGGGATTGGCGTTGGGGAAGAGGGGCAGGTCCCAGCCTCGGCCCAGGATCCATTTCTCCTTCGGATGCGCCGCCGCGTAGGCGCGGATCGCCTCGAAGACTTCTTGCCTCGTCTTCAGCCCGTTCAAATCGCATTGGGAGAGCGCCATGCCGCCGGTGACCGGATGAACGTGCGCGTCATGGAATCCGGGCAGCAACATCTTGCCCGCGAGGTCCACGACCCGCGTCGAAGGCCCCCGGTAGGTCTTCTCGCCCGTCGCCGGCCCCACGAACACGATGCGTCCGTCCCGCACGGCGACGGCCTCCGCCCAGGACCGCGCGGCGTCCAGCGTGTAGACCGCGCCATTGGTCAGAATCAGGTCCGCGGGCGTCTCGGCCGCTGCTCCCAGGAAAAGGGCCGCCAACGGAGCCGCCAGGACTCCCAGAGCGAGGCGACGCCTGCCCGTCCAGGCCCCTCTCAAGCGTCTGCTCTCCCGCACCCCGACTTCCTTCGCATCGTATGATCCGCCCCCTTCCTGCGCGGAGCATAGACGATGCGAGAAAGCCGTGCGGCGCTTCCTCTTGTCCACCGCCCTTACGTTCGTCGGCGCCCGAAACGCTCCGAGCGCCGCGTCTTTCCCTTCGGGAATCTCTCCGTTTGATACTCGGGCGAGCGGTCGCGGCTTCACTCTCGATGTTGACTTCCGCCTCCGTGCTGGCGGCGCGGGAGGCGCAGACGCCGGCTCGTCCTCGCCTCGCGGCGCCCGCGCTCTATGCGCAGGCGTGCACGCTCTGTCACGGCGCAGACGGCAAAGGGAGCTCGACGTGGCAGGGAGAGGTCCCGGTCCCCGACTTCACCGACTGCCTGACGAACACCTCGGAGCCGGCCGAGCACTGGGAAACGATCATCGCTCGCGGCGGGAAGGCGCGCGGCCTCTCCTCGGCGATGCCCGCCTTCGGCGAGGCGCTCGATCCCGCGGAGATTCGCGATCTGGTCGTGTACTTGCGCGCTTTCTGCCGAGACTCCGAGGCCTATCCGCCGGGCGACTTGAACTTCCGGCGCCCGCTGGAGACCGGGAAGGCGTACCCCGAGCAAGAGATCGTCTTGAAACCGGAAGTGGCCCGCCTCGAAGGGGCGACCGGCAGCACGATGGAGATCTCCTACGAAAATCGGCTGGGGCCGAGGTTCCAGTACGAGGTCACGCTCCCGGTCGTCTTCGACACACCGACCACACCATCTCGCGCGGGTGTGGGCGATCTCGAGGTCGAGGGCAAGCAGGTGCTCTCGTTCGACCCGCAGAGTCTACAGATCCTCTCGGCGGGCTTGGGAGTGACGCTCCCGACCGGCGACCGCGACCGCGGTCTCGGGGAAGGGGCCTGGGCGTTCAGCCCCTTCTTCGCTTACGGGAAGGCGTGGGACAGGACTTTTCTGCAGACTCGCGCGGGCGCCGAGCTCTCGACCAACGCCGACCGGCTCCCCTCCCAGCTGTTTTTCGAGCTGCCGCTCTCCCAGGCGCTCGGGCCGCCCCGCAGCCCCTGGGTACCGGCGTTCGAGATCGTCGGCTCGCTCGACCTTCACACGCACGAGGACGATTGGGGCGCCCTGCTCGAGATATCCAAGCCGCTCACGAGGCTCGGGCACCTCATCGCCTCGATCGGTGTCCGGCTCCCGCTGACCAAGAGCGCGGAGAAGTACCGGATCGAGGCGTACTTGCTCTGGGACTTCGGGGACGGACCGTTCTGGAAGGGTTGGTGACGGGAGAGTCTAGCTGCCGAGAATCGGCAGGCCCTTCGCGACGCTCCAGGCAACGAGCGCCATCCCGAGCACACCCAGGTATACCGCAAACGGCCGGAGCGTGTGGGTTTTCAGGAAACGGAGGAGGAAGCGGACGGCGAGATAACCGACCGCTGCCGACGCGACGAAGCCGACGGCCATTGCCCCCCAGCCGATCGAGGCCTCGGGATGTCGGCGCAGGTCGAGCAGCGCCTTGCCTCCAGCGCCAAGGATGATCGGCAAGGCGAGCAGGAAGGAGAACCGCGCCGCGTCCGGCCGGGAGAGCCCGCGCAGACGGCCGGTCGAGATCGTGAAACCCGAGCGGGAGAAGCCCGCCATGAGACCGGCAGCGGCCTGGGCGACGCCGATCCAAAGGGCGTCCCCAGTCCCGACTCGCTCCAGGCCGCGCTCCTCCGACGATCCGCGCCCCCCGATCTTCTCGGCCAGAAGAAAGTAGGCGCAGGCCACGAGCATCGAGAGACCGATCAGCGCGAGCGTGCGGAGACTCTCGAAACGCTTGAGGAGAAAGAGACCCGCGAGCACTCCCGGTATCGTCCCGACCACCAACGGAACCACGAGCGCCCTCGCCGCGGCGTTCCGGGGCGGCCGTCGGCCGATCCAGAGAAAGAACTCCGAGACGATCCCCGAGAGCTCCTTGCCCATCGCGAGAATCAACGCCAGGACCGTCCCCAGGTGGAGCACGATGTCGAAGGAGAGAGCCAATTCGTCGTTGGGCATCCCGAGCAGCGCCTGGGCCAAGTAGAGGTGAGCCGTCGAGGAGACGGGAACGAATTCGGTCAGGCCCTGAACGGCTCCGAGCAAGAGCGCGTAGGAGAGCGGCATGCGGTGTGCCGGCAATCTACACCCGATTGGACGTCTTTTGTCCGAGCCCCCGAGGATGATGAGAGTCGAGTCATGGGTGAGATTCAGCGAATCGACGCGTGGCGGGCCCGGCGGGCGGCGAGGAACGACGTCCTGATCGGCGCTCCCCCCTTCATCCTCGAGGCGCCCTGCCCGGGCTGCGGGGCGCGTCGTGTGGCGACGATGGTCTGGCGGCCGATTTCCGCGGCCGCACCGCCCATGCCTTTGCCGCGGATGACGCCCCATTTTCTCTGTCGCGACGGCGAGGTCGTGTGGCAGGAGATCACCGACGCGGGTATCCCGCTCGCGGAATGGTCGGAGATCCTGGGTCACTTCGACGAGCCCGAGACCGAGCGCGTCGAGGGTTAGCGCCGAACCGCCAATCAATCGATCCCCATCGCCGGACGACGATGGTCCGGGCGGCGGGCCACACGAATCGGGATAACATCCGCCCCCTTCCGGCGTATCAAAGCGAGGCTCTCGGAAGGAGGCAACGTTGAAAGTCCGATCTGCGGCGGCTCTCACCCTTCTTGTCCTGGCGCCGGCCGTCTCCCGCGCCGCCGAGGTCCACGGGATCGATCCCGCCGACATGGATCTGACGTCCAAGGCCTGTCAGAACTTCTATCTGTACGCCGATGGCGGCTGGCTCAAGAAGAACCCGATCCCGCCGGACTACCCGAGCTGGGGCGCCTTCAACGAGCTCGAGGAGCGAAATCGCGAGATCCTGCACCAGATCCTGGAGAAGCTCGTCTCCGACCGCGTGTCACTGTCCAACGGCTCCGATGAGCAGAAGCTCTCGGATTTCTACGCCTCCTGCATGGACGAAAAGGCGATCGACGCGGAAGGAATCGCGCCGCTGAAGGCGGAGCTCGAGCGCATCGAGCAAGTCGGGAGCCCCGCGGAGCTCCAGGCCGAGATCGCGCGGCTGCAGGTCCAGGGCACCAACGCCGTTTTCGCCTTCGGCTCGGAACAGGATCGCAAGAATGCAACCGAGGTCATCGCCGCGGCGTTCCAGGGCGGCTTGGGGATGCCCGACCGCGACTACTACGTCAAGACGGACGGCCCCTCAAAGGAACTCCGCTCCAAATATCTGACACATGTGACGAAGATGCTGGAGCTCGCCGGGGACGCCAAGGGAAAGGCCGCCGCTCGGGCCAAGGCGATTCTGGCCCTGGAAACGAAGCTTGCGGAAGCGTCCATGACCCGCGTCGAGCAGCGCGATCCCGAGAAGACCTACAACAAGATGGGCCCGCAGGAACTCGCGGCGCTCATGCCGAACTTCTCCTGGAGCGCCTATTTCAAGGACCTCGGGATGCCCTCCCTCCCGGCGGTCAACATCGGCCAACCGAAGTTCTTCGAAGCCGTCAATCGCTTGATGCGGGATGTGCCGCTCGAGGACTGGAAGACCTACCTTCGCTGGAAGCTCGTCGCCGCCGCTGCGCCGTCGCTTTCCTCGAAGTTCGTCGATCAAGATTTCGACTTCAACGGGAGGATCCTTCAGGGAACACCCGAGAACCTGCCCCGGTGGAAGCGCTGCGTCGCTTCGACCGACAACGCCCTCGGGATGGCGCTCGGAAGGATCTACGTGAGGGACAATTTCCCGCCAGAATCCAAGAAACGAGCCGACGAGATGGTCCGCAACCTGATCGCCGCCCTCCGCACGGACATCCCGACCCTGTCCTGGATGAGCGAGGCGACCAAGAAGGCCGCCCTCGAGAAGCTCTCCGCCTTCGACCAGAAGATCGGCTATCCCGCACGGTGGCGCGACTACACCGCGCTGACGATCGGTCGCGGACCCTACGTCACCAACGTCCTGAACGCCACGGCCTTCGAGTCGCGCCGCGACCTCGCCAAGATCGGCCGACCCGTCGACCGGACCGACTGGGAGATGACGCCCCCGACCGTCAACGCCTATTACAACCCGCTCCGCAACGAAATCGTCTTTCCGGCGGGCATCCTCCAGCCGCCCTTTTTCGACGGGCGCGCGGACGACGCAGTCAACTACGGCGGCATCGGCGCCGTCATCGGGCACGAGATGACTCACGGATTCGACGACGAAGGACGTAAGTTCGACGCGCAGGGAAACCTGAAGGACTGGTGGACGCCGCAAGACGCCTCGAACTACGAGAAGCGGGCGGCGTGCGTCGAGCAACAGTTCTCCGCATACGTCGTCGAGGGCGACCTTCACGTCAACGGCAAGCTCGTTCTCGGCGAGTCGATCGCCGATCTGGGGGGACTCAAGCTCGCCTACGACGCCTTTCGCAAGAGCCTGTCCGACAAGCCGGAGCCGGGCAAGATCGACGGACTCACCCCCGACCAGCGATTCTTTCTCGGCTGGGCGCGCGTCTGGGCCAGCAACGACCGGCCCGAGTTCGCCCGGCTGTTGACCAACGTCAATCCCCACCCGCTCGACCGATTTCGCGCCATCGGGGCCCCGTCCAACATGCCCGAGTTCGCGAGGGCCTTCTCCTGCGCAGCCGGAGACCCCATGGTCCGTTCGGAGAGCTGCGCGATCTGGTAATGGGCCGCCCGACGCAAATCGGCGAAGGCTCGTCGGCGCGACAGACAAATTTTTGACATCGCGGCACCCTCAGAGCCGCAACCCTCGGCAGCTGAAAGACTTGGATCTTGGTCCCGGCCTTGCTACCCACTGCTGATCAGGAGTTTCTGAGAAGTGGAAGCGGCAACTGCGGCAACTGTCTACGATGTCAGCCTCGACCAGGCTGGGATGGACTGGCAGAAGGCCGGTCCCCTCTTCGAGCGCTACTCCATCAATCTCGTCGGCCGCGTCGACCGGCGCTGGGTCGACTGCTACACCAAGCTCGCCAAGGAGCGCCCGAATCTCGCGCGATTCCGGCTCGAGCCGGCGGCGAGCTCCGTTTCCTTCACCTGCCGCGCGACCGACGGGCCTGCCGAGGTGATGGGTGTGGTGAAGCGGCTCGAGGAGATGGTCGGACTCGTCAACCAAGCGGCAACGGCCGCCGCGAAGGCCGAGATCGAGCAAGCGAAAGCCAAGCCGACCGCCCGCAACGAAACCGTGCAGGGAGCCGCGTCTCTGGCGGCGGGGCTCTTCGCTCGCCTCTCTCGGCGCTAGGACAAATCCGTTCGGCCGGGCGCCGACACCGCCTCGGCGCGGCGCAGAGCCTCCCTGCGCTATCCTCGGCGGCTGATGGCGAGAGAGGCTGCCACAGACGGGATCGCCTCCGTGGAGACGATCCGGTCACACTTCCCGGCACTCGAACGGCGCCAGGAAGGCGGGCCGGTCGCGTACTTCGACGGACCGGGAGGCACGCAGGTTCCCCGGCAGGTTGCAGCGGCCATGGAGGACTATCTCTTCCACCACAACGCCAACACGCACTGGAACTATCCGACCAGCGCCGAAACGGACGCCGCGATCGCCGATGCGCGTCAGGCTCTCGCGGACTTTCTCAATTCCGGGCCTTCCGAGATCGCCTTCGGCGCCAACATGACCACTCTCACGTTCCATCTGTCGCGCGCCCTCGGACGCCAATGGGGGCCCGGCGACGAGATCGTGGTCACGGAGCTCGATCACCACGCCAACATCGATCCGTGGCGCGAGCTCGAGCGCGAGCGCGGCGTCACCGTCCGCATGGCGAAGATGCGGCCCGACACGGGTCAGCTCGATGAGGCGGACCTCGCGCGCGTGATCGGGCCCCAGACGCGGCTTCTCGCACTGGGCGCCGCCTCCAACGCTCTGGGGACTCTCAACGATCTCCCCCGAGCGATTGCTCTCGCCCGCGCCGTGGGGGCCCTGGTCTTCGTCGACGCCGTGCACTCGGCACCCCACGTCTTGACCGACGTGCGCGCGCTCGACTGCGACTTCCTCGCTTGTTCGGCGTACAAGTTCTACGGCCCGCACGTGGGCGTGCTGTATGGGCGGCGGAGGCTCCTCGATTCGCTCGAAGTCCCGAGGGTCGCGCCCGCCTCCTCCGAGGCGCCCGAGAACCTGGAAACGGGCACACAGAACCACGAGGGCATCGTGGGGGCCGCCGCGGCCGTCGGGTTTCTCGCGGCGCTCGGCCATGCGCCGGGTTTGACGCGGCGGGAGGCGCTCGCGCGGACGCTGGCGGAACTCGACGTCCGGGGCCGGCGGCTGCTCGGGCGGCTCTGGACGGGGCTCCGCGCGATCCCCGGCATCACGCTCTACGGCCCTCCACCGGAGGAGCCGCGCACGCCGACGCTCTCGTTCTCCGTCGCGGGTCACGACTCCGCCGAGGTAGCCAAGGCGCTCGCCCGAAGCGCACTCTATGCGTCCGACGGCGACTTCTACGCGACGACCGCCATCGAACGGCTCGGCCGCGGGAGGGACGGCGTCGTGCGCGCCGGCTGCGCCTGCTACACGACCGCCGAGGAGGTCGACCGACTCATCGAGGCCGTCCGCGAGGTCTCGCGGCGCTGAACGGCGCTAGCTATCGTCCGGGTAATCTCGCTCACAGGGGTCTCCGGTCGCGGCGCGGGAAGTCTCCTGAGGCAATCGAAGGAGGAGACCCGCGCCGCGAGAGCGAGCGCGAAGAGAGGGATCAGGCTCGCGGTCGAGCCCCTTTGGGCGAGCCGCCAGCCGGTGCGCAGGCAGGCGCAGATCCCGAGCAAGGGCTCGCGACGGCTAGCGCTGCCACCAGTATTTCGGACGCTTCGCCGGGCTGCCCACCTCATCGAGGGTGGCGGCATCGTAGAGACGTCCATTGACCATCGTGTAACGGACCCTTTCACTCTGGCGGATGTCGGAGAGCACGTCGCCGTCGATGACGACGATGTCCGCCAGCTTCCCCGGCTCGAGCGTTCCCAAGTCCCGGTCCATGCCGAGGTATGCCGCGCCGTTCGCCGTCGCGCACCGCAGCGCCTCGTGCGGCGTCATCCCGCCCTGCACGAGCATCCACATCTCCCAGTGGGCGCCCAAACCCTCCCGCTGTCCGTGGGCGCCGACCTGCACCGACGTGCCGGCGTCGAAGAGCCGCTTGGCCCCCCGGGCGATCGCGATGTGGTTGAACTCGTCTTCGGGAGCCATGACCCGACGCCGAGAGCGCCGATCGAGAACGAAGGCCGGCACGAATTTCGACAGCCTCTCGTCCTCCCAGACGTTCGTGTGCTGATACCAGTAGTTCTCGCCCCAGAGCCCGCCGTACCCGACGATCAGAGTCGGCGTGTAGCCGACACCGTCGGCCGGCCACATCTGCAGGACGTCGCGGTAGAGGTTCGGAACCGGAAGGGCGTGTTCGACGCCGGTGTGGCCGTCCACGACCATCGTCAGGTTGTGCTCGAAGAGCGAGCCGCCCTCGGGGACGACCATCATCTGGTTCTCACGCGCCGCGGCGAGGACCTGTTGCCGCTGCTCGCGCCGCGGCTGGTTGTAGCTCTTCACGCTGATCGCGCCGACGGCTTTCATGCGGCGCAGGTGCGTCAGGGCGTCGTCGAGACTGTCGATCTCGGCCTTGAAGTCTCCCGCCGCGCCGTAGAGGATCGTGCCCGTCGAGTAGATTCGCGGCGCACGCAGAATCCCCGCCCGCGCCATCTCGCTCGCGGCGAAGATTTCTTCCGTGTCGTGCGAGGGGTCGTGAATCGTCGTGACCCCGAAACCGAGTGCCGCGTCGGTGTCCCAGTTCTGCTGGGGCACGATGCCGTTGTTTCCCATCTCTCCGTGCCAGTGCACATCGATCAGGCCGGGCAGCACGGTCTTTCCCTTCAGATCCACGACGCGCGCGCCCGCAGGCACCGAGACCTTCGCGGCCGGGCCCACGGCCGCGATGCGGTTCCCGTCGACGATCACGGTTCCGCCGTCGATCACCTCGCTGCCCCTCATCGTCACGACCCGCCCGCCGACTAAGGCAACCGTGCCCGCGGGGACATCGGCCGCCGTTTCGAACCCGATGTCGATCCCCTTCTCCGGCGGCTCGGGCAGCTTCTCGGGGGCCCCCGCCAGGAAGGCGAAGGACTCTCGCAGGCTTCGCGTGAAGAGCTGCGGCCCGAGCGACCAGTACAGGCTCCGGCTGTCGCCAGACCACCGCAGGTACTCGCCCGCGTCCTTCGACACCCTGGCCACCGGAATCGCCTTGGACTTCGGACCGATGTCGACCTTGCCGCCCGTTCGAACGAACGGTGCAATGTACGCGTTGAAGCGTTCGCGGAAGGCGACCCACTTCTCGTCGGGAGAGATACGGAACTCGGTCGCGTCGGCGCTGCCGAGGTGCTCGCGCGGGTCGGCGCCGTCCAAAGCGACGCTCGCGAAGACGCGCTTTGGCTCCTCCTTGTCGTCGCCCCCCTCGAATCGGACGAAGTAGACGCGGTCGCTCCCCGCTCCGAACTGCGGCAAGACGCCGTCTCGTGTCACGAGGGCGGGCGCCCCGCCGCTCGCCGGCACCCAATAGAGACCGGGATCGAGGGACCAGTCGGGCGTGACGAGGAATCCGCCCGTGTCCTTGCGATAGACAACCTTTGTGCCGTCGGGCGAGAAGACGGGCTCGCGGTAGTGTCCCGGGTCGTTCGTCAGGAGCTTTTCCGACCCACCCTTCGCCGGCGCCACGCGCACCGAACCCGCCTTCTCGTCGCTCCAGGTCGTGAAGACGATCCACTTGCCGTCGCGCGACCAGGAAGGGTACAGCTCGAAGTGATCGGTCTGAGACGTCAGGCGCCGGGGCACTCCCTGCGGCAGGCTGCGCACCCAGATGTGTCCCAACGATTCGTAGGCGACCTCGTCCCCACCGGGCGAGACCTCGACCCAACGCAGCATCTTGACGGGGAAACGCCGTGGCGCCACATCGACGGGAAACCGGACGGCCTTCGCCATCTTGCGCGTTCCGGCGACGTGAAAGGGGATCACCGGCGCCGTGCCGGTCGCCAGATCCACGCGATGGATCTTCCCGCCGGCCCACAGGACGATCGTCCGATCGTCGGCCCAGGCCATCGAGGGGTAGACCCCGTGCATCGCCCAGGTTTCCTGCATGTCGCGCTCGAGGCCGTCCCAGACGGGACGTTCGTGGCCCGAGCGGAGGTCCTTGACGAAAAGGACGGTCTTGCCTCGCTGGCGGCGGACGAAGGCGAGCCATTTGCCATCGCGCGACGGAGTGGGCCGGACCGAACCACCCGGGCCCGAGACGAAGCGGTCCGTGCGCCCGGTGACCCGATCGAGGCGCTCAATCGCGTAGATCTCGTCGTTGGGGTCCTTGTTGTACTGGAAGATGCGACCCGCCGTCACGTCCTGGCTGTAGTACAGATAGCGGCCGTCGGGAGAGAAGGCGGGCTCTCCCACGTCCTTCTGCTCGGTCGGCCGTTTGGTCATCGCGAGCCCCTCGCCGCCGGTCCGGTGATAGAGCCAAATCTCGCCGGCTCCGGCCGAGCGGGTTCCGGTGAAGTGCTTGCGGGCGGCGATGAAGTCGCCGTCCGGGGTCCAGGCGGGGCTATTGGTCAGGCGGAAGGTCTCCTTGGAGACCTGCGTCGGGCTCGAGCCATCGCGGTTCATGACCCAGATGTTGTCGCCGCCCCCGCGGTCGGAGGTGAAGGCGATGCGCTCCCCACCCGGTGAGAAGCGCGGCTGCATGTCCCAGGCGACTCCCGACGTCAGCGGCCGCGCTTCGCCGCCACCGATCGGGACGACATAGATGTCGCCCAACAGGTCGAAGACGATCTCCTTCCCATCGGGCGAGACGTCGAGACTCATCCAGGTCCCTTCGTCCGTGTCGATCTTCGCCTCCACGGGCATCGGGTAGGGCGGATTGTCGACGTCCCACTTCTTCTCGTCCTTCTTTTCCTCGGCGGGCTTGTCGGCGGCCGCTGCCCCGAACGCCGCGAGGGCGACGCCCAGGATTCCGGCGGCGAAAATGCTCTTCGACCTCATGCTCCTCCTCCGCGGCCGAGGACGATATCAGCGGATGGGGGAACCGCGGCCAGATCGGCGACGAGCCGACGTAGAATCCGGACGAATTCGCGATGGCACTGTCGCCCGGAACACGGTTAGGAGCCTACGAAATCCTCGCGCCGCTCGGCGCGGGCGGCATCGGCGACCGTCGCTCGCGCTGGCGCCGGGATCTCGCTCTCGCGACCGGCGTCAGGCTCGGCGAACCGGCCTCGACCGGAGGCCTGATCCCGTCCCTGCGCGCTCGCTCCCGCGGCGCGAGGCTCGTCCCTCGGTCACTTCGGGAGACTCCTCGCGCCGCGACCGGAGACCCGCACAGATGACACTCGCCGTCGGCACCAGGCTCGGTCCCTATGAGATCCAAGCTCCCCTCGGGGCCGGCGGCATGGGCGAGGTCTATCGGGCGCGGGACACGAGGCTCGGGCGCGAGGTCGCGATCAAGGTGCTGCCCTCCGAGCGGGCCGCCGACCCCGAGCGGCGCCGGCGCTTCGAGCAGGAAGCCCGCTCCGCCTCGGCCCTGAATCACCCGAACATTCTGACGATCCACGAGATCGGCACCGAGGGCGACACGACCTACATCGCCATGGAGCTGGTCGAAGGACGGACGCTACGCGAGCTGGTCGCCGCCGGCCCGATCCCCGTGCGCAGGCTCCTGGATCTCGCGACACAGGTGGCCGAGGGACTGGCGAAGGCGCATGCCGCGGGAATCGTCCACCGGGACTTGAAGCCCGAGAACGTGATGGTCTCGGCCGACGGCTACGTCAAGATCCTCGACTTCGGCCTGGCCAAGCTCGTCGAGCCGATCTCCCAGGAGCTCTCGGTCCTCCCGACGGCCGCCGGGTCGCCCACCGAGCCGGGGACCGTGCTCGGAACCGCGGGCTACATGTCTCCCGAGCAGGCCGGCGGGCGGCCGCTCGACTTTCACTCCGACCAATTCGCGTTCGGCTCGATCCTCTACGAGATGGCGACCGGCAAGCGGGCCTTTCAGAGGAAGACCGGTGCCGAGACTCTCGTGGCCATCATGCGGGAAGAACCCGAGCCGATCGCCGCCTCGAGCCCCGCCGCCCCGGCACCGCTCCGGTGGATCGTCGAGCGCTGCCTGATGAAGGAGCCCGAGGACCGCTACGCCTCGACCAAGGACTTGGCGCGCGACCTCGCGTCCATGCGCGACCACCTCTCGGAGACCTCCGTGAGCGCCACCAGCGGCGCGATCGAACCGGTGAAAGCGCGCCGCAAAGGATGGCTCCTGCCCGCGGCGATCGCGCTCGCGGGCCTCGCCGCGGGTCTCCTGCTTCGCGGAGCGCTGGCAGACGGCAAGACGCCGGGGCCTCCACATTTCCAGCAGATCACCTACCAGCGCGGCACGATCTTCTCGGCGCGCTTCGCGCCCGACGGGCAGACGATCGCCTACGGCGCGGCGTGGGATGGCCGCCCGCTCGAGATCTATTCGGCGCGGCTCGACAGTCCGGAATCGCGGCCAATGGGACTGCCTCCGGCCGACGTCCTCTCGATCTCGAAGACGGGAGAGATGGCCATCTCGCTCGGCCGCCACTACCTCGCCGGCTACGAGAGCACGGGCACGCTCGCGCGCGTCTCGCTGGGGGGCGGCGCGCCCCGGCCGGTCCTCGAGAACGTGCAGGACGCCGACTGGGCGCCCGACGGGCAGTCGCTCGCCGTCGCGCGCCATGTTGGCAACCTTCAGCGCCTCGAATATCCGATCGGCAAGGCGATCTACTCCTCGTCCGGGTGGGTGAGCAGCGTCCGCGTGTCGCCCGACGGACGCTTCGTGGCGTTCATCGATCACCCGACGCGAGGCGACAACGACGGCCGGCTGAGGATCGTGGACGCCGAGGGAAAGGTACGTGTCGAAGGTCCCATCGCCAACCTCGGCGTCGCCTGGTCACCCCGGGGAGACGAGGTCTGGTCGAGCGCCCCCTTGGCCGTCACGAACCTGTCCGGTAAGACGCGGCAGCCTTACGACTCGCCGGGGGTCGACATCCTGCACGACGTTTCGAAGGACGGCCGCGTGCTGATGTCGCTCGTGTCGGCGCGGCGCGAGATCGTCGGCGTTCCGGCCGACGGATCGGAGCACAACCTCACCTGGCTCAACTGGTCGTTTCCGACGGACATCACACGAGACGGCCGGACATTGATCTTCGACGAGCAGAACGTCGTTCCGGCCGGCGTCTACCTGCGTCCGATCGACGGGTCGGGGCCGGCCGTCAAGCTCGGAGAGGGCTTCTCCTTCGGCCTCTCGCCGGACGGCCGATTCGCGCTGAACGCACCGAAGCCGGCCGCGACGCAGCTCGTGCTCCTTCCAATCGGCGCAGGAGAATCGAAGCGTCTGGCGCAGAGCAACGTCGTCACGCAGGCGGCGACGTTCTTCCCCGACGGCAAACGGATCCTCGTGGCGGGCAACGAGCCGGGGCGCGGAATTCGCCTCTACGTTCAGGACTTGCCGGACGGAAAGCCGCGGGCCATCACCCCGGAGGGCGTGAGCACGGCGCGCACGATCAGCCCCGTGTCTCCCGACGGCAAGCTCATCGCGGCCTATGGGCCGGACGCGAAGCTCGCGCTGTATCCCGCCGAGCCGGGGGAGCCCCACCCGGTGCCGGGAGTCGCCGCCGAGGATGTCCCGCTCCGTTGGAGCGCCGACGGACGTTCCCTTTACGTCTTTCGCCAATCGGCGCCGCCCGGGAAGATCGAGCTCCTCGATCTCGCGACGGGCCGCCGGACGCCGTGGAAGGAGTTCCGCCCTCCGGATCCCGCGGGCATCCTCCAGGTCGGGCCCGTGGTGGTCGCGCCCGACGGAAGCTCGTACGTCTACTCCTACCGTCGGCTTCTCGACGAGCTCTACGTCGCGAACGGTCTTCACTGATGCCGTCTCCGCTTGGCGTCGGGATCATCGGGCTCGGGACCATGGGCGCGCCGATGGCGCGCAACCTCGCGAAGGCGGGATTCCGGCTCTCGGTGGCGACGCGCACGGCGGCCAAGGCGCAGGCGCTCGCCGCGGAGATCGGCGGGGCGGCGAAAGCCTTCGAGCGGTTCTCGGACGTCGGCCGCGCTTCCGACGTCCTCGTCACTTGCCTGCCCGACGCGCCGGAGGTCGAGCTCGTCCTCTTCGGGCCGTCCGGCGCCGGCGAGGGCCTCGGCTCCGGCGCGATCGTCATCGACTGTTCGACGATCGCGGCGGAATCCGCGCGCGGGATGGCGGCCCGGCTCTCCGCGCGAGGCGTCTTTCTCCTCGACGCCCCGGTCTCGGGCGGGCAGAAGGGCGCGATCGAGGGGACACTCACGTTCTTCGTCGGCGGGGATGCTGCGGCACTCGAGCGGGCTCGGCCGGTTCTTCAGGCGATGGGCAAGAGGATCACGCATCTGGGCCCGTCGGGCTCGGGCCAGCTCGGCAAGGCGACGAACCAGATCCTCGTCGCCGGGAATCTCATCGCGCTGTCGGAAGCGATGGCCTTCGCCGCGCGCGTCGGCCTGCCGCTGCCGGCGCTGCACGAGGCTCTGTCGAGCGGCGCCGCCAACTCCTGGGCGCTCGAGGTGCTCGGCAAGAAAATGCTGGATCGCGACTTCCGGCCCGCCTTCGCCGTCAAACATCAACAGAAAGACCTCGCGATCGTCTTGCGCACCGCGCGCGAAAAGGGCGTGCCGCTGCCGGGCACGGCCCTCGTCCATCAGCTCCTTTCCGCCCTCGAGGCCCAGGGGCGGGGCGAGGACGGGACACAGGCGCTCTTGACTCTCTACGAGCAGCTCGAAGGCCGCTAGGCCCGTCCGGAGTGCGCCACGGATCCTGGTACGAACGCATCAGCGGCGCCGGCGCGCGCGCTGCTAACCTGCTCGACGCGGCGATGCGCCACGGAGTGGCGCCCGCAGAACAAGGGGGTTCCATGAAGAAGGGGATTGGTCTCGCTCTGGCCGGGCTTCTCCTAGTCTTGCCCGCGGTCGCACAGGAGAAGGCACCGCCGCCCGCCGGGGCGATGGCGGATGAGTGCATGAAGCACTGCCGGCAGATGGCCGAGGCCCGCCAGAAGGCGATGGATGCGCAGAAGGCCCGCAGGGAGAAGATGGAGACCACCTTTAAGGAGGTCCGCGCTCAGTTGGATCTCGCCAGGAGCGCCAAGGGCGAGAAAAAGGTCGCGGCCCTCGAAGCGGCGATCGAGAAACTCGTCTCCCTCCACGAATCCATGCATGAGCAGATGCAGGGAATGCCGGGGATGGGCCCGGGAATGGGGATGGGACACCACCCCATGATGATGGGGATGGGCTCTTGCTGCGCGGAAATGGCCGCGATGAGCGACTGCCCGATGATGAAGGGGCCGGCTCCCCCCAAGAACTGACGTCTCAAAGCCCGATCGCTTCGAGAAATTGCCTGGCGACCAGGGGCGCGTCGTAGCGCGCGGCGCGCTGCCGTCCCGCCGCGCCAAGGCGCTTTTTTTCCCCTTCGTCGCCCAGCAGACGCTCGAGCGCGAGGGCGAGCGCCGGCTCGTCCCGGGGCGGGACGAGCATTCCGCATTCCCCGTCGGGAACGACCTCCGGAACGGCCGCCGCGCGGCAGGCGACGATCGGTAGGCCCGCGGCCATGGCTTCGACAAAAACGATGCCGAAACCCTCCTGAAGGCTCGGCAGGCAGAAGAGCTCTGCGTTCCGATACTCCTCGACCAGCCGGTCGAAGGGGACGTGTTCCAAGAGCGCGACTCGGTCTCCCAGGCGAAGCTCTCTGGCGAGCGCCACGAGGTCTCCACCCTCGGGGCCCGTTCCGACGACACGGAGCCTCGCCGGAGACTTCAGCAGCGTCAGCGCGCGCAGCAGGCTGCCAACCTGCTTGCGCGGATAGAGGTGCGCGACGCACAGGATGGCCGGCTCGCCGGGCGCTCGCCGCGGCGCCCTGTCGAGCGCGGCGTTCCAACGGGCGAGATCGATCGGCTCCGGGACGACCTGCACGCGCTCCCGAGCGACCCGGTAACGCTCGACGATCCGGTCCGCGGCGTACAGACTGGTCGCGATCACACGGTCGGCCCGCCGGACGTTGCAGCCTTCGAAATACGCCGCCAGTCGCATCGAGAGACGCGTGACGCCGCGCTCGAACTGCAGCTCCTCCGCGATGACACCCTTGATCGAGGCGACCCGCCTCGCACCCGGCGCGGACACGAAGACGCCGTCGAGGTCGAAACCGACGACTGCGTCGTAATGCGCGTGAACGGCGGCCCGCCGGCGCCTCAGATTGAAGAGAAGCCGCGAGAGCGTTCCCGGTGACGCCGCAGGGGAGGTCACGAGGTCGACTCGATGCCCCAACCCGAGAAGGGCCTCGCGCAGCACCGAGATCCCGATGAAGGTGCCGCTGCCGCCGCGGACACTCCCCGGGGTCCCGGTGACGAAGAGAAGGCGGCTCACTCGCCCGGCGCGGGAGGCGGGAAGGCGAGGTACAGACCCGCCCACAGCAGCGGATGGATCAGGGCTCCTTCCCGCTCCCGCACCCGAACCCAGGCCCGGACCTCCGAGAGCGGCACGGCGTGCAACGTGATTTCCTCCTCCGCCGTCGGCCGGCCGGCCCGCCGCGCCTCTCGGGCCAGAAAGAAGGAAACCGACTCGGAAGCGAGGCCCGGCGAGCTCGGCCCGCTGCCCAGAAAATCCAGACTCGTCGCTTCATACCCCGTCTCCTCGCGGAGTTCCCTCGCCGCGGCCACGATCGGGGTCTCCGGCCCCGGCGCATCGCCCACGAGGCCGGCGGGAAGAGAGATCACCCGGCCGTCCACCGGCGGCCGATACTCCTCGACCAGGAGAAGCTTCTCGTCGGCAGTCACGGCGACGACGAGGACGCCTCCGGCCTTCCACCGGCGCTCGACGTACTCCCAGGATCCTTTCTGCTTGAGGGAGAGGTGTTTGCCCTCGTAGAGGACCCGCTCTCGACCATCCGCCGGAGAGACTTCCATCGGCCCTCCTCGCGTCCGAAGCGCGCGCCGAACGGGGTTCTCGCGCCCACCCCGGCGCGGCCGCTAGGGTTCGCTCTTTCCTTCGGGACCCTTCTTGGCAAGCCGCGACTCGAGTTCGGCCGCCACGACCTCGGGTCCCAACGCGAGCGTTCGCGCGACTCGTTGATCTGTTGCCACGGACTGCCCAACCTGTCCCGTCCAATAGATGTGCGCGACCCGGCACGCCATGGCCACCAGTTGCGCGCGAAGGATCGCAATCGTCATCGGCGCGCCGGGGCGCCGACGAAGGCGGTCGAACCAGACCAAGAGCTCCGACTCGAGCCGCGCCGCATCCGCCGGCGGAACACGATAGAGGGTGATCAAGGCCATGCGGATGATCTCCCGGGCGCTGCGGTTGAGCGGCGTCTGCTCTCGATCGCCGGGCGATTCGTCGGCCATCTTGTCTCGGCACCATGATAGGGGAACGAGCGTCCAAAAGCGCCGGCCCCAAAAACCCGCGACGAGCCTGCCCGTATCCGAAAGGGAATGTCTTCTGTCGCACGCGGGCTCATCGCGGCCGTGCTCGTGGCCGGGCTCCGGGGAGCGGCGGCCGCACAGACCCCGCCGCCTCTCCCGGCCTCCGCCACCGCGAAGATTGCGCGGCTCGAGAGCCTGCTCTCGACCTCTCCCGACAACGGCAGCGTGATGTATCGCCTCGCGGTCGCCTGCGCCGAAAACGGCGAGCGCGAGCGCGCGGTTGCCTGGCTCGAGAAGGCGACGGCGCTCGGCTCCGACTTCGACCTGGACAACGACCCGGCCTTCGCGAGCCTGCGCCAGCTCGCGGCCTTTCGGCAGCTCGAGGCGCAGGCGCGACAGTCGCCCGCGCACACCAGTCGGATCGCCTTTCGAATCGCCGAGCCCGACTTGATCCCGGAGGGCATCGCGTGGGACGCGGTGACCAGGAGCTTCTACGTCGGCAGCCTGTACAAGAGGAAGATCGTGCGCCTCGGACCAGACGGAGCCGCTCACGATTTCGTCGCGAGCGGCAGGGACGGTCTCTGGACGGTTCTCGGAATGAAGGTCGACCCCGAGCGTCGCATGCTCTGGGTCAATTCGGCGGCGGACAACCGGGAGGGAGAGGCCGCGGGCTCCTCCGGGCTCTTCGCCTTCGACCTGGCGAGCGGGCGCCTTCTCGAGAAACACATCCTCGACGGCCGGACGCACAAGCATCTCTTCAACGATCTCGTCGTGACGAGCCGCGGCGAGGTCTTCTTGACCGACAGCGAGTCGGGAGCCATCTACCAGCACGCCTTGGGAGGCCGCGCCCTCGAGGTCTTCCTGCCGCCGGGCAGTTTTTCATACCCCAATGGAATCGCCTTGGACGAAGCGCGAAAGAGGCTTCACGTGGCGGATTTTGCCAAGGGGATTTCCATCGTGGAGATCGACACGAGAAGGACGAGCCCCCTCGCTCACCCGCAGAACGTGTCCCTTCACGGGATCGACGGCCTGTACTGCTACGGGGCGAGCCTGGTGGGAATCCAGAACGGCGAGGGAATGAAGCGCGTTGCGCAATTTCGACTCGACAACACGGGCTACCGGGTCGAGAGCCTGCGCGTGCTGGAAAGCCACAACCCGCAGTTTCGTATCCCCACCACCGGAGCCATCGTCGGAAACGATTTCTATTACCTCGCCAACAGCCAACTCGAGAGCCTCCGCGACGACGGCCGCCTGACGCCCGGCGCAAGGCTCGTCGACGTCCTGGTCCTGAAGACTCCCCTGAACTAGCCCATTTGGCTCGGGCATTGCTAACCAAGGGGTTACGGGCGAAAGCCTGAAGATGGACGGGTGTGCCAGGAGACCAATGCCCGAGCTCAACTCGAGTCGGTTCAATGACTAAGCATCGTCGCGTGCCAGGAGGCCCGAGCCTCTCGAGGGGGGTGCCGCCATTTTTTTGCACCGTATGAGCGCTGAAGCGTCACTTCCGCGGCCGTTTGGCGACTACCTGCTCGTAGCGCAACTCGGAGACGACCCCCTCGGGAGTGTCTACCGGGCGATCCACTCGGCCGACGAAAAGCGCTTCGTCCGCCTGCGCATTTTGCAGTCGGGGGAATTGTCGCCCCGGGGTGTGCTCGGCGCGATTCAAAAGCTCGAAGCGCGGCTCGCGGCGCTCGCGCACGACGGAATCGTGCGGCGGCCGCAGTACGGTGTCGTCGGCGGTGTTCCGTTCATGGCCTGGTACGAAACGGCCGGCTGGACCCTCGACCGGGTGCTCGCTATGGCACGCGCAGCCAAGGCGCCGGTCACTACCGAATACGCTCTGCTCCTCGGGGAACGCCTGATCGAGGCGATGGAGGCGGCGACCCGCTTCCTCGAAAGCGACCTGACGCCCCATGGAGCTCTCTGGCCGGGCTTCGTCTCGATCTCCAACGACGCCGAGGTTCGCATCGCGGGCTTCGGGCTCGCGTCCGTCATTCTCCCGGTCCTGCGCAAACCGCGCGTCTCCCGCGAGGTGGCGCCTTACGTCGCGCCGGAAGCACGCGATCGCCGACGCGCGCTCGCGAACTCCGACGTCTATTCCATCGGCATCATGCTGCTCGAGCTCTTGACCGGACGGCGGCCGGCCCTCGGCGCGCCGCTCCCGGAGCTGCGGGCCGGAGATCCGTTTTCGCAGGAGATCAGCGCCTTTCTCAAGGTCGCCCTGGCGCCGCCCGAGGAGCGCTATCCGACGATCTCGGACATGCGGCGGGCGCTCCACGAAACGATGATGGCGGCGCCGAAGTTGCTCTATCCGGCGGGTCTGGCGTTCTACCTCTACAAGCTCCTGAATCCCGAGAGCACCGACGTCGTCCCAACTGACGCCGACTCGACCAACCCGGTCGAGACGGAGCCGCGCTTGGCCGGCGAGCTGGACGTCGAATCCGAGCCGCAGGTCTTTCTGCGCGTGCTGGATGCCCCGGCAGGCGGAGAGGGACCCAGTGCGCCGCGCGAGGCCGAGCCCTTCGACCTGACTGCGGCCGAAATTTCCGAGGCTCTCGGAGATACGGACGAAGTCTCCGATTCCCGGGCCCCGTCGCCCGAATCCTCCGCCCCGGATCTGACCGCGACGCGAACGCCGCTCGAGCCGGACCAGACGGATCCGGCGCTGCTCGAGGCGGCCCGCCCCCGCAGCCCGGCTCGAGCCCGCGGGACAGGAGCCTTGCTGGTTCTCGCCGGAGCGGTCTTCGGGTTAGCCATCTTGATCGACACCGAGAGATCTCGCCGTCTTTCCGCGTCTCCCGCCGAGGGGCCGCCTGCGGCCGAGATGTCGGCCAACGACCCATCACCGGCGGAACCCGCGTTGCCCGCAGCCGCTGCTCCCCTGGCCGATTCCGCTCAACCGACGGCCGAGGCCAATCCCTCCATGACCGGCGAATCCTCCTCGGCGCCCTCGGCGGCCCCGGCCGTTCTCCACGCCGCCGCTCCGACGAAAGCGCTGCGTCGCGAGATGGAGAACGCGCGAAGGAGCGCCGAAGATCTGCGTCTCCAGGCCGCCCTCGCACGCGTCGCCGCCCAGCAACTCGAAGGGCCCGAAAACGCGCCGGACTCGTTTCAGGAAGGCAACAACCGCGAGCGAGAGGGCGAGGAGCTCTTCCGGGCCCGCCAATACGATGCCGCGCGCAGCGCCTTCGAAGAGGCCGCCCGGCTCTACCGCGAGGCCGAAACGCTCTCGCGGGCCGAACGCGTGCGCCGCGTTCAGCTCTTGCCCGCTCCGTAGAAGCCCGTTTTCGGCCCGCCCCCGCGCTCGACCGGCCTTGCGGCGGAGGACCGACGTCACTTCCGATACGATTACCCGCCCGCCGGCCGCAGGAACGGCCGAAGCCGCGAAATCGTTGTAGGAAAGAGGACGATGCACCAGATCGAACCCGCCCGATTCCGGCCGGGTGTCACACGGGACGACCTCTCCGGGCCGAGCCCGCGCGACGCACCCGCCGAGGGACCCTCCCGGAGCATCCGGGGGAAGGCCCTGATCCTGTGGGACCCGAAGGTCCCCGGCCGCAAGCTCGACGCCGTCGACACGGACCAGATCACGCCCGCCGAGGATTGTGTCTCCGAGAGCCTCGACACGCTCGATGAGCGCTGGAAGGCCGGTGCCTTCCGGCACCTCGTGCCGGATTTCCGCCGGCGCGTCCACGCGGGCGAAACCTTTCTCGTGGCCGGCGATCGATTCGCCATCGGCTCCTCGCGCGAGATGAGTCCCGCCGGGTTGAAGGGCGTCGCCGAGGAGGCCGGTCGGGAGCTGGTCGTCGTGTGCGGCGCCAACATGGGAGACATCTTCCGGCGCAACGCCCTCAATCTCGGCCTGCACGTCGTGCAGAGCGCCGAAGCCGTCGAGGAGGCCCGGGACGAAGATGTCTTTTCCTTCGAACCCGCGACGCGCCGTCTGACCAACGAAACGCGGGCCAGGAGCTACGAGCCCGTTGCGCTCACTCCCAAAGAGGACGAGATCCGAAGGAGCGGCGGCATCTTCGCGCTCGGGCGCCGAGAGTTCCGGGAATCGGCGGCGCGCCAGCCGGAAATCCGCTGGCCGGATCCGGAAACGGCGCGCCGCATGACGACGACCGAGCAGATCGTCTTCGCGCACCGAGTCGATTCGAACGCCCGCGTCGAGCCCGGATCGACGCTGCGCGTGTACGCGGACCTGCTCCCGGCCTCCGACGGCACGGCTCCCTTCGCGATCCACACGTTCAACCAGATCACCGGGGGCAGGACGATCTTTCCGCGCCAGGCCGCGATCGCCAACGACCACTTCGTCTTCACCGGGAAGCCGACGGATGACCGGCAGACGGCGATTGGACGCGACTTCGCCCGGCTGCACGGCATCGAGAAGCCCTATTACGCGACACCGGGAGACGGCATCTTCCACTTCTATTTCCCGGAGCAGGGGCTGGTATTTCCCGGACAGTTCATACCCGGAGCCGACTCCCACAGCCGCGCCTATGGCGCCTACGGCGCCGTGGGCTTCGGCGTGGGGTCGACCACGCTCGGCTTTGGCTGGTCGACCGGGTACGTTTACTTCACGCTCGCCAAGCAGCGCCGCGTCGTCTTCCGCGGAAAGCTCCAGCCATGGGTCTCGGGAAAGGACATCGTTCTCGAGCTCTTGCGACGATGGGGAAACCGGCAGTCACAAGGAATGTCGGTCGAGTTCATCGACGCCGACCAGGAGCTCCCGATCGCCTACCGCAACACGATCGCCAACATGATGGCGGAGGCCGAAGCCTCCAACGGCGTCTTCGCCGCCGACGAGATCACCGAGGCGTGGTACCGCGCCAAGGGGATTCCGAACCTGCCCTACCCGCGGATCGCGCCCGGTCCCGACGCGGTCTACGAGATCGACGAGACGCTTCTGCTGCCGGAGATCCGGCCCATGATCGCCAAACCTTTCTCCCCCGGCAACGCCTTCCCGGCCGACGAAGTCGCGCGGGAGCGGTTGACGTTCGACAAGGCCCTGATCGGCTCGTGCACCAACGGCAGCTACGCCGACCTCCTGCAGGCGGCGATCGTCCTCTACGCCGCGCGCGAGCAGGGCTTCAAGAAGGTCGCTCGAACGTTCGCGATCTTTCCGGGTTCGGGCGGCGTGAAGAGGGAGATCGAGCGACCCGACCCGCGTCTTGCCGGAGAGTCGGTGGCGCAGGTCTTCCGGTCCGTGGGCGGGCAAATCCGCCAGTCCTGGTGCGGCCCGTGTTTCGGCCAGGGACCCGACGCGCTCGCGAAGGGGGAGCGCGCCATCACATCCTTCAACCGAAATTGGCAAAACCGGATGGGTGTTGGCGGCGAAGGATACCTCGCTTCGCCGGCCGTCGTCGCGGCGTCGGCCCTGGTCGGCTACATGGCTCCGCCGAGCGAGCTCGGCCTGAAGTGGGAAGCCGAGCGATTCGGCGTCTAGCGAATTTGACTCAGAGGTCGCTAAAGACCGAGGCGGGCGGTTCAATTTCGGAGGATGGTGACTCCCCCGGGAAACTTGGCTCCCGCGGAGGAGGTCCTTCATGCTCTCTCGACGATCGATCCCCCGTCTCGTGTTCCTGGCCGGCGCGTCTGCCCTCATC
Organism: Thermoanaerobaculia bacterium; assembly: GCA_035498405.1. Classification (GTDB taxonomy): domain Bacteria; phylum Acidobacteriota; class Thermoanaerobaculia; order UBA5066; family Gp7-AA6; genus DATBFU01. Next base: position 61,353 of record DATKAE010000047.1, on the reverse strand, counting down.
GCATTCGGCACGACCGCGGCGAAAGACCGGGGACCCAAACTCCATCAGATGATTGCCGTGCCGGAAGAGGACCGGTTCACGCCGTTCGCGCTCGTGATCCGGCCCGGCGACACGGTCGAGTGGGTCAACAACGACACGGACGATCACACGGTCGTGAGCAACGACGCCTTCAATACGACGGGTCCGCAGCACGTCAACCAGCTCCTTCCGGGCACCGACAGCAACGGGGGCCAGCCCGCCCCTCCTTTCCAGATCAAGTTCAATCACCCGGGTCTCTTCGTGCTCTACTGCCGGTTCCACTCGCACCTGGATTCGGACAACCAGCCGGTCGCCCCCGGTCCCGAGGGCGGGATCCAAGGGGAAAAGGACCCGACGAAATGCGACCCGGCTGGAACCGACACCTGCAACTTCGGCACGCCCATGATGGGAATCATCACCGTGGTTCCCAACGGGGAGCACGACGGCAAGGATTGAGCCGGGAGCACCGCTCGGCGCGCCGGCGTTCTAGGGCCGCAACATTTCCCGCGAGAGGACCGGCAGGTAGAGCCCGGTCTCCTCGCGGCGCCACCAGGCGCCCGTCTGCCGCCGCTGCGCGATGTCCGTGAAGCGGTAGTCGTAGAGGACCGCTCGAATGTACTTTGGCGGGCGCTCGGGGAACGGATTGCCCGCGAGGAGGCTGACGACCTCCGGCGAGCCGTCGAGCAGCCTTTCGACAAGACGCAGAAGCCATGGACTTTCTTCGGCCGACCCCAGCGCCGCGAACCACATCTGCCAGTCGAGCCGGGGCTGATGCGGTGCGACGAACCGCGGCCGCCGCATCGGATCGCCCGGCTTCCAGCGGAACGGGTAGGGTCGCCAGGTCTGGAGGTCGTCGCTTCCCTCGATGATGATCTCCGGGCGCGAGGTGGTCATCACGGCGAAGAGTCCATAGCGGTTGACGCTCCGAAAGGGCCCGATCGCCCGCGCGAGCCAGACGACCGGAGCCGGAAACGATCTCGGACGCAGCAGCATGGCCGCCATCTGGGCTCCGCTGACCACGAGAATCACCGCCGCCAAAACGGCCGTGACCGGTCTCGGCCAGCGACGGCCCGACGCTGCGCCGGGTGACCGGAGCCCTCTCCTCCACCGCTCGGGAAACACCCAATCGTCGAGCAACAGCACCGCGAGAACGACCGTCAGAAGGTTGAAGAAGGCGTAGTTGCCGGTGGCGGCGATGAAGGCCTGGAGGAACACGAGCGCGCCGAAGGCGCACAGCCGTAGCCGCCGCGGCGCGAAGATCAGGAAGGGCACGCCGAGCTCGATACCGAACATGACGACGCAGGAGAACGTCTGGAACGAGGCGGGAAGCTGATGCGCGAACCAGGCCGTCCACGGGGGAAGGGGTTGCGTCTCGTAGTGGTAGCGCAAGGCGGCCATGCTCCGCCAGACCGGATCGCCGCTCGAGAGCTTGACGTAGCCCGACGCGAAGGTCAGGCGAAAGAGGAGCCAGCGCAGCAAGAAGAGGACCATTCGCGATGGAGGCGCCGCCGCACGGGAGAGCCGGAGACCCCGAGGCGCGAGAAAAATCGCGAGCAGGCCCGTCTCGAGCAGAAGCGAATCCCACTGAAACTCCAAGAACACCTGCCCCGCGACCGACAGGGACAGATAACAAACCCAACAGACGATCAGACTCCACGCCGGGGCCAGGCCCGCCATCGTGAGCAGGGCGGCCGCCGTTCCGGCTCCGCAGAGCAGGTTCAAGAACCCATCACCCGCGTTGAACCAGCAGAGCGTCGGCAACAGGTCGAAGCGAGCTCCGCCCGTCTGCGCGCGAACCGCCGCGAGGAACTCTCCGACCGGCAGGATCCCGCGAGACCCGACGAGGCCGGCGATTTGGACCCAAAGGGAGACGAAGGCCGCGAGATAGCAGAGGCCGACGAGGCGGAGAAAGACATCGCTCGTCAAGCGGGTGTCGGGTCGCTCGACTCGGGAGCCCCAGAGCAGACGGGTCACGAGGGAGGCGCCCTGACGATGACGTGCGACCAGGCGATACGCCAACTCCGAAGCCGCCGCGAAAGCCGGGATACCCCGATAAGCGCCGAGAAGCCAGTGTGGCCCGGGCCCCGCGGCAAGTGCGCGGAGAACCGCCTGCGCCCCCTCGAAGACCTCGCCCGTCGGCAGGATGAGTTGAACCGAGCGCGCGAAGGCCTCGGCGGGGATCTCGGGGAAGCGCTGCGCAACCTCCTGGGAGGACGCATAATCCACGGCCTCCCCAGTTTCCGACTTCCAGCGCCGGATCCACCTCCGGCAGAACCCGCACTCGCCGTCGAAGACGACCAGAGGCTTGGGCGGCGGCGCGGCAACGCGGGGCGGCTCGGCCATGGCCGGAGTCTAAAGCCGCCTCCGGAAGAGGACGTCGCGTCTCTCGCGAGGACGGCCGACAACCATCAGTAACGCCGGTTCGTCCATCAAACGGGCTCCCTGGAATACGTCCGCCCGCCCGAGCGCTTTTCCACGCAGTACCAGCCGACTCCCGCGGGAACGAAGGTTGCAAGTTCCGATACCGACGGAGGAATGCGACATGAAAATCGCCCGGACGACGGCTCGGCCACTTCTCTCGGCGGCGCTCTTGGCGCTGTGCCTGGGCGGCTCCTCTGCCGCGCCCCAATCCCGCGATGCCTACGGAAATCCGGTCGGAAACCAGCCTTCGGGAGAGGACGCCGGGGCGATCCGTCAAACCGTCGCGCGGATCTCCGACTTTGACGGAAAGGTCTCCTACGCCCGTGGAGATGACCCGGACGACTGGCAACCCGCCGATCGCAACGTCCCCGTCACGCTGGGTGACCGGCTGTACGCAGACGAACAGAGCCGCCTCGAGCTTCAGGTTCATGGCGGCAACTACGTCCGCCTCGGGTCCCATACGGACCTGGCGGTACTGAACCTAACCGATGACACCAAACAGTTCGCCCTCAAAGGCGGTATCGCGTCGTTCCAGGTGCGCCGCCTGGACTCCAACGACGTCTTCGAGGTGGATACACCCAACGCCGCTGTCACGTTCCAGCGGCCGGGCGCCTACCGCATCGACATTGACGGGGAGGGAAACACCCTGGTCACGGTCCGCGAGGGGACAGCGGACGTCGCCGCCGGCGGCGGATCCGTATCCGTCGGCAACTCCGAGGCGCTACAGATCTGGGGGACCGATTCGCCGCAGTATTCCGAGGTGGCGCCGCTCCCACGAGACGGCTGGGACCAATGGGTCGACACGCGCCAGGCCCAAATCAGACAGTCGGCCTCCTACCGCCACGTCAGCAGCGAGATCGTCGGCGCGGATGACCTGGATCGTCACGGCCGGTGGGAGAGCATCCCGAGCTACGGCTCGGTCTGGACTCCCACGGTTGTCGCGGCGGGCTGGGCGCCCTACCGAATCGGCCAATGGATCTGGCAGGACCCGTGGGGATGGACATGGCTCTCGACGGAACCGTGGGGCTGGGCGCCCTACCACTACGGTCGGTGGGTTTCCTGGTCCTCGCGCTGGTACTGGGTGCCCGTCGGGCCCCGTGTCGCCGTCGTGCCGTACCGACCCGCGCTCGTTGCGTTCGTCGGGGGCGGTCCCGGCTGGTCCGTTTCCGTCTCGTCGGGCGGCTACGTCGGGTGGTTTCCCCTGGCACCTCACGAGCCCTTCATTCCCTGGTGGGGACGGCGCCACGTGTCGGTCACCAACGTCGTGTACGTCAATCGCAACTACTGCACCGTCGTCAATCGCACGGCGTTTGTCTCCGGCGGATTGGTGACTGCAAACTACGTTCGCGAGACATCGATCGTCCGTCAGGTCGCGGCGGCACCGGTCCTGCGCGGGCCGCTGCCCTGCGTACCGACCCGGGAAGCGACCCGTTTCGCGGCCGCTCCCACTGTTGCGGTCGTGCGGCCGCCCGCGGCCATGGTGGACCGGTCCGTCGTCGCTCGTGTTGCTCCGCCGCCGGCGGCACCGTCCTTTCAACAGAAAATCTCGGTCATTCGCGAAGGCGGAGGCACGCCCGTGTCACCGGCGGTCGCGGCGCAGATCTCCACGCGAGATCGCAGCCGTCCGGAGGCGGTGACGGCGGTGCGCCCCGTCGCCGTCGAGTCGGGGCGCGTCACGCTGGCCCCCCGTCAGCAGACCTCAACCGCGCCGTCGGCCAAGCGCGTTGAGCCCGTTGCCCCGAATCGCGGACGCCCCATGTCCACTGTCCAGCAGCCCGTTGCCGCCGCTCCGGTCGCCGCGCCGCCGCCAGAGACATCGCGGGTGCGTCCGGCCGAATCGAGCAGGCAGACACGGCCCTCGACACAGCCGAATGCTCCCGCGGCCGCCCAACCTGCCCGGCCGAATCGGCAACCGGCCGAGGCCGTCCCGGCACGGCCGTCCTCATCCGCGGGTCAGCCATCGACCAGGTCCTCAACGGGACGACCGGCGCCGACAGCCCCAGTTCCAGGCCACCCAACGCCCCGTGAGCGGGAGGCGCCGACCAATCGCGGGCGCTCGCAAGCGATTCCGCCGCAGGCGCATCCGACTCCGGCCGCCCCCAAGCCCGCGGCGTCATCGGCTCCCGACCGGTCTCGCGAAAGGTCGAGTGCCGCCGCCCACCCGACGGGATCGCCCGCGCGTCCGGCGGAGCACAAGGACACCACTCGGCAGCACAAGCCGGAGCCGACCAAGAAGCCCGAATCGCGCTGAGAGGACGAGCCGCGCTCACTTCATCGTCACCGGAGTAACGAGAAGCGCCCTCGCCGCGGAAGCTGGGCTGCGGACGGTTCTCAGCTGCTCCGTCACCGCCTGGCTCGCGTACAGGCCCTGGGTGAGGTGAGATGTATTTCAGAATTTCCTCCCTCGTCGCCGGGTTGGGGTTTCGCAGCCCTCGACGTAGCCAGCCATCGCCAGGTCGTCCTGGATATTAGATAAGCTATCGTAGAGTCAATAACTTACAATCCTAACGAATATTGACTATTTCGTACAGATTCCATATGCTATCGGGCATGCGATGTGATCGCCGCAATTCGAGGAGAGCATGAGCGCTTCCGATCCGTCCTCGCTCCTGGACCTGGCCCGGCGCGAGTACAAGGCCGGATTCGTCACGGACATCGAGGCCGAGAGTGCGCCTCCCGGCCTGAACGAAGACATCATTCGCTTGATCTCCGCCAAGAAGCAGGAGCCGGAGTGGATGCTCGACTGGCGCCTGAAGGCATTCCGCCACTGGCTGACGATGGCGCAGCCGACCTGGCAGAACGTTCACTTTCCGCCGATCGACTATCAATCCATCGTCTACTACTCCGCGCCCAAGCGCCGCGCCGACGCTCCGAAGAGCCTCGATGAAGTCGACCCGAAGCTGCTCGAGACGTACGAGAAGCTCGGCATCCCGCTCCGGGAACGCGGCAAGCTCGCCGGCGTCGCGGTGGATGCGGTCTTCGACTCCGTCTCGGTCGCCACGACCTTCCGCGAGCAGCTGAGCAAGGCCGGCGTCATCTTCTGCTCCTTCTCGGAGGCGGTCCGCGAGCATCCCGAGCTGGTCAAGAAGTACCTCGGAACGGTGGTCCCCTACACCGACAACTATTTTGCGACGCTCAATTCCGCCGTCTTCTCCGACGGCTCCTTCTGCTTCGTGCCGAAAGGCGTCCGTTGCCCGATGGAGCTCTCGACCTACTTCCGCATCAACTCCGCCAACACGGGCCAGTTCGAGCGGACGCTGATCATCGCGGAGGAAGGGGCATACGTCTCCTATCTCGAGGGCTGCACCGCGCCAATCCGCGACGAGAACCAGCTGCACGCGGCGGTCGTCGAGCTGGTCGCCCTCGAGAACGCCGAGATCAAGTACTCGACCGTCCAGAACTGGTATCCCGGCGACGAGAACGGCAAGGGCGGTATCTACAATTTCGTCACCAAGCGCGGCAAGTGCGCGGGCCGGCGCTCCAAGATCTCCTGGACGCAGGTCGAGACGGGTTCAGCGATCACCTGGAAGTACCCGAGCTGCATCCTGCTCGGGGATGATTCCATCGGGGAGTTCTACTCGGTTGCCGTCACGAACAACTACCAGCAAGCGGACACGGGCACGAAGATGATCCACGTCGGCAAGAACACGAAGTCGACCATCGTGTCCAAGGGGATCTCGGCCGGACACGGCCAGAACACCTATCGCGGAATGGTCAAGATCCTCGGCAAGGCCGACAACGCCCGCAACTATTCGCAATGCGACTCGCTCCTGCTCGGCGACCAGTGCGGCGCGCACACCTTTCCCTACATCGAAGTCAACAACTCGACGGCCCAGATGGAGCACGAAGCCTCGACCTCCAAGATCGGCGAAGACCAGATCTTCTATTTCCAGCAGCGCGGCATCTCGCCCGAGGAGGCCGTCAACATGATCGTGAGCGGCTTCTGCAAGGTCGTCTTCCGCGAGCTGCCGATGGAATTCGCCGTCGAGGCGCAGAAGCTCCTGGGTGTCTCGCTCGAGGGATCCGTTGGCTGAGAAGACTCCGATGCTCGAAGTCCGAGACCTCCACGCGTCGGTCGGGGGCAAGGAGATCCTGCGCGGCGTCAACCTCGCCGTCGACGCCGGCCAGGTGCATGCCATCATGGGCCCGAACGGCTCCGGCAAGTCGACGCTCGCGCACGTGCTCGCCGGGCGACCGGGTTACGAGGTGACTCGCGGGTCGGTGCTCTACCGCGGTCGGGACCTCCTCGCCTTGAAGCCGGAAGAGCGGGCGCGCGAGGGCGTGTTCCTGGCGTTCCAGTACCCGGTCGAGATCCCCGGCGTGTCGAACGTCTACTTTCTGAAGAACGCGGTCAACGCGATCCGCAAGCACCGGGGGCTCCCGGAGCTCGACGCGATGGATTTTCTCCAACTGACGAAGGAAAAGGCCCGACTCGTCCAGATCGACGAAGATCTCGTCAAGCGCCCCGTCAACGAAGGATTTTCGGGCGGCGAGAAGAAGCGCAACGAGATCTTTCAAATGGCCGTTCTCGAGCCCTCGCTCGCCATATTGGACGAAACGGACTCGGGCCTCGACATCGACGCCCTCCGGATCGTGGCCTCCGGAGTCAACGCCCTGCGCTCGCCCGAGCGTTCCATGATCGTCGTGACGCACTACCAGAGGCTCCTGAACTACATCGTGCCCGATTTCCTGCACGTCTTGGTCGAGGGACAGATCGCGCGTTCCGGGGGCAAGGAGCTCGCCTTGGAGCTCGAGGAGCGGGGTTACGCCTGGCTCGAGAAGGAGCCCGCGCCGGCCCCGGCATTACCCGCCTGACGATGGAAGCCCTGGCACAGACGAACGTTTTCCTCCCGAACTTCGCCGCACTCGAAGGCAAGCGATCGGCCGAGCCCTCCTGGCTGGCCGGCCGGCGCCGAGCCTCGATCGAGCGCTTCCAGGAGCTCGATTTCCCGACCGCCAAGTCCGAGGAGTGGCGCTACACGAGTGTCGGACCGATCGTTGCCACGCCGTGGGTCCTCTCTCGAGCCGAGCGGGGGCAGCCCATGCTTCAGACGCCGAGCCTTCCCGCCGGCGTCCGGGTCGCGCGTCTCAAAGACGTCTTGGCGATCGACCCCGAGAGGCTCCAGCCGTATCTCTCGAAGATCGCCGGGTCCGAGAAGAGCGCCTTCACCGCCTTGAACACCGCATTTTTCGAGGACGGCCTGTTGGTCGAGATCGCCCGCGGCGCGGTCGTGGACACGCCCATCGAGATTCAGTTCGATTCTTCCGGGCTCAACGGGCCTGTCGTGTCGCACCCCCGCTGCCTCGTCGTGGCCGCCGAAGGAAGCCAAGCCACCGTCGTCGAGCGCTACGCCGGCCAGGGCGCCTACTTCCAGAACAGCATCACCGAAATCGTGCTCGACAGCGGTGCCGGGCTCTCGCACATCAAGCTCCAGCAGGAGGACACGGCTGCTTATCACGTCCACACCATCGCCGTCACACAGGGACGGGCATCTCGATTCACTTCGCACAACATCGCGCTCGGCGCGGCCCTCGCCCGCACGGACCTGACCGTCGAGCTCGCTTCCGAGGGCGCCGAGTGCAGGCTCGACGGCATTTTTCTCGGCAGCGGCGCCCAGCACCTCGACAATCACACGTCGATCGACCACGCCATGCCGCACGGCACCAGCCGCGAGCTCTACAAGGGGATCCTGGACGGCCGGGCGCGCGGCGTCTTCCACGGAAAGATCATCGTTCGGCCGAACGCCCAGAAGACCGACGCCATGCAAACGAACAAGAACCTGCTGCTCTCGCGCGAGGCGCTCGTCAACTCGACTCCGGCCCTGGAAATCTTCGCGGACGACGTCAAGTGCAAACACGGCTCGACCATCGGGCAGCTCGATGCCAATGCGCTCTTCTACCTGCGCTCGCGCGGAATCGGCGAGGAGGAGTCACGAGCGCTCTTGACCTGGGCCTTCGCCTCCGACGTCGCGGAGCGGATCCCCGTCCCGTCGGTGCGCGCCGAGCTCCAGCGGGCGCTCGGGCAACGTCTCCCGGGCGGGGGCCCAGAGGCGATCCGATGAGCACCGCAATCTCTTCCGCCGCGGCACGGCCGAAGGCGGCACTCGATGTCGGGGCGGTCCGCAAGGACTTCCCGATTCTCGCCCGACGCGTCCACGGCAAGCCCCTCGTCTACCTCGACAACGCGGCGACCACGCAGAAACCGCGCGCCGTCATCGACGCCGAGCGCGAGGTCTACGAGCACTCCTACGCCAACATCCACCGCGGCGTGCACCTGCTCTCCGTCGAGGCGACCGATGCCTACGAGAAGGCGCGCGAGAAGGTGCGCGACTTTCTGCACGCGGCGGAGTCGAAGGAGATCGTCTTCACGCGCGGCACGACCGAAGCGATCAATCTGGTCGCGGCAACCTATGGCCGCCGCAACGTCGGCCCCGGCGACGAGGTCCTGATCACCGCCATGGAGCACCACTCGAACATCGTGCCCTGGCAGCTGCTCTGCGCCGAGACGGGAGGCAAGCTCCGGGTCGCGCCGATGAACGAGCGCGGGGAACTGCTGCTCGAAGAGTTCGGCCGACTTCTCTCGGACCGCACGCGAATCGTGGCGGTTCCGCACGTGTCCAACGCCCTCGGCACGCTCAATCCGATCCGGGAGATCGTTCGGATGGCGCATCAGAGGGGAATTCCCGTTCTCGTGGACGGCGCGCAGGCCGTACCGCGGCTGCCGGTGGACGTTCGGGAGATGGACTGCGACTTCTACGCGCTGTCGGGGCACAAGATGTACGGGCCCTCCGGCATTGGCGTGCTCTACGGGAAGGCGCGCCACCTTTCCGCGATGCCGCCGTATCAGGGCGGCGGCGACATGATCGCCTCGGTCACCTTCGAGAAGTCGACCTGGAACGTGCTCCCGTACAAGTTCGAAGCGGGCACGCCCAACATCGCCGGAGCGATCGCGCTCGGAACGGCGGTCGACTACGTCCAGGCCCTCGGCATGGAGGCGATCGCACGCCACGAAGACAGCCTGCTCGCCAGCGCGACCGAGCGAGTCGCCGCGATCCCGGGCCTTCGCATCATCGGCACGGCCAGAGAGAAGGCCGGAGTTCTCTCCTTCACGATCGAGGGCGTTCACCCGCACGACATCGGCACGGTCCTGGACCGCGAAGGCGTGGCGGTCCGGACGGGGCATCATTGCGCGCAGCCGGTCATGGAATTCTTCAAGGTGCCGGCGACGGCGCGCGCTTCCTTCGGCCTCTACAACACTCCCGAGGACGTCGACGCGTTGGTCGCCGGGATCGGCCAGGTCCAGAGAATGTTCGCATGACCGGAAGCGGCGATCTGCGCGACCTCTACCAGGAGGTGATCCTGGACCACGGCAAGCGGCCCCGGAACTTTCGAGAGCTCCCCGGTGCCAATCGCCGCGCCGAAGGCTACAACCCGCTCTGCGGCGACCGGGAGACAGTGTATCTCCGGCTCGAGGGGGACCTGCTGCGCGATCTGTCTTTTCAGGGCGCCGGGTGTGCGATCTCGACCGCGTCGGCCTCGATGATGACCGAGAGCCTCAAGGGAAAGAGCCGGGCCGAGGCCGAGGCGCTCTTCGAGCGATTCCACGACCTGATCACGGGAGAGAAGAAGGCACCGCCGGGAGGGCCGTCCCTCGGGAAGCTCGAGGTCTTCTCGGGCGTGCGCGAGTACCCCGTCCGCATCAAGTGCGCAACTCTTCCCTGGCACACGCTGAAGGCGGCGCTGGCCGGCGGCGAGCACACGATCTCGACAGAAGACGGAGCCGAGGCCTCGCCGAAGGAAGAGCCCAAGGTCTGCTGAGGTGGTCGCGATGAGAATGCAGAAAGAGACCCGGACGACGCGCGAGATCGAGGCCAAGGAAATCCCGAGCGGGATGCGCATCACGATTCCGGAGGGAACGCCGCTGACGCTCACGCAGTCGCTCGGCGGAAGCTACACGGTCGTCACGCCCTACGGCTACATGGCGCGCGTCGAGGGCAAGGACGCCGACGCGATCGGAGAGGAGCCGGTGGCGCTCGAAGCCGAGGCGGCGACGGGCAAGACCATCGCCGAGCTCTGCTGGGACCAGCTCCGGACCTGCTACGACCCGGAAATCCCGGTCAACATCGTGGACCTGGGGCTCGTCTACAAGTGCGAGGTGACGGCGCTTCCGGAGGGCGGCAACAAGGTGGAGGTCCGCTTCACTCTCACGGCCCCCGGCTGCGGAATGGGCGACGTGCTGCGGGAGGACATCAAGGGCAAGCTCCTCGCGGTGCCGGGAGTCCGGGACGCCGATGTGCAGGTGCTCTTCGATCCTCCGTGGAACATGAGCATGATGTCGGATGCCGCGAAGCTGCAGCTCGGGATGATGTGAGGCGCCGCCGATGAAACTCTCCTCCCAGGAGGAATACGGGCTGCGCTGCCTGCTGCGCGTCGGACGCGCCGGGACCGAAGGGAGCGTCACGATCGGACAGCTTTCGCGCTCCGAGGGCATCACCGAGCCGAACGTCGCCAAGATGATGCGGGTGCTGCGACAGGGCGGCCTCGTGGAGTCCACGCGAGGGCAGTCCGGCGGGTACTCGCTCGCCCGGCCCGCCGAGCAGATTCACCTGGGAGAGGTGCTGGCGTGTCTCGGCGGGCGGATCTACGAGCCGGCCTTCTGCGACTCCCACACGGGCATCGAGCAACTCTGCACCCACATGACCGACTGCTCGATCCGTTCCGTCTGGAGGATGGTCCAGCAGGCCGTGGACCAGGTGCTCGGCAAGATCACGCTGCGAGACCTTCTCGTCTCCGAGCAGGAGATGAACGCCTTTCACCCCAGGCCCGGCGCCCCGGTCCTGCCGACCATTCCTTCGAACCCCTGACGCTCGGCTCGAGCCCCGATTGATCCGGGCGAGGTTCTCGAGCCTCGCCGCGCCGATCCGATGACCCGGCCTCGGGTCGCCCTGGCGCAACGACCCGACACTCGGTCAATAATCCCCGCCCATGCGGATCCTCTTCCTGGCGGCCGAGGCGGCCCCTTTCGTCAAGGTGGGAGGGCTCGCCGACGTCGCGGGGTCGCTGCCGAAGGCGCTGCGGGAGCTCGGGCACGACGTGCGTGTGGCGATCCCGGGCTATGGGGCGATCGACTGGGATCGTTGGCGGCCCGAGCCGATCGCGAGTTTTCCGGTGCCCCACCGCGGGGGGGCGCAGAAGGCCGACATCTACATGGCGGACCAGGACGTGTACCTCGTGTGCGGGCCGCCGATCCCGATGCACCGCGAGATCTACGGCGCCTCGATCGCCGGGGACGGCCCGAAGTTCATCTTCTTCTCGCTGGCAGCGCTCTGGACCTGCGGCACGCTCGGCTGGAAGCCCGACCTCGTGCATGCCAACGACTGGCACACGGCGGCCGCCCCGTACTGGCTGTCGGCCACCGGCCGGCGCGACCCCTTCTACCGCCCGATCGGAACCGTCATGACGATCCACAACCTCCCCCACATGGGAAGGGGCGCCGGTTCCTACCTCGGCGACTACGGCCTGCCGACCTCGCCGGCGATGGAGGCGCTGCCGCCGGATCTGCGCGATTCCCTGCTCGGACTGGGAATCGTGTCCGCAGACTTTCTCTCGGCGGTCTCTCCCACCTACGCGCGTGAGATTCAAACGCCCGAGGGCGGCCACGGATTGGACGGACTCCTGCGGGCCCGCGCCGACCGGCTGGCCGGTGTCTTGAACGGGATCGACACGAGGTTCTGGAATCCGGACACGGACCCGGCCCTCGCTCGGCGCTTCGAGGTCGACTCCTTGCAGGACCGCGCCGCCAACAAGTCCGCCCTCCAGCACGAGGCAGGATTGGCTCGCGGGCAGCGGATCCCCGTTCTGGCGGTGGTCTCGCGCCTCGACCCGCAGAAGGGGCTCGACATCGCCGTGCCGGCCGTTTGGCGCTGGCTCGCGGCGGGCGGCGAGTTCGTGCTGCTCGGGACCGGCGACGCCGCTCTCGAGCGCGAATATGCCGCGATGGAAATCGAGCGGCCCGGGCAGGCCAGCGTGCGATTGCGTTTCGATGCCGACTACGCGCACCGCATCTACGCCGGCGCGGACATGGTTCTCATCCCGTCCCGCTACGAGCCGTGCGGCCTCACGCAGATGATCGCGATGCGCTACGGCGCGGTCCCCGTGGCGCGCCGGACGGGAGGACTCGCCGACACGGTCATCGATGCCGGCGACCCGGGAGGCACGGGACTCATGTTCGACGAGCTCTCCCCCGAGGCCCTTTGGGACGCTCTGGAACGGGCTCTTGCGGTGTACTCTGATCCGCCTCGGTGGGCTCAATTGCAGCAGCGGGGGATGCAAAGCGACTTCTCGTGGCGCCGCTCGGCCCGAGCGTACGAGGAGCTGTACCGCCTGGCGAGGGTTTCCCACGATTCAGAATCATGAATAATGCAGGCCGCCGATGAAGACCCGCGCAGTCATCCTGGCCGGCGGCGAGGGCTCCCGACTGGGAGTCTTGACCGACAAGCGCGCCAAGCCGGCGGTTCCCTTTGCGGGCAAGTACCGAATCATCGATTTCACGCTCTCCAACTGCGCCAACTCCGGGATCACCGACGTCATGATTCTCACGCAGTACCGCCCCCACTCCTTGAACGAGCACATCGGCGCCGGGCGGCCCTGGGATCTCGACCGCAGCTTCTCCGGGGGCGTCCAGATCTACCCCCCCTACCGCGGGCGCCTCGTGACCGACTGGTACAAGGGCACCGCCGACGCGATCTCCCAGAATCTCTCCTTCGTCGAGCGCGGGCGTCCGGATCTCGTTCTGGTCCTCTCGGGCGACCACATCTACAAAATGAACTATGGAGCGCTCATCGAGCATCACGTGCAACATCTGGCGGAGCTGACGATCGCGACCCTCAACGTCTCCCGGGAGGATGCGACGCGCATGGGGATTCTGGCCACCGACTCGGACTATCGTGTGACGGATTTCGTCGAGAAGCCGAAGGAGCCGCCGGGAACCCTCGCCTCGATGGGCGTCTACGTCTTCGACCGCGCCGTGCTGTCCGACGTGCTGCTGGACGACAGCAAGCGGCGCGACTCCTCGCACGACTTCGGCAAGGACATCATCCCGCGCATGGTCGCCGGCGGACACCCGGTCTATGCCTATCCCTTCGAAGGCTACTGGGTGGACGTCGGCACGATCGAATCCTACTGGCAGACCCAGATGCACCTGCTCGACCAGCCCCCGCCGCTCGACTTGAACGACCGATCCTGGATCATCCATACCCGCTCGGAAGAGAGGCCCCCCGTGATGATCGAGGAGGGGGCGATCGTGCGGGACAGCCTCGTGACCGACGGCTGCGTGATCGCGGCCGGAGCTCTGGTCGAGCGCTGCGTGCTGTCCCCGGGAGTGTCCGTCGGGGTCAACGCCATCGTTCGCGAGTCGGTCGTGCTGACCGACACGTCGATCGGCGCGGGCGCCCGGGTTCAGCGCGCGGTCGTGGACAAGTCGGTCAAGATCGGAAAAGGCGCGAAAGTGGGCGGGCGCCTGAAGGGCGAGCACGGGAAGGCGGAGGGTCTGGGTCTGACGACCGTCGGCAAGAATGCGCAGATTCTCGAAAAGACCGAGATCCCGCCCGGGGCGGTGATCGAGTCCGACGAGGAAGCGATTCCGCCGACGAAAAAATGAGGCGGACATCCGACCCTGCACGCTCTCCCGGACCTCCCGGAGACCGCCGGCGCCGCCCTCCGAGAGGCTCAGATAGAATCACCGCTCGGCGATGAGACTCTCCCGCCTTCTCCTCATCCTTCTGATTCTGGCGCTGGGCTACTGGCTGTTGACACGCTCGGGGCTCCTCTCGGGAAAGTCGGGAGGCGAGCCCACCGCGGCCCCGGCCGACAAGGCTCGCACCGCGGCGGCCGCCGCGAGCGGCCGGGCCGAGGAGACCGGCGCGGCGCAGCGCGAGGCCGACGCCACGAGCCCCACCGGGTCGATCTCCGAGAACATGACGCCGGAACAAGTGCGGTCCCTGCTCGGGCCGCCCGATGAGACCGTCACGGAAACCTCGGAGACCGGGGCGCCGCGCGAGCGGTGGATCTATCGCCGCGCCGGCAAGACCGTCGTCTTCGAGAACGGCATCGTCGTTCGCATCGACTGAGGCTTCGACTTCTCGAGGAGGGGCCGAGCATGAACGCTTTTCTTGCGCGCCAAGCCCGAGGAGCGGCTGCTCTCCTCTTCGCCTCTCTCTCGCTTCTGGCGGAGCCGGCCAATCGCCCACCCGAGACGAAGAAGGAAGAAGTCAAGGAGACGATCCACGGTGTGGAGATCACCGATCCGTACCGCTGGCTCGAGGACCAGAACTCCCCCGAGACTCGGGCCTGGATCGACGCTCAGAACGCGTACACCAAGTCGGTTCTGGGCGACTTGCCCGGCCGCGCGGCGGTCGAGGAGCGTATCGGGGAGCTCCTCAAGGTGGACATCTCGAGCACGCCGATGGAGCGCAAGGGGCGCTATTTCTTCTCGCGGCGCCACGCCGACCGGGACCTCCCGATCCTCTACGTCCGGAAGGGAATCCAGGGACCGGACGAGGTGCTGGTCGATCCCCACTCGCTCTCGGCCGACCACACGACCTCGGTCAACTTCCTGGACGTCGCCTCAGACGGCACGCTCGTCGCGTACGGGGCGCGTCAGGGCGGCGAGGACGAGATCACGGTGAAGCTCTTGCAGGTCGAGGGGCGCCGGGACCTACCCGATGTGCTGCCTCGGGCTCGATACTCGGGTGTCGCGATCACCGGCGATCGAGGCGCAATCTACTACTCGAAACAGACCAAGGAAGGGCCGCGCGTTTTCCGGCACAAGATGGGAACCGACGTCGCGGAGGATGTGAAGCTCTTCGGCGACGGCTACGGGCCCGAGAAGATCGTGAGCGTCGGCCTCTCGGACGATGCGCGGTATCTCGTGCTCGTGGTGTTCCACGGATCGGCCGCCGCGCAGACGGAGGTCTACTTTCAGGACCTCGTTACCGGCGGGCCGATCCAGACGGTCGTCAACGACGTCAAGGCGCGTTTCCTCCCCTCCACCGCCGGGGACCGGATGTTCCTGCAGACGAACTGGGAGGCGCCCAAAGGGCGGGTTCTCTCGGTCGACCTGAAGGCTCCCGGGCGCGAGCATTGGAAGACCGTCGTCCCTGATAGCAAGTTTGCTATCGAGGACACCCGCGTCGCCGGCGGCCGACTCTTCGTCCGATACCTCGAGAACGTCGTGCCGAAGGTCAGGATCTTCGATGCGAGCGGCAAGCCCCACGGCGAGATCTCCTTCCCGTCGGTGGGAACGGTCGGAAACGTCTCCGGCGAGTGGGGAAAGCGCGAAGCGTTCTTCGCGTACCAGTCCTTCCTCGTGCCTTCCACGATCTACCGTTACGATGTTTCCACCGGCGCCCGTTCGGTCTGGGCAAAGCAACGGATCCCCCTCCAGAGCGACCGCTACGAGGTCGAGCAGGTTCGCTACACGTCCCGAGACGGCACCGAGATCCCGATGTTCGTGGTGCACCGCAAGGGCCTCGTCCTCGACGGATCGAGCCCCGCCCTGCTGACCGGCTACGGCGGGTTCACACTCTCTCAGACGCCCGCCTTCTCGGCGCGAGCCGCTCTCTGGGTCGAGCGGGGCGGCGTGTACGCCGTCGCCAACCTCCGCGGAGGGAGCGAGTTCGGCGAGGCGTGGCACAAAGCCGGCATGCTCGACCGGAAACAGAACGTCTTCGACGACTTCATCGCGGCGGCGGATTGGCTGATCGCCAAGGGCTACACGTCCAACCGCCGGCTCGCGATCTCCGGCGGGTCCAACGGGGGCTTGCTCGTCGGCGCCGCTCTCACGCAACGCCCGGGCCTCTTCTCCGCCGTGGTGTGCTCCTATCCGCTGCTCGACATGATCCGCTACCACAAGTTCTTCGTGGCGAGCTACTGGGTGCCCGAGTACGGATCGTCGGAGGACCCCGCGCAATTCGCGTATCTCTACGCTTATTCTCCCTATCATCACGTCCGGCCGGCGATCGCCTACCCGGCCGTGCTCTTCATCACGGGGGACTCCGACACGCGAGTGGCGCCGCTGCACGCCCGAAAGATGACGGCCCTGCTCCAGGCCGACAGCAACGACCTGGCAGAGAAACCGGTTCTTCTCTACTACGACACCAAGGCCGGGCACTCGCGCGGGATCAACACACCCGTGGCGAAACAGATCGAGGACCTGACCACCGAGGCGATGTTCCTCTATTGGCAGCTCGGAATGCTCGAGGAACCGGCGGCGAAAAAGGCGGCCTAGAGACGTCGGGGCGCGTCTCGACTTTCCGTCCCGAGTTCTTCCGCAAGCCACGCGATGGCGGTTTCCTCCGCCCAATAGCGCGCGAGCCACGGAAAGGCGCCCTGGACGAAGCCCACGTGGCCGCCCTTCGAGGTCTCTTCGAAACGCACGGGCGGCGGGGCGGCTTGCCGGGCGCGTTCCAGCGCCTCGACCGGCAGAAAGGGGTCGTTGCGCGCCGAGAGACAGAGCGTCGGCGTCGTGATCGACGGCAGAAACCGGAGGCAGCTCGACCGCGCATAGTAGTCGTCGGCGCCCGCGAATCCATGCAGTGGCGCCGTCGCCGCCTCGTCAAATTCCCAGAAGGTTCGCGCGCGGCGAGTTGCCGCGCTGTCGATCCTCGCCGCAGCCTCGGGGAAGCGGCGAGCGGTGTCGAGCGCCTTCGGCCTCAGGGTCGCGAGCAGACCGCGGGTGTAGAGGCGGCCGAGCCCTCTCTCGAGGTGTCGCGCTCCCGCCGCCAGGTCGTACGGCGTCGAGATCGCTGCGGCGGCCCGCACGAAAGTCTGCCCCGGATTCTCGCCGAGCCATTTCAACAAGACATTGCCGCCGAGCGACACGCCCGCGGCGACGAGCGGTGCCTCGCCCTCCCGGGCCGCGAGCGTGCGAACCAGGAAATCGAGGTCGGAGGTTTCTCCCGAGTGATAGAGGCGGGGACGGCGGTTCGCGAGCATGCGGCCCGGCCGGTCTGGATCGCGGGCGCACGAGCGGAAGTTCAGTGCCGCCCCTCGCCAGCCGCGTTCCCGGGCGAGCCGCAGGAGTCCCTGAACATAGGCGGAAAAGGAGCTCCCCTCCAGGCCGTGAAGGACGATGAGGATGGGGCTCCCCGCCGGCCCTCCCACTCGATCGACCAGAAGGTCGTCCTCATCGGGTGTCGCGAGCGTCTCGCGTACATAGGGCAGCGGGCGGCGCCTGCGCGCCAGCCGAACCCAGACGGTCTGGAGGTGCGCACCGGGGAGCCACCAGGCCGGCCGGAAGGGGCCGGAGCCGGGATAGACTTCTCCTCCCGGCTCTGCCGCAGCCGAAACTCTTGGGCCAGGGCCGCGTAACGTCAAGCGTTCCCTTCAACCCTCTCTTTGACGGAGGATGGAATGAAGTCTCTCATCCGGCTCGCAGTCTTCGCGGCGATCGGAGCGCTCCTCGGCGCAACCGCAACGGCGGCACCCCCGCCCGAAACGGCCGGCACCGGTGGCTTCAGCGTCCCGGTCGACTACTGGAAGCTCTCGAATGGCTTGAAGGTCGTCTTCTCCCGAGACACGACGTCTCCCAAGGCCGTCGTGGCGGTCTATTACAACATCGGCTTCCGAATCGAGCCGAAGGATCGGACGGGGTTCGCGCACCTGTTCGAGCACATGATGTTCCAGGGTTCGCAGAACCTCGGGAAGATGGAATTCATCCGCCTCGTGCAATCCAACGGCGGCGTCTTGAACGGCTCGACCCGATTCGACTTCACCAACTATTTCGAAATCGTTCCCTCCAACGCCCTCGAGACGGCGCTCTGGGCCGAGGCCGATCGGATGAAGGGCCTGGCGATCACCGAAGAGAACCTGAAGAACCAGCAGGAGGTCGTCAAGAACGAGGTCCGTGTCAACGTCTTGAACCGGCCCTACGGCGGCTTCCCCTGGCTCGATCTGCCGCAATACGCCAACGTCAACTGGTACAACGCGCACAATTTCTACGGAGACTTGAAGGACCTGGACGCCGCCACCCTCGAAGACGTGAAGAAGTTCTTTGCGACCTACTATGCTCCCAACAACGCGGTGCTCGTCGTCGTCGGGGACTTCGATCCCAAGCAGACGCGCGCCTGGATCGAAAAGTACTTCAGCGCGATCCCGGCCGCCAAGCTTCCCGCCAAGCCCGACATCTCGGAGCCGAAGCAGGAGACGGCCAAGCGCGCCACCAAGCCCGATGCCTTGGCCACGCGTCCGGCGCTCGCCGTCGGCTATCACGCGCCCAAGCGAAACACGCCCGATTACTACGCCATGGGGTTGCTCGACCAGATCCTCGTGCAGGGCAAGGACAGCCGCCTCTATCAGGCCCTGGTTCAGCAGAAAGGCCTGACGGGCGACGTCGACGGAGGCATCAACTCGGGCCTCGGCGACATGTACAACATCGACGGCCCGACCCTCTGGGACATCTCGCTCTACTACGACAAGGACAAGTCGTCCGAGCAGATTCTCGCCGCCTTCGACGAGGAAATCGAGAAGGTGCGAACGAAACCCGTGGATCAGGCGACGATCGACCGGGCGATGGTGAAGGTTCGCTCCAGCCTCTACGACAACATCGAAGGACTCTTCGGGTTCGGGCGCGCCGATCTCCTCGCCTGCTATGCGCTCTTCGACGACAATCCGCAGGCGATCAACCAGATCGAGGCGAACTTCCGGAAGGTGACCCCGGAGCTGCTTCAGAAGACGGCGCAGGAGTACCTCCGGCCGGGCAATCGCACGGTGCTCGTCATCGAGCCGAAGGCGGAAGAGAAGAAGCCCGAATCGAAGAGCGGCTCGTAGGCCGCGAAGGGGAAGCGACGATGAAAAAGAATATTTCGATAGCGCTCGCGCAAATCGCGCTGGCATCGCTGCCGGCTCTCGCGCAAAAACAGGCGCCCCCGGAGCCCGGTCCGGCCAGGGATTTCCAGGTTCCCGCGCCCAAGAAGCTTTCGTTGCCTAACGGCCTCGCCGTCACCCTGGTTCCCTACGGGGCGGTGCCCAAGGTGGCCGTGCGGCTGGCGGTCCGCTGCGGCCACATCGACGAGAAGGCCAACCAGGTTTGGCTCTCCGACCTGATGGGGGACTACCTCACGCAGGCCACTGCGACACGCACGGCGACCCAGATCGCCGAAGCCGCGGCGCGCATGGGCGGCTCGCTCGACGTGACCGTGGGACCCGACCGCACGGAGATTGCCTCCGAAGTCCTATCCGAGTCCGGGCCCGAGATGACGAAGCTCGTCGCCGACGTGGTCCGCAACCCGAAGTTTCCCGAGGGAGAGCTCGCTCGACTGAAGGCCGACAGGCTCCGGCAGCTCTCGATCGCCCGCAGCCAGCCGCGGCCGGTCGCGCAGGAGAAGTTCCTCGCGACGATCTATCCGGACCACCCCTACGGCCGGATGTTCCCGACCCCGGAGATGCTCCAGGGCTACACGGTCGAGCAAGTCCGCGCGTTCCACGACGCGAACTTCGGCGCCGTTCGCTCGCACCTCTACGTCGTCGGACGGTTCGACGAGAAGGCGATGGAGGAAGCGATTCGGTCGGCCTTTGGCAACTGGAAGCGCGGGCCGGACCCCGTCTCGAACGTTCCGAAAGGCGTCAGCACTCGGGCCGTCTACCTGATCGACCGCCCGGCGGCCGTACAGACGACGATCATTCTGGGCATGCCCGTGATCGACCCCTCCAACCCGGACTGGATTCCGCTTCAGGTGACCAACGCGCTTCTCGGCGGCTCCTTCTCCTCTCGGATCACCTCGAACATCCGCGAGCAGAAGGGGTACACCTACTCGCCCTCCTCGCAACTCTCGACGCGCAACCACGACGCGTACTGGGCCGAGATCGCCGACGTCACGACCAATGTCACCGGGCCCTCCTTGAAGGAGATCTTCGGTGAGATCGACCGTCTCCAGGGCGAGCCGCCGTCCGAAAAGGAGTTGAAGGGCATCCAGAACTACATCTCGGGCACGTTCGTCCTGCAGAACTCCTCGCGCCCCGGCATCATCGGGCAGCTCGAGTTCGTCGACCTGCAGGGACTGCCCTCGGACTACCTGAACCGCGTGGTGCAGCGCGTCTACGCGGTCACGCCGGCGCAGGTTCAGCAGATGGCGCAGAAAAACATCCAGGACGACAAGGCCACGATCGTCGCGGCCGGCGACCGAAAGGTGATCGAGGAGCAGGTCAAGCCGTACGGCCCGATCAATTAGCCGAAGCGAGCCAAGATCTCGGCGGCCCGGCTGGCCTCGAGCAGCCGGGCCGTTTTTTTTCTCCTTCTCGCCTCAGTCGTCGTCGCCGGCAGATGCCGCCGGCCTCACGAAGGCGGCCCGCACCGGAGGAGGCATCGGGCAATCGGCGCCGCGCACGGAACGCCAGACGATTTCGTTCAACTCCAGGTCCGGCGCCCGATCGGCCTCGGCCAGATTCATCCGGGCGGACTCGGCGCCGCCCCAGGCCGCCACGCCGTTGGTTTCGTCCAGCGGAACTCGCGCCGCGCGGGCGGTGAACGGCGTCGCATCCGGAGCCGATCGAAACACCGACCGCATCGGGGCTGCCGCCGCGTCGCACTGGCTCATCGGCGAAAGTCCCAGAACGAGCTCGATCGTGCGCAGCATCCCGCAGGTCGTGTAGAGAGTCGAGTCGACGCCGCGTCCCCGCGTGTAGGGGCTCACGGCGAGCGCGACCGAGCGGTGCGCGTCCACGTGGTCCGGCCCGTTCTGCGCGTCGTCCTCGAGAACGAAGATCGCCGACTCCTTCCAGAAGCGGCTCTTCGAGATCGTCTCGACCAGGCGTCCCAAGGCGAGGTCGTTGTCGGCAATCATCGACCGAGGCGTCCGGAAACCCAACTTGGCGCCCGCGGTGTGGTCGCTCGGCAGATAGACGATCGAGAGGGAGGGCAGGCCGCCGTCCCGCTCGAACTGCCGGAACTCCTCCAGCCACGCTTCGAACCGGCGGGAGTCCGGGATCGTGACGTCGAAACCCGGATACTTCGGCGCAAACCGTCCCTCGAGACCCGGAACACCGGCTTCGTAGACTTTTCCCGCGGGAGGCCTTGCCTCTGCCACCCCGGTCTTCTCGCCGGAGCCCTCGCGCTCGTGGATGAACTCGCCATAGTCGCGAAAGGAGACCCCGGCGCGGCGGCACGCGTCCCAGATGTATCCCGGGGCCGGCGCAACGAGGTTGCCGTACGGATTGCGCATCGGCCCGCCCTCCCCGGAAAGGTACGCGCCGCCCCGATCGGCGTAGTTCATCGGCCAGAGCTTCTGAGCGACGTCGCTCGCGTAGGCGCCGTCGGAGAACTCGTGGCCGTTGTAGCTGACCTCGGAGTTGACGTAGAAGTTGTCCAAGAGCACGAACTCCCGCGCCAGGGCATGCGCATTCGGGGTGACGTCCTCGCCGAACAGGCAGAGGCTCGCATCGCCGTTTCCCTCGCTCAAGTCCCCGAGTATCTGGTCGTAGGTCCGGTTCTCACGCAGGACGTAGAACACGTGCCGGATCGGCGACCGCTCGCCCGGGCGGAGCGGAATCGGAACGGAAGAATGCGCGGTGCGCCGCGCGGCCTTCGGCGGGGTCGTCTCGAACCGCGGCGTGAGCTCGTAGACCTTCTTCGTGTACCGCGAAAGCGCCGCCGCATCGGGCGCCGACAGGACCGAGAGCGAGCCGGTCAGCAGCGCTCCGATGTACTGGCCCGGCTCTCCCGCGGGGATCCCCGGCTGCGGGCCGCGAGGATTCGCCTGCGAGACGAGCCCTTTTCCGGAGAGAATCCGGATCGTCTTTCCGTCGCGCGAGTAGCCGACTGCCGTCGGGTACCAGCCCGTCGGCAGGAAGCCAAGGGCGCGGCTCTTTCCCGGTTCCGTGACATCCACGACGGCCACGGCGTTGTTGTCGGCGTTGGCGACGAGCAGCCGCCGTCCGTCGGGCGAGAGAGCCAGGCCGTTGGGTGTCGAGCCCGGCGGCAGGCCGGGAAAGAGCGCCGTCGAGATCTGCTCCGTGGCGCGCCCCGCGGACAGGTCCACGGCCCAGACGGCGTTCGTGTTTGCGCAAGCCACGAAGAGACGCCCGCCGTCGCCCGAGACCGCCACGGCGTTTGGGTGCTCGCCGACCGTGATCTCCCCCGTGCGCACCAGGGTCGAAGCGTCGAAGACGAGCACCTTCGCGCCTCCCCACAGGGAAACGTAGAGGGCGCGGCCGTCCGGAGCGACGACGCACGTGTACGGCTCCGCCTCGAGTTCGATCGACTGCAGAGCCTTTCCGGTCGCGAGATCCACGCTCGCGAGGCTCTGACCCAGGACGTTCACGGCGTATAGACGCTTGCCGTCGGGCGAGACGGAGAGGCCGCCCACGAAGGGGCTGCGGTCCGGCGGGTGGCCTTCACTCGGCCGATCCTTTGGCCCCGACGAGCTCGGTAACGGGAAGGACCGGCTGGTCGCGAGCTTTCCCTCGCGAAACTCGAGCTCCAGAACCTTGTTTCCATTGCCACCGGAGGAGTAGAGGCGGTCGCCCGCCGGGTTCCAGGCGAGGCCCAGCCAGGCGTCCTCGAGAGGCACCTTCTGGGCCACGGTGAAATGCTCGAGATCGACGAGCGTCAAGGTCGGCTTCGCGTAGCCGTTGTTCGTCACGACGAGGTACCGCCCATCGACCGACTCCACCATCGCGAGGGGCAGATCCCCGACGGCCAGGTGGCGGCCGGCCGGAGCGATCCTCCAGCCATTGGGAAGCAGCGTGACGCCCTTCTTCGTCCCAGGAGAAGAACCCGGCCGAGGAGGCGACGCAACGAGCAGGAGCGCCGCCAGCAACGCGATGGGGAACCTCGGCCGCCGGAAGAAATGCACGGCTGCTTCGACCTTAGCGCGACGACGCCCGCATCCAGGGCGGCTTCCGGCGGACGACCGCCGCCCAGGTCGGGCAGCGCCGGTGATGCGCGCCCGGCAGATATCCGGTCGAGACCAGGAACTCCCGCACGATCTCGCCCCCGGTGAAACGGAACGTCTCGCGAAAGAGCTTGGTCCAGCTCTCCAGGGAGGCGGGGTGATTCGCGTCGAGCCAGCGCGCGAAGGAGCCGTGCGACTCGGAAAGCTCCAGTACGCGCCGGGCATTCTCGATGACGGCGTCCACCTTCAGCCGGTTGCGAACGATTCCGGCATCCGAGAGAAGTCGCCGCCGGTCCCGCGCGCCGTAGGCCGCCACGACTTCGGGCGCGAAGCCCTCGAAAGCATCGCGGAACGCCGGGCGCTTCTTCAAGATCGTCAGCCAGGAGAGACCCGCCTGGTTGATCTCGAGCGCGAGTCGCTCGAGAAGGCGGTCATTCCGTCGGATCGGAAAGCCGTACTCGCGATCGTGATAGGGGCCGTGGAAGGGGTGTCCGGGCGCCACTTCGCAGTAGGTGGTCATGGGCGGCGCCGAGTCTCTCGGAGCGCCGCCGCGCCGTCAAGCGGGACGGGTGGAACGCTTGATGGGAATCGAATCGCCCTCCGCCGAGGCCGGCTCGTCCGCGAGATCCAGGAGGACCCGAAGCGTCACCTCGCCGCGAGCCGCGAGCAGCATCAGCGATCGGGGAATTGGGAGAGTGGGGTCATCCTCCCCGACCGAGGCGACGAAGCGCGCTTCGTCGGCGAGACCCTCGATTCCCGTAAGCGGAGTCGAAACCTTCTTGATTGCCATGAAAGCCTCCCTGTTGCCAGGACGCCTTCCAGGAGGCTGCAAGCCGCGTTCCAACGACCCCCCCTGCTGCCGCAGGCCGCCGTAATTGCTTGACAGGCCGGTGGGTCCCGGAGAACCCACCGGCAGGGCCGGCGAACGAGCCATCCCCGCCGGCCAGACGACTTTGGTCACTCCGGGGACACAGGAGTGACGCCGGACGCGCAACGCCCGGATGGCCGCCGATGGCCGTGAATCTGATCCGAAGGCTACTTGGTCTTCGACTTCGCGGCGGGCTTGGCCTCGACCGATTCCGCGCGCATCCGGTAGGTGATCGTGACCTTGGCGCCCTTCTGGATGTTGTCCGGCATCTTCGTCGAGCCGTCGCGCATGATTTCCCAGCGCTCGCTGCCCTTCATCACGACGATCATGTCGGGCATGACGTCGACGACCGTGCCGGTGACCTGATAGGTCTTGGTTGCGCCCGCAAACGCGAGCGTGGAGAGCAGAAGACCCGCAGCGAGCCCGGCGACCAGAGACACCTTCTTTCTCATGCGATCCTCCTCTTGGCCCGGGATTCTATCGGAGCGTGATACTGTTTCGGCGTCAGAACGGGCGGTGGAGTCCGCCAGAACCGCCTTCCGCCGGGAGGCCAATGACTCCTGCGACAGAGGTGACGTCGTGGGAGTCTTTTCTTCTTTCGGGCGCCGGCGACTCGCCGAGCGCGAGGTGACGGATGGCGAGGTTCCTTTGGATCTGCCTGGGAGGAGCCGCCGGGACCGGGGCCCGGTACCTTCTTTCGGGCTGGGTTCTCCAGCGCCTGGGCGGATCGTTCCCCTACGGCACGCTCTCCGTCAACGTGATCGGCTCCTTCCTTCTCGGTGTGCTCATGCAGGTTGCCCTCGGGACACAGCTTCTTTCGCCGACCCTGCGCCTCGCCCTGACGACCGGGGCGATGGGCGGCTTCACGACGTACTCGACCTTCAACTACGAAACGCTCCAGTTCTTTCAGGAGGGCGCCCTGCTCCTGGGCTTGTTGAACATTCTGACCACGGTTCTCGTGTGTCTTGCGGCGGGTGCGCTCGGCCTCTTCGGCGCGCGCTGGGCGATCGGCGGCTAGGAGCGAAGGGAGGGCAATTATGCGGGTCCTCGACGGCGAACAGGTGCTCGTCCGAATTTTTGTCGGAGAGTCGGACAAGTGGCATCACCAGCCGCTCTCCGTCGCGCTTCTCGAGCGGCTGCGCAGGGAGGGCTTCGCGGGGGCGACCGTGTTCCACGCCGTGGCCGGCTTCGGAGCCCGAAGTGTCCTCCATACGACGCACCTGCTGCGGCTCTCGGAGGACCTGCCGGTCGTCATCGAGGTCGTGGACACGGACGAGCACATCGACCGTCTCCTCCCCATCCTGGACGAAATGGTACAAGAAGGGCTCGTCACCCTCGAAAGAGCGCGAGTCCTCAAGTACGCGCCCGGCCAGCGAGCCCTCGACGTCGGCGCAAAGAAGGGCCGGTGACCTCCGCCGCCGGCGCAAGGCTCCGCGCCTCATCGGAGGTGAAGCGTGAGCAACCCAAACGTCGGGTTCGAAGAGCGTCCCGGCGCCGGCGCGCAGGCCGAAGAGGTGTCGCCGCTCGGCGCCCTCTCTCTTCTCGCGTCAAGGGCCGGAGCGCTGACCGTCGCCACCGAGGCGAGCCTGCTCGCCGCCCGGGTCGAGGCCGGGCTCTTTTACGTGGCTTGCGTCGGACAGTTCAAGCGCGGCAAATCGACGCTCTTGAACGCCCTGGTCGGAGAGACGGTCCTTCCCGCCGGCGTGGTCCCGGTCACCTCCGTCGTCACGGTCCTTCGCTACGGCGCCGAGCGCATCGCCCGAGTCCGCTTCGAGTCGGGTCACTGGCGAGCGATCGCGGTGGGCTCCCTACCCCTTTACGTTTCCGAGAGCGAGAATCCGGAGAATCGGAAGGGAGTCCTCGCTGCCGAAGTGCTTCTGCCGCACCCTCTGCTCGCCTCCGGTCTCTGCCTCGTGGACACGCCGGGCTTAGGCTCGGTGTTCGAGGCAAACACCGCGGCGACGAGATCCTTCATTCCCCACATCGACGCGGCGCTCGTCGTTCTCGGGGCAGACCCGCCCATCTCGGGCGAAGAGCTCGCCCTCGTCGCCGACGTCTCGAAGACCGTCCAGCGATTTCTCTTCGTCCTGAACAAGGCAGACCGGCTTTCCGAGTCGGAGCGCCGAGAGGCGCGGCGTTTCGCGGAACAACAGATCGAACGCCGGCTCGGCAGACCGACCGGGCCGATCTTCGAGGTCAGCGCGACCGAGGTGCTCACGGACGGAAAACCGGCGCGCGACTTTCGAACGCTCGTGGAGGCCCTCGGGACGCTCGCGACGGAGGCGGGGTCGGACCTGGTCCGTCAAGCGCAGCAACGGGGCATCGAGCGCCTCACCGCGCGCGTCATTCAAAGCCTCGACGCGCGCGAAGAGGCCCTCCTTCGCCCGATCCACGAATCCGAGCTCCGGCTCGAGAGCCTGCGCGGATCGGTGGAAACGGCGGAACGCGCGGCGCAGGATCTCGGGTACCTCTTCACGGCCGAGCAGGACCGTCTTTCGGCGGACTTCGCGAAGAGGCGGGAGGCGTTCCTGACCCGGACACTGCCGGGCGCGACCGGCCGGCTCGTCGAGGCGATCCGGTCCGCCGCCGGGCAAGGCGGCGATCTCCGCCGGCGTGGAGCGGCGCTCGCGCGCCAGATCGCTCAAGATGCCCTCGAGGGGTGGGTATCGGAAATCGAGCCGATCGCGGAAAGCCGGTATCGGGAAGCGATGCAGCGATTCGTCCGGATCGGCATCGACTTCTTCGAAAAGCTCGCGGCTTCCGACAGGTCGTTCGCGGACCTTCCCAAGCAGGCTCTCGGTCCCGTGACCGGCTTTCGGACGGCACGGCGGTTCTATTTCAATGATCTCTTCGAGCTCGAGCCCTCCTCCGGCGTCCGCCGGATCGCCGATCTTTCCCGATCGGTCGAGCAGTCCGCCGCGGCCGCCGTCCCCGAGGTCTCCGAGTACCTGCGCCAGCTTCTGGAGCACAACGGCACCCGGGTCGTCAACGACCTCGACGAACGCGTCGCCGAGAGCCGCCGCCGCCTCGAGTCCGACATCCGGGACCGCCTCCGGGAAGGGCTCGACTACGCCGTCCAGGCGCTCGAGCGGGCGCGCCACCGCCGGGCCGAAGGCGCCGAAGTGGTGGACCGGGAGCTCGCGAACATCGCCGCCCTGCGGACGCAGACACAGCGAATCCGGGAATCTGCGGCGATACGAACCTGACTCCGCATGTCCGGGTTGAACGAGAACCACCACCGATCGCTCCGGAGCGCGTTCAAGCACATCGACAAGCTCCTCGCCGATGCGCAGGCCGCCTGGGCCGGCCCGGGAAGCCCCTTCGCCACGCACTTTCCCGACCTGACTCCGACGCAGCAGAGAGTCATCGCCGACTACATTGCTCGGGTCCGGGACCAGATGGCGGATTCCTGCCGGGCGCTCGGAATTTCCCTGGAACCGCCCCGGGTCGCCGCCAGCTGGTCCGTCCAGACGGCGGTCTCCTTCGCTCAGATCGCCGTCGCCGAGATCGCGCCTTCCCGGCTGGAGGGCTACGGGCCGCTCGACCGGGAGACGACCGGGGTCCTCGAACGCCTGGAGGCGGACCTCGAACGCACCCTGCAGAGGCTGCAGGCCTACCTGGTGCAGGGACTGGGAAGGGATCTGGCCGAGCGCCTCAAGCGGCTCGAACGCTCTCCCGTGGACCTGGCGCTACTGCGCCGGCTCGAACGGATCGTCACGGATCGGGGCCTGATCGAGTTCCGCGGCGCGCTCGAGGCGCTCGTCGAGCGGCTCGAGTCGGACACCTTCGAGATCGCGGTATTCGGGAGGGTCAGCTCGGGAAAATCCTCGCTCCTCAATACCGTGCTCGGATTTCCGGCTCTCCCGGTCGGCGTCACGCCGGTGACCTCTGTTCCCACGCGAGTCCTCTGGGGAGAATCGCCCTCCGCCGAGATCCGTTTCGCGGACGCGCCCGTTGAGGAGATCGCGCTCGCGCGGCTGCCGGAATTCGTCTCGGAGCAGCAAAACCCGGACAACCGAAAGCACGTCACGCGCGCCACGGTCAAACTGCCCTCGCCCATTCTCCGACAGGGCGTCGTCTTCGTGGACACCCCCGGGGTCGGATCGCTCGCCACGGCCGGCGCCCGCGAATCGTACGCCTACCTGCCGCGCTGCGACCTGGGAATCCTGCTGCTCGACGCCGCGAGCACCCCCTCGCGGGAAGACCTCGAGATTCTCCGTCTGCTCTACGATTCCGCCATTCCGGGCAAGGTCGTCATCAGCAAGGCGGACCTGATCTCCGAAACGGATCGCGCTCGGATGCGCGACTACGTCCGCACGACAATCGCCGGTGAGATGGGCCTCGACCTTCCGGTCGACTATTCGAGCGCCGTCGGGCCAAGCGCGGCGCTCACGCGCGCTTGGTTCGAGCGGGAGCTCGAGCCCCTGACCGCCCGTGCGCACGAGCTGGCGCAGGCATCGGCGCGGCGGAAGCTCGCCTCGCTTCGGGAAGGCGTGGCCGCCGCACTACGGGTTGCGCTCGAGGCCCGCGCCCGTGGAACCGATGAGCCGGCCCAAGTCGGCGCTGCGGCCCTCGAGCGACTGGCCCTCGAGGCGGAAGGGCGAATGCAGGAGTGCCGGCGGCGCTGCGAAGCGTTCGTCGAAGAGGCCCGGGGTCTGGCCCGACCCGCGCTCCAGCTCGCTGCTCGCGAGTATGCCCGCATCGCGCCCCAGGGCCATCCAGGAGATTCACTCGCGGAAGTGACGCACCGGATCCTCTCGCAGACGGGCGAGGAGCTGCGCGGGAAAATCCGTCAGGAGCTCGTGTCTCTGCGTGACAAGCTTCAGGAGTTTCTCGCGGACATGACGAGGGAAGCCGGCGAAGGCATCGGCCAACTGGAGGAGCTGCAACTCGGGCTCGTCACCCAGCCCGCGCTGATCATCCCACCCGAGGTCGGCCGGATCGACCTGCGGCCGGGCGGCTTGATCCGAAATGTCTCCTCCTTGGTCGAGCGCCGCGCGCAGAGCAGGCTCTTCGCGGAGTTCGCGGTGGTCGAGCGCGAATTTCTTGCCTTCAGCCGCCGGCTCCGTGATTGGCTCCGCAGCGCGGCCGCCGGTCTCGCCGATCAGTTCGTCGCGCAGGCGGAGCCTCTGCGCGCCATGGCGCGGCGAGCGACGCAAGGCGCCGACCCGGGAGAACTCGATGGCCTGGCCGCGGACCTCGCGGAGCTCACTTCGGACGTTCAGCCCGACTCGGTCATCAACGTGGAAGAAAGCAGGAGGACCGCGGGGCACCAAACTCAACAAGGACCCAGACAGGAGGCGTGAAGGGCCAGAATCGTCCTGCTCCACGCCCGTGAAATGCTCGACTCGCGGGGGAATCCGACCATCGAGGTGGACATCAGCCTCGAGGACGGCACCCTCGGACGGGCAGCCGTTCCGTCGGGAGCATCCACGGGAAGTCGCGAGGCCGTCGAATTTCGCGATGGGGATCCCGCGCGGTTCGGAGGCAAGGGCGTTCTTACTGCGGTGGCCAACGACAGGATCGCTCCCGAAGTCCGGGGATTCGAGGCTTCGGACCAGGCGCGATCGACGCTCGCCTCATCGCCCTCGACGGCACCACGAACACACAGCGGCTGGGCGCCAACGCCAATCTCGGCGTCTCGGAGGCCGTGGCTCGCGCCTCGGCAGCCAGTGAGGGCGTGCCTCTCTGTCGAAGGTTGGGTGGAGGGGCGGCGCCGCTACTTCCGGTGCCGATGTTCAACGTCTTGGACGGCGGAGTCCACGCCGACAACAGCGCGGATTTCCAAGAGTTCATGATCGTGCCGGTCGGGGCATCGACTTTCCGCGAGGCGCTTCTAATGGCCATCGCGACTTACCATCCCTCCGGTCGATCCTCAAGGAGGCCGCCTACGGAACGGCCGTTGGTGACGAGGGTGGTTTTGCGCCGGACCTGAAGGCAGACGTCGAAGCGCTGGAGCTTCTCCTTCGTGCCACCGAACATGGCGAACCCAGCTCTCGTAGAGCGCCACCATATCTTGCAACGAGAGCGCGCGGCCGCCGGACTTGCGAAAGACGTAGCTGGAGGCTGTTCACGGAGCGCCTCGGTGGGAGAGTCAAGCTCGTGGGCGACGATATCTTCACGAATCCGGCGATCCTTCGCAGGGTCATCGCGGAAAAGGTCGCCAACGCCGCCCTCATCAAGCTCAACCAGATTGGGACCGTGACCGAGACACTCCAGGCGATCACGGTGGCGCGCGAGGGCGGTTACGGCACGGTGATCAGTCACCGGTCGGGAGAAACCACGGATGACTTCATCGCAGACCTCGCCGCCGGCGCGGCGGCGGGCCGGATCAAGACCGGCGCCCCGGCGCGAGGCGAACGGGTGGCCAAGTACAACCAGCTCCTCCGTATCGCAGAGGGGCTGGGCGCCGAGGCGCGCTTGGCAGGCCCGGCGTTCGTTGCGGCAAGGGGATTTCGACCAGTCTGATGCGGGCGCGCCGCCCTACCGACGCTGCGTGAGAGCCTCTCCCCACCCTTCTCGCACGTCCTCGGAGTAGAAGATCCGCAGGAGTATCGGCTCGTCAAAACACGGAACGTCCTTCGAGTCGGGGCCCGGCTCCTCAAGACGGACGTGGTGGTCGAGCTCTTCGAGCTCGTAAAAGACGGTATTGCATCGCAAGCACCGATACTGGCGACCGCGTAGGCGCTCGATCGCGACGGATCGGCCGTACCGCTTCTGGCGACGAACAGAGATTCGCGGGACCATGGCCGGAGCTACTTCACGACCGTGACCGGACAGTGCGCGTGGGCCAAGACCCGCCCGGACACCGAGCCGAGCAACCACCGGGTTGCTCGCGTCAGGCCGCGGCGCCCCATGACGATGAGATCGACGTGGAGATCCTCGGCCAGCCGGACGATCTGTTCCGCGGGGTGCCCGACTGCCACTCGCGATTCGAGCAGAACGCCCTGCTTGGCCGCCGACTTCTCCAGCGCAGCGAACTCCTCGGCGAAATGGGCTCGGCCGCTGTCCAGGATCGCGTCGATCTCGACCGAAATCGCCGGTTCCGGCAACCGGATCACGCCGGCCACAACCAGGTTCGCGCGAAACTTACTCGCGACTTCGAGCGCAAAATCGAACGCCTTCCGTGACTGGTCCGAACCGTCGAAAGCCACGAGAATCGTCTTCACGGCCTTCCTCCTTCGAGTCGGACAGGGACCGCCACCGGTTCCTCCTCGGGCTCACCAATCGTCGCCGGGAGGTGGTGCCGCGGGAGGAAGAACGCGTTGGCGACCACCGTCGGAATGACTGCGCTCGCGATCACCGCTGCCACCAGATACGAATACTGTGCCTGATCGATGATCCCATGCGAAAGGCCGAAAAGCGAAGAGATCGTGCCGAATGTGAGCCCCGTCGACATCAGGAGCGTCGTGTAGATCGCCTCTTGCTTGCCATACCGGAAGAACTTCGTCACAGGGAAGACCCCGACGAACTTGCTGATGGACTTGGCTCCGAAAAGGACCAGAAAGACCAACGGCGCCGCCACGAGCGCTGGCACCGACACGAAGGATCCGGCACGGATGAAGTAAAAGGGAGTGAGGAGCCCGAAAGTCAGGGTGCGAAGCCGCCGGATCAATACATGATCCTTTCCCACCGTTCCCGCCAGGACCATGCCGATGACGTAGGCGGGGAGCACCGCCTCGCTGCCGGACCAGGTGGCGAGACCCCCCATCCCAAACAAAAGAAGCAGCAGATATTTCGCCTCGAGCTCCGAGACACGGCCGCCGTAGCGCTTGAAGAAGCGTGGAGTTAACGATGGCAGCACCGCAAAGACGACGACCGAGACCCCGACGAACAGTGCCGTTCGGGCCGTAAAGGGCGCAAAGATGAGACCCAGCGCGATCACGGTTCCCAGGTCGTTGACGAAGCAAGCGGCCAGTATCGCCTTCCCAAAGGGTGTCGTGTTGAGGCCAAGCTCGAGCATGACGGCATAGACCACGGCGACCGACGTTGTCGAAAGTGCCACGCCGGCAAGCCAGGCCGGCCGCGCTGGCCAGTGGAGCACGTAGTACGCGATGGCTGCGCAACCGAGGAATGGCGCAATGAAGCCGATGAGCCCTATTCCGGTCGCTTCCTTCCAGCGCTTCCGGAAAACCACGGGATCGAGCTCAGCGCCCGCGAGGAAAGTGAGGACAATCGATCCCGCGCCGGCAAGGAACGTGATCCAGGGCTGCTTGGCGCCGAGAAAGGCGGTCCCAATGGTAGCCCCGATCACGAGCTGAGCCACCGTTCCGACGACGATTTCGGAAAGAGCCGTCGAGATCCGCAGCTTGATCGCGAGCAGAACGGCGAGGAGGGCGAGCCCGACCCAGACGGCCGCGAGAAACCACGTCTCAGACATGACGCACTCCCCCGCCGCTTCTTGGCTTGCTCTTCCCCTCCCGCCTAAGAAAAACTCCTGCAGGGCCCATCGAGCCTCCTTGCAGGAGTCATCAGTCCGCCGTTGCGCGGACGGTTTCGGCGAACTCCATCGCCTCGAGCGTCACTAATATTCGCCGAGCTTCGCCGCTCGGTCAAGGCCACTGCAGCCGTGCGCACCGTCCAACGCTCGCCTGCCGCAGAGCCTTCGCTGGCGGTTCTGAAGTTCAGGTGCTCCGGGACGCTTGGGCGACCAGCCCTCTCGAGTGGCTGGGGGCTCGGCCGCCGGGCCACACCCCGGCAGCCGAGGCTGCGCCGTCAGTTCAGGTCCTTGTCCTTGAAATACTTCGTCCCGGCGATGTCGAGGTCCGCCATGAGCCCCGCGCCGCTGATCTGATAGATCGCCAGGCCGTTGGTGAACCCGGTCTGCGCCACGGCGCTCGCCGGTCCCGCCGTCCCGCCCGCCGCGGCCTGAGCCTGCCAACCATTGTTGACGAAATTCTTGAACGTGACACTGTCCTGGAAGAGGAAGACCACCTCGTACTTCTTTCCACCGAACGAGAAGCCAGCGCCCACGGTTCCCATCTCCATGTAGGTCCGCTTCTTGGTCTTCTTGTCGACGGCGACGCCCTTCCCGCCGCCGCCCGAGAAGAAGAAGCCGAGCTTCAGGTTGTCGAAGGCCGCCCAGCCGTAGGCCTTGTCGTACAGCTCCTTGGCCTTCGGGTTCTCCTTCAGCAGCTTTTCGAGCGCCGCGCCCGCGGTGGCGTCGATCTGCTGCTGCTTCGCCTCCTTCTTCATGGACTTCCACTCTTCCTCGCTCTTCTCCTGCGCCGCGAGCGAGCCGGTGACGAGGACGCAAGCGAGAGCGATAGATCCAAGACGCGCGAATCGTTCGAATCTCTGCATGGCGTTTGTCTCCTCCTGCCTCGCCGGTCAAGAGCCCGACGATGCAAAGCGTGATTCTTTCAGAGTCACCGAAGGCGGCGCAATCCCGCGGAGGGGGCCTTCAGGCTGCTGTAGCCGCGAAACGCAGGCGCCGCGAGGGGCCGGCCAAGCGCGGAGCTCGATGTTGTCGGCTGCTTCCAGTGACACTCGGAATAGGGTCGCTGACCGGGCCGGTTTTCTCGAACGCAGGAGGACATCCGTTTGATGAACCCTTCGAGACCGCCGTTGCGAACCCCGGTCTTCGTGAGCCTCGTGGTTCTTGGCGCCCTGGGACCCGTCTCGCTGCGCGCCGAAAAGCCGGATGTGCGCGCAAAGATCATCGCTCCGCCAAGCCTTTCCGCAGGCTCGAGCGCCGTCGTGATCGTCGAAATGACGTTGGGCGAGAACTGGCACACCAACAGCCATACGCCCGCCGAGAAGTTCCTCATTCCGACCGAGGTCGGCCTCACGACATCGCAGGGAACGCTCTCCGCGGTGCGATATCCGCGGCAGATCGAGAGGCGGTTTGCCTTCTCGGACAAGCCCATGATGGTCTACGAGGGGACCGTCCGATTCGAGGCCGACCTCTCTCTGCCGAAGGAGGCCGTCGGAAAGGTTTCGATCGCGGGGAACCTCTCGTTCCAAGCCTGCAATGACCGGCAATGCTTCCCGCCGGCGAAGATCCCGCTCGAAGGGAGCATCGTCGTCTCCTCGGCCGATTCGGCGCCCAGACGGTAAAGGGTAGCCGCGCCGGCCCGGCTCCGACTGTCCCGATGAGTTCGGTCCTCTCCAGCGGACACAGTGACCCCGCCGGAGGTCGGCTGCAGCCGTTTAAGCGCTGTTCATGTTGAACTAACTATCCTGCGCCGGTGAATTTGCGCAGGCCGCAGCGTCCGACACACGTGTGGCCTCAGCCTTGCTCCTTGACCGCCGTTGAATCGCCGATGAGGAGACTTGCTCTCGTCGCCTGCGCCGTGGCGCCGCGCCGTGTTCTGGCTCGACTGCTGGCGGCCGTTCTCGTCATCGGGACATCGGCGATGGCGCGCGCCGCCGACTCGCCTCCGGACCTGAAGATCCGCTATCTCGACGGGAAGCCGTTCTCGCTCGGGTCCTTGAAGGGCCGCGTCGTCGTGCTCGACTTCTGGGCCTCCTGGTGCGTCCCTTGCCGGGCGAGCGTTCCCTTCTTCGACGGACTCCAGCAGAAGTACGGCGCTCGAGGCTTGAGCGTGGTCGGCCTCACACTCGAAGAAGATGACGACGCCGTCACCGACTTTCTCGACGCCGTGCCCGCGACGTTCTCGATCGTGCGCGACCCTACCGGTCGGGCGGGAGAAGCCTTCGGGGTCGTCGCGATGCCGACGACGTTTCTGATCGACCGCGAGGGACGCACGGTCGCTCGATTCGAGGGAAGCGACAAGACCGTGCACGCGAAGCTCGAGGCCGCAGCGACGACCCTGCTCGACGGCGGGTCCCTCGCGGTCGGAACGGAGGTCCGCGTCTCGAAGGGTCTGGCGGCGACCGGCACCGTCAAGGCCTGGGAGCGGGGCTACCTCGCGGATCCGATCATGAGCCTCGACGGCACGGCCGCAACGCAAATCTTCCGGGAGCACATCCACGCCAGCAAGGAGGCCGCGGCGGGGGACGGCGGCGCCTCGGGAGGCGGCTGTGGCTGCAACTGACCCGATGGCCCGATCCGGTCGACGTCGCCCCCGGCGCTTGACCCGGGAGCTCCCGTGGATCGCGGCGGGCATCGGGGCCATCGCCGCGCGCGACGCGCAAGGCCAGTCTTCGGTCGATACGCAATTCCTCTTCTACAAGGAATCGGGCGGCCGCACTCAGGTCTTAAACCCGCTGATTCTCTGGAGCCACGACTTCGGCCAGTCGGGAGGGCAGCTCGGCCTGAACCTGGGCTACGACTCGATCTCCGGAGCGTCTCCGACAGGAGCCTACCCGACCTCCGATGTGACGACCTCGGCCTCCGGGACCGTGACGGAGAGCGGCAACATCCCGGAGGCGAGCTACCAAGACCAGCGAAAGTCGGTGGGGCTCTCTTACGGGCGCCGCTTCGGCGCAAACCTTCCGATAGTCAATTTGAACTACGCCAAGGAGAACGACTACACCGCCCGCGCCATCGGGTTGACGGATGCGTTGACTCTGATCGGCGGGCGCGCCACGCTCCACTTCGGCCTGGCTTTCTCCCGCGACATCGTCTCCCCCGTCAAGAACCCCGAGACCAACCCGACCGGCGCCAGCCTCAACTACCCGAAGAACACCAACGGTTTCTCCCTCGGATGGAGCTGGGTCTTTGGCGAGCGGGACCTGGCCGACATTTCGCTTTCGCTCATGAACCTTTCCGGATACCTCAACGATCCGTACAAGGTCGTGACGATCGGGCCCGTCGACTCCAATCAGACGCTTCCGGAGTCGCGTCCCAGCACGCGCTCCCGTCGCGCCATCGTGGCCAAGTACAGCCACTACTATCTGTGGGGCGGCTCGGTCAACGTGCTCTACAGGTTCTACAACGACGACTGGTCGATCACCGCGAACACTCTCGACGTGACTTACAACCAGAAGATTGGGCCGGACTGGATCGTCTCGCCCGAGGTCCGACTCTACACGCAGACGGGTGCCTCGTTCTTCGCGAACCGGTTCCTCGTGCCGCAGACGTACATGTCTGCGGACTATCGCCTTTCTCCCTTCGGCAGCGTCATGGCGGGCCTCACCCTCTCACACCGAATCTACGAGGCGGTCAACGCCAATGTGGGCGTGACGTACCTTTCCCAGAGGAGCAACGATCCCATTCATCTCGCGCCTACCCCGCCGGCCACCCAGGGCACGACCGTGTCTGCGGCCGACATGACCGTGCTGACGTTTACCTTCGGCTTGACCTGGACCTACTGATGGAACCCGGCGGCCGCGTTCTCTACACGCGGCGCTTCCGCTTGATGGGAGGCGGCGCCTCAATCGAGTTCGTCGACGACCGCGGGCCGGATCAGGCCGAGAGGATCGCCCGCGCCGTCGAGGCCGAGGCGTGCCGAATCGAATGGAAGTTCTCGCGGTACCGGGACACGAGCGTCGTTTCCGAGATCAACCGCAACGCGGGCCGCACGCCGGTCGCCGTCGACGAAGAGACCAAAATGCTGGTCCGGTCGGCGCTCGACCTCGCGAAAATGACGGAGGGCCGATTCGACCCGACCGTGGGTGTCCTCCGGAGAGCCTGGGACTTCAAGGGTGGCCGCGCCCCCGCCCAGGAAGAAATCGACGCCCTCTTGCCTCTCGTCGGCGCGGATGCGGTCTCCGTTCGGAATGGAACCGTCTTTCTGCGAAAGACCGGCATGGAGATCGATCTCGGCGGCGTCGGCAAGGAATACGCGGTCGACCGCGCCGCTCAAATCTTGCGCGAAGAGGGGATCCGGGCGGCGATCATCAACTTCGCCGGCGATGTGCGCACCCTGGGAAGCCGCGGAGATGGCCGCCCGTGGAAGGTGGGCGTTGTCGACCCGCAAGACCGCAGGCGCTGCCGCTTCGCCGTGCGCCCGCTGAACGATGCCGGCATCGCCACCTCCGGCGACTACGAACGAGGCTTCGTCAAAGGCGGGATCCGATACCACCACATCCTGGACGCGCGGACCGGATGGCCCGCTCGAGGCCTGTCTTCCGTAACGGTCGTCGCAGCGTCGGCCTTTCGCGCGGGACTCTTCGCCACCGCGGCCTTCCTTTTCGGAGTGGAAGCGGGTCTCGCGCTCCTCGAAAGTGCACCGGATGTCGAGGGCGCCCTGATCACCGAGGGCGGCTCGGTCTTCTCGACGGCCGGGATGGCGCACCTCTCGGATCTGCCCGGAAGCCTCTGGGCGGGCTTGCAGATCCTCTAGCGGCGGAGGAGCATCACCGTCACTTCGTCGTCGGCCCTCAGATCAATACTTGGCAGGCGAGGAACATCATGGACAGGGTGAGTACCCTGGTAAATCAATTCCGTAGACCGACAGGCTGGTTCGGCCAATTGAATCTGTCGGCCATGAACCGTCGCCATTCCAAGCTGACCGACTGGGGACTGAAGCACACCTCGATCGAGAAGAACTTCGCGATTCTCGATGTCGGCTGCGGTGGAGGCCGGACCGTATACAAGCTCGCCACACTCGCCTCGGAGGGCAAGATCTACGGCATCGATCACTCGGAGGAGAGCGTTGCGGCGTCCCGCAGAACGAGCGCGCGGTGGATCGAGACTGGCCGCGTCGAAATCCGGCATGCTCCCGTGTCTGAGTTGCCGTTCTCCAACGCCGCGTTTGATCTCGTCACCGCCGTCGAAACTCACTTCTACTGGCCCGATCTGCTCTCCGACATGCGAGAGGTTCTACGCGTCCTCAAACCCGGCGGAACGTTCCTCATCATCGCGGAGGCCTACAGAGGGGGGAAGTACGACAAGAGGCTTCAACGGTTTGCCGATGTAATGGGCCGAACGGGGCATTACTCGCACCTGAGTGTTGATGAGCATCGCGACCTCTTCTCAAAGACTGGTTATTCAGACGGTCAGGTCTTCGAGGAGTACGACAAAGGTTGGATCTGCGCGATGGGCAGGAAACCCTCGTCGCCTTGTGCATCACCGTTCTTGGAGTCCCTCAGTCAAATTGAGAACGAGCGCCGTGCCGCCCTACGGCGCGGCCGGACGTAGCTCTCGGCTCTTCCGGTGACGTCCAAGACGTACGCGAACCAGCGGCCGCCGAGAGAAGCGCCTCCGTTCTCGCGAGAGGTGCCTGGCAAAGATGTCGGGGGACGGTGCGCGCCAGCGGGTGCGACGGCGAATCGGGTTGGAGAGCATCCGGGGTTCGCCACATTGCCCCTGATCAAGGCAAGAGAACGCACCTGTCAAAAGAAAAAGTGAGGCCCCGACTGCCAGCGGCAGCGGGGCCCCGCGAAGTCACGTCTCGAAGCTAGGCGGGAACGACGACCGAGTCGATGACGTGGATGACGCCGTTGCTCGCGATAAGGTCGGCCTGCACGACCCTTGCTCCCCCGACGAGGACCGCTCCCTCTTTCGTATCGAAAGAAAGCGGCTTGCCATTGACGGTGTCTGCCGAAGACAGAGCCGTCACCTGGGCCGCGGTCTTCTTGCCGGGGATCACGTGATAGGTGAGGATCCCCGTCAGCTTGTCTTTGCTTTCGGGCTTGAGCAGCTCCTCGAGGACCCCGGCAGGAAGCCTCGCGAACGCCCCGTCAGTGGGGGCAAACAATGTGAAGGGCCCCGGCGAGGACAACGTCTCCACGAGGCCAGCGGCCTGCACGGCCTTCACGAGCGTCTTGAAGCCGCCTGCCTGGATCGCTGTCTGAACGATGTTCTCCATGAACGTCTCCTTTTGAAGAAAGTGCCGAATCAGTTGGGAAGAAGCACGGTGTCGATGACGTGGATGACGCCATTGCTGCAGAGAATGTCGGTGCTGGCCAGACGAGCTCCGCCGACCGTCACCATTCCCTGGCTGGAGCGAATGGCGAGCGGCTGTCCATTGGCCGTCGGCGCCGAGCTCATGCCGGCAACCTGCGCCGCCAGGACCCTGCCCGGCACGACGTGGTATGTGAGGATCGCGATGAGCTCGGCCTTGTTCTCTGGCTTCAAGAGGCTCTCGACCGTGCCCGCGGGGAGCTTGGCGAAGGCCGCGTCGGTGGGCGCGAACACGGTGAACGGCCCGGTGCCCTTCAGCGTATCCACCAATCCGGCAGCCTGAAGGGCCGCCACCAGGGTCTTGAACGAACCGGCGGCAACCGCCGTGTCCACGATGTCTTTCTGAGGCGCGGGCTGGGTTGCCGCGGCGGGACCCGACCCGGCAACCAGAGCCAACATCAACACGGCCAGGATCGAATGCCGGC
This sequence comes from Thermoanaerobaculia bacterium, assembly GCA_035498405.1. Taxonomy (GTDB): domain Bacteria; phylum Acidobacteriota; class Thermoanaerobaculia; order UBA5066; family Gp7-AA6; genus DATBFU01. The sequence goes on along the minus strand of DATKAE010000047.1, from coordinate 21,978 downwards.
TGCGCGGAGTTTCGTTTTTCATCTTTCTCTTTTCCTTTCGTTTCCTCTGTCGTTCAAGTTCGCAAGTCTCTGAAGGGATCGTCTACCGGGCGCCCGCCACGATCGGCGAGCCGTTCCAGCGGCGCTGAATGCCCTTCCAGAGAACCGCCTGGTAGGCGCCCGCCACCCCGACCAGCGCGTACACGACGGCGCTGGCCGCGGAGACTTCACCGAACCGCAGGCCAAAGAGCGTCGCGACCAGGTCGAAGCGCGCCACCGCGACGAGCCCCCAATTGAGTGCACCGACCACCACCAGAACCGCTGCGAGAACATCGAGCCGTTTCATATTTCGTTACCTCCGTCGTTGACCATAGTTCAAATCACTTTGACTTGAGAGAAAAGAAGGCTCATACTGAAACTCGTGTGAGCCTCGGTCAAAACCCAGCCCGTCTTTTGACTGGAGCTCAAAGAGGAGGACGAAGGTGCTTTCCACCACGCTCGAACAGGGCCTTCGGGCCTATGCCATCGGCGACAAGCTGCGCGGCCTCCGGCTCTCGAAGAGGATGGGGCTGGTCGAGCTCGGCCGCCACACCGGCCTCTCTGCCGCTCTGCTCTCGAAGGTCGAGCGGGGCCGGCTTTTCCCTACGCTCCCCACGCTCCTGCGGGTCGCTCTCGTCTTTGGCGTCGGGCTCGAGTTCTTCATCGCCGCCGACAGCAAGCGCAACGCCGTCTCCATCGTGCGCCGCCGGGAGCGCCAGCGCTTTCCCGAGAGGTCGGGCAGCAAGGATGTCTCTTTCTTCTTCGAGTCCCTGGACTACACCGCGGTCGAGCGCCGGCTGAATGCGTACTACGCGGAATTCGAGCCCGTCCCCTCCGAGAAGGCGCGCCCCCACCAGCACGCCGGTGTGGAGTTTCTGTACGTCATCAAGGGACAGCTGGCGCTGCGCGTGGCGGGCGAGGACTACGTCTTGGACGGCGGGGATTCCGTCTACTTCCGCTCGACGCAGCCTCACAGCTACCGGCGGGTCGGCAACAAGCCGTGCTCGGCCCTTGTCGTGTCCGTGCCATGACGGCCCGGCGCGTCCTGCTGACCGGCGCCACGGGTTACGTCGGCGGAAGGCTGCTTGCCGAGCTCGAGCGGCGCAGCTCATCGGTGCGTTGCTTCGTGCGCCGGCCCGAGGCGCTCTACGGCCGCGCGGCGCCCTCGACCGAGATTGCCGTAGGCGACGCGCTCGACGCCCCGGCGGTGGCCCGGGCCCTCGAGGGTGTCGACGCCGCCTACTACCTGATTCACTCCATGGGCGGCGAGGACTTCGCCACGCGGGACCGGGAGGCCGCGCGAATCTTCGGCAAGGCCGCACACGAGGCCGGCGTGCGACGGATCATCTTCCTCGGCGGTCTGGGCGCAGGCGGCCTCTCGGAACACCTGCGCAGCCGCCAGGAGACGGGCGAGATCCTGCGGCAGTCGGGCGTTCCCGTCGTCGAGTTTCGCGCCTCGATCGTGATCGGCTCCGGCAGCCTCTCCTTCGAGATGATCCGAGCGCTGGTCGAGCGGCTGCCGGTCATGATCTGCCCGCGCTGGGTCGCCGTCGAGGCCCAGCCGATCGCCGTCGAGGACGTCATCGCGTACTTGGCCGCGGCGCTCGATCTGCCGGCCGGTGCCGAGCGGATCTACGAGATCGGCGGCCCGGACCGCGTGACCTACGGCGATCTGATGCGCGAGTACGCGCGCCAGCGCGGCCTCAAGCGGATCCTGATCCCCGTGCCGCTGCTGACACCGCGGCTCTCGAGTCTCTGGCTCGGCCTGGTGACGCCGCTCTACGCGCGCGTCGGCCGAAAGCTCGTGGACAGCCTTCGCAATCCCACGGTCATCCGCGACCCGGCCGCGCTCGCGGCCTTCCCGGTCAAGCCGCGCGGCGCGCGCGAGGCGATCGCGCGGGCCCTCGTCAACGAGGACGAGGCCTTCGCGAGAACGCGCTGGTCGGACGCGATCTCCTCCTCGGGACTGACCGAACGCTACGGCGGCGATCTCGTCGGCACACGCCTGATCGACAGTCGCAAGACGTTCGTTCCGCTGCCGACGGACGCGGCCTTTGCGCCAATCCGGCGCATCGGCGGCGACGCCGGCTGGTACTACGGCAACCTGCTCTGGCGCTTGCGCGGATCCCTAGACCTGCTCGTCGGAGGCGTCGGCCTGCGCCGTGGGCGCCGCCGGGCCGACGAGCTCAGTCCGGGCGATGCGCTCGATTTCTGGCGCGTCGAGTCCATCGAACCCAATCGACTGCTGCGGCTGCGCGCCGAGATGAAAGTTCCGGGCCGGGCATGGCTGCAGTTCGAGACGACGCCGGCACCGGGAGGCACCGAAATCCGGCAGACTGCCATCTTCGACGCTTCAGGGCTCTTCGGCCTCGCCTACTGGTACGCCCTGTACCCGCTCCACCGCTTCGTCTTCGCCGGCATGCTTCGCGGCATCGCCGACCGCGCGCGGCAATTCGCGGCCTGACGCGAAATCCCGCGTGAGCTCGCCGCGACGAGGCGAAAGGCGGCACGCGGGGTCAGGTCGCGCTGGGGTTGAGGTGCACGATGGCGGCGTTGAGAGCCGTCGCGAAGAGGACCCAGAGCGCATAAGGCACGAACAGCCCGGCCGCGACAGAGGAGAGAGGATAGACGACCACGATGAATGCCAGGATGAGCGCCAGGAGGATGACGATGTCGGCCAGCGCGGCTCGCGGCCGATGAAGACCGAAGAACAGCCAGGACCAGGTCATGTTCAGGATCAGCTGTCCGACCCAGAGGGCAAGCGGCAGGACGCCGTCGCGGTGCGCCTTTCGCCAGACCAGCCACCCGGCAATGGCGATGCCCAGGTAGAGGAGAGACCAAACCGGCGCGAAGAGCCAATTCGGAGGAGTCCACGAAGGCTTCGCGAGCGCCGCGTACCAGGCGCCGGGCCGAAACCGACTGGCCGCGAAGGCGGCCCCTGCTGTGGCCAGGAGGAAGGGGACGATCGTGATCAAGCGGCACCCCGGGCGGGCATTATGCGGCCACGGAGGCTTGGGAAGCAGCGAGGCGACGCACGGATGACACAGAGAAAGACCTCCCCGCCGTCTCATGGGGCAGCGACGATCTGCAGAAGACGTTCCGGACCCGGCTCCTCGAAAGGGGCCCGAGATCGCCGGTTGTCCGAGCCCTGGTGGGCTCCCGCGACGGCCGCTGGCCGGCGCTCAGACGGTCTCGAGGTAGCTGTGCACGAGGCCGACGGTGCCCGAGCCCTCGCCGACGGCCGCCGCCACGCGCTTGCTGGAACCGGCTCGCACGTCGCCGGCAGCAAAGACTCCCGGCACGCTGGTCTCGAAGGGAAGAGGGTCCCGATCGAGCGTCCAGCCTGGAGGCCGCCGGCCGGAAAGCGACAGGGCCGCGCCGGTCAACACGTAGCCCTGTGCGTCGAGCTCGAGCAGTCCGGCGACCATCTCGGTCCGGGGCCTCGCACCGATGAAGATGAACATCGCCGCCGCCTCGAGCTCGCTTTGCTCTCCCTCCGGCACGCGGCAGACGACGACCTTCTCCAGCCGACCGGTACCGCGGACTGCCGCGACCTCGACGCGCGTCACGACCTCGATGTTCGGTGTGGCCGTGATGCGGTCGACCAGGTACTGCGACATCGACTTTCCCAGAGAATCTCCGCGAACGAGCATCGTGACGCGGCGCGCGTAGCGCGAGAAAAACAGCGCGCCCTGACCGGCCGAATTCCCCGCGCCGACGATGCAAACGTCCTGGCCGCGGTAGGTCGCGGCCTCGGTCATCGCTGCGCCGTAATAGACGCCGATGCCGAGAAGGGGCTCGACCCCAGGAACCTCCAGCGTCCGCACGGACACGCCCGTCGCGAGGACGACCGCGTAACAGCTCACGTCGGTTCCGTCGCCGAGTCGTACCACACGGTACGGGTCTTCGCGGCGCAGCGCGACGGCCTCTTGCGCGATCACTTCGGCGCCGAAGCGGCGCGCCTGAGTCGTGGCGCGGCGCGCCAGATCCGCACCGGAAACGCCCGCGGGAAACCCGAGGTAGTTCTCGATCCGGGAACTTGATCCGGCCTGACCCCCGGGGGCGCTCTGTTCGACGAGCATCGTGCGCAGCCCCTCCGAGGCACCATAGACCGCGGCCGCCAGACCCGTCGGCCCGGCGCCAACGATCACGAGATCGTAAAAGGGCAGATTCGCCCGCGTCTGCATCCCGATCTTTTCCGCCAGTTCGCGATTGGTCGGAGCCACCAGGCGGCTGCCGTCCGGGAAGAAGACGATCGGCAGCCGCGTGGCGTCGCCGAACGAGGCGATCAACTCCCGCGTCGGGGGGTCCTGGTCGACGTCGATCCAGTGGTACGGAACCTGGTTGCTCGACAGGAACTCCTTCACCGCGAAACTGTGGGGCGACGATCGCGCGCCGGCCACACGGATGCCCTCGTAGGGAAGGCGCACGTTCGCCGTCCAGTCCGACAGCAGATCGTCGAGAACCGGATAGAGCCGCTCCGCAGGAGGATCCCAGGGCTTCAGCAAGTAGTGATCCAGCCCGATGTCGTTGATGCCGGCGATAGCCGCCTGCGTGTCTGCGTAGGCCGTCAGCAGAACCCGCCGGGACTCCGGGTAGAGCTTGAGAGCCTCACGCAGAAACGCCGTGCCCGTCATCTCGGGCATCCGTTCGTCGGCGAGGAAGAGCGCAATCGCAGCGCCCCGCTCTTTGAGCTGCCGGGCGGCCTCCAGCGCCTCGCGGCCGGAACTGGCTTTCAGGATGCGGTAGTCGCTTCGATAATGCTGGCGCAGATCGCGTTCGACGGCGCCGAGCACCTCGGGGTCGTCGTCGACGGTCAGAATCACCGGCTTGACCAAGTCAGGCCTTTCCCGCATCGATCGGCAGCGTCACGCTGAACTGTGTGTGCCCGGGGCGGGAATCGACTTCGATCTCCCCGTGGTGCCGGAGCACGAGCCGCCGCGCGATGTCGAGGCCGAGCCCCGTGCCCTGACCCACCGGCTTCGTCGTGAAGAAGGGGTCGAAAATGCGCTCGCGAATCTCCGGTGGCAATCCCGCCCCATCATCGACGACTCGCACCACGACGGCCTCGCCGTGACGGCCGGCCGCGACCGTGACACGACTCTTCGCCGCGTCCAGCGCGTTGTCGACCAGGTTCGCCCACACCTGGTTGAGCTGGCCGCCGAACCCCTGGATGCGCGGAAGATCGGGCTCCACCTCGAGACTCATGCCCACGGATTTCTGGCGCGCCTTTGCATTGAGCACCGCCAGCGTATCGGACAGCCCCTGGCCGACATCCACCGGTTTGGGCATGGTTGCCTGGTCCATGTAGGTGAAGCCCTTGACCGCCGCAACGAGGTTGTGGATCTTCGACGCGGCCGCCTCGATCTCCGATGCCAGTTGGTACGTCGAGCAGCCGGCCACGAGCCACTGGAGGGCCGCGTGGAGCGCCTCGCCATCGAGCGCTTCGGCGAGCCGGTCGAGCGCGTCGAGCGTGACCGCCGACTCGGCCAGTGTCTCCGCGGCGACAGCATCGGTGCCGTGACGCGCCAGCCAGTCGGCGATGGCGTCTTCGCGGTCTGCACGCTCGAGGGGCGAGTGGCCGAAGGTGGCGCCGGCCGCGGCAAGGCAAAGCTCCCGCGCCCGGTCGACCGCGGCCTCCTGGGTTTCAGACAAGCGCGCCGCGCCGAGCTCGCGCGACGCCCTTTCGACCTCGGACAACCGCAGCGTGAGGCCTTTGGCGCTGCGCGCGACTGCCGACGCGGGATTATTCAACTCGTGCGCCAGCCCTGCCGCCAGCTTTCCGAGGGAAAACATCTTCTCTTCGAGAAGGTCGCTCGACGTGAAGTGGCGGGTACGGTCGATCATCACGTGCACGAAAATCGACGTGAGGTCGTAGCAGTCGCGAATCAGGGCCGGAATCTCCTCGCGGGGGATCAACAGGAGCTCGGTCGGCACCTCGGCCTTGACGTCGCCCGGAGGCGAGACCAGACGCGAGTACGGCAGCAGCCCCGTCACATCGCCCGCGCCCCATTCCATGACCTTGTGCGGTCCGGCGCCCCGGTCGATGTGAATCGACAGATGGCCGGACAAGACGAGGTAGAGACCGCGCACCGGCCCGGCCTTCGAGGTGAGCAGGTCCCCCGCCTCCATTCGGACCAGGCGGCCGTGGGCGGCGAGCCAGGCGATCTGCTCTGGCGGCGCACCGGCAAGCAGTCGGTGCGCCGATAAACGATCCTGAATTGAGTTTTCCAATTTAGTCCCGCCCGAACGGCGCCTTATGTTTCCACGCCTTGAGCCACATCCGAGGCGGGCATTCTAAGCGAGGGCGGCTGGGCCGCCCGCTGAGGCGACGCCATCAGGGAGAGAAAGCCGCTCCGCCGTTGAAACGGCTGAGTGAGCGGTGGCCCCCCCGCAGAGTTTCCCAGTGGAACCTTTTCGGAGGCTGGCTGCGAGAAGTGGCGCGTCTGCGCGACGCCGTGAGGCGAGGCTACCTCGCGCCGGCGACGAGCCTCTCGAACCTCGGGTTCTTGCGCAGCGGGTCGAAGTTCGGGTCGATCGCCAGCCACCGAGCTGAGAGGTAGTAGGGGATCTTCAGCAGCGGCTCGAGCCGATCGACCGCCTTCGCGGGCTCGCCGACCAGCACATAGATCCGTGCCAGCTGATGTTGAAGGAACGGTCCCGTGAATCCGTCCTTGGCGACGGGCAGCATCGCAACGCCCCGCTCGGCCTCCTCCACGGCACGCGCCTTCTCGCCGACGTACGCCAGCGCCAGGCCGAGCCCCACGCGCCGCTGGGCATCTTCGGGTGAAGACCGCAGTTGCTCCTCGATCGCATTCTTCGCCTCCATGGCGTGTGCGCGGACCTGCGCCCCGTCGCCCTTCAGCGCGTAGGCCTCGGCCAGGCAGAGGCCCCAGGTGGCCCGGTCGTCGTCGAACGCACTCGGAGGCAAAGTCACCAGCAGATTTCGTTGCGTGTCGTCGAGGAGCCAGACGACGTCCCAATAGGCCGCGACGTACGCCACGAGGGCGGCTGGGTCGACTTCCTTCGGCACCGCGCGGAGGACGGCTCGGCCCCCCGGCAGGTCGCCCTCGGCGAGGTACGTCATCGCTTTGGCCTCAATCAGGCCGAGGTGAGTCGGGGCAAGGGCCAGCCCGCGGTCGAAGGCTTCCCTCGCCGGCGAATACCTTCGCAGCCAAAAGAACGCGTCCCCTAGCCGCCTCTGGATGCTCACCGACCGGGGGTCGAGACGCTCGGCCCGCTGCAGGTTCTCGAGCGCGGCGTCCCAGCGTCCCCGGGCCACGTCCGCCACGGCGATCGCTGCCAGGATCTCCGCATTCCCGGGCGACAGGCGTTCGGCCAGAGCGAACTGCTCGAGAGCGCGGTTGGCATCTTTGGCGACGAGTCGCTCGTATTGGCCCCGGGCGATGTAGCCGTCGGGGCGATTCGGCGCCAGCGCGACGGCGCGTTCCGCGGCGCGCCGGGCCGCCTCGGCGAGCACGGGGGTCGGCGCGCTGTTGCCGTACAGCATGGAGTTGGCCCACGCGACTTTTGCCCAGGCCACGGCGAACTCGGGATCCAGGGCCACGGCCTGCTCGTAGAACGTCAGCGCGCGCCGCAGGCTCGGTGGATCCTGAACCGCCATGCTCTTGGAAGCCTGCTGGCCACGCAGATACGCATCATAGGCGGCGAGATCCTTGGTGGGCTTCTCCGCGAGCTGCTTCTCCTCGTTGGGCTGAAGGACGACGCCGAGCTGCTCTGCCACGCGCGCCGCGATGTCCGATTGCACCTGGAACACGTTGGTCAGCCCCGCCTCGAACGGCTGCTGCCACTTGGAGGTGGGCGCCTGCTCGCCCGAGACCTCGACGAGCTCGGGGCTGACGTGAACCCGATTCTCGGCGGCGCTCTTGTCCCAGCGGACCGTGGCGGTCAGGAGGTATCGCACACCGAGCTCCCGGGCGATTTCCTGTGGTGTCTTCGTCGTCTTCCGGTAAGGCGTGGAGCTGCCGCGGGCAATGACCTGCAGACCGGGCAGCATCGTCAGTTTCCCCCGCACCTCGTCCGCGATTCCGTCGGCGAAGTAGTCATCCTCGGGCGCCCCGATGTTCTCGAACGGCAGAACGGCGACGCGCGTGAAGCCCGCGGCGGCGTCGCCGCTGCGATGCGATCGCGACAGCACCAGGATCGCCGCGATGCCGAGAAGGACTGCCACGCCGGCTGCGGCCAACAGAGCCCGGCGGCGCGGGGACGGGGGGGCCTCCGTATGAACGACCGTGATCGCCGGCGAAGACGCCTCGGATAGGGCGAACGCAATGTCCTGGACCGCCTGGAATCGCTCCTCCCGCTCTTTCTCGAGGCAGTGGCGAACGATGTGATCGAGGGACGGCGGAATTCTCTTGCCGGATTCCGGTGTGTCCGGCGGCTCATCCCGCAGGATCGCCGTCATCGTCTCGATCGCCGTGTTCCGCTGGAACGCCCGGTGCCCGGAGAGCATTTCGTAGAGGATGGCCCCGAAGGAGAAGATGTCGGAGCGGTGGTCGACGGGAAGGCCCCGCACCTGCTCGGGCGACATGTAACCCGCTGTCCCCAGCGCGATGCCAGGCTCGGTCAGAGCCGAATCGGCCGCCGCCCCCGTCCGGCCTCCCCCGGTGTCGGGCTCGAGCTGTTTCGCGAGTCCGAAGTCGAGGACCTTCACGTGGCCGCCCCTGACCACGAACACGTTTTCGGGCTTCAGGTCCCGGTGTATGACTCCCTTCTCGTGCGCCGCCGAGAGCCCGCGGGCGATCTGCAGGGCGTAGTCGATCGCCTGCTTCGGTGAAATCGGGCCCGTGTCGAGCTTGCCGCGCAGCGTCTCGCCTTCGAGAAGCTCCATGACGGCGTACGCGACGCTTCCCTCCCGGCTGAAGTCGTGAAGGGCCAGGATGTTCGGGTGAGACAGCGCGGCCACGGCTTTCGCCTCGCGCTCGAAGCGCGAGAGGGCGTCGGGATCTTGAGCCAGGCGCTCCGGCAGAACCTTGATCGCGACGTCGCGGCCGAGCCGCGTATCCCGCGCGCGGTACACCTCTCCCATGCCCCCGGCCCCAAGGGGAGCTTGGATCTCATAGGGACCGAGCCTGGCGCCGACGGCGAGTGTCATCTGTGCAGGTCTCCGGTCGCGGCGCGAGGAGTCTCCCGCAGTAACCGAGGGAAGAGCCTCGCGCCGCGGGAGCGAGCGCGCAGGGACGGGATCAGGCGTCCGGTCGAGGCCGGTTCGCCGAGCCGGGCGTCGGTCGCGAGAGCGAGATCCCGGCGCCAGCGCGAGCGACGGTTTCCCATCCCTCCCGCGCGAATCGGCGCGAGGATCTCGGAGGGACCGAGTCGGGTCCCGGCTGTGAGTGTCATCGAAGCTGGCGGAAACTCTACATCGCAGGTCTCGGACCGAATTCGTGGGCGTCGTGCCTCCTCCCGGAGTGATCTTGCGCACGAGGTCGAAGCCGGAGTCGCACGCGAGCCACCGGGGCGAGAGAAAGTGGATCTTCAACGCCCGCGCCCGCCCGGCGCGAGGCTATTCGAGCGTGAAATCGACGCGGCTGGCCTTCGCCTTCCCCGCGGGTGCGGCGGGCTTGCTTCCCGGCTCGAGGATGAAGACGCGCGCCGCTTCGACCTTTCCGGGCCCAATGAGGTAGTCCTTCACCGTATTCGCTCGCGCCAGAGCCAGCTGCCTCAGGTCGTCCGTCGTCACGGGCAGATTGGCGAGCATGAGGCTCTCCATCTCGGGCGCGGGGAGCTCCTTCGGGATGCCCAGGAACTTGCTGGGTTTCTTGAACTTCTCCTTCTTGTAAGCCTTCCTCAGGTACGTCTCGTATTCCTTCTCGTCGATGACGACGGCGTCGACGCTCGCGGGTGCCTCGCCCCTCTCGACGAGGTCGGCCATCTTTTGCGCATTGACCTTCCGTTCGAGCCGCAGGTGCCGCAGCCCTTCCTGGTCCTCTTCGCCCGAGAAGCAGCCGGTCGCCTTCAACTTCAGACCGGGCCGGTCGTTCAAGGCCTTCGCGAGCGCGTCGAGTTTCTTCCGGGCGGCGTCGTCCAGCGCGTCGTGGCCTGCGGCAAAGTCGACGGACGAGAGCTCCTCCGCGCTTCGGCCCCCCAGGACCTTTCCGAGGAGCGCGAAGGGAGCCGTGGCCGCCTTTCCGATCAAATTTCCGATGACGTGCCAGATGACTTTTCCGAGGCGAAACTTCGGGTCGTCCAGCGATCCCTCGATGGGCAGGTCGAGGTCGATCAAGCCGTCCTTGTCCCGGAGGAGCGAGACGGCGAGCTTGACCGGCAGCTTCGTCGCGTCCTTGCTTTCCACCTTCTCGCCGAACTCGAACTGGTCGATGAGGAGCCTGTTTTCGGCCGAGAGCTTGCGGTTCTGAAGTTTGTACTTGAGCTCCACCGTGAGCTTGCCCCGAGAGATCGTGTATCCCGCGTATTTGCCGGAGTAGGGGGTGAACGGGGGCAGGTCGATGTCTCGAAAGCTCGCCGTGACGTCGGCGAAGGCCGTTGCCGCGAGAGGGTTGACCCGGCCGGCGATCCGAAGGGATGAGCTGTTGGCGAGGCTGCCGCCGAGGTCGAGCTCGGCAACGGTACCCTCCTCGGTCGAGAGACCGGTCACGCTCCCGCCGAGATCCATGAGCGTCGCGGCGAAATTCGGCTTGATGAAATGGTCGGCGAGGCCGATCCGGCCACCCTGGAGGGCGAGCGTGTCGATCCGAATCGGCACCTTCTCATTGGCCTCCGGAGCGGGGGGCGCCGGCGCGACCGTCGGCGATGGAGCGCTCGCCGCCGCCGTCTGATCGGCCGCCTCCTCCTCTTCCCCTTCGCGAGGCGCGGGCTTGCCGACGACCCGGGCGAGATTCACCGTACCGTCGCTTTCGATCACGATGTCGCACGCCATGCCCGTGACCGCGAGCTTCGCCACCTGGAGAAAGGTCGGGTTGTAGCCCGCCTTCATCCCCTGCAGAGAGAAGTCGTCCCACTTGAAGAAGTCGAGCTTCGTCGACTCGTCTAAGGCCAGCAGATCCCGGACGGCGGCCCATCCCGTGAAGCCGATGCTCGTCTTGCCCTCCGCGGCCTCGCGCAACGAGAGAACGCCGTGTCCGGAAAGCGTTCCCCGGGCGAGCGCTAGCTTGAAGTTCGAGAGAACGTAGGGCTCGAGGGGAACCAGGTCGAGGCTCTTCACCTCGGCGTCGAGCTCGGCATAGGTCGGGTGGATTCCCACGGGACCCTTCGCCGAAGCCGTTCCGCGCCCGTTCACGCCGAACCGAACCGACAACGTCGCCTTCGTGTCGCGCGCCGTCGAGAAGTTCTCGAGGGAAAGGTTCGTCTTCGTCAGCGCATAGCGGGCCGGTCGGCCGGTCGCGAGATCTTCGATGCGGACGGTGTACCCGTCGAGGGCGAGCCTCCCCAGGGTCGCGTTCCACGGTATCGATGGAGGCTCCGGCGCCGACGGGGGCTCCGGACGGGCATCGGCCGGCGGGTGAGCCATCAGCTCCGCGAGGTCGGCGTTGCCGTCCTTTCCCCTCGCGACCGCAAGGAAGCCTCCGTCGCTCGAGACCTCTCCGAGCGCGAGGTCGTGCTTTCCAAGATCGAGGGAGGTCCCCGTCATCTTCACGAACATCGCCTTGAAGAAGGGCTCCCTCGCGTCCCTTCTCCTCAGGCGAGGAGATCGGAGAGTGGCCGAGAGCGCCGACAGGGTCGTGTTCGCATCGGGCCCCGTGGAGTAGCGGTACTTCGTTCCCAGATCGAGAGTGCCGTCGTCGACGTCGAAGGTCACGAGGCTCTCGTAAAACGGGGCGTAGCGTTTCAGCGGAAGGCCGGCGATCTCGATCGTGCCTTCGACAACGAACGGCTCCATCGATACCGTGCCCGTATTCTTCAGCGTCTCGCCGGCGTCGGTCTTCGCCGACGCCTCGAGTGAGGCCGCGGCGCCCGGAGCCGTCGAGAAGCCCTTTACGGAAACCTCGAAATCCTCGACGAGAGCATGGAACGGTCGGGCGAAGGCGGTGTCGTCGTAGTGGATCTTGCCTCGCTCGATCCCAATGTCCGCAATCTCGACGAGAGGCGGCGGCTCGGCCGCGGGGCCCTCCTCGGCTTCCACGCCTGTCTTCTTCGCGCCCCCTCTGGCCGGGGCGATGAAGGCTTCCACGAGACGGTGTTCGCCCTTGGCTTCGCGCCGAACCCACATCTCGGGTCCGACCACCTTCAGGCTCCTCATCCGGGCCCTGCGCTCGAAAACGTCGAAGGCGTCGACGACGGCCTCGAATCGCTCAAAGGCGAGTAGCGGCCTGCCGTCGCTCTTCGCGGCGAAGTTCCGGAGAGCCGCCGTGCCCGAAAGAACGAGAGCGGGCTTGCCCCGCGGCGGCTGCGAGAAGACAGCCCTGATCTTCGCGTCCAGCCGGCCGGAGGCGAGCTTCCAGGGGATCGAGGGCGGGGCATACGCGAAGTAATGCGGAAGGTCCGTATCCGACAGATCGACGTCCACGGCCGTCTCGCGCGTCTCGCTGAACGGCTTGGTCCTTCCGCGCAGCGAGAACGGCGTGCCATTGACCTTGGCTTCGAAAAGGGGCTGGGTCGTAATCTCGACCTGCGAAGGAATGTTCGAAAGGAACGGGATGCCGATCGCGAGGTCCCTGACGGTGTGCTTCGTCTGCTCGGCACGGTCGTCGAAGTCCACGCTCCCGCCTTCGACGCGGATGTTGTTGACCGAGAAGCGCAGCGGCGCCTCTTCCTTCTTCGACCTCTCCGCGGGTTTCGGTTTCAAGGCTTCGTCGAGAAGGTCCTGGACGCTGTACGTTCTGTCCGCGTTCCGCACGATCGCAAGAGACGGCTTCGTCAGCGTGATCGCGCGGATCACGGGCCCGCCTCGGAAGATCGAGGCCGCTTCGAGGTTCACGTAGAGGCGCTCGAGCGAGAAGAAGGCATCGGCCCCCCCCTTGTCCTTCACGTCGAGACCCTCGAGGGTGACGGACAGGGCGAACGGGTTCATCGAGAGTCGGCGCAGCGTCGCGGGACGGTGGAGGCGCTCCGCGATCTTCCGTTCGACGACCGGGCGGAGGAAGTGTGGGAGTAAGAAGAATCCAGCCAGGGCCCACACGGCGAGGACGGCCGCAACGACGACGAGGGTCCGCCGGATGTGCCCTCGGCGGATTGTCACTTTGAAGTTCACGACACCAACGCCCAATTTCGGATCTCAAACGCCCCGAACGCGGGGAAACAAGAACCCTCGTCCAACCGACTCAGCCTCCGCAGAGCGGTGTGACGAGAGGGTGAGCCTTCGCAGCTTGTTCGCGCGCCTGTCGGTTGCCGGAACTCCGGCCCGCTCTGCGAGGGTCGATCTCGACACCGCGCCCGGAAGGCAGCCGCCCTGTTTTCGAAGACGACTTCTCGAGCCCGAGCGCCTGGACGCCATTTCTCGGCCTTCGCCCTTCGTTCCAGGTCGGCCCGGTGGGGGCGTTCATCAGTCTGAATGTCTTAGAAGCGCCCCTTTGCGTCACGCACGGCGTATCGCCTCTTGCCCGAAACGCTGCGGTGAGTCGTTCGTTTCGCTTTTCCAACCATCGCAGCTCCCTTCTCTTGCGGTGACACTACCATCGCGGCGGCGGCGATAGTTGGAGACCCGGAGATCGGCGAGAACATTGTTCGCCACACGAAAGCCCCGACTTTTTCGACGCGCTGCGGAGCGCCCCTGCAATCCTGTCGGCGCCCGCCACAAGGTGGCGGGCGCCGACCGAGGACCTGTTTTCTGCTTCCCGATGTCGCTCGCGGCCGAGCAGGTTACTTGGCAGCGGGCGCGGCAGGCGTCAGGTCGGTGGACAACTTGTCAAGCTCCACCAACGACTTGGTGATCGGCTCCTGGAAAGCAGCCAGGCTCTTGTTGGTCTTGTCCATGGCTTTGGAGTGCGCCTTGAGTCCGGCGGGCGTCAGATCCATGCCCAGCGCTTTCTTGAAGTCGTCGAGGTCCGACATCATCGGCGCAAACAAAGACGGCAGGGGCTTGAGCTGCTTGACAGCGTTGTCATATTCCTTTTGAACAGTCTTCAAACGCTTGGTAGACGTCTTCTGGATGTCCTTATTTGAGATGGTATTGATCTCCGACTGCCAGGAGTCGAAATAGGACTTGCTATCCGCCGACATGGTTCCGGCCAACTTCGCCGCAAGGCCGGCCGAATTGCGAGTCTTCTCGATCGACTCGGAGTACTTCTCGAAACCGGGTTTTAGGTCGCCAGTCTGACCTCGGAGGTCATTGAGCGCGCCGACCGTCTCCTGCAAATCGGTACGCGCGCTTTGAAGCTGATCCCGGGCGTCCTTCACGGAGGCTGCAAGACGCTCTTGTGCGGATTGGGCAAGCAAAGCTCCCGTCAGTGTCGTCGCCGCAAGAGCCATAACGGTTGTTCTCATCACTCTGATCAATTGGCCCCTCCCTTTCCTAGTCATCTCGAGCATTGTTTCGCTCGTGAGTCTCTGTTGAAGCCGTCTCGGAGCCATGATGCAGATTCATCACTGCCGGCGGAGCCAGGCTGGTCGCCGCGGGGATGCGGCCGCAGCGATTGCGGGTCTCGGAGTGAATTCGTAGAGAGTAGTGGCTCCCCACATAGTCCCCAGTTGGAACCCTTTCGGCCGCTGGCTGCGGGAGATTGAGAGTCTTCTCGCCGCGGAGTAAGGCCGGACGACTTCGCGCCGTCGATCAAGGGCAACAGGATCTCCTATGGACCGAGGCGAGTGCCGGCCACGAGGGTCATTTTTCGCTCGTCAGCGTCGCCGGCCAGTTGACGATCACTCGGATCGGCGACTCCCGGCCTCTCTCCTCGGGCGTGCTTACCAAGAACCGCGAACCGTCAGGAGCCACGTCGTAGTCCTCGATCGCCGGCTCGAGGTGAAAAAGCCGGAGCGGAGCGTCGGTCTCCAGTCGCGCCCCCGGGGCGATCGGGACTGCCGCGAGGAAGCCGTCCGGCGTGACGTAGTACATCTCCCTGCCGTCTCGCCGCCACCGCGGGAGTCTTCCTCCGGCCGGAGAGAGCCGCTTCTTTTCTCCGCCCCCTTCCGTCAGGGCCACGTAGACCTCGGGATCTCCCGCCTCATCCGACTCGTAGGCGATCCACCGCCCGTCCGGAGAGATCCGTGGGCTCCTTTCGGCAAAGGGCGTTTGAAGCCAAGGCAGGGGCTTCGCGTCTCCGTTGAGCGGCAGGATCCAGATGTCCGGCGCCGTCGTCTGGGTGTTGTTGCGGTAGATGAGCAAGCGCCCGTCGCGGGAAATGTCCTCCGGCTGTTGGACTCCCGGCTGCTCGAGCAGCCGCCTTTCGCTTCCCGGCACTCCGACCGCGATCTCGTAGATGTCGGGGACACCCATTCGGTCCGAGCGGTAGAGAACCTTCGATCCGTCGGGCGACCAAACTGGGGACTTCTCGTCCACGGGATCAGAGTGGAGCCGCGTCGAGACGCCCCGCTGGAGTTCGAAGACCCAGACGTCCGATGTTCCGGTCCGCTTGTCCTCGATGGCGGCAGCCACCTTCTGTCCATCGGCTGAAATCCGAAACCCGTTCAAGACCGCGGGCTCCCCGAGAGTGCCGATTTCTCTCCCCGCTCGATCGAGCCACACAAGCCGGGAAGGACGGGCCGCCGCCTGATAGACGAGGACCCCGGTTTGAGAGACGGAGAAGGCCGCATGGGCGGGCCCGTAGAAGTAATGGACGCCCTCCGCCACGAGAAGCGGCTCTCCAGTGAGGCGCGCTCTCGCCTCGTCGAACGGCTGTGCAAAAAGCGTGGCGTCGCGGACGTAGAGCAGGTATCCGGGAGAGGCATACTCGGCCCTGGAATCGAGCCGCGTCACGACTCGGCTCTCCTTCGAGTCGAGGGAGGCAACTCGCAGCTCGCGCGGCGCATGCCCCGGACTCATTGGATGCGATACCCAGTCCAAGTAGAGGAATCGACGGCCATCCGGCAGAAAGTGGGGCCAGATGTCGGCGACCGCACCGCGCGACGGATCGACCGACGTCACGCGCACGGCCTCTCCTCCTTTGTCCGAAACGCGAAAAATCTCCGCGTTGGAAGATATCTGCGAGAAGAGAATCGTGCCTTCACGGTTCCAGCTCCCGACGATGTCGAACGATGCCGCGCAGAGCTCCTCGGGAGGGCCGCCCGCGGCCGGGATCTTCTTCAGCTTGCCGTCTGCGAAGAACGCGATGAAGCGGCTGTCCGGTGACCAGAAGGGCGACTCCGCCCCGCTCGTGCCGTCGAGCTCGGCCGCCTTGTCCGAGTCGAGCGGCCGGAGAAAGAGACGTCGTCGCCCGGCCATGCTCGCCTCGATGACCAGGCGCGTGCCGTCCGGAGAGATCGCAAACCCTCGAGAACCCTCCGCTGGCGAATAGGTGGCCCGGGGCGGAACCGGTATCGCGAATCGTACCGGTTGCGCCGGAGATGGATGGCGCGCGCGAAGGGCCGCGAAGACCACCAAGGCCCCGCCGAGAAGGACTCCCGCCGCCAGCGCCGGACCGAACCAGCCGAGCCGCCGAGCGAGCACGACGGGGGCTGCCTCCGCCGAGACCTCGGACCCGTGGTCGCGCAAGTGCTTCAGGTCACGTGCCAGGTCCCGGGTCGAGGCATAGCGTTCCTCCGGATCCTTGGCGAGGCAACGCTCGATCACCCAGCGCACGGGGACGGGAATCTGCGGAGCAAGCGCCGCGATCCCTTCCGGCTCTTCCCGGATGATTGCGACCAGCGCCTCCGCCGTCGTCGGCCGCGAGAACGCGCGCCTTCCAGTTGCGAGCTCGTAGAGGATCGAACCCAGGGAAAATTGATCCGAGCGGAAATCCAGCCGCAGTCCGCTCGCCTGTTCGGGGGACATGTAGCCGACCGTGCCGAGGACGACACCGGCGTGCGTTTCGGGCTTGGCCAGCGTCGGCATCGCGGAGATCTCGCTGGACTCAGGGAGAGCCAGCTTCGCGAGGCCGAAGTCGAGAATCTTCACGAAGCCGTCTCGCGTGACCATCAGATTTTCCGGCTTCAGGTCGCGGTGAATGATCCCGGCCTCGTGCGCTTTGGCGAGCGCGTCCGCGATCTGCGCGGCGATGGCGATGAGGCGCTTGGTTGGGACCGGACCCTCCGCGACAACCTCCCGCAGAGTCTTTCCTTCCACGAGCTCCATCGAAATGTAAGAGACCGATCCGGCCACGCCGATCTCGTAGATCGTTACGATGTTCGGGTGATTGAGCGCTGAGGCCGAGCGAGCCTCCTGCTCGAAACGCGCCAGCCGGTCGCGATCCGCAGCGAGGGCTTCCGGCAGGACCTTGATGGCCACTTCGCGCCCCAGCCGCGGATCCCGTGCGCGGTAGACCTCTCCCATCCCTCCCGCACCGAGAGGCGCGAGAATTTCGTAGTGACCGAGGCGGGTCCCAGCTGTGAGTGTCATCGGACCCCGGCGAGAACTTTACACTGCGGCCCGAAGTGCGAATGCCCGTTGAGCAGTGGCTCCCCACATAGTTCCCAGTTGGAAACTTTTCGGAGGCTGGCTGCGGGAGATGCAGAGGCTTCTCGCCATTCTCTAAGACAGGACCATTTCGCAAGCGCGACCCAGTGCATCCCGATAATCGCGCCAGTGTTGAAACGACGTTCCGGGTCTTGAGCAGGGCTCGAGGTTCTTGGGACGAACCCTCCGATTAGTTCCGGCGTCCCGAGAGCCAGTTGGCGACCACGTGGATGCCCGTGTCGCGGGCTCCGGCGTCCGGCTGAAGCACCAGAAACCGCCCATCCGCGCCGACCTCGTAGCCGAACTTGTCGCCCCCTGCGGACAGGTCCGCGCCGAAGAGGGGAACGGGAGTCGTCGTCTCGAATCCGTGACCCGTTCGGACCGCGGCCGACATGACCGCATGCTCGGTAAGGAAGAAGATCTCGCGGCCGTCGGAACTCCAGCGGGGCGCCTTGCCGCCCGTTCTCGAGACCTGCCAGGGCTGCCCCGGTCCCGGAAACGGCCGGACGTAGACCTCAGGCTTCCCGGACCCTTCGGCGACGTAGGCCACGAAGCGCCCGTCCGGCGAGAATCGCGGGGAATACTCCGGGAACGGCTGGGTCAAGAACGGGAAGGGCTTCTTGTCTCCGGTCAGCGGCAGGACCATGATGACCGGTTGCTTGCTCAGCATCTCGAAGTACAACAGGAAGCGGCCATCCGGGGAGACGTCGTCCGGCCACTTGACGCCGCGGCTGTGAAGCAACAGGCCCGTCTTTCCGGAGGCCGGATCCAGCCAGAACAGATCCGGGAGCTCGCCGCCAGCGTCCGAAGAGTAAATCACGCGGCTGCCGTCCGGGAGCCACACCGGGCTCCACTCCGAGGTCGGATCGAACGTGGCGCGAGCAGTCGTGCCGTGCTGCAGGTCCTGGATCCAGATGTCGCCCGTCCCCAGCCGCGGATCGACTTGCGCGAACGCGAGACGGTCTCCGGCCCGGGAAAGGCGCGGGCCCAGATAAGACCCCTCCGGGCGAACGGCGCCTTCCTCCCTTCCCGATCGGGAGACCCAGGTCAGCCGGGAGTGGATTGGCTCCTTGAACGCCAGGACCGGAGCGCGTGACGCGACCGAAAAGTCGGCATCCCCCGTCGTCACATACGTCTGGACCTCCGGAGCGACCACGAAGGCGTCGCCACGAAGGACTCCGCCGACGGGATCGAACGCCTGGGCGAAGAGCGCCCCTTCGCGGGCGAAGAGCAGATGGCCAGTCGGGGAATACTCGCATCGGGATGGGGTCCGCATCACGAAGCGTGTCGTCGAGGAATCGAGCTCGCCGATCCGGATCTGTTGTTCCTCCTTGGGCCAGCCCTCTCCCGCGTCCACCAGGTACAGGAAATGCCTCCCATCGGGAAGAAACGCCGGCCAGTAGTGCATGTGCTCGCGCCGCGAGGCGTCGAGTCTCGTCGCCTCAGTCACCCGGCCTCCTGAGGCCGGGACGCGGAGGACGACGTGCCGGGTCTTGGTGAACCCCCATTCGGCGAAAAGGATCGTTCCGTCCCGACCCCACGTCCCGGTACCGCCGCTCTCGGCCTCGCAGACGGTGACAGCGGGACCTCCCGACAGACCGACCCGTTTCAGTTTGCCTCCCGCAAAGAAGGCAAGATTCTTTCCGTCCGGCGACCAGAAGGGGGACTCGGCGCCTTCCGTTCCAGAAATCGCCTGCAAAGCAACCGCTCCGAGCGACCGCACGAAGATCTGCGTGCCCGCGGTCGTCGAGCCGAGAAACGCCACTGCGCTGCCGTCGGGCGAGAGCGCGAACATCGACTTGATCGGATCGACTCCGACATAGGACACCGACTCCGGAAGCGGAATCTTGAACTGGATCGCCTGGTCGAAGCCTACCGGAGATCTTGGAGATCGCGAGGCGAGAGCAGTCACCAGGCCGGCGGCGGCCAGGGCTGCGCTGGCCCACGCGAGTCGCTCGCGTGTTCCCATCCGTCGTCCCGACGCGAGCACCGGCGCATCAGCGCTCCCCCGCGCGATCCATCGCAGCTCGCGCGCAAGATCTCCCGCCGACTGCCATCGGTTCTCGGGGTCCTTGGCGAGGCAGGTCTTGACGACCCGGTCGAGCGCGGCAGGCGTCATAGGCCGAATCGTTGAGATCGCTGCCGGCTCGCTCGTCATGATCGCGGAGATCAGGCTCGCCTGGCTCGTCCCCGAAAACGCCTTCCTCCCCGTCACCATCTCGTAGAGGACACACCCGAAAGCAAAGATGTCCGTTCGGCCGTCCGCCTCCTTGCCCTCCAGCTGCTCCGGCGCCATGTACTGAAACGTTCCGAGGATCGTCCCCGGGGTCGTCAAGCTCGGATCATTGATCACGGTTGGAAGAGCCGTGAGGTGCGCTCTCGCCATGGGATCGTGGGCCACGGCCGCCTGCCCATTTCCGGCAGCGTCGAGCGGCCGCTTCAAAGCCAGCCCGAAGTCCAGAAGCTTCACCCCCGACCTCGTCAGCATGACGTTGGAGGGCTTCAGATCCCGGTGCACGATGCCTTGCCGATGTGCCTTGTCAAGAGCGTCGGCAATCTCCGTCCCGTGCCGCAACGTCTGCTCCAGCGGCAGCCCACCCTTGACCAGCCTCTCCGAGAGCGTCTCGCCTTCCAGCAACTCCATCACCAAGTACTCGACCCCATACTGGTTCCCGACGTCGTAGAGCGTGCAGATGTGTGGGTGCGTGAGCTGCGAGATCGCCTTCGCCTCCCGCTCGAAGCGCTGACGCGCTTCCGCGGAGGCGGATAGATGGGACGGCAGGACCTTGATCGCGACGTCTCGACCGAGCCGTGTGTCCTTCGCGCGGTAGACCTCGCCCATCCCTCCCGCGCCGAGCGGCGATAGGATCTCGTAGGGACCCAGACGGGTGCCTGGAGAAAGCGGCATGAGATCGAGGGGGATTCTAGCTGTGAGTCCTACCCTCGCCCCGTCTTCGGGGGAGAGGGCTAGGGTGAGGGGGGAGTCCAGAGCGACAGGAAGCTCTACTTCCAGCCCTTCACGAGGAAGAGATCCGACGCGGTGACACGGCTGAAGGAATAGGCGTACGAGCGGCCGTCGCGGCTGATGGCGACGTCGTCGACTTTCACGAGACCCGCGCGGTCGGGCGGCATCAGCTCCTTCCAGAGCTCCTTCTTGCCGGTCTTCAGGTTGACGCGATAGACGGGGAGCGGCGCCTCTCCGTAGCGGGTGGCATAGACATACTCGCCGTCGGCGCTCCATTGAATCGGCACGTCACCCGGATCGAGGCCGGCAATCGGACGAGGCGCGCCTCCGGCGACCGGAAGGATTACGGCCCGCCGATCCACGCCGCTGTCGGCCGCAAACTGCCCGTCGGGCGACACGGCGCCGGCGTAACGCACTTCGGACGTGAACGGGCGTGGCTTGCCTCCGGAGAGATCCATCACGTAGTTGCGTACGCCATGGCCGGGCTCGGACGCCACGATCGAGATCCGCTTCCCGTCGGGTGGAAGGAACAACGCCCAGAGGATCTGCAGGCCCTCGACCGGAACGGGCCTCGGCTCGCCGACGCCCGTCGGAAGAAGGACGAGTCGAGGCGCCGGGGTCGAGGGCAGAAGTGTGAGCGCCCATCTCCCATCGGGTGAGAGGTCGAGCGCCCTGCCGTCCCCGAGACGAACGGCGGGCGAGCCGTCGGTCGCTCGGAGGTAGACCGAGAGGTTTGGCCCCCCGCCTTCGCCAGCCTCCGAAAAGAGCAGAGTTTTCCCGTCGTTGGACAGAGAGCCGAGAATCGAATGGTCGAGCCAGGACAGGTCATGCTCCTGGCTGTCTCCGTTGAAGGAGCCACGGATGGACCCCCTCAGGATCGCGCGCTCGATCAGGACGCTGCCGTCCCGCGCGATGTCGTGAACCACTTCGAGATCGGTCGTCGTAGCGACGGTCCGTTCGGCTCCCTCCAGGCTCACCGCAAAGATCCCCGGCGACGGCCGAGGGTCCACGCCGTCGAACCAGACTTCCCGCCCCGAGGGATGCCAGGCAAGCGTGTCGATGTAGATGAGGTCCTTCGCGAGCTCTTTCCGATTCCCACCGGAGTCGATGATGTCAATCCAGTTGTGACTGCCGTCGGACTCGACGAGCGCAACCCGCTTGCCGTCCGGCGAGACACGCGCCGACGAAAGCTCCGTCCCGGTGGAGTAGATCGCCTTACCCGGCGGAAACTCGAGCGCGAACTTGCTTCCGAGGTTGCGCACGATGGCGAGGCTGTTTCCATCCGGCGACCAGTCGGCGGTGACCACGTCCTCGGCGACCTTGCGCGGCGCGCCGCCGGCGAGGGCAACCCGCGCAAGAGTTCCGCTGCCCATGGGGGTATAGAGATCGTTCTTCTTCAGGAGGATCGCGAGCTCGCCCGAAGGAGCCACAGAGAGGAGGTTCGCTTCCGGAATGCCGAGCGAACGCGTTTCGGGGCTGCCGATATGGCTCAGGAAAATCTCGGTCGGACGGTCTCCCCAGGCGGCGCCAT
>DATKAE010000046.1:0-1217 GCA_035498405.1 Thermoanaerobaculia bacterium | reverse complement strand
GCCCGCTCCAACAACATCATGGTGGACGGGCTCGACAACAACGACGTGGTCGTGGGCGCGGTGCGCGCGACGTTCAGCCAGGAGGCGATCCGCGAGTTCCAGGTGCTGGCCGATTCCTACTCGGCGGAGCTCGGCAAGGCGAGCGGGGGCGTCGTGAACATCGTGACGAAGAGCGGAACGAACGAGTTCCACGGCAACGCCTTCTGGTACTTCCGCGACGAGAGGCTGAACGCCAAGGACCACTTCGAGGAGTACGACGTCTTCGGGAACCCCATCGACCGCGCCAAGGCGCCCTTCAGCGCAAACCAGTACGGGGCGACGCTCGGGGGCCCGCTGCGGAAGGACGAGACCTTCTTCTTCGCGTCCTTCGAGCGGCAGGATCTCCGCGCCTCCAACTTCGTCAACATCGACCCCGCGGCGGCGGCGCTCCTGAACGCGAAGGGATTCCCCGTCGAGACGGGAGCGGTTCCCTACGGCTACAGGGGCTGGAACGCCCTGGGCAAGCTGGACCACCACTGGAGCCCGAGCTCGACGCTCGTCTTCCGGGCCAACTACTCGGACACTACGAACGAGAACATCGAGCCCTTCGGGGGCATCGTCGCCCGGAGCCGGGGCGCAGTGCAGCTCCGCACCGACTGGTCGCTCTCGCTCTCGCAGACGAACGTCTTCTCCCCGCGCTCCGTGAACGAGGCGCGGCTGCAGGTCGCGCACTCGGACCAGAAGGTCAACTCCCTCGACCCGAGCTGCGGCGGACCTTGCGAGAGGGACGACCAGGGCGGACCCGCGGTGGACATCACGGGCCTCGCGAGCGTGGGTCGCCAGCGCTTCACGCCGCAGCCCCGGAGGAACACGCGCTACCAGGTCGTGGAGACGTTCACCCACTACGCGGGCAAGCACGCTGCGAAGGCCGGAATCGACTTCAACTTCGTCAGCACCCCGCAGGGCGGAAGCTCGGTGCCGCTGAACTTCGGCGGCCGCTACATCTTCGAGGCGCTTCCCGCGATTCCAGCCCTCGGCTTCCCCGCCCCCCTCACGGCCCTCCAGGCCTTCGCCCTCGACCTTCCCGCCGCCTACGTGCAGGGCTACGGCCAACCCGAGGCCAGCTACGGGTACAAGGATTTCTCGATCTTCCTCCAGGACGAGTGGCGGATCAGCCGGAAGCTCACGATCAAGCCGGGCGTCCGCTACCAGAAGCAGTTCTGGGACGCCATCCCCCA
>DATKAE010000045.1:0-33552 GCA_035498405.1 Thermoanaerobaculia bacterium | reverse complement strand
TCGTTCGCCCCTGGAACGACAGCCCCGGCGGCTGGCACCGATCCTTTCTGCGGCAGCGGACGGGAGCGATCCTCACCGACGGGCGCGAAATCCCCGTGCGCGCTCGTCAGGTCAGAGGCGAGCGCCTCCTCGATGCCGTCGACGCCGGCTACGCCGAGAAGTACGACACGAAGGCCGCACGCAAGTGGGTGCGCGGTCTTTCGCTGCCTCGGCGGCGGAAGACGACGACCGAGCTCTTGCCGAGGTGACGGGAGGCGAGGGCCCTCACCCCGAGCCTCTCCCGTTGCGGGGAGAAGAGCACGAGAGTCTCGAGCGGACCCAGTCGGCGATCTTTGCCGGCATTTCGTCGCGGTTTGCCCGGGTAACTGTCCAGAGCAACACGTCGGGGCGCCGCTTGACACTTTCGATGAGGCCCTCACCGCGGAGCGCGACCGTCGCGACGAAAACCTTGGCCGAGTCCACGAGCGATTCCACGGTTTGGACGAATCGCGGCGAGAGAGATTCCATCTTTCCGATCTCGTCGATGAAGACGACGTCTGCCAGAGGAGGCGAGAATTCGTCTCTCACGACGCGGTCCAGGGCGGCAAGGTCGACGCCGTACCGGCTGATCTTGTGGGGCGACCGGATCTTCACGTGCGCCAGGACATCCGACCGGCCGCCGAAGGTCTCGATCCGAAAGCCGACGCGCTGCCCCGCCTCCCGAATCTCTTCGGTCGTGAACCCGCAGATCTCGAGGTCCGCGAGCCGCTCGGTGGCGCGGCGAAGAACAGTCGTCTTACCGATCCCTGGGGACCCCGTCAGGAGAAGTGCGTGAGGTTGCCTGCTGCCCACGGCCGGTAGACTCTACGACGGAGATACCTTGAGGCTGCCGTGGGAGGTCTGGCCTGCATCCTTGGCTTCGTCGCCGCTTTCATTCAGGCGGGAGCGTCCGTAAGGAAGCCTTTGATCGCCGTCGTCGTCATCGGGAAAGCTTCCCGCGCCCCGCTCGAGGGTCTGGAACCGATCTTGCGCGAGACATTCGGCGCCGAGATCGTCGTGCTGCCCCCGCTCGCACTCCCGTCCTCCTCGTGGAATGCTTCGCGCCGGCAATACCTCTCGACCAAGCTCCTGGACGCGCTCGCGTCGGTCAAGAAACCGGAGTGGGAACGTCTGCTGGGAATCGCCGATGTCGATCTGTACGTTCCGGACTTGAATTTCGTCTTCGGCGAGGCCGATCCGAGACGGGGGGTCGCGGTGTTCTCGCTGGCGCGCCTGCGGGCCGGAGCCGACGAGGCGCTTCTGCTCCGCCGCGCGGCGACCGAGGCCGTCCACGAGCTCGGCCACACCTACGGCCTGTCCCACTGCTCCGATCCGACCTGCGTGATGTGGTTTTCCAACACGCTCTCCGAGTCCGACCGAAAAGGGGCGCGGTTCTGCCAGGCCCACGCGCGGGAGCTGGCAGAAAACCGCGGCTCGTGACCCCCTCATCCGCACCCTTCTCCCCGCAGGGGAAGAGCGATTCAGGACCCCGGGTCCTCAGCCGCTCATAACGTGCGTGCGAGCGTCAGCAGCACCTCCGCCTGGTTCGGCGTCAATGCCTTGCCCGTTTGCGCCCGCACTTGATGCTCGAAGGCTCCTAGCGCCCCTGCCTTCGCAGACAGATTGCCGCGGCCCTCCGCGGCCTCGGCCGCATAGAGCTTCGCGGAGAGCGCCTCTGCCACGCCCGGTGTTCCCATCGACGTCACTTTGTAGATGAAACATTGGAAGTCGAGGTCGGAGGCCAGCTTTGCGAGTGGCTGGTTTTTCGGCGTATACGCGAGCAGCCTCGGGTCGTCCAGGCTGGCCGGGTACACCCCGAAAGCCTTGAAGAAGGAGTCAAACGCCGTGCAGATGCCTCCCTCCGACTTCAGGAGGTTTTCCATTTGCTGCCTCATCGCGGCTTGGCGGACCTTCTGCACGGCGGGAACGAGCAGTCCGATCAGGATCGCGATGATGGCGATGACGACCAGCAGCTCGATGAGCGTGAACCCGGCGGCGCGGCTGCTGGCTGTGCGCCGGCGTTGCGCGAGACGGGCAACCGGTGGCGAGGGATTGAGCAAGGCGGGGCGTGGCTCGAGCCCAGGCGTCGGCATCTCTCCATGAGTCATGGGTCCTCCTGTGAAAAAGATGCGCTCTCGCGAGCGCGGAAGATGTGCCGAGCCTATGGCCGGCGGCGGATTTGTGTCAATCCGTTGCACAACGCGACCCGACGCCGCGGGAGTCGAGCGCGTTGCCCGGGTCGCCGGCGTGCGCGACGGGAAGCCCGTCCTCGAGGACGGCCGCGTGCTCGACGTCGCCAACGTGATCTGGGCCGCGGGGTTCCATCCCGGCTTCTCCTGGATCGATCTGCCGGTGCTGGACGAGCACGGCGAACCGAAGCAGGAGCGCGGCGTCGTCGCGAGCCAGCCCGGCTTGTACTTCGTCGGGCTGCACTTTCTGTACGCGATGTCGTCGACGATGATCCATGGCGTCGGGAGGGACGCGAAATACGTCGCCGACGCGGTCCGGCGCCGGGCCGGCGAAACGCGGAAAGCGGACAGCCGGGGCTGGGCGACGATGGCGCCGGCGCGAGGGTGACGGGGACGGGCCCCCTCGCCCCGCCGGCCGCGCCGGGGGCCGCGCGGGGTTTCCCTAGCCCATCAGCTCGTTCATGCTGGCGTACGAGACGATCCCTTCGAGGGCGGAGTAGGTTCCCTTCGTGAGCGCCTCCTCGGCCAGGCGCTCGATCAGCGTCATCGCCGCGCGCATCGGCCCCGACCCCAGGGAGACGCGGGCGACGCCGAGCCTCGCGAGCTCTCCGATCGAGGGGCCTCCGGCCACCGCGAGGATGTTGACCGGACAGCCGAGGCGGCGCACGAGCTCGCCGATCGTCGCCGGATCGGTGACTCCCGGAACGAAGATGCAGTCGGCTCCGGCGTCTCGATAGGCCTCCGTTCGCCGGATCGTTTCCGCGAGGCGGCCGGATTCCGGCCCGACGCGGTCCAGATAAACGTCGGTCCGCGCATTCAAGACGATCGCCACGCCCCGGCGGCCGGCCACGTCTCGGACTGCGCGGATCTTCTCGAGCTGCAGCGCGAGATCCGCGAGCGGCGTCTCGGCCCGACCGGTTCCGTCTTCGAGGTTCATGCCGATCGCGCCCGCGTCGAGGACCCCGTCGGCGGTGCGGCGAAGATCGTCGGGCGTCTCGCCGTATCCCGCTTCGACGTCCGCGGTGACGGGGAGGGAAACCGCGGCGCAGATCCGCGCGACGGCCTCGAGCATGCGATCGCGCGGGATCCTCTCCCCGTCCGGATAGCCGGAGGCGAAGGCGATTCCGGCGCTCGTCGTCGCGATGGCGGCCGATCCGGCCTTCGCCGCGATCCGCGCGGTCGCGGCGTCCCATACGTTGACGAGAACGAGCGGGCGACCGGCGCGATGGAGCGCCCGAAGTTTGTCGGCCTTTTGTGTCAGGGCGTTTTGCGTCGTCATGGCGCCTCCGGCGGGCAAGTCTCGCACCGAAGGATTCTCCGGTCACCGGGGCAGGCGAAGAGGGGACGAGCGCGCAACCCTGGGCAGGTGAATCCGTAGAGGCACACAAGGACGGTACTCGACCGTCTGTCGCGAAGGAGGGAACCATGCGCTCCAAATCTCTGGATTTTTTCTGGACGCTGGCGGTCGCCGCCGGTTTGGCGGTCGGCGGCTGCGCCAAGAAGGAGGCGCCGGCCCCGGCCGCGGTGAGCGAGGTCAAGCCGACGCCTGTCGGTGGGGGAAAGATCCCGGTCACGACCATGTCCGCCGATGCGAAGGCAGAGTTCCTGCAGGGCCGGGACATGTCGGAGAAGCTGCTGCTGACCGACTCGATCGAGCACTTCCAGAAGGCGGTCTCGCTCGATCCGCATTTCGCCCTGGCCGAGCTCTTTCTCGCCAACACGGCTCAGACCGGCAGCGGCTTTTTCGAGCATCTCAACAAGGCGGTCGCCCTGGCCGACGGGGCGTCGCAGGGCGAGAAGCTCTTGATCCTGGCGACGGAAGCCGGCGCGAACAACAACGCCGTGAAGCAGAAGGAGTACCTCGATCAGCTCCTCGCCTTGTATCCGAACGACGAGCGGGCGCACTTCAACATGGCTGCCTACTACTTCGGACAACAGGACTTCCCGAAGGCGATCGAGCACTACAAGAAGGCCACGGAGCTCGACTCGAGCTACTCGACCGCCTACAACCTGTTGGGATACGCCTACCGTCAGAACGGGGACTTCGCCGACGCCGAGAAGGCCTTTCAGAGGTACATCGAGCTCATCCCGAAGGATCCGAACCCTTACGATTCCTACGCGGAGCTGCTCCTCCGGATGGGCCGATTCGACGACTCGATCGCGCAGTACCGCAAGGCGCTCGAGATCGATCCGAACTTCGTCAACGCGTACCAGGGAATCGCCATGGATCTCCTGTACCAGGGAAAGGCCGACGCCGCCGCGGCGGAGCTTTCGAACATGGCCAAGAAGGCCCGAACCGACGGCGAGCACCGGACGGAGCTCTTTGCCATGACGATCGTGCACGTCGACGGGGGCAACATGGCCAAGGCGCTCTCGGACGTGGCCGAGCAGTACGCCCTGGGACAGAAGACCGACGACGTTCCGGCGATGGCCTTCGACCAGCAGTTGAAGGCAAACATCCTGCTGGACATGGGAAAGCCCGATCAGGCCAGGGCAGAGTTCGAGAGCGGAGTGAAGCTGGTCGAGGGTTCCGGTCTCTCGCAGGAGATCAAGAACAACGCCAAGCTCGTCCTTCATTACAATCTCGCCCGCGTCGCCGTCGCGAAGAAGGACTTCGCCGCGGCCAAGAGCGAAGCCGCGGAATTCCGGCAGGGCGCCACTTCCTCGAAGAACCCGGCGCAGGCGAGGAATGCCCATGAGCTCGACGGCATCGTCGCGCTCGCCGAGAAGGACTACGACAAGGCGATCGCCGAGCTCCAGCAGGCAAACCAGCAGAATCCCCAGAACCTCTATCGCCTCTGCCAGGCCTATCAGGGCAAGGGCGACGCCGCCAAGGCGAAGGAGTTCTGCTCGAAGGCGGCCGAGCTCTACACGCTGCCGAGCCTGAATCTCGCGCTCGTCCGAACGAGGGCCAAGGCCATGGCGGAAAAGAAGGGCTGATCCGCAGTTTTCGCCGCGGGGTGGGCCCGGCGCCGGAGTCGAGGCTCGACCTAGCGCCGGGCCGCGGCGACTCGGAACTGACGCCGATACGCCCCCGGCGGGACTCCCACCTGGGCGCGGAAAGCCGCCCGAAAGGTCTCGGTCGACTGATAGCCCGCGACCTCGGCCACGCGATCGAGGGATTGGTCGGAGGACTCCAGCAGGTCCTGGGCGGCAACGATGCGCTGGTATTGCAGCCAGGCCTTGGGCGTCGTGCCGGTCGCGTCGAGAAAGCGGCGCAGAAAGGTCCGCTCGCTCATCGCGGCGCGTTTGGCGAGATCGCGGATCCGGAGGTCCTCGGAGAGATGGCCGCGGGCCCAGTCCATCAAGGCGGAGAGAGCCGTGCCGGGAGCGTCGGCGGCCGGCGACCGAATGAACTGCGCCTGCCCGCCGGCGCGGTGAGGCGTCGTCACGAGGCGGCGCGCGATCGCGTTGGCGACCTTCCAGCCGAAATCCCTCGCGACGAGATGGAGGCAGGCGTCGATGCCGGCCGCGCTGCCCGCCGAGGTGATGATGCGCCCCTCGTCCACGTAGAGCACGTTGGGGTCGACGGTAATCGCGGGGTAACGCCTCGCGAGGTCTGCGGCGTAGCGCCAGTGCGTCGTCGCGCGGCTGCCGTCGAGCAGGCCCGCGGCGGCCAGGACGTACACGCCGGAGCAGATCGAGACCAGCCGCGCCCCGCGGGCATGCGCCCTGCGGAGCGCCGCGAGCAGGGGCGCCGGTGGAATCTCGCCGCGGTCGCGCCAGCCGGGGATGATGATCGTCCGGGCCTCCGCGAGCTTGCGCAGCGTCGCCCGGGCGGTCACCGTCACGCCGCCCGTCGCCCGCAGGGGTCCCCGATCCGCGCCGATGACCGCAAAGCGATACCAGGGGAACGTGAACTCGGGTCGGGGGAGGCCGAAGATCTCGACGGCGATGCCGAACTCGAAAGTGCAGAGGCCGTCGTAGGCGAGGACGGCGACGAGGCCGGGGTCCGGGCGGCGCTCGCGGCGCATGGCGGATTCTAACCATACATTGGCATTTCTGCCACTGGCCGGCGGGGCGTTCGGTCCGTACGATTCGGGAAATCGAAGAGGAGGTTGCGATGAGCACGCCTGTATCGGAATTCCCGGCGGCAACTCCCGCGGAGACTCTCGCTCGCTTCCAGGATCGCTTTCGGTTCGAGACGGACTGCGCGGATGTGCACGCGGGCCTGGAGGCGCGGCCGGACTTCGTGCTGGTCGACGCGCGCAGCGCCGGCGCCTTCGAGAAGGGGCACGTGCCGGGCGCGGTCAACATCCCGCACCGGACGATCACGGCGCAGACCATGGGCGGATATCCGCCGAGCACTCTCTTCGTCGTCTACTGCGACGGGCCCCACTGCAACGGGGCGGCGCGGGCGGCCGTGCGCCTGGCGTCTCTGAACTACCGGGTCAAGGAGATGGTCGGCGGGATCACGGGCTGGCTCGACGAGGGATTCGCACTCGAGCAGGGGGCGGCGGCGGCGCAGCCGATTGCCGCCTCCAGAGTCGCATGTGGATGCTGAACGGAGCCGAGGGAGCGCCCGCAGAATCGAGGCCGGCTCATCGTGTTCGGCCGGCCGAGAGGCGGGACGCGCCGAGGCTACTCGTGATGATGCGAGGGCTCGCCGAGTTCGAGCGCTACCTCGAGGAATTCGCCGTCAGCGAGCCGGACCTCGAGGAGCGGGTGTTCGGCCCGGGTCCCCAGTGCCGGATCACGGTCGCCGAGGACCGCGCGACTGGCGTTCTCGTCGGTTACGCCGTCACGGTCTCCACACCGTTCACCTACGACTTGAAGCCGACCGTCACGTTGAAGGAGCTCTATGTCTGCGAGCCGGCGCGCAGTCGGGGAGTCGGGCGGGCGCTCCTTCAGGCGGTTGCGGCGGAGGCCGTCGAGGCGGGAGCCGGCCGGCTCGAGTGGGACGTCCTCGCCTGAAACCGCCGCGCCGAGACGTTCTATCGCTCGCTCGGAGGCCGGCGCGTGCGCAAGTGGATCCCGTACTCGATGGACGCGCGCGCGCTGCGAGAGCTGGCGCTGGGCAGGCCGCTTCCGGCCGGAGTGCAACAATTCTGGCCTTCGAAGGGTTCGTAACAGGAGGAGGTGCGCCTGTGCCCGACCGACTCGCCCCGATCCTCTTTCCCCTCGATCCGAAGATTCGCTACGTCGCCGCCAACCAGGCCGGACGAATCAGCGAGATGGAGCAGCGCCCGGAGTGGCCGAGCCACAATCCGCAGGACACCGACCGGATGGAGGAGCTGATCGTCAATCCGATCGTGCTGGAGGCGACGCGCCGGCGCGGGGACCTCGATCTGGACGGCGTGCGGTTCGTTGTCATCCGCTACGGGAAGCAATACCAGGTGATCCTGCCGTTCCGAGCGGGCCACGTCTCGGTCGGCGTCGAGGCCTCGGCGGACGTCGTGGAGGTCGCCGGGAAAGTCGCGCAGGCCCTCGCGACTCTCGAGAAAGCTCGCTCGCGAGACCGGCCGAAGACCCGCCGCCGGCGGAACCTATAATCGCGCCTCGCGCCGATGTCATTGCGAAATGGAGACATCGCGGGGGCGAGCCTTCGTTCACGGTGGATGGCGGCGAGCCTGCTCGTCCTCGCTTCGATTCTGTACGTCGGCTTTGCGGG
The DNA here is from genome assembly GCA_035498405.1 of Thermoanaerobaculia bacterium. GTDB lineage: Bacteria > Acidobacteriota > Thermoanaerobaculia > UBA5066 > Gp7-AA6 > DATBFU01. The sequence continues at coordinate 25,734 of DATKAE010000045.1, read as the reverse complement.
CACTCCGGCCCTCGTCGACGACGACATCGACGCCGCCCACGCCCTCGTGGCGCGCGAGATGCTCGAGCGGCACGACTTCGTCGTCCTGTACCAGGACGGGCTGCGGTACCTGATCCGTCCGCCGCTGCACTTCTGGCTCGTGGCCGGAAGCTACGCCCTGCTCGGCGAGACCGAGTTCGCGACGCGCCTGCCGGTGGCGCTCTCCATGGTCGGGCTGGTCTTTCTGACCTTCGTGTTCGGCCGCCGATTCTTCGGAGCGCGGGCGGGGCTCTACGCCGGGCTCGCCGTCTCGACGAGCGCGGGCATGTACATCTTCACGCGGACGGTCATTCCCGAGGCGATCTATGCCCTGGAGTTCACGGCGATCTTCTACCTGTTCCTGCGCTCCTGGACCGGCAGCCTCGATCCACGGATCGGGTACCGGAGCGCCGCGGCGGTTTGCGCCCTCGCGGTCTTGACGCGCGGCCCGATCGGCCTGCTCTTGCCGGGCGCGGCCATCGTGGCGTTTCTCACGCTGACGAAGGGTTGGCCGAGGTGGCGGGAGCTGCGACTGCCCTCGAGTGTCGCGATCTTCCTCGCGATCGCCGTTCCCTGGCACGTGCTCGCCGAGTCGCGGGCGCCGGGGTTCTCCTGGGTCTACTTCGTCAACGAGCACATCGATCGCGCTCTGGGAACCCGCGTGCCGCACGACTACAGCGCCGTGCCGCTCTGGTTGTGGTGGCTCGAGCATCTCGTTTGGCTCTTCCCCTGGAGCTTCTTTGCGCCTCTTCTCGTCCGGGAGCTTCCGGCGCCCCGGAGCTGGAGCAAGGGCATGGATCCGGGCGCGCAGGCGCGGCTCCTCCTCTTTCTCTGGGCCGGGGTCATCCTGCTCTTCTTCTCGCTCGAGAGCGGCTCGCGCATGGAGTACTACAGCTTCGGGGCTTGGCCGGCGCTGGCGCTTCTGCTGGGTCGCGCGATCGCGCATGCAGAGGAGGATGACAGGCGCTCACTGCGGTGGAGCGCGTGGACGCTCGCGGCGCTCGGAGCGCTCTTCGCGGCCGGGGTCGGGGTATTTCTGCTCGCCCTGGCGACGCGGCCGCCGTCAAAGGATCTCTCCGCAGACCTCGCGACTCACGGCTCTGACTTTTATCGGTCTTCCATGGCCCGCGTCCTCGATTTGACGCCGCAGGCGATGGCAGATCTCAGAGGGCCGTTGATCCTTTGCGCGGTCTCTCTGTGCGCGGCTTTCCTCGCCGCAGCGATTCTGCGAGAGCGACGGCGCGGGGTCCTTTCGGCCGGCGCGCTCGCTCTCGGCATGGCGGGCTTTTTCGTGGCCGCGAACCTGGCCTACAAGGATCTCGAACCTTCGCTCTCGTCTCGCGACCTGGCGATGGGGATCAACGAGAGCCTGCGTCCCGGAGACGAGATCGTGGTCCTCGGGGACATCCGAGTCGCCCCCGGCGTCGCGTTCTATTCGCACCGGAGGGTCCTCCTGTACCGGGCGACCGGGAGCAACCTGGAGCTCGGCTCCCGATACGCGGATGCCCCCAAGACGTTTCTGAACGATCAGGATTTCGAGCGGCTCTGGGCCGGCCCGCAGCGCGTGATCCTCGTCGTGCCGGCCGACCGCAACGGGGAGGCTCTCCGGCTGCTGCCGAAGGCCTCCACCGGGGTCCTGGCCGCGGCCGGGGGCAAGACGGCTTACGTGAATCGGCCGGTCTGATGGAGCGGCCGGAGTCGGCCTGGCGAAGTCGTGCTTTGTGCACCCCCTACCGCCTCGGGATAATGTCGCCGCGTCTCAGAACGGCGAATGCGACGAAGTGGGATCGGGCGTTCCCTGATCCGCGCGCGACGGGTGGGGCGTGCGGCCTTCGCCGTGGCGATCTTCCTGACGCTCGTGACTCCCGCTCGCGCCCAGCAATACCGGCTCTTTTCCGCGTCTCTGCGCGGCCGCCGGGACAAATGGCCTTCCGAAGCGCCGGGCTCGGGGGAATTTCGGATCTTCGACTCCGACCCGTCATCCTCATGGAGCGCCGCGGAGCCGGGCCAATCGGACGAATTGTATGACTCGGTCGACCTGGAGGAGGCGGGGACGGCGGCCTCGCCCACGCGCCGCTGTGTGCTCATCCAATGCGTGCTGATTCCCGCCGAGCCGGGGCCTCCGCCGCCGAAGCTCTTCACGAAGCCGGTGACTCTGTGGACGGCGACGGCACTCTTTCTCGGGTTCGCCGTCGGGATCAAGGGCCCGCTGGATGACGGGTTCCAGGGCATGCACTTCACCGACGAAGGGTTCTTTCAGAATTGGACGTACGGGGGCGGGGCCGACAAGGCCTCGCACTTCGTCATCTCGGCCGACATCGCCGGGCTCTTGAGCGACGCCTACACCCTGAACCGGCTGACTCCGAATCAGGCCTTCGCCCTCTCCTTCGCCGCGAGCCTGATGGCCGGGTTCTTCGTCGAGATGGGAGACGGGCTGACGCCTTACGGCTTCTCGCCGCAGGATCTGGCGGCGGATGCCCTGGGCGCCTTCTTCGGCGCCCTCATCAAGCGCGAGCACCTGGACGACGTGATCGGTTTTCGCCTGGGGCTGACACCCACGACGATTCCGCCGGAACTCACCGCCGGTCACGTCTTCTTCGGCATCGACTATTCGAGAGAGGTCTTCACCGCGGACCTGAAGATCCCGGGGCTCGCCGATCACCTCCATTTCCAGCCGGGCATCAGCCGATTTCTGCTCCTTTCCTTCGTTTTCATGACCAAGGGCTACGGCTACGAGGCGCCGCTTCCCGAGCGCTATCAGGAGATCGGATTCGAGGTCGGCCTCAACATCCCCGAGATCCTGAGAGCCGTCGGCGTTCGGAACACGACCTGGTGGGGCGACCTCCTGCTGCGCGCGTTCGATTTCGTGCGGATTCCGTTTACCCAGATCGGCGTTTACTACAACCTGGCGAACCAGAAGTGGTACGGCCCGAGCGCTCCCTACCAGTTCTACTGAGACGGAGCCTCACCGGGCCAGGCGGCGAAGATCCTCGGAGGCGGCGCGGCTGGCGACGATGACTGTCCCATCCCGCAGGGTGATCGCGAGGCGGCGCTCGTCGTGCGGCCGCAGATGCTGGACGGCGTCCAGATTGACGATGTGGGAGCGGTGGACCTGCTTGAACCGCGACGGATCGAGCCGCGCCGCGAGCTCGGCGAGGGTGACATTGACGAGAAATTCGCCCTCGGCCGAGTGAACCTCGGCGTAGTCGCCGCGCGCCTGGATGCGGCGGACCCCCTCGATCGCGATCGGAACGATACGGTCTCCCTGGCGCGCGTAGAGGCGGGTGAGCGGCCCGGGTGCCAGCGAGCTGCGCGCGCGCTCCCCGGCCTGAACGGCAGGCTGTCCGCGCCGGCGCCGGACTCGGTCGATCGCCGCGGCCAGGCGCTCGCGCCCGAAAGGCTTGACGAGGTAATCCAGGGCCCCGATCTCGAACGCCGCCACGGCGAACCGGTCGTAGGCCGTCGTGAAGACGATCTCGGCGGGATGCTGGATTCGCCGGGCGACCTCGAGCCCCGAGAGCTCCGGCAGGCGCACGTCGAGGAACATCAGGTCGGGCCGCTCTTCGCCGGCGGCCTCCAGAGCGGACCGTCCGTCGATCGCCACACCGACGACCTCGATGTCGGGCTCTTCGGCGAGCCACGCGACGAGATTCTCGCGCGCCGGCGCTTCGTCTTCCGCGATGAGCGCCCGCAAACGGCGAGCGCTCACGCAGGCTCCGCGGCGGCATCGTCCGGCAAATCGAGGCTCACCCGAAACCCGCCCTCCGCCGGAGACTCGAAGGAGAGGCGCGCGCGTCCCGCGTACAGCGCGGCGAGGCGCTCCTGGAGCAGGCGCAGGCCCATGCGGGGGCTTGCGGCAATGTCGGCCGGCGTGCGTCCGGGGCCGTCGTCCGCGACCGCGAGGCAGAGCCTCCCATCGATGCGTCGGACCGAAACGTCCACGCGCCCCCCCGAGGCCCGCGGGGCGACGCCGTGGATGATCGCGTTCTCGACCAAGGGCTGGAGCGCGAACGGGGGGATGGCCGCCTCGAGAGCCGACTCGTCCGCTTCGAGCGAGACCTGCAGCCGATCGCCCAGGCGAACCCGTTCGAGCTCCAGGTAGCTACGGACGAAGTCCCATTCACGTGCGAGCGGCACGAAGTCGCTGCCGGACTGGTTGACCCATTGTCCGAAGCGCAGCAGTTCGCCCAGTTTCTCGAGCGCGCTTTCGGCGAGCGCCGGATTTCGTCGGACCAGCCCCAGCAAGGCGTGGAGCATGTTGTTGACGAAGTGAGGCTGGAGCTGCGAGCGCAAGAGCTGCAGCTCGGCGCGGGCCCGCAAGACCTCCGCGCGCGCCGCCCGGTCGCGGGCCTCGTGCAGGGCTGCGGCCGTCTGCCATGCGTATCCGAATCCCGTCAGTCCGTCGTGGATCAGCCCATTGATCACGAGCTGCCAGAAGATGAGAGAGATCGGCGGCAGCTTGCCGGTTCCCGAAGTGATGATTCCGTCGAGATAGACGAGGAGGATCCATCCCGCTGTGCCGGCCACTGTGATGCCGAGGACGCTCGGAACGAGGCGGGCCGCAAGACGCCAGCGTCCTTCCTGAGGCCATGGCCAGCGCCGGGCGAGCCTGACCGAAATGATTCCGAGCAGCGCGTTGGGAAGCACCGTGGCCGCCGCGCCTCGGAGCGCCCCGGCGATCGGCACCTTGCTCAAGACGAATGCGGCAACGTAAGCCGAGGCGAGCAATGTCCAGGTGCCGACGTAGGCCGCGGTCGGCGCGGCTCGCGAGAGAGAGGAGGCCTGCTTCGACCGGGGCGGAGTCACCCCCTCACCCTACCCCTCTCCCCGTGAAGGGGGCGAGGGAAAAGAACACGTGCGCACCCCTCCCCCGATGAGGGAGAGGAGTTGGTCCCAAGGGGGCGTCGTTCACTGCTTCCCGGCGTCCGGCATCGCCTCGATCTGTGGCATCAACACCTCGCGAACGTAGTGCCACTCGGGCACCATGGTCAACGCGCCCTGCGCGTAGGCGAGGGCCGCGGCCTTGTTGTTCAAGGCGCTGTGCGAGTACAGATAGGCGAGGTTCATGAGGTTCTCGGGCCCTCCCCAGGCCGGGACCCAGCCGGGCCCCGTGCCCGCGAGAGCTTCGCGCCAGGAACACTCGAGGCCGTTGCTCATCGTCGCCGCCGCCCTGGCGGGGTCGCCACCGGTCGGTGGCGGCGCTCCGAGCTGGAGACCTCCGATGATCCAGAGGACCCGAGGGTTGTCGGGCCCGTCGGCCTGGAGGTTTTTTCCGACCGGCTTGTACTGCGCCAGGATCGCCTCGCGTTTGGCTGCGTCGTCGCCCGCGAGGTAGATCAGGTTCCCGAGAGAACCGACCATGGCGAGCCTCGCCTCGATCCAGCCGGGCCGGCGCTCGAGCGCGACCTTGAATTGGCCGATTGCGGCGTCGAGGTCCGCCGCGAGGTCGGTCGGCGTCGGCGTTTCGTTGAAGCCGTTGATCGCCCGCCGCCACCGGGCGAAGCCGCGCCAGTAGGCTCGGTAGTCGTCGAGCGAGGAGTCCGGGAGCCTGGCCAGCGCCGCGTCCAGCCGGTCGAGCGCCGCCCGATCGCCTCGATAGTCCGCGGATCGGACCGCCTTGACGAGCTCGGTCAGCTGTGCCTCGGTCTTCTGCTGCGCGAAGGTGCCGGCGCAATTTGCGAGGAAGAGGATCCAGACGAGAAAAGACATGAGAGCCACCTCCGCGCGCGATTCTGCGGGGCGGAACTTGCCGACGGCGAAGCCTGTCGGTGAGAGGGCGGATCGGGCCGGGCAGCGGGCGGGCCAAGCGGCGGGCGGCGGCGAATTCGCTGGGAGCCTTGCTCCGGAACTGAGGTTATTCTCATGCGCGAGGAATCCGGCCGAATGCCGCTTCCATTTTTTCAGAGAGGTGTGCGATGCGTAATCGATTTCTTCCGACCGCCCTGCTCGTGCTCCTGACGCTTCCTGCTCTTGCGGAGGAGAAGAAGACACCGTGGAAGATGTCCGGCCAGCTCGAGGAGGCCTGCTCCTGCGATGCCGCCTGCCCGTGCTGGTTCGACTCGAAGCCGACGAAGATGAACTGCAGCGGCGGGTTCGTGCTCTTCATCGACAAGGGGTCGTACGGAAACGTCAAGCTCGACGGCCTCGGGGCGGCGGCCATGGGCGCGAGCAAGGACGGGATGACCATGATGGAGTCGATCGGCGACTGGAACTTCCTGACGCTCTACATCGACGAGAAGGCCAACGCCGAGCAGCGCAAGGCGCTCGAGGCCATCATGCGGCAGACGAGCCCTCCCGCCGCCCCTCCCGAGAGAACGCACGTAGCCTATGTCCCGATCACAATCAAGATCGATGGATCCGAGCACATCGTCACGATCGGCAACCTCGGCGGCTTCTCGGCGCACCTGCTGCCGGGCGGCATGGGAGGCTCGGCCAAGATCGTCAATCCTCCGGGAGCCGATCCGATTCACAAGGAGTACCAGCAGGGCCGAACGACGAGGCAGACCTACACGGGCTCGGGTCAGAAGTGGGACTGGGCGAACTCGAACTACATGTTCGGAACGTTTGACACGAACAGCGAGGAATACGCCAAGTTCGACGCGGCCATGGCGCAGATGATGGAGGAGAAGAAGAAGTCTCAGAAGAAGTAGCCGGAGGACCGGCCGCGGGGAGCGCGTCGTCCTCCGGCCGGCGTATGAAGGCGATTCTCTTCGGCGCGACCGGGATGATCGGTCAGGGCGTGCTTCGGGAATGCCTGCTCGATCCCGAGGTGGAGAGCGTCGTCGCCGTCGGCCGCCGGGAGACCGTCACCCGGCACGAGAAGCTCCGCGAGATCGTGCATCGCGACTTCTTCGATTTCTCTTCGATCGAAGGCGAGCTCTCGGGCTTCGACGCCTGTTTCTTCTGTCTTGGCGTTTCCTCGGCCGGCATGAGCGAGGCGGAGTATCGGCGCGTGACCTACGACATCACGATGGCGGCCGCTCGAGTTCTGGCGAAGCAGAATCCCGGCATGACCCTTCTGTACATCTCGGGGGCCGGCACGGACAGCACCGAGAGGGGCCGCACGATGTGGGCGCGTGTCAAGGGCGCGACGGAGAACGCGCTCCTGCGGCTGCCCTTCAAGGCGGCGTACATGATCCGGCCGGCGTACATTCAGCCGCTTGACGGCATCGTCTCGAGCACCAAGTGGACACGGGTGCTCTACGCCGTGATGGGACCCCTCTACCCGCTGTGGAAGACGCTCTTCCCGAAGTACGTCACGACGACCCGAGAGCTTGCGCGCGCGATGATCCAGGTCGCCAAGCACGGCGCTTCGAACCCGATTCTCGAGAGCGCGGACTTCGCGGAGGTCCTTCGGGCGGGCTAGCCCCGGGGGCGCCCTCTTTCATCAAGAATTCCGGCCGGCAGTGACGAATTTTTGCACCATCGCTTCGGGGAACTCGACTGAAATCCTTTCGTCACTGTAAGTTACCTGGTCGGGAAACCTGGCTCCGGCTTTGCGTCGTTTTGGCTCCGTGAGCTCCCTGGAAGAGGGACCGCGGTCGGGGTTTGCTCCTCTGGCCGAGGTCAAAATGAGCTCCGGCGCCGCCGGAGCCGTCGTCTCGCCGCTGCCGGCGGGAATTACCCCGAGCCCCGCGGAGCCGGGCGTGTCGTTCCAACCCGGAGCCGCGCTCGGTCCCTTCCAGATCATCGATCGCTTGGGCGCGGGCGGGATGGGGGAGGTCTACCGCGCCCTCGACACTCGCCTCGGCCGCAAGGTCGCCTTGAAAGTCTTGCCGAAGGAGCTCCTCTCGAACCGCGAGGGGCTGGCGCGTTTCGCGCTGGAGGCCCGTTCGGCCTCCGCGTTGAATCATCCGAATATCGTCACGATCTTCGAGATCGGCTCGGCGGATTCCCTGCCGTATCTGGCCATGGAGCTGATCGACGGCTGGACCCTGCGGCACTTGATCGATGCGGGTCCGCTCCCGGTCAAGAAGACGCTGGATCTGGCGATGCAGATTGCCGGCGGGCTCGCCAAGGCGCACCAGGCCGGCATCGTTCACCGAGACTTGAAGCCCGAAAACATCATGGTCACGCAGGACGGTTTCGTGAAGATCCTGGACTTCGGCCTCGCGAAGCTGCAGGGACCGCTGCCCGGTGCCGCCGGACAGCCGGACGCCTCGCTGACCCAGGCGGGCTTCGTGCTGGGAACGCCGGACTACATGTCGCCCGAGCAGGCGGCCGGCCGCTCGCTCGATTTTCGCTCCGACCAGTTCTCCGTCGGGCTCATCGTCTACGAGATGCTGACCCGGCGCCGGATCTTCCACCGGCCCACACCGGTCCAGACGCTCTCGGCGATCATCGCGGAGGATGCGGTCCCGCTCGAGAATCTGAACGCTCGCGTGCCGCCGCCTCTTCGCTGGGCGATCGAGCGATGCCTCGCCAAGGACCCGGAAGACCGCTACGGCTCGACGGCGGAGCTGGCGCGCGAGTTGAAGCAGGTTCGCGACAATCTCGCCGACTTCCAGTCCGGCGGCCGCCGCACGACTCAGCTCGAGAAGGCGGCGTTTACCGATCCGGATGACACCTCCTCGCTCCCCACGATCCGCGCGACGACACCCTCCGTCGTCCGCGCCGCGCCGGCCGCGGCTCCGGCAGCTTCGACTGGAGTCCCCGCGCGCGGGAAGAACCGTCGTGTCCGAGAATTCCTTCTCGTCCTGGTCGGCGGGCTCGCTCTCTTCGGATGCGGCGTCTTCGCGGGCGACTGGTTCCGGCGAAAGCAGAGCGACGCGCCGCCGCCGATCTGGAAGGGGAACCTGCTCGTCGGCCCCATGACGCGCGTCATGGCGCCGCGGAGCTCTCCCGACGGACAGACGCTGGCGTTTCTGACGCTGGTGTCCGGACGGTCGCAGGTTGCGGTCATGAAGCCCACCTCGGGGGACTGGACCGTGCTGACGCGGCGGACCAACTCGGGCTCCGTTTATAAGGTCTGCTGGTCGCGGGACGGCGACAAGCTCTTGTTCGACCGCGTGAGCGACGTCCCCCGCGGCATCTTCAGTGTTCCGCCCTTGGGCGGCGAAGAGCGGGCGGTCCTGGAAGACGCGCAGGGGCCCGAGGCGCTGCCGGACGGGAGCCTGCTCGTCATCAAGCGCGACGCCGCCCGCAATTTCCAGATCCATCGCTTCCGGCCCGACACGGGAGCGCTCGTGCCGGTGGGACCGGCCGTCGTGGCGGAGGCGGGCAGTTGGAGCGTGCGCGCCTTTCCCGACGGGAAGGCGGCGATCTTCTGGGGGAGACTCGCCGGGCGCACCGATCCGGGGCGCCGCGTGTACCTGCTCGACCTTGCGACCGGCCGTGCGACCCCGTTTGCGCCGCAGCTTCCCCTGGCGCCGCCGCTGGCGATCGGGTCGGACGGCAATTCGGTGCTCGCCTTCGTGACCTTCGGCGATCTCCAGGAGGCGATCTCCGTGTCGCGCGACGGACAGCAGGGAAAGATCCTGTTTCCGGTGACCGGCAAGGCCTGGAGCCTCGACGCCGGGTCGAGCGGCAACCTCTACGTCAGCACGCTGGACAATCCAGCGGAGTTGCTCCGGTTCTCGGCGATGGGAGGCGTGCCGGATCCTCTCGTCACCATCGCCGGCAACCTGCTGACGAGCCCCGTTCAGCTCCCGGACGGCGGGATGCTGATTCCCAACCAGGTCCTCGGCAGGCGGCGGCTTCTGATCGCCGCGCCGGACGGGCAGCTGCGGCCGTTCCTGGATCTGGCCGAGCAAGCCACGCCGCCTGCGACCCTCGTCGGCGAGAACCTCTTGGCGTTCCTGTCCGGCAGCGTCGGGCAGCCTCCTCTGATCACGGTCGCGACGATGCCGGAGGGGCGGATTGTCCGGCGGCTGGAGGCGACGCGAGGGATCGCGCCCCAGAGCCTCGTCGCGTCTCCGGACGGAAAGACGCTCTATTACGTGAACGCGGGATCCCTCTTCGCCGTCGATCTCGAGGGAGGCAAGCCGCGCAATTTGCGCCCTGCCAACGGAGTAGCGGTCGATCCGCGCGGGCCGAATCCTTCGCTCGTCGTTCAGGTCAACGAGCAGGACGGGGTCAAGCTCTATCGCGTCCCCCTCTCGGGAGCCGCCGGAGAGCTTCCGATTCTCTTCGCGAGTTCGCTTCGCCTGGCGCCCGTGCCGATCTCCGGAACGGCAGTGGGCCCGGATGGCCGGATCGCCGTGACCGTCACGTCCGCGGACTCGTGGTTTCGCGGCGTCGCGCTGCTCGACCCGACGACGGCCGCCCTCGAGCGGCTGCCGGTCGTCTTCGACGGCGACATCGAGTACCCCGCGTGGGGCCGCGACGGAACGCTTCTCGCCGTCGGCGTGTCGATTCGCAGCAGCCTCTGGCGTTTCCAGGCCCAGCTGGCGCAGCAAGAAACGGCCGGCGAGCGGTAGCGGTCCCGTCGCCCTGCACCCCTCCCCGACGAGGGAGAGGGAACGTGATTTGACTCCCTTCCTGATGACGGGACAGGGAATAGGATTCGCAGGCATTCATGGGGAATAGTCTGCGGCGGGTTGGCCTTCGCCGACTCCCGAGTTCGACGCGACGTGGGCGATCGGGCTCTTTCCGTCAGGAGATGGCCGGACGCGGCTCGTTTCCCGGTGCCGGGCTCTCCTGCCTCGCGGCGTGAAGGGACTCCTGATGTTGCTCGTGCTCGACCCGGGGCAGTTCGTGATGGAACGAAAGATGCTCCTCGAGATCAAGAAGCGCGCCGAGACTCTGGCGAGTCTCCCCGGCGACCGGCCGGGCGGCTCGGCCCTGATGTAACCTCCGCCCAGCCGATTCGGAGGGCGCCATGCGACGACTCCTTCCCGCTCTGTTGAGTCTGATCGCCTCATCCATTGGGGCGCTCGAGATTCGCGTTCACCCGAGCGAGTTCGTGTACGCGTACGAGGTCGACCCCGCGCGCGGGCTCTACACCGTCGTCGTGCAAAACGTCGCCCTCGTCCAGAAAGAGGGAGGGCCGGTCGCCGTCGATTCCCTCGAGATCCAGGCGATCGCGGGCGGCCAGGTCGTAGAGAGTCTGCTGGTCGGGGCGGCGGAGATCGATAAGAGCGCCAAGCGCCTCTCCGCGATGGAGGCGCAGGGGATCCTGAAGCTCTACGACTTTCACCTCCAGACGAGCCGGTACCTGGCCGGAATTCACTTTTCCTCGACGCGCACGTTGGAGCCCGGCACCGCCGTCATCGTGTTCGGCAAGCCCTTGTTGCTTCTCGGCCTGCCTTCCGACGGCCTCGCCCTGATCGCCCGGGGCAAGGACGCGACCGGCAAGCCGGTCGAGGCGCGGGCCGGCCTCAAGGTGAAGGACCACCAGTCGCCCAACGACTACGCCTTCCCCGTTCGCGGGACATGGTACGTCGGCGCGGCGCCGAGCCTTCACAGCCATCACCGCTGGGCCGTCAACGAAGAGTTCGCGCTCGACCTGGTGGCGCTGGGCGCGGACGGGAAGACGCACAAGGGAGACGGGGCGCGTCTGGAGGACTACTACGGATACGGCCGCGATGTGCTCGCCGTGGCCGATGGCACCGTCGTCGCGTCGGCGGCCGGCGGAACCGAGGCCAACGACAGGCTGCGGCGGCCGGGCGAAAGCGCGGAAGACTACGAGAAGAGGACCCTCCAGGCGCAAAACGAGCTGCTGGCCCAGAGCGACAAGGCGGTCCTCGGCAACTACGTCGTCCTGCGCCACGCGGGCGGCGAGTATTCGCACTACGCACATCTGAAGCAGGGGAGCGTGCGCGTCAAAGGGGGCGACACGGTGACGCGAGGACAGGTGCTGGGACAGCTCGGGCATACCGGTAACAGCACGGAGCCCCATCTGCACTTTCAATTGACCGACGGCGCCGATCCCATGTACTCGCGCGGAATCCCGATCGTCTTCAAGAGCGTGACCGTCGAGGGGCTGGACCTGGTTGGCCGGCCTTTGCAGACCGGCTGGATCGTCACCGCCGAGAAATAGAGAGGCATCGCCCTCCGGATCTGCCGCCCGGCCCCGCGCGTCAGCGCGTCCAGTGAGGGCCGGGATTCTTGCCCTCGACGTAGTCCTTCAGGCGACACGTCAGCTCGCCCCAGGTCGAGTTGCACATGGCGCAGTAGGGTGTCATCTCGCGCCAGCCGCCGTGGATGAATGTCAGTCGCGTTCCTCCCGGCTCCTTCGAGACTTCCCAGTCGAGGTGTGTTCCGCGCCATTGAGGATCGTCGCCGTGGCAGACCATCCGGAACCGCTTGCCGGGCTCCAGGGCCTCCACCATCATGTGGAAGACCGTCCCGCCGTTGTCGAAGCCGAACTCGGCCTTGCCGCCGACTTTCGGCTCGGCGCGGGTGTCGGCCGTCCACCAACCCTGGAAGCCCTTCTCGGTCGAGACGGCCTCGTAGACCTTCATCGGAGAGGCCTGGATGACGATGCTGTGATGCAGATCCGGCATGGGGTTTCTCCTCTCGGTCGGTCGAATCCCTTCTGCGTTCGAGTCTAGCCGCCGGCGAGCTCGGTGAGCCCGCCGTCCAGCGTCAGATTGGCGCCCAGCATGTAGGAGGAGTCGACCGACGCCAGAAAGAGCATGGCCTTGGCCATTTCGTCCGCGGTACCCCGGCGTCTGATCGGGATCGCGTTGGCTCGGCCAGCGCGCGAAGGGACGCGAGCGCCGACCAGAATGCGGCGCCCAGGAGGCTGTGCGAATACGGCATCCGGTACAGATCGTAGGGATTGAAGGCCGTGAAGCCGTGAACGATGCGGAGCTTTTCGATGCCGGCGAGCACGAAGAGGGCGAACAGGACGTCCAGAAGCTGCACCGCCAGGAAGAGCCATCCGAGGGACGTCCGGGGGCTCCATCGCTTCGCGGCCAGGGAAACGCCGTAGTGGCCGATGAACACGACGCGAGGATACCCCGCTAGCCGCGATTGACGGCCTTCCGGACCTCCGCCTTCAACGTCTCGGCCATGTTGGGAATGAGGCCCTGGTGGTATTGCAGGATCGTTCCATCCGGCGCGACGATCACGATCGACGGCAAGCCCGGCGTGCCGAACGATCGGAAGACGTCGGTGCCTCGGTCGAGCAGCGTCGGGATCGTCAGCTTCTGCGACTGGAAGAACTCCGCGACGCGAGACTTGCGCTCGGTCTCGGTGGGGAATCGCTCCATGGTGTTGATCGCGAGAACGGTCACGGGCAATCCGCTCGAGGACACCCATTCGGCGAGCGCCTGGGTTTCCTTGAGCGTCTTCCAGCAGGGCACGCACCAGGTGGCCCAGAAATCGAGGACGACCGCGCGGCCTTTCAGATCCGCCAGCGCGACGCGCGCGCCCTGGAGGTTCTCGAGCTCGAACGGCGGGGCGGGCTTGCCGATCGGGAGACTCTCCGAGGCGAGGTCGGCGAGGTCGGAGACGGCGCGGCGGTCGCCCGGGTCGAAGGCGACGACACCGTCTGCCTTCGTCAACACCTTCGGGGAGAAGTCGCCTCGGATCTCGACGGCGACGTCGCTCGGAGCGCCGGGAGGCTGGACTCGGAGGTGGGCGGAGGAGAGCAAGTGCGTCTTCGCGTCGAGGACCACCTCCTCGCGCCCGTTGTCCGCCTCCAGGAAGATTTCTTCCATCGGCCGGCCGCTCGCGCCGGCGATGCGCTCGAAGCCAATGATGCGCAAGGGCCCCAGGAGATTGAATCGGAAGGAGTTGATGCAGGCGTCGACCGTCCTGCCGGAGCGCAGGGCGATCTGCGCGGGCTCGAAGAGCGAGCTCTGGCTTCCCGCGACGGCGACGAGGGCCTTGCCGAAGTCGCCGGAAAACGGGCGGGAGACGTACTTGCCGGGAGCGTCGCTCTTGGTCAGGTAGAAGGTGTCTCCAACGGCCGTCGCGGAAAGCAAGGCGTCGGCGACGGAGGCGTCCCTGCCCGGGCCGAGGCGGATTTCGATCTTCTTCGGCTCGCGGTCCATGTTGGGGCCCTGGACGACGTAGGTGAAGGTGTCGGTCAGGGCCGGTGCGGCCCGGTAAGCCTCTCCGGAAGCGGCGATCGCTCGGCGCGCGCGCTCGACCTGGCCGCTCTGCGGCGTGTCGCTCGCCGCGGCGACGGATGACGCGACACATACCGCCAGGGCAAGCTCAAACGATCCCACGCCTCCTCCTTGCCGCCCGTGAGCGGCCGGCCTGCCTGCCCAATACGCGAGTCTCAACCGCGATGTTCCCGAGTCGGGGCGTCCCTAAGTCTTTTCTAAAACGGGATGAGAGCAACGTCGCGCGACGTTCGTCCCGATGAGCCGGCGAAAGGAGGCTCAAGCAAACATGAAGACCCCTGTCCATTCTCACCGCACTCCGAATCGAAGGGTCGCGACTCCATTTGCGAAAGGAGCAAGGGATGATTAGAAAGATTTGCGCAACTGTCGGAACGCTTCTCGCGGTCGCCCTGGCCGGAAGCTGTCACAACGACAGCAACACCATGACCGGCCCCGTCGTCTCGACGACGCCGGTTCCCCGGCCGGCGTGAACCCGACCCCGACGCCCTCCTCGAGTCAGAGCGCGACGGTGAACGTCGGCCAAAGCGGAGGGAACGTCTTCGTGGATCAGAGAAGCGGAACGTCCACGACCACGATCCGGGCGGGAGCCACGGTCAATTGGGCGTGGGTCTCGGGCTTCCACTCCGCGACCTCGGGCTCCTGTCCGGGCGGAGGCTGGAGCCCCGACGGCCGGTGGGACTCGGGTGTCCGGTCGGGAGGCAGCTTCAGCCACACCTTTTCGCAGGCGGGTAGCTTTCCGTACTACTGCACGGTTCACGGCGCGATGATGCAGGGAATGGTGGTCGTACAGTAAGCCGTCCGGCTGTCTTCCTCGAGCCGCCCTCGCGGGCGGCTCTTTTTTTATCCGGAGGGCCCGTGCCCGCGCGGTCGCCACCGAAATCGCTCCAGCCGAATGCGGTTCTTTGCGTCGAAGCGCACGCCCTCGCGTCGGAGCCAAAGGCGCTGGAGGAGGCTCTCGGGGCCCTCGCCGCGGCGCGGGCTGATCTGGCCGCGCGCGTTGACGACGCGCTGCCACGGGATTCGCGTCCGGTCATCGAGCGCGCTCAATGCGTAACCGACCAGGCGGGCCTGCCCGGGGAACCCCGCGAGGCGCGCTACTTGTCCGTAGGTCGCCACGCGCCCCTTCGGGATGCGCGAGACCACGGAATAGATGCGCGCGTAGGTGCCGGAAGGATTGGGCATGGCCGACAGGCTACGACGCCGGGGCCCTCGCGCGCGCCTTTCCAACGGCCGCGTTTCGCCGGATGACACGGCCACAGAACTCGACGTCCGGGCACTTGCACCGAAGGAGCTTCTCGAGGAGGACCGTCATCATGCCCAATCGCTCGACCGTCGCCCGGATTTCGGCGAGCTTACGGTCGGCGAGCCGGCGCCAGCGTTGCTCACCGAACTCGGTCAGGAGCCGGCGGATCTCCGCCAGCGTGAAGCCGGTCTCCTTGGCCAGCTGCACGACCGCGAGAACGGCCTGAGACTGGTCGTCGAAGTCGCGACGGCCCGACCGGCGCACGGCCCGGGGCAGCAGGCCCACCTGCTCGTAGTAGCGGATGGCCGAGGGACGCAATCCCGAGCGGCGCGCGAGCTCTCCGATTCTCATGGGGGACTCCTCCCTCGCGAAAGATCTCTTGACTTAAAGCTTACTTGAAGTCGTACGGTGGCGTCGAAGGGAGATTCGAAATGAGACTCGGATACACGGTGCCGGTTCTGGTTGCCCTGGCGGGCGGGTCGGTGTCCGCGGCGGTGTCGGCTGCGGCGGCGGAGCCTCTGGTCTGCCGGATCGATGCCTTGAGCGCGTCGCAGCGCTCTCGCCAGCAGGTCCTGGCGGAGAAGCTCGCGCGCGCGATCGTCGGGAAGACGGAGCTTCCGAATGGTCTTCTGTTCGCTCTGGATCTGTCGCGGCTGCCGGCCGACGCGGCCGGCGCGCCGTTCTGTGTGGTCGAGGTGGCCGAGTGGGTGGACCTGGAGGCCCGGTGTTGCCCGTTCCTGGATTTCGGGATCGAGCTGCCCGGGAAGGGCTCTCTGGTCAGACTGCGTCTGACCGGCGGCAGGGGCGTCAAGGAGTTTCTCGAGAACGAGCTGCCGATGGCGCATCGGGCGGCTCGCTGACGGCGGCGGGCGCCGCGGAGCGAGAGTGGAGTCTCCTTCTCCGGCATCCTCGCCGTCGGTCCCGGGTTTCGCGCTAGGCTTGGCGCGTGAGCCACGCCGCGAAGGAGGCCACCGGTAACCCGGAGGCGCGCTGGCCGGTTCTCATTGCGCTGGTCGGGGTGGGCGGGATCAATCTGTCGCTGCCGCATTCGCTCGTCGTGGGTCCGCGCTGGCTGCTGCTGGCTCTCGTGGTGGCGTTGCTCGTGCCGACGGTCGTCCTGCACCGGGCCGGGCTCCATCGTCTGGATCGCATTCTGGGATACATCATCAGCATCCTCGTGACACTGGCCCTCGCGGCGTCGCTCGTGCTGCTCATCGTGACCCTGCCGTCCAAGTCGGAAACGCCGGCCTCCTTGCTCGAGTCCGCGGCGGCCCTCTGGGTGACCAACATCCTGGTGTTCGCGATCTGGTATTGGCGCCTCGATGCCGGGGGGCCGCACCGGCGCGAGCGCCGCGGCAGGCACACGGCCGGGGCGTTCTTCTTTCCTCAGATGATGGATGGCGCTCCGATCGAGCATCCGGAGGACTGGTCGCCCCGATTCATCGACTACGTCTTCCTCGCCTTCAACACGAGCACGGCCTTCTCTCCCACCGACACGGCGGTTCTGTCCCGCTGGGCCAAGGGTCTCTCGATGCTGCAGGCGGTCATCTCGCTCCTGATCGTCGCGATTCTCGCCTCGCGGGCCGTCGGGCTGCTCTGACCCGGAGCGGGCGGCAGCTATGGCTTTCCGGTCGCGAGGAGCCGCTGGTAGCGCTCGAGCTGCGCTCGGAGGACCGAATCCACGGACGGAGCGAGGTCCTTGAAGCCGGCCGGGTTGTAGCCGCCCACGGTGTAGCGGACTTCAACCGTCGTCCCCTTCTCCGCCGGTTTGAAGCTCCACGTCATCACTCCCGAGGCCGCGATGGATTGAAGCGGGCCCAGGCCGCCCGAGAGCCGCAGGATCTTTCCCGGGGCCGCGAAAATGACGGCCATGTGGCGGACGAATCCCTGGTCGGGCAGCCGTTCGCAGAAGCAACCCTGCGGCTTCGCTTCGATCCAGAGGTTGGCGGCGTCGCCGGAATAGGTGTGGGCCGGATCCCACCACTTGCCGACCTGGTCGACGACGGTCGTGTACGCCTTGAGGCCGTCGACCGGCACGGTCACGGTGTTCTTGACCGTGAATCCGCCGTCTCCGGTGTCCAGGACGTCCGCGGATGCCAGCGCCGCGGAGAACCCGGCGGCCAGAAGAACGAGATGGCGCGCGAGGGACCTTCGAAACATCGAGTGCCTCCCCCTGGGCGGCCGCTCGAGAAACCCGGCGGATCGGCCGCTCGCCGCGGCATGATACTCGGGACGAGGACCGCCGCGCCGTCGGAGGGAAAGCCATGGCGACAGTCAAGAGAAGCCGCTGGTCCCAGCGCGTGACGGAGGAGAGCCGCGCCTTGGACCTCGAGCCCGGGGTCTTCACGCTCGAGCAACCTCGCAAGATCGCGCTCTCCTTGATGCGGTCCGCCGAACAGAGCCGCCGGCGCAAGTCCGACCCGTTCCGCTCGGCCATGTCGATGCTGACCTTCTACATCAATCGCGCCGGGCGCACGCTGCCGGCGAAGCAGCGCGCCCGGCTCGAGAGGGCAAAGGCGGAGCTGCGAGCCTTGTACGGACGGCCGCGGCGACGGGCCTCCGGCTGACGACGGCAACCGTGCGCGGTTGGACCGAGGAGGAAAGCCATGCCAACCCTACCTTCCGCCTTCGCGTTTCTGTCGGTGCTCGCGATTGGCGCCGCGGCGCCGGCCGGCGATGCCGAGAACACGCGAGAGCTGCTTCGGCGGCAGACGCAGGAGCTCGTCGATGCGATCGCGTCGGGCTCGGCCGCGGTGTGGGATCGATACCTCGATTCGGGCCTCGTCTACGTGGATGAGAGCGGGAGGGTTTTGACGAAGAAACGGATGGTTGAGCAGACGAAGCCTCTGCCGGAAGGTGTGTCGGGTTCGATCCAGGTGATCGACTTCGATGTCGTCGTTCATGGGGCCGTCGCCGTCGCGACCTACATCGACGACGAGAACGAGGACTACCACGGCCATAAGCTCCATTGCCAGTACCGCACGACGGAGACCTGGAGGAAGACGCCGGAAGGGTGGCGGATGATCGCCGGGCAGGTTCTCGCGTTGCGCACGGATCCCCCCGCGATCGCGCTCGCCCCGCGGCAGCGCCGCGAATACTGCGGCCGCTACGCGCTGACGCCCGCGATCTTCTACGAGATACGCTGCAACGGCGACGTGCTCGAGGGCGAGCAGACCGGCCGCAAGAGCGAGGAGCTGCGAGCCGAGGCGCCCGACGTTCTGTTCGTGCCCGGCCAGCCTCGCTACCGGTACGTCATCCTTCGGGGCGCAGACGGGAAGATCACCGGGTTCGCGCAGCGGCGCGAAGCCTGGGACCTCGTCTGGAGGCGGCAGACGGAGTAGACGCGCCGGCGGTGTCGGCCGCCTCGAGGACTACCGCGCCATCGATTGGTCGTAGAAGCGCGCGAGGTCCGTCTTCATCTGTTTCAACGACGGCTCGTGCAGATAGATCATGTGGCCCGACGGGTAGTAGCCGAAGAGGATGTTCTTTTCGAGCGTCGGGTCGAGGCCCATGTGCGCCAGGGTGTACTCGGTTTGGAAGAAGGGTGTCGCGAAGTCGAAGTAGCCGTTGGCGGAGAAGATCTTCAGGTTCGGGTTGGCCGTCATGATGGCGCGCAGGTCCTCCGCGACGTCGGGCATGGGCGCGCGATTGCCGTCGACCTGGTGGCGGTCGTCCCAGTCCTTGCCGACCTCCTCGTAGTTGCTCGGCTTGTAGAGGTCATCGGTCTTGTAGCCGAGCGTCTCGCGGACGTAGGAATTCAAGGCCGCGGTGAAGGCGGAGGCGATCGCGTTTTCCGCGGCGTCGGACTCGGGGGTCTCTCCGGCGGCGTCGTGATCGATGCCCTGGTAGCGGGAGTCGAGGCGGCCGACGGTTCGGCGCTGTCCGCGCAGCAGCTCCTTCTGGAACCGGCTCGGATCGATTCGAAGATTGGCGTTCAGGATGTAGGACTCGGGCAGGCCCGTGTACCGGTGGAGTTTCGCGGCGATGGAGGCCCGCGCGGCGGGGTCGAGCTTGTTGCCCTGCTGGAGGGCCTGCGCGTAGTCGCCGAGCGCGAAGGCGCGAACCTCCGCGAGAAACGGGGCGAGGTCGGCAGGCCTCGGGTCGATCTTCTCGTAGTACCAGGCCGTCGCGGCCATCGTCGGCAGATACAGCTCGTAGGCTCGGTCGTTGGCGAAGGGAGGGCCGCTCAAGTCATCCCAGGCGTTCAAGTACGAGGAAACGAAGATCGCGCCGTTGAACGCCACGCCGCGGCGCCCGAGATAGGCGAGCAGCGCGGCGCCGCGCGTGGTTCCGTAGGATTCGCCGAGCAGGAACTTCGGCGAGTTCCAGCGATTGTTGGCACTGATCCAGCGCTCGATGAACTGCGCGAACGCGGCGACGTCCTGGTCGGTGCCGTAAAAACTCTTCGGCTCGCCCTTGCCGACGATCCGCGAGAATCCCGTCCCGACCGCGTCGATGAACACGAGGTCTGTCTTGTCGAGCAGGCTCTCGGTGTTCTCGACCAGCCGGTAGGGCGGCGGCGGAGCCGCCTGCGCGTCGGGCGTCTCGACGCGCATCGGCCCGAACGAGCCCATGTGGAGCCAGAGAGTGGAGGAGCCGGGGCCGCCGTTGAAGAGAAACGTCACCGGCCGCTGCTTCGGGTCGGCGCCGTCGGCCGTGTAGGCCACGAAGAACATCCGTGCGACGGCTTCTCCCTTGGAGTCCTTCAGGTCAATCGTGCTGGCCGTCGCCGTGAAGGCGATCGGCTTGCCGCCGAGCGTCAGGCGGCGGTGTGAGACCGCCGGGGCCGGGGCGGGAGGAATGGGCGGGGAGGGAGCATCTTTTCCCGCGGAGGGCTTCGCCTCGGATTTCTGGTCGGCTGCCGATTCCTGCGCGCCGGCGCGCGGGGCCCCGAGCGCGGCGGCCATGGCGAGGGCGGCCAACGCACCGGCAAGATTCCAGCGAAGTCTCATGTTCGGCCGAGCTCCTTTCTGGCGTAGTCGCGCGCGGAGCTTATTACGGGTCGATTCGATGTCGAAAGCGGAGGGGCGAACTCATCGGATCCCGATGCAGACGGCGTCAAGTGCCGGACGGACGCTGCTGCGCCAACCAGGCTTCGGCCTCGGTCGGTCCTCGAAAGACCTTCGTCATGCGGAAGCCGGGCGCCGCAAAGACCTCGAAGACCTCGGCGGTTCCGAAGAGGACGTCCGAGCTCGCGACGATGGCGCAGGCGCCGAACTCGAGGGTGTCGTGGATCCGGCGGATCTCCTCGCCGACCGCCTTCAACTGATCATCGGAGGGCAGCGAGGTCACCTCGCGCAGGTCGAGCAGCACGTCGAGCGGGCTCAAGCGGTCGGGATCCTGCACCAGCTGGCGGAAGTGATCGGCGACCTCGGGCAGGGTGACGTACCCGACGCAGCGCGTGCGGACCAGCCGCTTCCCCCGATCGATCTGGTAGATGACGGGCATGGCACATTCTGGAGTCGAGTCTCGGCGGGGTCAACATCGCGGTGGAAGCCGCGTCGCCGGTTTTCCCGGGGCCCGGCCCGGTGCTACTTCGGCGCCTCGTTCATCCGGTTGAAGAGCGCCTCGAGCTCCGTTCGGGACCCCTGGCTCGCCTTCTCGGCGAAGCCGTAGGCGACCTCGAGCTCGCCCTGCTCGATTCTCGGAAAGACGGCGTCGGCGAACTCATCGACCGAAACGCCGAACGTGTGCAGACCCGGGCCTCCGAGGTCGGTGTTTACCGCCGGAGGAATGATCTCGACGACCCGGATCGGGGTGGCCGAGAGCTGTGCCCGCAGGGAAAGCGTGAAGGAGTGGAGCGCGGCCTTGGTGGCGCTGTAGACCGGAACGCGCGCCAGCGGCACGAATCCCAACCCGGAGGTGACGTTCACGATCGCCGGATGCGGCTGCTCGAGCAGGTGCGGGATGAAGAGCATCGAGAGGTGAATGGGCGCCTCGAGGTTGATCGCGATCTCCCCCCGAGCCCGATCCCACTGCTCGGGCTGCCCGAGAGGCAGGAAGAGCTGCACGCCGGCGCTGTTGACGAGGATGTTCAGGCGCGGAAATTCCGCGGTGACCCATCGCAAGAGTGAAACGCGGCCCTGCTCGCCGGCCAGGTCGCAGACTCGAATTTGCAGCTCGGGGTGGGCCGCCTTCGCCTCTCGCAGCTTCTCCTCACGCCGGCCGCAGACGATGACCTCGCTTCCGGCTCGCAGGAACCGCTCGGCCAAAGCGAGCCCGATTCCGGAGGCGCCGCCCGTGACGAGGACGGTGCTCGAGCCAAGTTCCATGCCGCGTCCCCGTCAGGCCCCGGAGCCGCTTGGATTGCGGTCGTCTCCGGGGGCACCGGTGTTGTCCATCGTGCGAACCACGAGCCAACGGCCTTCGCGCTTGCGCCAGATCTCGAGAAAGCGGCGCTCGAGCGTCTCGGCCGGGCCGCCCGAGCGCGGCGCGAGGCGGATCTTCAACGTGCCGCGCGTGTACGCGAGGTCGCCGCTCGTGACGATCTCATCGTTGGAGACCGAAAGCTCCCCCCGGTATTGACCGAAGAACCGCTCGATGCGCGCTGCCGTCTCCCTCTTCGTCTCGGCGGCGGCGCCCTGCCGGTCTTTGATCAGGTCGTCGCCGTAGTAGGCGACGATTCGGGCGACATCGCCGGCGTTGTAGGCCGCCACGAAGGCGTCGATCGCCGCGGCGATCTGGTCGCGGTCGCTCGAGGCCGAGGCCGGCGGGTGCGGCTCCGCTCCGGACCCGAGGACGGATCCCGACATTGAGAGCACTCCCAGCCCCACGACGCCGCGTCTGGTGATCATGAGCGCCTCCTCGAAAATCATACGGCGCGGGAGGAGCCCGGGTTTCCGGACGTTTGCGCGAAAGTCCGGGCGCGGGGTGGAGCCCCGCGCCCGGGGAAGGGTCAGATCGACAGGGTGCCGGTTCGAATCAGGTAGGCCAGCCGGGAGCGTTGCTGCGGATCGAGCATCTTGTGGAGCCGCGAGAGCGCGGTCAGGACCGCGCCACGCAGCCGGTCTGCGCTCTGGAGGCGCACCTGCGCACCCGCGTTTGCCTTGGCTTCGTCGAACACCTCGCTCTCGATCGCGTCGGCAAACGCGGAGATCGCGCGGCGATGATCGACGGCGGCCTGCGCTCGCTCGGTCTTGATCTCGTCGAGGATTCGGGCGAGCTCGGCGATCTGGCTCTCCTGCAAGTCGAGCTTGTGTGCCAGGAATCTCAATGGACGCCGAACACCGAGGGCCGCAAAGCCGACGAAGCCGAACTGGGATGGACCCTCCGCGTCGTTGCTCGAGTAGGGTTTCAGGGGCGTCCAGTCCTCGTCGGGAGAACCGGCGGCCTTCGCCATCGGGCCCTCGGGGGTCTGTTTCACGAGAAGGCCGAAGATCGTGCGGGCGACGAGCGTGTCCGTCGAGGGGCCCGCCTTGAGAGCGCCGACATGCTCCGGCACGACTCTACGGCTCTGCGGCCTTACCGGGAACCGCCGGCCGAGCCGGAATCCGGAGCGCCGAGGCGAATACGCCGAGGGATTCGAGGAAGGCTCTGCCGGCCGCGTCAATCTCGGATGGCATTCTCGAGGCCGGACACCAATCGATTCTACCCAATCCCCCGCGACGCCCCCAGCGGGGGAGGGACCTCCCGCATCAGAAGAACGAGCGAGAGCTCGCTAGCGAGGATTGACCGTTCGCGTTTCGTGGTTGCCGGGCGAGGCCGGCTGGACGGGAAGGCGCTGCGGAGCGGCAGACGAAAAGGCCTCGACACCGTTGCCGCTCGTGCCTGCGTAGAGAGTCCGGCCCACCGAGTCGATGGCGAGAGAGGTGACCGAGACCCCGGAGAGGCCGCTTCCGACTTCTTGCCACGTCTGTCCCGCGTCGGCGCTTCGGAAGACCCCGCCCGTTCCGCCGGCATCATGAGGAATGGCAGGGGATGCCCCGGCGTAGAGAATCGTGGGTGCGGTCGGATCGAGGAGCAGGACTCGGATCGAGGCCGAGACCGCGACCGCGGTGAGGCTCCAGGTCGCTCCGCCGTCGCTGCTCTTGCAGACGCCAGCCGTTCCGCCGAGGTAGGTCGAGGCGCCTTCGAAGAGGATGGTGTTGACACCGCCGCAGCTCGCGGGAGTCGTGACGGTGGTCCAGGTGGCGCCCGCGTTCATGCTCTGGAAGTAGCCCAACGCTCCCCGGCTGATTGCGACGATCTGGGTGGCGTTTCCCGGATTGACGGCGAGAAAGTCGATCGTCGCAGATCCCGCGCCGAGACTCGTCGCAGTCCAGGTCGAGCCCCCGTCGGTGCTCTTGTAGACGCGCTGCGACAGGCTCGTGTTGGGGTGGGCCGTGCCCGCGTAGAGGACAGAGGAATTCGAGGGGTCGACCGTGAGCGAGGAGACGTAAGAATCGGCGAGGCCGCTCGCGCTGGCGCTCCAGTTCGCGGCGCCGTCCGGGCTCCGAAACAATCCCTGGCCCAGGGTTCCGACAAAGAGCGTGCTCCCGGCGCGGGCGAGGGCCGCGACCGGGGACACCGGCAATCCGCCGTTGGCCGGCGCCCAGGAGGTCCCGCCGGTGAGGCTCTTCTGAACGCCGTCGAAGGTGGAGGCGTAGACGGTTCCGGACCGGGAGGGATCGGCGACGAGCCCGGAAACCAGGCTCAGGTTGAGGCCCGCGCTCGCTTGGGTCCACGTCTGTGCGTCCGGGCTTCGATAGATGCCGCCGCCAAGGGTCCCGGCGTAGAAGCGCTCGGGCGGTCCGGAGACAACCGAGAGGCTCGCGGCGTAGGCGCTGCGCATCCCGCTGCTCGTGGCCGTCCAGGTGGTTCCGCCGTCGGTGCTCCGGAATAAACCGTTGCCGTACGTTGCAATGTAGAGCGTCGTGGGTTGAAACGGATCCACCGCGACCCCGAAGATCAGGGGCCAGAACGATCCGTTGACGGGCAGATTGCCGTTGATCTGGGTCCAGTGCGCGCCGCGATCGGTGCTCTTCAGGACGCCGTAACCCGTGATGTTGCCCACATAGAGTGTTGGAACGGAGGCGTTGTCGGCGGCGATCGAGTAGAACGGCACCGCAACGTCCCCGTACGGAATCCAGTTTTCCCCCCCGTCGGTGCTCAGCAGCAAACCCCGCGAGCTCGCGGCGTAGACGATCGAAGGGTCCGTGGGATCGAACTGAAAGCCCGAGACCTCCAAGGCAATTGTGCTGCCGCCGACGGTCTTGGGAACCCAGCTCGCGCCTCCATCGACGCTCTTGAAGATCTCGCTGAATCTCGAGCCGGCCAGAAGGATGGCGGGGTTGCGCGGATTGACGGCCAGGGCCTCGACGTCCAGAGGAGTGATCAGCGTGATCGGGTCGAGCAGGCCATTGTTGATCGGCCTCCAGCTCGCCGCGCCGTCGGTGCTCTTGAAGATCCCGACGCTCGGGACCCCGTTCGGGGTCAGTGTGCCGGCGTAGAGCGTCGAGGAGTTGGAAGGATCGATGGCAATCGTTTGAAACCGCTCGACCGGGAGTCCGCCGCTCGCGGCGCCCCAGCTCGAGCCTCCATCCACGCTCTTGAAGACGCCGGCGTCGGTTCCCGCGTAGAGGGTGGACGGCCGGCTCGGGTCCGCGACGACGCAGTAGACGCTGCCGCCGACGGGCCCGCCCGAGGTCCAGACGCCGGTTTGGCCCGCCGCCTCGCCGGGAACGATCAATCCCGCGAGCACCAGCCATCGGAGGACACCGGCGCCGCGCCGTAAACGTTTGAGGCAGACCATGGCCCGACTCTGTAACGCAGCCGGATGGCCGTGGATTTCGTCGGGTTCGTCGAGCGTCTGTCGCGGCGGCCCGGACGGCCGCCGCGATATATACCCGTTGCAGTTATATCCACTGTGGATATAATCGCGCGCATGAGCGACGAACGCACCGAGGCCGAGGCGCTTCTTCCCCTGCCGCCGGCGACCCTTCACATCCTCATGTCGCTGGCAGAGGAAGACCGGCACGGCTACGCGATCCTACAGGACGTGGACGCCCGAACGGGCGGGGCGGTCAAGCTCGGCGCCGGAACGCTCTACCGATCGGTTCAGCGGATGCTCGAAGAGGGTCTGATCGTCGAGGTGCAGCAGCGGCCCGCTCCCGAGCTCGACGACGAGCGGCGCCGGTACTACCGGATCACGCCGTTTGGCGCCGCGGTGGCGCGCGCCGAGACGCGGCGCCTCCAGAACCTGGTCAGGCTCGCCCGCGCGAGCGGGTTCGTGCCGAGGCGAGCCTGATGATCTTCTACCGCGCGCTCCTGCATCTCTACCCGCTTTCCTTCCGGGCGGAGTACGGCGAGGAGATGTGCCGGATCTTCGCGGCCCGCCTGCGCCAACCTGGCGAACCTGCTGCTGGCAAGGGCGCTCGCGAGGCGAAGGGAGCTGTCGGTTCGCAGCGCCATGGGCGCCGGGCGGGAGAGGCTGGTGCGTCAGCTGTTGACGGAGAGCCTGGTTCTGGCGTCCTT
>DATKAE010000044.1:0-68253 GCA_035498405.1 Thermoanaerobaculia bacterium | reverse complement strand
AGCTTTGACTTGACGGTTCGAGACACCGTGCGCGGGACCGTCAAGGTGTACCACAACCCGGTCACCGCCAACCACGGGTGCCTGGGCGCCGATACCTCCGGCTTCGCCGCAGCGACCGCGCCCACCACCAAGGCAGCGGAGGTGGCCGAGGTCAGCACCCTGACATTGATGGCTCAGACGACGGGGCACCCCTTCGAGATCACGCTCCAGGCGACTGACCCGCGCACGGGCAAGACCGGCGCCGGCCAGGCGATCCCGCAAAACGACCTCTTCGGATACTTCACGATACCGACGCTGGTCCCGACCAACCCCGGATCCCCCCTGGTGCCTGAAGTGTTCGTGAAGATGCTCGACGCCCGCGCGATTCCCGGACAGGACTTCTGGTTCTTCAATGGAGAACTGTCGGACCTGAGCTTTGACTTGACGGTTCGAGACACCGTGCGCGGGACCGTCAAGGTGTACCACAACCCGGTCACCGCCAACCACGGGTGCCTGGGCGCCGATACCTCCGGCTTCGCGAGCGGCACGACGCCGACCCCCACCCATGTGACGACTTCGGGCGCGACTGCAACGAGGACGCCCAGCTCGTCGGCGACTTCACCGACACCAACGCGTACTCGGACGCCCACGCCGGTGACCACCGCCGCAACCCCGACGCCGAATCTCACGCCGACGGCTGGCGCAGGAGCTCCGGTCATTACTGAAATCGATTTGCAGCAAACACCTCTCCACCCCGGTAACAAGATCGACTTCTACGGAATGAACTTCAACACGAGTTCGATTTTCGATCTGCGGCAAGGAGGAGTCGTCAAAGCCACTCTGACCAACCCGACCGCGATCGGCAGCAACGGCGTCGAAGTCACCGTGCCGTCGAACGTCGTCACCGGAACCTATGCGGGGTGCGTCAGCAGGGCGGAAGGAACCGCGTGCGGTCCGGCGAACATCCCCATCTCGAACCCGTAGCCTTCAGAAGGGCTCGGCGAAAGCGACCGGGGACGGCGGGCCGACGTTGCCCGCCGTATCCACGGCGCGCACCGTGTAGCGGTAGCGCTTGCCGGAGGGAACCTTCGTGTCGGTGAAGAAGGTGTCCGATACCGGCTTCTCCGTGACCCGCACGGGCTCGGCATCAGCCTCGGCGCGGAAGACGAGATATCCGGCGACATCGGGCGCCGGGACCGGATCCCAGACGAGGCGCACGAGGTTCGCCTCGGAAAGCGCGTCCAGCCGTCCCGGGGCGGAGGGCGGATAGACGTCCACGTATCGGATCCCGACCTCCTCCGCGGCCGGCCCCTCGATGCGCGGCTTGGCCGGCAGGGTCGCGCGCACGGTGTAGAAGTAGGACATGCCGTAGCCGACCGCCGTGTCGATGTAGGAGGTGCCTGGCATCGGAACGGGGTTCAACGGCCTCTCGTACTCCTCCTGAGGCAGCGCCCGCCGGTAAACGAAGTATCCCCCGACGTCCACCGGCCGGCCGAGCAGGTCCTTCTCGGGCGCCGTCCATTCGAGGCAGATCCGTCCTTCCTCCGGGATGACCTGCCCGATCACGGACGCGTCTGGCGGCACATCCGGCGTGAGCGTCGCGATGTTGGATAGCGGGCTCTTCTCGCCTTCCCGGCGCACGGAGACGACGGCGTAGGCGAGCAAAGGAACGTTGCCCTTCGCGAGCAGGGACATCAGGTAGTCCCGATAGACCACTGTCGCTCCGCGCGCGTGCTCACCGAGCGAGGTGGCCGGCAGGCTCGCCACGAGCCGGGCTTCCGCGTAAAAAGCGTCCTCGGAGAGCCGCGCCTGCTGCGCCGCCCGACGCGCCCCGGCCGCGGGAGCCTCGTCGGTGCGAGGGCCGGACGGGGCCTTCGGCCGTGAAGTCCCGATGCTGGGCGATGCCCCCAGCACCCGATAGACCTCGATCGCTTGGAGATCGGTCAGAGGCGCCCCGGTCAGCAGCCGGTCGGGGTAGGAGAACGTCAGGACGGCCTCGCCGCCCTCCTGATCGATGGCGAGGTCGGAGACGGCGCGCGGCCCGCGGGGCAACGGCGGCGCCGGATCGCCCTTTTTTCCGCATGCGACACCGGCGCCAATCCAGAAGGCGAGCGCGAGGACGAGGCCGGCTGGCCTGACCGGGCGGCGGACCATTTCGGTCTCAACTCTCGGCGGTCGTGACTACCCGACTGCCGACAACCGGCGGCTGCCGGTCACGGGCCGACGGACGCCCCGTTCACAGCACATACCGGGACAGATCCTCGTCTTGCACGAGTTCGGAGAGCGCCGTGCGGACGTCCTCGACGTGGATCGCAATTCGCCGGCCCGCGTTCTCGGGCCCGGCGAAGGAGATGTCCTCGAGCAATCGCTCCATGATCGTGTGGAGGCGCCGCGCCCCGATGTTCTCGAGGGCCCGGTTGACCCGCTCCGCGTCGCGCGCGATCTCCCGGATCGCGTCCTCGGAAAACGACAGCTCCACGTCCTCCGCGCCGAGCAACGCCCGATACTGCTTGAGCAACGCGTTTTCCGGCTCGGTCAGGATTCGGACGAAGTCCTCCTCGGTCAAGGAATCGAGCTCCACGCGGATCGGGAAGCGGCCCTGGAGCTCCGGAATCAGGTCCGCCGGCTTGGAGACGTGAAAGGCGCCGGCCGCGATGAAGAGAACATGGTCGGTCTTGACGAACCCGTACTTGGTGTTGACCGAGGTGCCCTCGACGATTGGCAGCAGGTCGCGCTGCACGCCCTCACGCGACACGTCGGGCCCCCGCCCCGACTCGCGCCCGGCCACCTTGTCGATCTCGTCCAAGAACACGATCCCGGAGGACTGCGCGCGCTCGACCGCCTCCCGCGCGACCTGGCCGGGATCCACGAGCCGTCCCTCCTCCTCCGCCTGGAGGATCTCGCGCGCCTCGGAGACCGAGGTCTTGCGCCGCTTCTTCTTGCCGCCGAAGAGTCCCGGGAGCATCTCCTTGACGTTGATGTCCATCTCCTCCACGCCCTGGTTGGTCACGATCTCGAAGGACGGGAAGGTCTTGTCGGCGACCTCGACCTCGACCATCCGGTCTTCGAGCTTCCCCTCCCGCAGCATCGCCCGCAGCCGCGCCCGCGTTTCTTCCGCATCGCGGTCGGGCAACGCCGGCAGCAGCAGCTCGAGCAGGCGCTGCTCCGTGCGCACCCGCGCGCGGTCGCGGATCTCGAGGGTCTTCTCGTCGCGCACCATCTGGACGGCGACCTCCGTCAGGTCGCGCACGATCGACTCGACGTCCCGGCCCACGTAGCCCACCTCGGTGAACTTCGAGGCCTCCACCTTCAGAAACGGCGCTCCCGCCAGGCGCGCCAGCCGCCGCGCGATCTCCGTCTTGCCGACACCCGTCGGCCCGATCATGAGAATGTTCTTGGGCAGGATCTCGCGCGCCATCTCGGGGTCGAGCCGCTGACGCCGCCAGCGGTTGCGCAGCGCCACGGCCACGGCCTTCTTGGCCTTGTTCTGGCCAACGATGAACTTGTCGAGCTCCGCCACGATTTCGCGCGGGGTCAGAGAGGCGGGAGCCTTGCGGGCTTCCTCCGCGGCTTTCTCTCCGGGCATCAGGAAGACCATTCGGAAAGTGTAATCAGTTTTGCGGTCTCAATTCTCGGTTTTTCGGACGAAGAACCCGGGACGGAAGACGAACGCCCTCCTTCAGATCTCTTCCATCGTCACCCGATCGTTCGTGTAGATATCGATTCCCGAGGCAACCAGGAGCGCCTCGCGCGCGATCTCGGCCGCGCCGAGCTCGGGCCGGTGCTTCAGCAGAGCGCGCGCCGCCGCGAGCGCGTAGGGCCCGCCCGAACCGACCGCGAGCGTGCCCTCCTCCGGCGAGATCAGGTCCCCCGTGCCCGAGATCAGGAGCGACGTGCTCTTGTCCGCGACGATCAAGAGCGCCTCGAGCTGCCGCAGCATCTTGTCGGTCCTCCAGTCCTTGGCGAGCTCGATCGCCGATCGCTCGAGGTTGCCCCGGTACTCTTCGAGCTTCGCCTCGAACCGCGAGAAGAGGGCGAAGGCGTCGGCCGAGGAGCCGGCGAAGCCCGCGATGACCTCGCCTCCCTTGAGCCGGCGGATCTTGGCGGCGGTCTGCTTCATGATCGTTGTACCGAGCGTGACCTGGCCGTCGGAGGCCATGGCCACGCGGCCGTTGTGGCGCACGCAAATGACCGTCGTGTGATGCCAGTCCATCGAGATCGAGGATACAACCGGAATCGAGAAACCACCGTCGAAAATCGCGCGGCCTTTGGCCGACGAGGCCGATCAACGTGCGGCCGGCGCTGGAAGACCCGCCAGGGCGCGCGCGCCCGCTTCCACGATCGCGTCTTCCTGCCCCGACCCGGCGGGCGGCCGATCGGGCACGAGAACGTCGGGCGGCACGCCGCGTCCTTCGTACGACCTGCCCTCGAGGTCGCGGATCGCCCGGCGGGAGATCCATAGGGTCGAGCCGTCGGAGAGCTTCTCGGTGGCCGCGCCGCCGGAGAGCATCCCGGCGGTCTCCTCGCCGATGATCGGGCCGATCCCGTGTGTCCGAAAGCTCAGCGCGAGCGCTTCGCCGGCGCTGGCCGTTCCCGAGTTGACCAGCAAGACGACCGGAAGCCTGCGGTACTCGGGCGGAACGACGCGCGTTGTCCCGCGGGAGAGCACCTCGTAGTCTCGCGCGCTCCACCGCCCCTGCAGGAAGGTCGTCAGGATGTTCGGGTCGTAGCCGCCGCTATTGCCGCGCACGTCCAAGAGCACGCCCTCGATCGAGCCCCAGTCCTTCAACTCCGGCTTGGCGCGTGCGGACTCCTCGCGGTCGAGCAGCAGGTCCACGACCGCGAGCGCGGTCTCGGCGCTCATGCCCCAAAGACGGATGTAGCCGTACTTCTTCCCGCCCCGCTCGATGACGCGCGCGCTCTTCCACACCAATGTGTCGCCCGGCTCCTCGGCCTCGCGCTGGAGAAGGGACGTCTTCTCCGCCGCATCCCCGCCCGGCTTCCAAGTCACCTCGACGGAGGAGCCGAGCGGCCCCTCGAACACGAAGAAGAGGTCCCGAAAGTTGACGCGATCCGGGCCGTAGCGCCGGCCGCCGACGGAAATCACACGGTCTCCGCTGCGGATCCCCGCGCGCTCGGCCGCATGCCCCGGCAGCACCCCCTTGACGGCGTACCCTCCCCCATCCTTCCCGATCCGCATCCCCGCCGTGGCCCAGCGCCGCTCAGGAAACCCCCGCCGCATCCGGAACGTGTGCGAGTCCGAGAGTGTCGCGAGCAGCCGGTCGTACGCCGCGTCGCGCTCGGCCTCGGACCTGGACTGCGACAGCTCCTGCGCGGCGCGCTCGACCGCCGCGTGCCAGTCCACACCGCTCAATTTCGGATCCCAGAATTGCTCGCGGACGATCCGGTCGATCTCCGAAAGCGCGGCGGGCGGCCCGGGGGCCTCGATCGCGGCGACTGCCTCCGGTACCAGGCAGAGCATCAACAAGAGCGCGGCCGGTCTCACGCGGCGCTCACGCCTTCGGATGCGCGTTGCGATACACCTCGGCCAGCCGCGCCGCATCCAGGTGCGTGTATTTCTGGGTCGTGGAGAGCGAGGCGTGTCCGAGCAGCTCCTGGATCGAGCGCAGGTCGGCGCCCGCCTGGAGCAGGTGGGTGGCGAACGTGTGGCGTAAGGCGTGTGGAGAGAGGTCCCGCGGCAAACCCGCCGCCGCGAGTCGCCGCTTGAGCAGGCGCGCCATCGAGCGCGTCGTGAGGCGGCCGCCGCGCCGGTTCACGAAGAGCGGCTCGCCCACGCCGTTCCCCTCGCCAGCTCCGCGCCGCAGCGCCGCGCGCACGGGAAGGTAGGCGCGCAAAGCGTCCTGCGCCTCCTCGCCGAAAGGAACGATCCGCTCCTTGGACCCCTTTCCGACCACGCGCAGGAGCCGCGAGGAGAAGTCGACATCTTCGAGATCGAGCCCCGCCGCCTCGGAGACCCGCAGCCCGGTCGCGTAGAGAAGCTCGAAGAGCGCCCTCTCCCGCTCGGGAACCGCGTCCTCCGGCGAGGCCGCCAGCAACGTCTCCGTGTCCGACAACGTCATGGCGCGCGGCAGCGTCCTCGGCGCGCGCGGAGCGGGGAGGCCCTTCGCCGGATTCTTCTCCAGGTGCCCGTCGCGGCACGCCCACCGGAAGAACGAGCGCAGGGTCGAGAGATGTCGGGCGATCGAGCGATTCTTCAGGCCCGCCCGGTGCAGAGCCGCCAGGTAGGAGCGCACCGCGAGCGCGTCCACCTTCGCCAGGCTCGTCCTCGAGGCCGGCGCTTCGCCGAACTCGCGCTGCCAGAAGTCCGTGAAGCGCGCGAGGTCGGTCCGGTAGGCGAGCACGGTGCGCGGCGAAAAGCGGCGCTCGTCGGCGAGGTACGACCGGAAGGACTCGATCGCCCGAGCGAGCGTGATCACCGGGAAGAGTGTAAACCGCGCTTCCGCCCGCTGGCGAGGGCGGACGTCACTTCTTGGCGAACCCCCGCACGTCGTTCTTGACCAGACTCTGGATTTGCTCGGGTGTCAGCTTCTTGCCGAAGGACGGCATGTCCATGCCTCCCTTCGTGACGGTCTTGATCAATTCCTCGTCGGACTTCTCCCTCTGGAATTCCTCGTCGGTGAAATTCTGAGCCTTCAGCTGCTTTCCCTTGGGCGTCTGCGCCTTGCCATCCTCACCGTGGCATTTCGCGCAATACTGCAGGAAGGTCTCCGAGGGGTGTGACTCGGCTGCGTACAGCCCGATCCCGAGCCCCGCGATCGAGCCGAAGACGATTGCGCCGAGAATCCGGGCCTTCTTCATCCTTTCCTCGCTTTCTCCATGTCTCGCAAGATGTGCTCCGGCTCCCAGTCCTGACCGTAATAGATGTTGGCCAGCTTTCCCTGCGGGTCGACGACGGCGACCGCCTGCGTGTGCACGACCTGGCCGTGGTCGGGGTAGTAGAGAACGCCGAACCGCTCGGCCACGTCAGCCACCGCGTGCGGCTCGCCCGTCAAGAATTTCCAACGGCGCGGATCGGCGCCCGCCTTCCGCGCGTACTCGGCGAGAATCGGCGGCGTGTCGTGCTCCGGATCGACGGTGATCGTCAAGAGCACGCCGAATCCCTTCTCGATCAAGAGCGCCTGAAGCCGGGAGAACCGGGCGGTCGTCAGCGGGCAAGCCGTCGCGACGGGGCAGCGCGTGTAGAGGAAGGTGACGGCGACCGGCTGGCCGCGCAGCTGCGAGAGGCGCACGGCGTGGCCCGAAGGATCGGTGAGGGAGAAATCGGGTATGGAGTCGCCCAGGGCCACCCCGCGATTGGGGCGCGGTGTGGCGACCCCGGCCGGAGGCGGCGACGTCGCCGACGCCGGGGGCGAGGAAGAAAGCGGAGAAGGCTCGCCCGCAATCCCTTCCAGCCAGAACCGGTCGCCATCGACGACGAGGGTCGCCGCGATGCGGTCGCCCACGCGGAGACGTGAAAGCACGGCCGGGTCCGCGCGGACCGGGAAAGGCATCGTCATGCCCCCCATGAGGCCCTCGACCGGGCCATGCTCGAGCGTCACTTCCGACTTGCCGGCATCGAGGGCGCGAAGGACGCCCGAGATCGGATAGCGGCGGGCGGTCGAACCGGCGCCTGCGCCCGGCGCTTCGGCCTTCCGGCAGGCGGCGCCGAAGAGGCCGAGCAGAATCGCGAGGACGGCGGCACGCGCGCGGAGGTTCATCGAGACGTCCTTAATGCCGAAATCGGAGCGCCGTATTTCCGAATTAAGGGACTTCAAACGTGAGCGAAGTCCAGACGCTCTCCCAGTCCGCGTCCAAACCCTGGGGCACCGGCGTCATCTGGACCGCCTTGAGCACAGACACCCCAGGGGCCAAGAGAAGGCCGCGCTGGCCGCTCAAGGGTTTTGTTCCAGGAACTTCGAGAGCCGGTCGCGGTCGATGTTGCCCCCCGAGAGAATCACCCCTACCCGCTGGCCCGCAAAGTCCGCCTTGCGGTATCGGATGGCGGCGGCTCCAACCACCCCGGAGGGCTCCACCAACACCTTCAGGCGCTCGAGCATCCAAACCAGACTCTCGATCATCTCCTCGTCGGATACGAGCAGGATGTCCCGCACGGTTTCGCGGATGATGGGAAAAGTGAGCTCTCCGGGACAGGGCACCTGCAGGCCGTCGGCGATGGTCTTGGGAACGGGGATCGCGACCCGCTCCCCCTTCCGAAAGGACTGCGCGGTGTCGTCGGCTGTCACCGGCTCGACCCCGTAGATCGCGATGTCGGGGCGCAGCTGCCGAGCCGCCGAGGCGCAGCCGGCGATCAGTCCTCCGCCCGAGACCGGGACGAGCAGAACATCCAGATCCGGAACGTCCTCGAGAAGCTCCGCCGCCGCCGTGCCCTGGCCGGCCATCACGAGCGGATCGTCGAAGGGAGGCACCAGCACGGCTCCCCGCTCGCGCTGGAGACTCTCGCCGATCTCGTCGCGCTTTTCGGTGTAACGGTCGTAGAGGATGATCTCGGCGCCGTAGCCGCGGGTGGCGGCGAGCTTGGAGGCCGGGGCGTCGCGCGGCATGACCAGCGTCGCCTTGAGGCCGAGGAGCTTCGAGACCAGCGCCACGGCCTGCGCGTGGTTGCCGGAGGAGTAAGCGACGACCTCGCGGAAGTCGCGCCGTTCGAGCTCGGCCCGGACCTTGTTGTAGGCGCCGCGAAACTTGAAGGCGCCCGCGCGCTGGAGGTTCTCCGCCTTGAAGAAGACGGAGGCTCCCGAGGCTTGGTCGAACTGTCGCGAGGTCAGCACCGGCGTGCGGTGAGCGACGCCCGTAATCCGCCGCCGCGCCTTTACGATCTCCTCGAAGGGGATCAACGTTGCGCTCCTGCCCCGCCGCGGGGGGGCCTCCTCACCCGGCCACCGGCGAGGCCGCGTCGACGGAGTCTCGCCAATCCCGGATCGCGGCCATCGCCCGGTCGGCGATGCCCCGGCGGCGATCGTTGCGGTCCCGGATGGGCGAATGCGACGTGTCCTCGATCAGGCCGAACGTCACGTTCATCGGCTCGAACTTCTCCGAAGCCGGGCGCTCCGAGCAGTGGCGGGCGAGGGACCCGATCGCCGTCGAATACGGGATCGGCGACGGATCACGTCCCTCCAGCAGCTGCGCAATCGTCCGGCCAACCGAGAGGCCCGTCGCGGCGCTTTCGACGTATCCCTCCACTCCCGTGATCTGGCCGGCGAAGAAGATTCGGGGATGCCGGCGCATTCTCCAGAAACGGTCCAGGTGCGCCGGCGCGTGGATGTAAGTGTTGCGGTGGAGCATTCCGTAGCGGACGAAGACGGCGTTCTCGAGCCCCGGGATCTTCCGGAACACACGCTGCTGCTCGGGGACCTTGAGCTTGGTCTGAAACCCCACGAGGTTGTAGTGCTCCCGCGCCAGGTCGTCCTGCCGCAACTGGATGACGGCGTGAGGAATCCTCCCCGTGCGCGGATCGGGCAATCCCATCGGCTTCATCGGACCGTGGCGCAGGGTCTCCCGCCCGCGCTCGGCCATCACTTCGATCGGCAGGCACCCCTCGAAGTAGATGCCCTTCTCGAAGTCCTTGACGGGCACGGTCTCGGCCGACAGCAGCTCTTGGACGAAGGCGTCGTACTGCTCTCGGGAGAGGGGGGCGTTCCAGTAATCCTCGCCGGCTCCCTTGCCGTAACGCGACAGCGCGTACATCTTGGAAAAGTCGAGCGAGGAAGCCGCGACGATCGGCGCGATCGAGTCGTAGAAGTAGAGGTCCGAAGTGCCGAGGAGGTCCCCGATTGCCCGGTCGAGCGCCGGCGAGGTCAGCGGGCCCGTGGCGATCACGACCCGGCCCGCCCGCGGGATTTCGCGAACCTCCTCGCGAACGAGCTCGATCTCCGGCCTCCCGGCGATCGCCTCCGACACGAGCCGTGAGAAGACGTCTCGGTCCATCGCCAGGGCATCGCCCGCGGGCACGGCGGCCCGCCGCGCACAGGCCATGACGAGCGAGTCCAAGGCCTCCATCTCGCGCTTCAAGAG
Source organism: Thermoanaerobaculia bacterium (assembly GCA_035498405.1). Taxonomy (GTDB): domain Bacteria; phylum Acidobacteriota; class Thermoanaerobaculia; order UBA5066; family Gp7-AA6; genus DATBFU01. The sequence continues at coordinate 58,245 of DATKAE010000044.1, read as the reverse complement.
GCCCACGGCATTGAGCGGATTGTCGGAGCGGAAGGAGTTGGAGCAGACGAGCTCGGCGCACCGGTCGGTCTGATGCGCCGCCGTCGGGACTCCCGGGCGCATCTCGAGAAGGCGCACCCCGTGGCCGCGCCGGGCGAGCTGCCAGGCGCACTCCGAGCCCGCAAGCCCCGCGCCCACGACGGTGACGGCCTCGGATCTCAACGACGGAATTCTATTCAACGCGAGGACCCGGCCGACTCCTTGCGCCGGCGCCGCGCGAGCGGGACCACGAACCGGATGGAGGTCAGCCGGGACGAAAAGGCCGCGATCTTGTTGTCGACGAGGCCGGCGGAAAGCCCCGCCTTCTGCACGTCGGACCACGTAAACGGGAAACCGAGCTCCTCGCCGAACGGCTTCTTCGGGAAGACCACCCAGAGCGACCCCGCGGGCTCGAGCCGGCTCTCGAGATCTCGGAAGAAACGGGAAAGCGAGCCCTCGGAAGGCACCTCGGCCATCAGCCAGGCCTGCGCCCCCGCGGGCCAGGCGCCGACCCATTCGACCAGCGGCCCGAAGATCTGCCGGATCGCGCGCCGGAACTCCGGCGAGTCGCCCTTCGCGTACGCCGGGCGCTCCCCGGGCAGCGAGAACTTGGCCCAGGGTGTCGTCACGGGAAGCCGTGCGGCGCGATCCCCGCGCTCCCGGCACCTATATCAGACTTGATATAGCCGGACCGCTGCCGCCTCACCGCGCGGCGCGCCGGCGGGCGCCCTTCGGACGAGTCGCCGTCCCGGCGGGCGTCCCGGAAGAGCCGGGCTTGGCGGCCACGGCGGTCGGCGCCGGAGTCGACAGGAGAACCTCTCGCACCTCCGGGATCCGGCCGGCGGGTTTCTCGAAGCCGCAACCGGCCCGGTCGCAGGCCAGGACATTTCCCGACTTTCTCTCGCGCAGCAACAAATAGGGGTTGCCGCACTGCGGACACGCTTCCGGAATCGGGCGCGCCGAGAGAGTGAAGTCGCACTTGGGATAGTTGATGCAGCCGTAGAAGGGCCGAAACCGCCCGCGCCGCTCGGCGATGATGCCGCCATCTTTGGGGCAAAGCACGCCGGTGTCCTTGATGGGCTTGGGCGGCTTGTACTTGCACTCGGGATACCCGCTGCACGCGACATAGGCGCCATATCGTCCGTGGCGACGCACCAGCGGATGCCCGGACTCCGGACAGGCCTGCCCGGTGGGTTCGTCCGGCTTCGCCTCGGCCTTGCCGCCGGTGATGTGGACGTTGATGACGTTGCGGCACTTGGGATACGCGCTGCAGCCCAAGAACGTCCCGCCCAATCGGCTCTGGCGGACCTTCATCGGCGAGCCGCATTCGTCGCAGGTCGTCTTCTCGAGGTCCGAAAGATCCACGGCGTCCTCTTCCGGATCCGGGATGTTCTCGGTGAAGGTGCAGCTCGGATACCCGCTGCAGGCGACGAAGAGGCCGTTCTTGCCCATCCGGAGCTTCAGCTTCTTGCCGCAACGCGGGCACTTCTCCGAGATCTCGGGAACGACCGGGAAGGAAAGCAGGTTGCGCGCCTGGCCGAGAGGGATTCCGGCCTTTCCCGAGACCATGTCGCGCAACGCCCGGTTGCGGTCGCTGGTGAACGTCTTGTCGAACTGAGACAGGGCCTTGGTCCAGGAGAGCTTGCCCTCCTCGACCTCGTCGAGCGCGTCCTCCATTCGGGCCGTGTAGCCGGTCTCGAAGAAGTCGTCGAAATACGGAATCAACAGTTCCAGCACCGTGCGTCCGAGCGCGGTCGGGATGAAGCGGCGCTCCTTCTTGTGGACGTACTCGCGCTGCTCGAGTTTGCGCAGGATCTCGGCGTAGGTCGAGGGGCGGCCGATGCCGTTCTCCTCGAGGAACTTGACGAGCGAGGCCTCGTTGTAGCGCGGGGGCGGCTGCGTCTGCTTGCGCTCGGGCTTGACGGCGAGCAGCTTCAGCGTCTCCCCCTCGCGAAGCGGCGGCAGCTTCGCGGAGCCCTCCGCCTCCCCTTCTTCCTCCTCCCCCACTTCGACTCCGTAGGCCGCCAGATACCCGGCAAACTTGAGGGTCGAACCCGAAGCGCGGTAGACGGCCGGCCCCACCTCGATCTCGGCCGAGACCGTGTCGTAGACCGCCGGGTTCATCTGCGACGCCACGAAGCGCTGCCAGATGAGCCGGTAGAGCTTTGCCTCCTCGGGCGCCAGATGCGGCTCGATCTCCTCGGGCGGAAGATCGAGATACGTCGGGCGAATCGCCTCGTGGGCGTCCTGGGTGTCGCGCTTGCTCTTGAAGTAGCGCGGAGACTCCGGCAAGGACTCGCTGCCGTATCGCCTGCCGATGAGCTCCCGTACCGCCGTCAGGGCGTCGGCCGACACCCGCGTCGAGTCGGTGCGCATGTAGGTGATCAGGCCGACGGTCCCGCGCCCGGGGATCTCGCGCCCTTCGTAGAGCCGCTGCGCGATCTGCATCGTGCGGCGCACGGCGAAGGAGTAGCGCCGCGCGGCGGCCTGCTGGAGCTGCGACGTGATGAAGGGGGGCGGCGGCGTCTTGCGCCGCTCGGAGGTCTCCACTCTCGCGACGCGCCAAGCGGCCTTCTCCACCGCCGCGCGCACCTTCTCGGTCTTCTCCTCCGAATCGAGGCGCGGATCCGTGCCGTCGAACTTGAGCTTCTCGCCCTCGAAGGAGGAGAGGCGCGCCGTGAAGGGCGGCGGGCTTCCCGCCTCCAGATCCGCATCGAGCGTCCAGTACTCGACGGGGCGGAACGCCTCGATCTCCCTCTCGCGCTCGCAGATGATCCGCAGCGCCACCGTCTGGACGCGCCCCGCCGAGAGGCCTCGCCAGACCTTCTTCCAGAGGAGGTCCGAGACCTCGTATCCCACCAGTCGATCGATGATGCGCCGCGCCTGTTGCGCGTCCACCAGCCGGTCGTCGATCTCTCCTGCTTGCTTCATCGCGGCGAGCACGGCGTTCTTCGTGATCTCGTTGAAGCGCACTCGCTTGAAGACGATCCCTTTGGCCCCCGGCTTCAGGGTCTGCTGCAGGTGCCAGGAGATCGCCTCTCCCTCCCGATCCGGGTCCGCCGCGAGATAGACGGCGGAGGCCGATTGAACGGCTCGCTTCAGCTCGGCGACGGTTTTCTCCTTGCCCTTCAGGACCTCGTAGGTCGGCTCGTAGGCACGGTCGCGATCGACCCCCAGACCCTTCTTCGGCAGATCGCGCACGTGTCCATACGAGGCGAGGACCCGGTAGTCTCGCCCCAGAAACTTTTCGAGCGTCTTCGCCTTCGCGGGCGACTCAACGATCACCAGCGACTTGCCGGAGCCGGCCTTCATCCGAAAAACCCGCGGGGCCTATCGATCAATGTCTCTCCTCGAAACCGACGGTGTCTCGACCTTTGCGGAACGCGTTCGGCCCGATGCTGCAGGGCGGTGGAACCTCCCACAACCCCGAGCAAAGCGCAAACCCGTGTCGCCCCACGACCTCTTAACAAAACCGAATTCCCGTGGCTCATCTCGTTGGGCCCGAGAGGCTTGTCGACCGACCCGCATGTTTTTCATCGGGGCGCGAAGCCATAGCGGCCGTCCGACTCCACCACCACCCCGGCTCCCTCCAACTCCATCAATGCGGCCAATACGACGGCGGCCGGCATTTCGGTTCGCCGGACGAGCTCCTCGGCCGACGCTCCGGACTCGACCCGCAGGACCTCGAAGAGCGCACTCGCCTCCGCCGACAAATCCGCGGGCGGCATCCGCGGCGCGGCCAGGGGAGCGGACGGCACGCCGAGGGTCGGAAAGAGTTCCGTAAAGATGTCCTCGACCCCGCGGCAAAGGATCGCGCCGTCGCGCAGGAGCTCATGCGCGCCCGCGGAAGTCTCCGAGAAGACGCTGCCCGGCACGGCGAACACGTCCCGTCCGAAGTCGGCGGCCAGACGCGCCGTGATCAGCGATCCCGAGCGCCGCGAGGCCTCGACCACGACGACGCCCGAAACGAGGCCTGCGATGATCCGGTTTCGGATCGGAAAGTTCTGAGGCCGCGGCTCGGTCCCCGGGGAATACTCGGAGATCACGACCCCGCGGCCGGCGATCTCTTCTCTCAGACGACGGTTCTCGCGGGGATAGTCCACATCGACACCGCAGCCGAGAACGGCAACGGTGCCGCCGGGCCCCTCGACCGCCGCTTCGTGCGCCGCCGTGTCGACGCCCCGCGCGAGGCCCGAAACGACGCAGACGCCGACCGCCGACAGGCCGGCGGCGAGCCTCGCCGCCACGTCCCGCCCGTAACGGGTGGCGTCGCGGGAACCCACCACCGCGACGGCCGGCGACCGAAGCCTCTCGAGGTTCCCGCGGGCGAAGAGGACCAGCGGCGGATCGGGGATCTCTCCCAACAGGCGCGGGAACTCCTCGTCAAACGCGGTCAGCAGTTGCATGCCGGCGCGCTCCATTTCCAGCGCCCACCGTTCGGCACGCGGATCTGCCGGGGCGCGCCGCAGCGCTCGGGCTCGCGCCGAGGATCCGAGCAGGTTCGCGAGCTCCCCTTCGTCGGTCGAGAGGAGCTCCTCGACACCGCCCCGCGCTCGCAAGGCGGGCCAGATTCGCTGGGGTGTCAGCTCCGGCTCGCGGGACCAGGCGATCGACGCCCGCCGTCCCGGGGTGTCTTTCATCTTCATCTAACCTTACATTTAGCCGCCGTCCGCGTCACCGCCGGGCCTCGGCCTCCGGCGAATCGGACGGGAAGAATCGGGCCGGGCGCCGGCTTTCCTATAATGCGCAGCTTGGAGGTGGGTTGAAGAGTCGAGCCCTCGCCGCCACCCTTCTGGCCGGGTCGCTGGCTGCCGGATGTTCGTCCGGCTCCGGCGGCGCCTCGACCCAGCTCGCCTTCGGGGCCGACGTCGCGAGGCAGGGTCTCTGGCGCGAGGCTGCCTTCCGATTCGAGAAGGCCATCGCGGATCAGCCCCGCAATGCCCGCGCCCACAACGATCTCGCCGTCGCCCTCGAGGCGTCCGGCGACTTCGCGCGGGCCCTGGAGGAGTACAAGAAGGCCCTCGAGCTCGATCCCACGAACAACTACATCCGCCGCAACTACGCCCGGTTTGCGGAGTTCTACACCTCCTACACCCGCACGACGGGGAAAGCCGCCGGTGGGCCCTAGCGGTCTGTCGAGACCCGCGTGGCACCGGATCGCCACGCGCACGGTCGCCCTGCTTCTGCTGGCGAGCGGGGTCCACTGCTCCTCGGTCAACCAGGTCCGGTTGAGGCTCCCGCTCAAGCCGCGTCTGCCTCTCCGGGGCAACGAAAAGGTCGTGCTCGCCCCCTTCCTGATTGTCACGGAAGGCGACAAGACCCGCGACAAGCGCCTCCAGAACATCGACCTGCAGGCGGAGTTCCACCGCTTTCTCAAGCGCCAGCTCGAGAAGAAGACGAAGCTCGAGGTGGTCGAGGCCCCGGCGGACTTCAAGCTGCCTACCCAGAGTCTCTCCGAGCTTTCCCGAGCCACGGAATTCTGGCAGTCGCTCGGCTCCCGCACCGGCGGAGAGGTCCTCGTCTCGGGCAGTCTCGAATTCAAGGTCGAGGACCGCTCGGGCTACAAGACCGAGGAATACGTCTCCCCCATCAACGGTCAAACGTACCACCGGCAGGTCTACGTCGAGCAGAGCGGCTTCCTGTTCGACATCGTGTTTCTCGTCATGGATGGCCACACGGGCGAGAAGCTGTTGCAGGACGAGTTCAAGGACTTTCGCCAGTCGGGCGCGGGCAGCCGCGCCGACGAGCTGCAGGGACTCTTCGAGAATCTCTTTTCGCTCGAGAATCAGATCCTGAACCTCTTCGTGGCGCGCGAGCGAGAAGCGGACCGCTACCTCTTCACCAGTTGAGGGCCTGCAAGGAGGCGGGGCAAGTATGAAGCGAATCGTCCTGGCGCTCGCTCTCGCCGCGGCGGCCGCACCCGCCTCGGCGCAGATCTACGTGGCCAACCCTGACTGGGCCTTCGGCGAAAACAAGATCGCCTATGACCAGTTCGACTGGAAGACCTACCGGTCGACGCACTTCGTGATCTATTTCTACCCGAAGGAAGAGAGCGCGCTTCAGAAGGTCGCCTCCTACGCCGAGAGCGCCTACGACGACATCTCCCGGGCGCTCAACTTCCAGATTCCCAAGCCCATCAACCTGATCTATTACGCCACCCACTCCGACTTCGAACAGACCAACACGGAGCTTGGATTCATTCCCGAGGGGGTCGGCGCCTTCGCGCTGCCCACCCGCAACCGGATGGTGCTGCCGATCGACATCCCCGACCAGAAGTTGCAGAACCTGATCGCACACGAGCTCACGCACGTCTTTCAGTTCGAGATGCTCTTCGGCGGCAACTACCTGCGCGCCATGACGACCAACGCGCCGCAGTGGTTCATGGAGGGCATGGCCTCCTACTTCGGCAAGGACGAGGACAACAAGGACAAGATGGTGCTGCGGGACGCCGTGCTCTCGGACCGCGTGCCCGAGATCGCCGAGCGCCAGATCTACGGCTTCTTCGCCTACCGGTTCGGGCACGCCGTCTTCGACTTCATCAGCGCCGAATGGGGCCCGGATGCCGTCCGCGACTTTCTGCTCGAGTATCGCACGCAAATCGGCGCGAGCATGGAACGCGCGGTCAAGCGAACGTTCAACGTCTCGGTCGAGGACTTCGACATCAAGTTCCGCCGCTACCTGAGGCAGACCTACCTCAAGGTCTTGGTCGAGAAGGGCGAACCGACCGACTACGGCGAGAGATTCAAGATCGAGGACACCCCGTCGGCCGAGACCTCTCCCCGCGCCTATCCCTCGGGCGACTTCGTCGCGGCGATCTCCACCTACAAGGAAGACGCCGACGTGGTCGTCATGTCGAACCGCGACCGCAAGCTCTTCAAGAACCTGACCAAAGGGCGCAAGACCGCCTACGAGTACCTCGTCGCGCAGTGGATCACGACGGGTCCGCACCAGGGGGCCGACGTCGCGGTGTCCACCGATGGAAACACGATCGCCGTCTTCGCCCGCCGGGAACGGGGGCGAGATCTGCTGCTCTTGAACGCCTTAAACGGAGACATCCTCGACCGCATCGAGATGCCGGAGCTCGACCAGCAGCTGAACCCCGCGTTCTCGCCCGACGGCAGCCTGATCGCCTTCCACGCGATGAAAGGAGGCCGGGCGGACATCTACGCCTACAACGTCTCGACACACACGATCACGAACCTGACCGACGACGACTCCTTCGACTACTCACCGGTCTTCTCCCCCGACGGACAGTGGCTCTTCTACTCCTCCTTCCACGGAACGCAGGCCAAGATCTACCGCCTGCACCCGGACGCCCCGGAGTCGCGTGAGCAGGTCACTTACGGCGAGGGCAACGACGAGGACCCTTCGCTCTCCCCCGACGGCAAGAGGCTCTTCTTCACCTCCGACCGAGCCGCCGGCATCTACAACATCTATTCGCTCGTCCTCGACACGGGCGAGATGTACCTGCACACCGACGTCATCGGGGGATGCTTCTCGCCCACCTCCTTCATCGGGAAGGACAACGCGGAGAAGCTCGTCTTCACGGCCTACTACAAGGGGCGTTTCCAGCTCTACATCGCGGACGTCAAGAAGGCGGTCAAGAAGCTGCCGGAACTGGCTCCCGCCTTCACGCCGGCGACACCGGTCCAGGCCGCGCCCTACCAGCCCGCGATCGAGGTCTCGATCGACCCGGAGAAGATCACGGCCAAGCCCTCCCGCAAGCTGTATCTCGAGAACGCGCAAGTCGTCGCTGGCGTCAACACGGACCAGACCTTCTACTCCGACACCATCCTGACGTTCGGGGACAACCTGGGTGACCGCCACTTCATCGCCGTCATCTCCTCACAGTCGAGCTACACGCAGTTCGACTTCCAGTACTGGAATCTGAGGAAACGCCTCCAGCTGGGGATCGAGGCCTTCGACTACCGAACCTATTACCTCGGCATCGACCTGACGACGGAGCAAGTGTCACGGGTCCGCCAGGCCGCCCGCTACACCGGGGGATCGGTGAACGGAAACTATCCCCTCAGCCGCTTCTTCCGCCTGCAGGGACAGCTCGGGTTCATTTCCCGGCAGGTGGACTACCCGTACCTGACTACGAACGGCCTCTGCTGCAATTACCTCCTCAATGTCAACAGCAACTACCCCATCGTCGGTCTCACGCTCGTGGCGGATACCGTGGACTATCAAGTCTGGGGCCCGCGAGCCGGCTATCGGTTCCTCCTCGGAGGAAGCTACGCGCACGATTTTGAGAAGAATGCCACCGTCCCTCCTCCCCCAGACGCCACGCCGGGCTCCTGCCCCACTTGCGGCTCGACGTTGTCCCAGGACGTCACGTGGGACTTCCGGGAATACATCCCGATCAGCAAGCGGATGGTCTTCGCCCTGCGCTTTGCGGGACTGAGCTCGAAGGGCAATCTTCCCACCGTCTGCGCCTTCGGCGGCCTCGATACCTTCCAGGGGGTCGACTATGCCGCGATTTTCGGCAATACCTGCGCCTACGCGAACTTCCAGTTTCGCTTCCCGCTGATCGACGTTCTCGCCCTTCCTTGGATCGCGTTCCGAGATCTGCGCGGCCATGTCTTCTTCGACATCGCCGGCTCGAAGATCAAGGGGGGGCACTTCGATTTCTGGAACTCCGACACGAACAGCTTGACCTGCCTGAATTTCGACAATCCACAAAACGCGACCGCCAACTGCACGATCGCCTCCTACGGCGCCGGGATCGACGTTACCCTGCTGGGACTTCCCGTGCATTTCGACGTGGCGCGGCTCTGGAATCTGAAGGTATCGGACCCGAGAGGTTACCGGTTCTTCTGGTACATCGGATTCATCTTCTGAAGGCGGGCGCGCGGGCGGGCTAAAATCTCGCCGCGTGCCCCGCAAGGAATTCCTGACGGTTCGCGTGCTCGGCCCGTACGGCGGGTCCGCGCCCGGCTACCGTCTGACCACGTTTCTGCTCGACGGGCAGTGCGCGCTCGACGCCGGCGCCCTCACCGACACGCTGCCGCTTCCGGCGCAGCGCCGCATCCGCCACGTCCTGCTGACGCATGCTCACTTCGACCACATTTCCTCGCTCCCTTTTCTCGCCGCCAACCTGCACGGGAGTCTCCCGGCGCCGCTCGAGATCCTCGCGCCCGAGCCCGTCCTCGAGGCGATCCGCCGACACGTTTTCAACGACACGACCTGGCCCGATTTCACGCGCTTCCCCTCCGTTTCGCGGCCGACGATCCGATACCGGCCGCTGACGGAAGGCCGTCCCTCTCTGGCCGGCAAACTTTCGGTGACGCCCTACGCCGTCAACCACGTCGTGCCGGCCTACGGCTACATCATCTCGGCCGGCGGCCGTACTGTCGTGTTCTCCGGAGACACGGGCCCGACCGAGCGACTCTGGGTGGCGGCGCGGCGGGCTCGGCGCGTCCAGGCGATTTTTCTGGAATGCTCCTTCTCCGATCGGCAAGAGCGGATCGCGGCGGACTCCCTTCATCTGACGCCACGCCTGGTCTCACAGGAGCTCCCGAAGCTGCCCCAGCGAGTTCCCGTCTACCTGTATCACTTGAAGCCCTTCTCGCTCGTTCGCATCCGGCGGGAGATTGCGAAGCTCGCCGAGGACCGCCTGCACCTTCTCGAGGAGGAGCGCAGCTTCCGCTTCTAAGGACCCGGCCCCGAAAGGATCCGCGCCCAGGCCAGCAGGTCCACGGCGAGGGAGCCCGCCAGACGGCCGCGCAGCGAGTCGTTGCGCAGGAGATCCTCGCGTGAGCCCTGCAGCCGCACGCCGCGCTTGAGATAGGACCTTCCGCCGCGCTCCTCCGCCTGGAAGAAGGACTCGGATCGGGTCGAGCCGCTTCGCCGCTCGATCTTCAACAACCGCAACGGGGCGTCGGGCACGACCCTCTCCTGCAGTCCGCCTTCCTCCCCCTCGGGTCCGGTCTCGGGCGGAGCAAGCCGCAGGACCCAGCCGTCCGAGATCACTTCCGGCGCCGACACCTCGGCCACACCCTCGAGCAGTCGCCGGTATCCGTCCGGGTTGGCAATCGCGGAGAACGCCCGCTCGGGCTCGGCGTCGACGTCCAGATACGCCGTGAGCCTCGCATACGGGATCTCCGGGTCCGGGTCGCCGGCCCTGTCAAAAGCGCGGGCAAGGAGCTCGGCGTCGATCCCGAAGAGCTCGGCCAGCCGCGCCGGCCGGGAAGCGGCGAGCGGAAGCTGGAGACGCGAATGGAGGTCGTCCACACGAACCTCCCCGCGGGAGAACGACAGAACCCGGCCTTCGAGTTCTCGCCGCAGGTAGACGGCCCCGAGGAAGTGCGCGCCAGAGCGGAACGTTCGCCTCCAGTGCCCGAGAAACTCTGCCTCCGAAACCTCCGCCAGGAACAGCTCGACCCACCTCGGACCCTCGGGCACGCCGCCAAGATCCACGTGAAGGCTCCCCGGGGAATCCGAGACCCGCAGGAGACCGAGCGGCGTTTCGGTCTCCCCTGCCGCGACCGGCAGCAGGGCCGGCAGCGGAAACCCCACGTCGCAGAGCCAGCTTCGCTCGGGAAGATCCACGATCAAAGCGGCGTGGTCGAAGTCTTCCGCCACGCGGCCGAGAATCTTGCGGGCCGAATAGCCGAGCGCCTCGAGGAGCGCCCCGAAAGCCGCCACTCGCGCAAAGCAGCTGCCTCCCGCTCCCAACTCCAGGTGCTCGCGCCAGAAGACCTCGGGGCCCCGCGGCTTCTCCCGAGTCTCGGCGACCGATTCGTCGCGAACGATCTTCGAGGCCGTCTCGAACGGGACGCGCGCGTTGAAACGGCAGAACAAGGCGCGCAGCGAGCCGATCCCCGGCTCGGCCCGGGACAAGTCGAGGGATTCGAGAACGTCCAGGAGTGGGATCATCGCGGCCGGCGCGGGCCAGGCGGAACCGGCCCCGACCCGGTTGCTACTTCTTCTTCAGCTTCTCGACGAGCGCCCGGATTCGGCCTTGGGCGTCCGACGAGAACCAGAAATCCACGAAGCGATCGTCCGGACGCGCCTGGTCGAACCGCGCGAGCGCCTCCGCCCGACAACGCCGTTTGGTCGAGCCGTACGCCTCGCCCGGCCTTTCGGCGAGAAATCGAGCGCGGGCAACCGCCGCCTCGAGCAAGCCGTCCGAGGTCACGACGCGATCGACCAACCCGGCCTCGAGGGCGCGATCGACCGTGAGATTCTCGCCGGTAGCCGCCAGCCGCTCCATCGTCCGGGCACCGACCGCGTGTCGAAAGATCTCGAGCAGGCAGGCCGGAACGGGCACTCCCAGAAGTACTTCGGACAGCCCGAGCTCCCCCCGGCCCTCCGCGGCCAGGCGCTCGTCGGCGGCGGCCGCCACGATCAGGCCCCCGGCAATCGCGTGGCCGGAAACGGCCGCGACGACCGGTCGCTCGAAGGCAAAAATCTGGCGCACGAGATCACAGTAGGCCGACACGAACTCGCCAAATCCGTTCCGGTCCTGCCCGAGCAGGTACGGCAGGTCCCACCCGGCCGAGAAGATTCCCGGCGAGGCGGAAGCGAGCACGACGGCGCCCGAGGACGCGCCGTCCGTCAATGCCCGCGAGAGCTCGCCGACCAGCTCCCGCGTAAACGCGTTGGCGCGCGGGCGATCGAGCGTCACGATCGCGACGCTGTCTCGGCGCTCGAGTCGAACGAGACTCACGCCGGGACTCGCTGCGCCGCGTTTTCCAACGCCAGCCGGTGCACGCGATTGTCGTCGGTCAACTCGGGATGGAAGGTCGCCGCGACCACGTTGCCTTGCCGCACCAGGACCGGCTCTCCCTCGAGCGTCGCCAGGACCTCGACCCCCTCCCCCACGCGGCGGATTCGCGGCGCCCGGATGAAGACGGCCGGCAGACGGCCGCCCAGGGAGGGTGCGTCGACTTGCCCGACGAAGGAGTCGACCTGCCTGCCGTACGCGTTGCGTTCGACCGTCACGTCGATCAACCCGAGCCCCTTCTGACCGGGGTGCGTGACCTCTCGCGCGAGCAAGATTGCGCCCGCGCAGGTACCGAGGATCGGCCGGCCGCTCGAGGCGAAGCTCGCGATCGCCTCCTCCCAGGGCTCCCCTTCGAAGAACTTCCAGAGGGTCGTGGATTCTCCTCCGGGAATCACCAGGCCCGAAGCGGCGTCGAGCTCTCGGGGCCGGCGCGCCTCGAATGAGGACAAGCCCATCGCCGTTAGCTTGCGACGGTGGGCCTCGAAGTCCCCCTGAAGCGCGAGCACGGCCACGCCCGAGGCAGAAGGCGCAAGGTGGAAAGTGAAGGAACTCTCCCCTTCCACCTTCGACCTTCCACCTTCCACCTTCCTCCCCATCACCATCCCCGCTTTTGCAACTGAGCCTCTTCGGGAAGGCTCGCGGCTTCGATCCCCTTCATGCCGCTGCCGAGCGACTCCTCCGCCTCGACGAGAGCCTGCGCATCCCGCCAGTGGGTCGTCGCCTTGACGATCGCGCGGGCTCGCCGCTCGGGGTCGTCGGACTTGAAGATGCCGGACCCGACGAAGACCGCCTCGGCGCCAAGCGACATGCAGAGCGCGGCATCCGCCGGTGTCGCGATCCCCCCCGCCGCGAAGTTCGGCACAGGGAGCTTGCCCGTTTCGGCGACCCGCACGACCAGCTCGTAGGGAGCCTGCAACCGCTTGGCTTCCCGCATGAGCTCGTCCCGAGACATCAGCGTCAGATTGCGGATCTCGCGCTGGACCTCCCGAAGGTGCTTGACCGCATGCACGACGTCGCCGGTGCCGGCCTCCCCCTTGGTGCGGATCATGGCCGCGCCCTCGCCGATGCGGCGCAGCGCCTCGCCCAGGTTCCGGCACCCGCACACGAACGGCACCGTGAAATCGTGTTTGTAGACGTGGTTCTCCTCGTCGGCGGGGGTCAAGACTTCCGACTCGTCGATGAAGTCCACCTTGAGCGCCTCGAGGATCCTCGCCTCGGCAGTGTGCCCGATCCGGCACTTGGCCATGACCGGGATCGAGACCGCCTCTTGGATCTCGCGGATCTTCGAGACGGGCGACATCCGGGCGACTCCGCCCTCCCGACGGATGTCCGCGGGTACGCGCTCGAGCGCCATGACCGCCGCGGCCCCCGCCTGCTCGGCGATCTTCGCGTGCTCGGCGTTGACGACGTCCATGATCACGCCGCCCTTGAGCATCTCCGCCAGTCCCACTTTCACTCGGAAGGCTTCCTCGCTTTTCATGTCGCTCTCCTCGATTCGTTACGGCGTCGTTGATTGCACTTCTCCGGCGCCGCGGGCGCGACCGGCGGTCCCACGAATTGTCTTGCTCGCCTCACACCACCGGCATCCCATGGATTCCCGCCGAGGCGGCCACGCCCCGCACGGCATCGGCCAGGACGGCGATTCCCCTGTCGACATCCCGCTTGTCGACCCGCGACACCGACAGCCGCAGGTTCGGGCGGTCCTCCCCTCGCGGGTCGAAGTCCGCTCCCGGCGCCACGCCCACGCCGCGAGCGGCCGCCGTTTCCGCCACACGCCGCCCGGAGATTCCCGAGGGCAAATGGAGCCAGAAAAGGGGGTTACCCATCTCGCCGCCCCACCACGAGACATCGGGTAGATGGGCCTTCAGGGCGCGCACGGCGGAGAGCCGTCGCATTTCGACCTCGAAGGCCCGCTTCTGACGCGCCTTGCGATCCGCACCGGCTTTCAGGAAGTCCGCCACGGCCGCCTGAAGCGGCAGCGGCGTCTGAAAATCGGCGGTGCGCTTGACCCGGGCCAGCCGTTCGATGATCGGAGCCGGTCCGGCAAGCCAGCCAATCCGGAACCCCGGAACGAGATCCTTCGACAGGGTTCCCAGCCAGATCGTCCGCTCCGGCTTGGTCGCCGCCAACGGTCGCCGGCCCGACTCAGGCTCCTCGTACCCGTCTTCAACCACGAGCGCTCCCGCCGAAACGGCGGCTTCGAGAATCTCCTCGCGGCGGGGGTCGGGTGTCGTGATACCCGTGGGATTTTGCCGCTCCGGCATCGAGTACAGCAGCTTGACGCGGCGGCCGAGCAGGGGAGTCGGATCCGGCCCTTCCACACCCATCGGAAGACCGAGTATTTCCACTCCGGCGAAGCGCGCCAGGGCCAGAGCCCCGGAATAGGTGGGCGACTCCATTGCCACCGTGTCCCCCGGGTCCGTGAACGTGCGCAGCAGCAGATCGAGGCCCTGCTGGGCACCGCTGGTGACCAGGATCTCCTCGGCGGACCGGTCGACCCCGTGCTCGGACAGGCGTCGGGCGATTTCTCGCCGCAATTCGTGCAGGCCGAGAGGGGGAGCGTACTGCCAAAGATCCCGCCGGCCGCTCCAGACGGCCGAGAGCGTGCGGGTGAACTCCTCGAGTGGAAAGTAGCGCTCGTCTGGTGTGAGCCGAGAGAAGTCGGCAACGACCGGCTCGGCCGGCGTCAGGGCGGACTCCTCCCCGATCCCGCGCACGCGGCGAGACAGCAGCGACGAAAGATCGATCCGGTCCGCCGGCGGCGAGGTCGACCGCACGACCGTACCGCTTCCGACACGCCCTTCAACGAGCTGGCGCCGGCCGAGCTGCCGGTACGCAGCCTGGATCGTGCCTCGATTGACGCCCAGAGCCGAGGCGAACTCGCGCGTCGTGGGAAGTCGGTCTCCGATCCGGAGTCGACCCGACGCGATACTCGCCTCGATCGCGGAAGCCAGCTGATCGGCCAATGGCTCCTTGCCCGATCGATCGAGTTGAAGCGCGGCCAAATCCAATTGGCTCATCGACAGGCCAATTGTACTTAGACCGCTTCTCCTGGGTCAAGCGCCGTACGAAGCCACAGATTAGCGAGTTGGTCCAATCTACTGTAGATATTTTCTATCTATCAGTAGAGTAATAATTTATCAGTCAAATACAGGAGTCGGTAGAGCTTGACGGAGACCTTACCTCAGCGACTTACCGGGTTTCTGAGGCCCCGTGCTTTCGAAGCTCCTCCTCCAACCTCTGGTTGAAGAGGAACTCCTGGTCCTTCGGCAGGACATTCCGGCGTTTAGCAAGGGCCGCTTGGACCTTCTCCTCGATCGATTCGAGCTCCTTGTAGCTTTCCGTGAGCACCCGAATGACCGCCCGCCGGACCGTTTCGTCGTCCCCCCGCTGAGTCAGGTTATGACTGTCTTTCAGCTTGCGCGTGATCACGCGCGACAGGTAGAGCAGCCGGTCAGAAGAGGGCTTCACTCGCGCCTCCCCGCCAGTAACTCGTCGGCCAGCGGATGGCGGAAAAGTTGCTCGAGAACGGCTGGCGGTATTGCCGCGACGTCTGCCCCCATGACCGCCGCGTCGAGCACGTGAACCGGGTTTCGCAAGGCCGCGACCAAGATCTGGGTCTGGAACCCGTAATTGTCATAGATCCGGATCACCTGTTCGACCAGGTCCATGCCGATCGAGCCAACCTCGTCCAGTGGACCGACCGCGGGCGCGACATAGGCCACGTTCGACTTGGCGGCGATCAGAGCCTGGGCCGCCGAGTAACAGGCCGAGGCGCAAACGGCGATTTGGTCCTGAGCGAGAAGACGAGCCACGCGCAGGCCCTCCGGGCGCGTCGGCAGCTGCACCACGATGTCCTTGCCGAGCTTGGCGAGCTCTCTGGCTTCCTTGTACATCCCCTTGGCGTCGGCAGACCCCGGCTCCACGCAAACCGGGCCGTCCGTCAGCGCAGACAGCTCCCGGACCGCTCGCCGGTACTCGATTCCGGCGGCCTCGGCCGCCGCGGGGGAGAGCCAAACCCCATCGAGAAGTCCCCAATCGCGGGCCCTTTTCGCATCCTCAAGATTGGCGCTGTCGAGAAAGAAGCGCATTGGGGGGCGGATTGTATGACACGCGGTATCGGGCGCCGGCCCGGTTGCGATGCGCCGGCTCTCTGGCCGATCCAATCCCGAAGAGAACCCTACTCTGCGTGCTCGGCCACCGCCTGAACCCAGGAGAGGTCCGGAATCGACTCTTCACGCCCCCAAACTCGAACGAACCCCGAGCCAGCCGGCCCTCCGTAGCTCTTGACCCAGCCGCTGGCCAACCCGAACTCATCCAGGGCGAGAACCGTCGTCACGTCCGCCGGCGGCACGGCGAAGCCGCCCAGGTACCATTCCGTCACCCCCCACCGTCGCCCCTCCGGTGTCGCCGTCGCGCCCATCCAGTCGAAGCTACCGAGCTCGTGTCGAACCCCGAGCAGGCGGGTCGTCCGCCCGGGGTCGAATCGGATGGCCTGACCCGTCTTTGGGTCGCGCTCGAAGCAGTCCGGGGGCAGACCGAGCCAGACGACCCGGCCTCCGGCACCCAGGAATCGGCGCAAGAGCGAGGCGTCGGGCGAGCCCGCGACCGCCTCGGCGGGCAGTTGATCCCCCGCCACGACGACCACCGACCTCGACGCCCCGCTCGAATCCGAGAGAAACTGCACGAGGCCGGCCTCATCCAGCAGCGCGTAGCCCTCCGACTGGAAGTAGTCCCTGACATTCACGTCCCCTTTGAACCACTTGTGCCCGCCGCTGTCCTTCCAGAACACGGCGCGCCGAGTGCGGGCCCCCGGGCGCTCCGGGCCCGTGGCGATCGCGTAGACGACGCCATCGTCGCTGCCGACGTAGACGGCGCCGGCCCCGACCGCGGGCGAGGAAATGACCGCTCCGGCCGTGCGGAATCGCCATCGCTCCACTCCCGTCTTCGCATCCAGGGCGAACAGGTGGCCATCTTCGCAACCGAAGAAGACCTGTCCGGAAGCGAGCGCTGCCGAAGACAGGACATTTTTCGGAGTCTTGAATCTCCAAACCTCTTCGCCCGTCGACGCGCGCACGGCGTTGAAGAATCGGCCATCGGAGCTGCCAGTGAAAACGAGACCGTCGGCCAGAGCGGGGGAGCCGAGCACCCAGCTCACTTCGGGATTGCCGTCGAGATAGTCGATCTTGTGGCCAAAGCGCCAGCGCTCCTTCCCGGTCGCGCGCTCGACGGCGTAGAGTTGGGCGTCCCGCGAGCCCACGAAGACGAGATCTCCCGAGACCGAAGGAGAAGACACGATCGAGGTTCGGTCAAACCCGGCCTTCCGGGAGTCGATCGAAACGCCCTCCGTCTCGAAAATCCAGCGACTCTTGCCTGTCGCGGCGTCCAGCGCGTAGAGCTTGCCGTCCATGCCGCCCACATAGACCACACCGTCGGAGACCGCCGGCGAGGAGCGCACCCGCCCTCCTGTCTCGTACTGCCAGAGCCTCTGGCCCGACGAGGCCTTCAGGGCATAGACGCTGCCGTCTCCGGACCCGACGAACACGCGGTCGCCGGACACCGAAGGAGAGGAGAGCCAGAAGTCCCAGGACCAGGCAAAAGCCCGATCGGCCCCGGCCTCGAACTGCCAGCGCACTCGCCCCGTCTCGAGCTCCAACGCCGTGACGCGCCGCTCGCGGCTCGTCGCGAAGACCAGGCCTCCGGCCACGGCCGGCCCCGACGCCACGGCTCCGCCCAGTCCTGCGTGCCATCTCTCCCGGCCGGTCGCGACGTCCAGCGCGTACAGGTTTCCGTCGCCGCTGCCGACGAGGACCATGCCGTCGGCGACCGTCGGGGAGCCCCGGACAGGGCCATGGGTGTGGAAACTCCACCTCACGCCCTCGAGGGCCGGGCCCGCCGCTGCCGGAAAGAGGCCCGAATGCGAGGCGTCGACCCGAAACATCGCCTCGGCCCGCGTGGCGGCGGGCGCCGCAGCCCCCGGTGCTCCGAGCACAATGGCTCCGGCCAGGGCCGCCGCCGCGCAAAAACGGGTCGACTTCCTCACTGGTAGGCGGTTACGCGGCTTCCGCGGCGCGGTTGCTCCGCCGTCCGTTCCCGCACGGCTTTCGTCCCGGCATCCGCGACCGCGACAAGGGATGAGGCGCCAGCCGATCGCCGGCGCCCGGATGGCCCTACTCCTCGTTCTCTTCGTCCTCGCCGAGGAAAGGCGTCCCGGGCCTGCCGCCTCGGGGCTTCGAGCTCTCCTTCTGCCCGAGGGAGGCCGGCAGCGCGGCCTGGGGCTCCTCTTCGGTTTCGTCGGGCTCGGCCAGCTTCGCGACCGCCACGACCCGGTCGCCCGGGTCGAGATCGATTAACCGAACGCCCTGGGCCGCCCGGCCCGTCTCACGGATGTCCTTGACCTTGATGCGGATCAGCATTCCGCTCTGCGTGATCAGGAGAAGCTGATCGGCGTCCGAGACCGACTTGATCCCGACGACCGGGCCGTTTTTCTCGGTCACCTTGATGTTGATGACGCCCGATCCGCCGCGGCCCTGAAACCGGTACTCGGAGACCTCCGAGCGCTTCCCATAGCCGAGCTCGGTCACGGTGAGCAAGTGCCCGTTCTCCTCGACGACATCCATCTCGACGGCAAAGTCGTTGTCTTTCTTGAGCGTCACGCCGATCACACCGGTCGTGTCCCGGCCCATCGGGCGGACGTCCTTCTCCGAGAACCGAATGCCCTGGCCCTGGTGGGTTCCGATGAAGATCTGCCGCTCGCCGTCGGTGATGCGCACCGAAAGCAGCTCGTCTTTGTCCTCCAGGTTGATCGCGATGATGCCGCCCGAGCGGACGTTCGCGTAGGCGGACAGCGCCGTCTTCTTGACCAGGCCGTTTCGGGTCGCGAACACGAGGTAGCGGTCCTCGGGAAAGTCCTTGGTGGCCGCCATGGCGACGATCCGCTCGTTTGGACCGAGGTTCAGGAGGTTCACGATGGCCTTGCCGCGCGTCGCCGGGCCGAGCTGCGGCAGGTCGTAAACCTTGATCCAGTGCATGCGGCCCATCGACGTGAAGGCGAGGATGAAGGCGTGCGTCGAGGCCACGAAGAGGTGCTCGACGACGTCCTCTTCCCGGGTCGTGGCGCCGATCCGCCCCTTCCCGCCGCGCCGCTGTGCGCGGTAGAGAGACAGGGGAGAGCGTTTGATGTAGCCGCCACGGGACACGGTGATCACCATGTCCTCCTCGACGATCAGATCCTCGATGTCGATCTCGGAGGTTTCCGCCACGATCTGGGTGCGCCGCTCGTCGCCGAACTGCTTCTTCACCTGCAGAAGCTCGTCGACGATGATGTCCAGGACGAGCTTCTCGGAGGCGAGGATCTCCTTGAGCTTCGCGATCAGGGCGAGGACTTCCTTGAACTCGGCGACGATCTTTTCCCGCTCGAGCCCCGTCAGGCGCTGCAGCCGCATGTCGAGGATCGCCTGAGCCTGCACTTCGTCGAGCCTCAGGACGTCGGTCCCCTTCCCCTTTTCGCCGGCCGGGCTCATCGAGCCGCCGACGAACTTCTCCAGGCCCGCGCGCGTCATCGAGACCTCGGCCACGAGGCGGTCGCGCGCCTCCTTGGGATCCTTCGACGCCCGGATGATCTTGATGACCGCGTCGATGCTCGCCAGGGCGAGCGCCAGCCCCCGCAGCAGGTGCGCCCGTTCCTCGGCCTTCTTCAGGTCGTACTGGGTGCGGCGGATGACGACCGACTTGCGGTGATCGACGAAGTGGCGCAGCAGCTCCGTCAGCGGGAGCACGCGCGGCTGGTTGTCGACGATCGCCAGGAAGATGATCCCGAAGGAGGACTGCATCGGCGTCAGGGCGAAGAGCTTGTTCAGGATCACCTGGGCGTTCTCGCCGCGCTTCAGCTCGACGACGATCCGCATGCCCTCACGGTTCGACTCGTCGCGCAGGTCCGCGATCCCCTCGAGCTTCTTGTCGTTGACCAGATCCGCGATCCGCTCGATCAGCTTCGCCTTGTTGACCTGGTAGGGGATCTCGGTGACGATGATGGATTCCTTGTCTCCGCGGGCCGCCTTTTCCACCATCGCGCGGGCGCGGACCTGGACCGTGCCCCGGCCGTCCTTGTAGGCGTCCTTGATGCCCTGAGCCCCGTGGATGAACCCGGCGGTGGGGAAGTCGGGGCCCGGGAGCTTCTTCATGAGCTGGCCGACCGTGGCGTCGGGATGGCGGATCAGCTCGACTGCGGCGTCGACGACCTCGCCCAGGTTGTGGGGCGGAATGTTGGTCGCCATACCGACGGCGATCCCGGAGCTTCCGTTGACGAGCAGGTTCGGGAACTTCGAGGGGAGCACCGTCGGTTCCTGCAGCGAGCCGTCGTAGTTCGGATTCCAGTCGACGGTTTCCTTCTCGATGTCGTCGCCGATCATCTCCTCGGCGAGCCGCGTCAGCCGGATCTCCGTGTACCGCATCGCCGCCGCGTTGTCGCCGTCCACGGAGCCGAAGTTGCCCTGCCCGTCGACCAGCGGGTAGCGCATCG
Source organism: Thermoanaerobaculia bacterium (assembly GCA_035498405.1). GTDB lineage: Bacteria > Acidobacteriota > Thermoanaerobaculia > UBA5066 > Gp7-AA6 > DATBFU01. The sequence continues at coordinate 37,975 of DATKAE010000044.1, read as the reverse complement.
AGAAGTCCTGGGCCATACGCACGATGGTGTCGTAGACGGCATCGGGGTTGTGCGGGTGGTACTTGCCGAGCACGTCTCCGACGATGCGCGCGGACTTCTTGTAGGGCTTGTTGTGGAGGTTGCCCTGTTCCCACATCGCGAACAAGGAGCGGCGGTGGACAGGCTTCAACCCGTCGCGCACGTCGGGCAGCGCCCGCCCGATGATGACCGACATGGCGTAATCGAGGTAGGAGCGGCGAACCTCCTCCTCGATCGTGATCGGGATCTTTTCCTCGGGTGTGAGCAGGTTGGTCGTCATCGGTCAATTTCGAAATTCGGATTTCGAAATTCGAATTTGGGTCTAGATGTCCAGATTTCTCACGTTCAGGGCGTTCTTCTCGATGAAATCCCGCCGCGGCTCGACGGCGTCTCCCATCAGAATCGAGAAGATCTCATCGGCCTCGACGGCGTCCTCGACGTTGACGTGCAACAGGCGCCGCCTCTCCGGGTTCATCGTGGTCTCCCAGAGCTCCTCCGGGTTCATTTCACCGAGACCCTTGTAGCGCGACACGGTCAGGCCCTTCTTGGCCGATTCATAGATCGCGTCCACGACCGCGCCGAGGGTGGCCAGCGTCTGCCGCTCGCCGTTCTTCGCGACGACGTAGGGACCGTCCAAGAAGGCGCCGATCGCCTTGGCCGTTTCCCGGATGCGCTTGAACTCGAAGCTTCCGATGAACTCGGCGTCGATGCGCACCTTTCGCGGGACCCCGTTGACGCGCCGCTCGAGCTCGAGCGCCCAGCCGGAGTGCTCCTCGTCCTCGGCGACCGCCACCTTCTCGGCGTCAAACGCGCGCGCGGCCTTCGCCAGATCCTCGAGCTTCTTCTTCTCCGCAAAGTCGGACTTGCCGGTCATCCCGCGGTCGAGCAGCGCGCGGATCAGTCCCTCCGGGACGCCCCGCAAGCCCAACTTCGCCACGTGGTCGCGGTACTCCTCCATCTTCTCGAGCAGCGCGACGAGCTTCGCCCCCGACACCGAGGCTCCCGACATCTCCGAGCCGAGCGACCGGTCGTCCCCGATGCGCCCGAGAAGGAACTTCGACATCGCCTTCTCGTCCTTCAGGTAGGTCTCCTTCTTGCCCTCGGCCACTTTGAAGAGCGGCGGCTGCGCGATGTAGAGAAACCCCTTCTCGATCAAGGCGGACATGTGCCGGAAGAAGAAGGTCAGGAGCAACGTCCGAATGTGCGATCCGTCCACATCCGCGTCCGTCATGATCACGATCTTGTGGTAGCGCGCCTTCTCCGCATCGAAGTCCTCGCCGATGCCGGTGCCGAGCGCGGTGATCAGGGCGCGGATCTCGGCAAACCCGAGCATCTTGTCCAGCCGCGCCTTCTCGACGTTCAAGATCTTGCCGCGCAGCGGCAGGATCGCCTGGGATCGCCGGTCGCGCCCTTGCTTGGCCGAGCCGCCGGCCGAATCGCCTTCCACGATGAAGAGCTCGGAGAAGGCCGGGTTCTTCTCCTGGCAGTCGGCGAGCTTTCCGGGAAGCGACCCCGAATCGAGCGCGCCCTTGCGGCGAACGAGCTCCCTCGCCTTCCGGGCGGCTTCTCGGGCCCGCGCCGACTCGACGATTTTCTCGACGATCTTGCGCCCGACCCGCGGGTTCTCCTCGAGGTAGGAGCCGAGCTTCTCGTAAACGACCTGCTGCACCCAGGTCTTGACCTCCGAGGAGACCAGCTTGTCCTTCGTCTGCGAGGAGAACTTCGGATCGCGCACCTTCACCGAGACGACGGCGGTCAACCCTTCCCGGCAATCGTCGCCCGAGAGGCTGGTTTCCTTGAGCGCCTTGGTCAGGGCGTTGGCGTCCGCGTACTTCTGGATGGCGCGTGTGAGCGCCGTCTTGAAGCCCTCGAGGTGTGTTCCGCCGTCGCGATTGTTGATGGTGTTGGTGAACGTGAAGATCGTCTCGGCGTACCCCTCGTTCCACTGGAGCGCCACTTCGACGCGCTCCTTGTCCGTGTCGCGCTTGGGGTCTCCGGTGCCGCCCTTGATCTCCTGGAAGTAGATGACCTTGTCGTGGATCGGCTGCTTGGTCTTGTTCAGGTGCTCGACGAAGGAACGGATGCCGCCCTCATAGGCGAAGTCGTGCTTCTTCTCGGTGCGCTCGTCGCGGATCGAGATGGCCACACCGGGATTCAAGAACGAGAGCTCGCGCAAGCGCTGCGAGAGGCTGTCGAAGTGAAACTCCAGAACCGAGAAGATCTCCGGATCGGGCCAGAAGGTGACTTTCGTGCCCGTTTTCTTGGCGGTGCCGACCGCCTTGATCGGCGCGACGGGCCGCCCCTTCTCGTAGGCTTGCTGCCAAACCTTGCCCTCGCGGCGCACCTCGACTTCGAGCCGGCGGGACAGGGCGTTGACGACCGAAACGCCGACTCCGTGAAGTCCTCCGGAGACCTTGTAGGAGTTGTCGTCGAACTTCCCTCCGGAGTGGAGGTCCGTCATGATGATCTCGAGCGTCTCGCGCTTGTGCTCCTTGTGAATCCCGACCGGGATGCCGCGTCCGTTGTCCTCGACGGTCACGGAATTGTCCGGGTGGATCACGACCGAGACGTGGTCGCAGTAGCCGACCTGCGCCTCGTCGATCGAGTTGTCCACGAGCTCGAAAACCATGTGGTGGAGACCCGAGAGGTCGTCGGTATCTCCGATGTACATCCCCGGCCGCTTGCGGACGGCCTCCAGGCCCTTCAAGAGCTTGATCGAGTCGGTGGTGTAGGCGGTGCTCATGGGCGGGTCATCCTCGCGCCCCGGAAGCCGACACGGCCGCCGGCGGCGCCGGCGAGAGGGCCCGGCCGCCCCGCATCCAGATGATGACGGCCCGGCCTTTCCATCGAACGGAGTCCGAAGCCGTCGTGAGAAGCACTTGGGCGGACGCGGGCAAGGCCTCGAGAAACGCCTCGACCGAATCGTGGGAAAGGCCCGCGTCGAAGTCGTCGGCGGCAAAGAGCGGCGCGACCTCCCGCCCCCGGGCACGCGCGATGGCGTGCCACTCGGCCAGCTTCACGAGCGCCACGACGCGCAGGACTTCCCCGGACGAAGCCTCCGCCGCGAGCGGTCGCCCTCGCCGAGAGAAGAGGAGGTCGTCGCGGTGGGGCCCGCACAGGGAGTAGCCGCGCCTCCTTTCGACAGCGAGCATCCTTCCGCAGTCGGCTCGGAGCCGGTCCGCGCTCTCATCGCCGGCAGGGTATGCGGCCGCGATCTCCGCGTACTCCGCCCCCGCCTGCCGCGCCAAAGGCTCGAAGAAGCTTCTCCATTCGGAAAGGACCGCGGACCGATGCCTTCGAACCGCGGACCCCGCCAGCACGAGCTCCTCGGTCCAGGCTTCGAGCTCTCCCGAACTCGAAACACCCGCCCGACCGCTCGAGAGCAGGGCGTTTCGCTCCGCGAGCGCGCGCTCGAAACGCGCGAGGTCGTCCCCGGCGGCGGGCTTCCAGCCGAGCACGAGCCGGTCGAGAAAGCGACGCCGCGCCTCGGGGGAGCCGCAGACCAACTCACGGTGCTCCGGCGCCAGAAAAACCGCAGGCGCCAGCTCCGAGATCTCCCGGAACGAGGCGGCCTTGCCGTCGCGCCAGAAGCGCCGCCCCGCGGCGAGCGCCCACTCGAGACGCAGCTGATCGGCACGCCCCTCGCCGGTGAGCTCTCCCGAGACTGCGAACTCTCGGCCGTCCGGCGCGCACGCGCTCGGACGCGCCCGCCGGAAGGAACGTTGGCCGCACAAGAGAGCGATGGCCTCGAGCAAGTTGGTTTTGCCCTGGCCGTTCTCGCCGGCGATGACGTGCAGTCCCGTCCCGAGAAAAATGGGGTCCGGGGAGAGATTGCGGAAGCGGTTCGGGGTGATCTTGGCGAAGTGCAAGGCGTCCTTTGTACTTGGTCTCTAGAGTCGCATCGGCATGACGACGTAGAGGTACCGCGAGGCGGATTCGATGCCCCCCTCGGGCTTGCAGACACACTGAGTGTTCTCGTCCTTCAGCTCCAGACGCACCCTCTCGGTCTCCGCCTCTTCGAGAAAATCGAGCAGATACTGGGCATTCAACCCGATCGACACCGGCTCGCCGTCGAAGTCGATGTCCAACGTCTCGGTTCCCTCCCCGAGCTCGGCGCTGGCCGACGCGACCGTCAGCAGGTTCTTCTCGAAGGAGAGTTTCACGCCGCGGGAACGCTCCGAGGAAAAGAGGGCGACTCTCTTGATCGCGCCCTGACAGGCGGCGCGGGACGCAATCGCGATCCGGTCGTTGTCCTTGGAGAGGATTTTCTCGTAGGGAGGAAAGTTCACGTCGAGCAGCCGGGCGATGAGCTGGCGGTTGCCGACGGCAAACAATAGGTGATTTTCGGAGTGACGGATCTCGAGGCTGTCGCCCTCGCCCCCGTCCATCTTGAGGATTTCGGCCAATGCCTTCTTCGGAATCAGCACGTTGGGCAGGCTCCCTTTTGCCTCGCCCTTCGGGAAATCCACCAGGGCCAGGCGGTGCCCGTCCGTCGCCACGAGCTCGAATTCCTTACCCTTGTCCTGCAGCAAGGCGCCCATGAGCTGGAAGCGCGTCTCTTCCGCCGAGACGGCGTATAAGACCTTCCGGGTCAGTCGCTTCCAGAGGCTCAACGGGAAGGTCAATTGCCCCTTCCCCTCCACCCGCGGGACCGTGGGGAAGTCCTCCGCCGGCTGCGCCACGAGGCGGAAGGTCGAGCGCTCGCAGGTCACGCCGAGGTAGTGGTTGTCCAGGAGCTTCAGAGCCACGTCCGCTTCCGGCAGATTGCGGATCAAGTCGAACAGTTTCCGGGCAGGAACGGTCACGCTCCCGGGTCGCGACACCGAGGCCTTGGACCTCGACAGGAGCGTCAAGTCGAGGTCGGTCGAGGTGAAGTCGAGGTGGCCGTCGGAAGCTCTCAAGAGAATGTTCGAGAGAATCGGGATCGTGTTTTTTCTCTCGACGACGCCCTGCATGAGCGTGAGCTCATTCAAGAAGTCTCCCCTCCGCAGCGTCAATTCCATGGGGTCAACCCACCTCCGGAAAGAGAAAAAAGTCTATCACACGTAGTGTCATTCGTAGGGCTGCGGATCACGACGGCGATAGAGAGAAAACCCTTGTAAAACGGGGCCAAAATGCATGTCGGTCTTGTGAAGGGTTGCGTTCGCGGACCGGGAGAATTCGATCGTCGCTCTAGCCTGCCGAGACCTCCGGAAAAGTGGCCGGCGGAAAAGAGGGAGGGTGATCCGATTGTCAGCGGTAGGGCTGGAGAAAGGACTCGATGACCTTGCGGAAATTGACGTCGTCCTCGACCAGGTGGCCGATCTTCTCGACCGAGTGCATCACCGTCGAGTGGTGCTTGTCGTTGAAGAGTCGGCCGATCTCGGGATAGGAGAGGCCGGTGAGCTTGCGGCAGAGGTACATGGCGACCTGCCTCGGAAAGGCAATGGGCTTTGCGTTGGACCTAGCCTTCAAATCGGAGACCCGCAGCCCGTAGTGCGCGGCCACATTCTTGATGATTTCGGCGGGTACGGCCCGCGTCTCCTCGGTGCCGACGATGTCCTTCAGGGTCTCCCGGGCGAGCTCCACGGACAGGCGCCGGCCGGTCAAGGAGGCGAAGGCCAGCACGCGGTTGAGTCTCCCCTCGAGTTCCCGAATATTGGACTTGACGGTGCCCGCGATGAAGAGGGCGACGTCGTTGGGTATCTCCAGCTTCTCGGCGGCCGCCTTCTTCCGGATGATGGCCACCTTCATCTCGAGGTCCGGGGGCTGGATGTCGGCGATGAGCCCCCACTCGAACCGAGACCGCAGACGCTCTTCGAGCGTCGGGATCTCCTTGGGCAGCGCATCCGAGGTCACGACGATCTGTTTCTGTGCTTCATGAAGGGCGTTGAAGGTGTGGAAGAACTCTTCCTGCGTCGAGTCCTTTCCGGCGATGAACTGGACGTCGTCCATCAGGAGCACGTCGAGCTCGCGGTAGCGCCGCTTGAACTCATGCATCTTCTCGAAGCGCAGCGCGTTGATGAGCTCGTTTAAGAAGCGCTCGGCGGATAGGTACGCGACGCTCGCGTCGGGAGCTCGCCGGAGAATCTCGTGCGCAATCGCGTGCATCAGATGGGTCTTGCCGAGGCCCACACCCCCGTAGAGGAAGAGCGGGTTATAGGAGCGGGAAGGGGATTCGGCGACGGCGCGTGCCGCCGCGTGCGCGAATTGGTTGGAGGATCCGACGACGAAGGACTCGAAGGTGAACCGCGGATTGAGAATCAGGCGGGAGACGGGCGGCGGCGGCGCGGCGGGCTCGGCCTGCGGGGCGGGCACCGCCGGCTCGAAGCGAAACGCCAGGCCCGGCAGCCCGGCCGCCGCGGCCTCCTCCGACAAGAGCGCACCATGGCGAGTTTCGATCCACTCGGCGAAGACACGGCTGGGGACGGCGACCGTCAGGCTCGGGACCTCGGGTCCCGACTCGAACGCGACCTGGCGAGTCGGGGCGAACCAGGTCTTCAGCTCCTTCGGGTCGAGCTTCTCCTCGAGCCGCTTAACGATCGAAGTCCAGATCTCGGTCATCGAAGAGCCTCTTTATCCACAAGCTTTTCCACAACTGTGGAAAGCTTTCGGCCGTTCGGGGGGCGAGAGTATACGCCCGCCCGGGTCCGTTCGGGTGCCGACGTTCTCCCTCTTCCTCGACCTTGACATCCCCACCCCCTGCCCCTAGGATTCCCCCTCCTCATGAAGCGGACGTTTCAACCGAACAATCGCCGACGCAAGCGCACGCACGGCTTCCGAGTGCGTATGCGAACGCGGTCCGGGCGCGCGGTTCTTTCGGCGCGCCGCCGCAAGGGGCGCAAAAGACTCGCAGTGTGAACTCGGGCTCGGCCGCCCGGGAGACCTTCTCTCGGGTCGACCGCCTTCGAAAACGAAGGGAATTCGAAGAGTGCTACGCCTCCGGCGTCCGCCATTCGGGGCGCCTGCTTCAGGTCTTCTTGCGGCCTCGCTCGGGAGACTCTCGAATCGGGATCTCGGTCCCTCGGCGCGTCGGCAACGCCGTGACGCGCAACCGGCTGCGGCGGCGGGTGCGCGAGATCTTTCGGCGCAATCGCGGCCTCTTCGAGACGACCTCGGCGGATCTGGTTATCCACGTTCGACCCGCGGCGGCGGACGTATCCTTCGCGGAGCTCTCCGAGGAATACCGGCGGACCGTCGCTCGCGGCCTCGCCCGACTCCGGTGAGCCACCGCGGGCCCGCTGGGAACCCGGAAACGACTCTGCCGGCGCGAGTCGCGCTCGGGTTGCTCCACTTCTACAAGCAGGCGATCTCGCCGTGGCTCCCGAGGGCCTGTCGGTACGAGCCGACCTGCTCCGTCTACGCGCGCGAGGCGATCGAACGGCATGGCCTGGCGCGGGGAAGCCGGCTGGCGCTCGCCCGCCTTCTGCGCTGCCACCCGTTCCGGCCGGGGGGCTTCGACCCCGTGCCGTAGGGGCGAGGAGAAGATTGGAAAAGCGCTTGTTGCTCGCGGCCGGCCTCTCCCTGGCGGTGTTGATCGTGTGGGAGCTGGCGGTCCCCAAGCCGAAGCGGCCGGCCCCGAGATCGCCCGCCCCGGTCTCGACGGCCCTCGCCTCCCCGGCCGCGGTGGCCGGTGTGGCCGCCGCCCCTTCCGCGCCGACCCTCGCGTCGGCTCCGGTCGCGGCGGCGACCGAGACCTCGACGGTGATCGAGAACGGGGTCGTGCGTCTGACCCTCACCAACCGCGGCGCCGTCATCTCCTCTGCCGTTCTTTCGCGCTACAAGGACGAGCAGGGCCGCCCGCTCGAGCTCGTCCGACAGCTGCCCCCGCCGGCGCCGCGCCCCCTGGCTCTCGATTTTCCGGGTCACCCCGACCGGACGGCCCGGGCCTCGACGGCCCTGTACGTCGTCGAGAGGCTCTCGGACCGCGAGGCACGGCTGCACTATTCCGACGGAGAGGTAGAGATCACCAAGAAGATCCGGCTCGGGGAGGGCTACCTCTTCGACTTGTCGGTGCGCGTTGTAGGGCCAGCCTTCGAAGCGTTCGTCGCCTCGGGTTTGCGCAACCCGACGGAGGCGGAGCGCACCAACCGATACGTCGCGCCCGCCACCGGGATCGCGATCTCCGGTGGCGGCCTGCAGCAGGTGCGAGCCGAAAAGCTCGAGAAGTCCGATAAGCCGCTCTCGTGGCCAGTCCCCGCCAACGGCTTTGCGGGTCTCGAGGACAACTACTTCCTCGCGGTCTTCCTGCCCGAGCGCGCGGCCGAGGCCGTGCTATCGCCCGTGGCGCTCAAGGATTCGGCGGGGAAGCCGCAGACGACCGTCTCGGCCGCGGTGACGGGCAACGGCGAGCTCACGGCGCGGGCCTACTTCGGGCCCAAAGACGTCGAGATCCTCGAGAGTCTGCATCTCGGGCTCGAGCGGACCGTGGATTTCGGCTGGTACGGGGTGCTCGCCCGGCCGCTCCTGTGGCTCTTGAAGCGCACCTACGCGTGGATCGGAAACTGGGGGTGGGCGATCCTGCTCGTCACCCTGCTTATCCGAATCCTCCTCTTCCCGCTGATGCACAAGAGCTACGCGTCGATGAAGAAGATGCAGAAGCTCGCGCCGAAGATGAACGCCATCAAGGACAAGTACAAGAAGGCGAAGACGGACGCCGCCCAGCGCGCCAAGATGAACCAGGAATTGATGACGCTCTATCAGGCCGAGGGCTACAACCCGATGAGCGGCTGTCTGCCGATTCTGCTGCAGCTGCCGATCCTCGTCGCGTTCTACAACGTCCTGTCGCGCTCGATCGAGCTGCGCCACGCGCCGTTCGCCCTGTGGATCAAGGACCTGTCGGCCGTGGACCAAACCTACGTTCTGCTGATTCTGATGACGGTGTCCATGTACGTTCAGCAGGCCATGACGCCGTCGACGGCGGATCCGGCGCAGAAGAAAATCTTCATGGCGATGCCCTTGCTCTGGGGCTTCTTCCTCAAGGACATGCCGTCCGGGCTCGTGCTGTACTGGCTTTTCTCCAACATCCTGACGATCCTGCAGCAGGTTCTCATCAACAAGATTGTCAAAGACGACGTGCCGGCGACGGCGGCAGCCCGGTCGCCCGGGCGCAAGGCGCGAATGCCTCAAACAAAGGGCGCCGGACGGTAGCGAGGGGTCGATGCGTTACGAAGGCAAGAATGAGATGGAGGCCGTGGCGGCTGCGGCGCGCGAGATTGGAGTCGAGCCGACGCAGGTGCGCTACCGCGTCGTGAGGGACGAGAAGTCCTTCTGGGGCGGGCGCGTCGTCGAGATCGAGGTCGAGGAAGAGCCCTCGCGTCGGCCGGCGGCCGCCGCGGCGGCGGGAGAAGCCCCTCGGGAACCGGCTCCCGCGGGATCCGAGCCGAGGGCCGGCCTTGTCTCCGCCGTCGAGCGGCTGGAGCCCTCGATGGAAACGGGCTTCGAAGAATCTTCCGCGCCGGCCGGGGAGGCGCCGGCGCTCGACGAGGAATCATGGGGAGCCGTCGAGGCGACCCTGACCGAGCTTCTGTCGGCGGCGGGGTTCCTCGTCGAGATCCGCCGCCGCCCGTCGGCGGAGGAGATGGTCTTCGAACTGATCGGCGACGACGTCGAGCCCCTCCTTGCCAATCGGGGAGAGGGATTGAACGGCCTCGAGGTTCTCGCCGGCCGCATCGCAATGCGCCGAGTGGGACATCCCGTGCACCCGCGGCTGGACGCCGAGGGATTTCGCCGCCACCAGCGGGAAACACTCGAAGAGCTCGCCCACCGCTCGGCCGATGAGGCCAAGCGGACGCGGCGCCCGCAACTTCTGCCCCCGCTCTCGCCGGCCGAGAGGCGTCTGGTGCACCTGGCCCTGGCACAGGACCCGGAGGTCGAGACGGAAAGCGAGGGAAGCGGGTTCTTGAAGCGGGTCGCTGTTCGCCTCAAACGCGCGTAAGCCGGCGGCCGACGGCCAACCTCGACCCGGGAGAAAGGACGGACGGCTTGTCGGCCGGACCTGGCTGCAGCCTTCCAGAGGTCTTCGATGCGCCCGCGTACCAGCACCGTGCTCGACACCATCGTCGCGCTGGCGACGCCGCCGGGACGTTCGGCGGTCGCGATCGTTCGCCTTTCGGGAAGGGAGGCGCGCGGGGTTCTCGGCCGGGTGGCGCCGCGTCTTCCGGATCGACTCGAGCCCAGGCGCGCAACGCTCACGACGATTGTCGACTCCGAGGGAGAGCCGATCGACCAGGGACTCGTGAGCTTCTTTCCGGCCCCGTTTTCGTACACGGGTGAGGACGTCGTCGAGCTCTCCGTCCACGGCAGCCCCGCCGTCGTCGAAGGCTTGCTCCTCGCGGCGGCCCGCGCCGGAGCTCGTCCGGCGCGGCCGGGGGAGTTCACCGAGCGCGCCTTCCTTCACGGCAAGGTGGACCTGCCGCGAGCCGAGGCGGTGCGCGACCTGGTGGAGGCCCGCACGACAGCGGGGGCGCGGTTTTCGGCCCGGCGGCTGGAGGGCGGCCTTTCCCGCCGCCTGCGTTCGGTTCAGGAGGACCTGCTGGCGGCGGCCGCGAGTCTCGGCGCCACGATCGACTTCGCCGAGGACGTCGGCGAGAACATCGATCGGGAGGCCTCAGAGCGGCTGGGCCGGGCAGTCGCGGAGCTCGATGGGTTGATTTCGACCTACCAGACCGGACGCCTGCTCTCCGCCGGATGCCGGGTGGTCCTTCTGGGCCGACCCAACGCCGGCAAGTCGACGCTCTTCAACGCGCTCGTCGGAAGCGCGCGCGCGATCGTGACCGAGGTCCCGGGCACGACACGGGACGCCCTCGAGGCGACACTCGACGTTGCCGGTGTGCCGGTCACGCTGGTCGACACGGCGGGGTTGCGCGAGACGGAGGAACGGGTCGAGCGCATCGGTGTCGAGCGCGCGCGGGAAGAGGCCGAGAGAGCGGACGCCATCCTTCACGTGCTCGATGCCGAGAGGGCCGAGACGCCCGCGGACTTCGAGAGGTTCGTGGAGGTGGGTGATCGGCCCTTGCTCCGAGTCGCCAACAAGATCGACCGGGCAACGCCGGCCGGGATCGCGGCGGCCGGCCCGGGGGCGCTTTCGGTCTGCGGCCTCGCCTCCGAGGCCGGGCCCAGGCTGCGGGAGGCGCTGGCGACCGAGCTTTTCTCGCGGCTCGACACGGAATCGAGCTCCGAGGTCCTCGCTTCGGTCCGTCAACGCGACCTGGCCGAGCGAGCGGCAGCCGCCGCACGAAGTGCCCTGGAATCGCTCGGGCGCGGAGAGTCGCCCGAGTACGCCGTCGTTCACGTTCACGAGGCGATCGACGCCATGGGGGATCTTTTCGGCGAGACGACCGCGGAAGATGTGCTGCAGCGGATTTTCTCGGCGTTCTGTATCGGGAAGTAGCAATGAGCTTTCCGACACGAAACACTTGATAACTTCCTCCGCGATGTTCGACGTCCTTGTCATCGGCGGCGGCCATGCGGGGATCGAGGCCGCGCATGCCGCGGCCCGCATGGGTCGCCGGACGGCGCTCTTGACGGCCGATCGGGCGGCAATCGGCCGCATGTCCTGCAATCCCGCCATCGGCGGCCTCGCCAAGGGGCAGCTCGTCCGGGAGATCGACGCCTTGGGCGGGCTGATGGGTCTTCTGGCCGATCGCGCCGGAATTCAGTTCAAGATCCTGAACCGCTCACGCGGGCCGGCCGTCTGGGGGCCTCGGGCGCAGTGTGACCGGGCGCTCTACTCGAAGCTCGCGCGCGAAGCATTGGAGGCGACCTGCGATCTGACTCTGATCGAGGGGATGGCCGAAGAGCTCCTGGAGGGATCGGGGCGCGTCCAGGGGGTTCTCACGGGAGACGGCCGACGGCTCTTCGCGCGTGCCGTCGTGGTGACGACCGGCACTTTTCTCCGAGGACTGATGCACACCGGGAAGCGCCAGACCGAAGGAGGACGAATCGGGGAACCGGCCGCCAAGGGGCTTTCGGCGAGCCTCGCCCGCTTGGGGCTGCGGCTTGGCCGCTTCAAGACGGGCACGCCTCCTCGCGTGCATCGCGATTCGGTCGGTTACGCCGCTTGCGAGCCGCAACGAGGCGATGAGCCGCCGGTCCCCTTTTCCTTTCGCACCGAAAGACTTCGCCTCGAGCAGGCGCTCTGTTGGCGCACCTTCACCAACGAGCGAGTCCACGAGTTGATTCGCGAGAACCTGCACGAGAGCCCCATGTACTCGGGTCAGATTCGCGGCATCGGGCCGCGGTATTGCCCCTCGGTCGAGGACAAGGTCGTCAAATTCGCCGACAAGTCCCAACACACGCTCTTCCTGGAGCCCGAGGGCCGGGAGGCCGTGGAGATCTACATCAACGGGCTCTCGACCTCCTTGCCGGAGCCGGTCCAGCGGAAGATCCTGGCGCAGATTCCGGGCCTCCAGACCGCGCAAATGCTTCGGCCGGGCTACGCGGTCGAATACGACTACAGCTTTCCCGATCAGCTCCGCTCCACACTGGAGACCCGGGACGTCGGCGGCCTGTACCTGGCCGGCCAGATCAACGGCACCTCGGGCTACGAGGAGGCGGCCGCCCAGGGGCTCTGGGCGGGAATCAACGCCGCGCTCGGCGTCAGCGGGGATGAGCCCTTCGTGCTCGCGCGCTCGGAGGCGTACGCCGCGGTCATGGTAGACGACCTCGTCAGCAAGGGCCTCGAGGAGCCGTACCGGCTTTTCACTTCGCGGGCGGAGTATCGACTCCTGCTCGGGGTCGATTCGGTCCTGTCTCGGTTGACGCCGCACGGCCGGCGCCTGAGCTTGATCGGCGAGTCGGATTATGCGCGAGCGATGCGCGGCGAGGAGCGCCTTGCCCGGGCGGAAGGTCGACTGCGAGAGTGGGTCTTGACGCCGAGCGCCAGAGTTCGGGAGGAAGCCTTCGCCGCCTTGGGCATCTGGGTCGACGCGCCGACAACTCTACATAACTTATTGAAAAGAAATGATTTATCCTCAGAGCGATTGAGCGCCTACGCTCCCGATGTCCTCGCAGAGCTGACCGCCGAAGAGTGCAGGGTGCTCGAGAGCCGCGTCCGGTACGAGGGTTACATCCGCCGGGAGCGCGAGCGCGTCGAGCGGTTGCAGCCGTTCGAGTCGCGTTCGATCCCGCCAGATTTCGAGTATGAGGGCATCCCCGGGCTTTCGCGTGAAGTCGTCGAGAAGTGCGGTCGGCGCCGCCCGCGCACTCTGGGTGAGGCTTCCCGGATCCCCGGGGTCACGCCCGCCGCCGTGGCGATAATCTCGGCGCATGTCCGCTGCCGGGCACGCGCTTCCGTCTGAGCAGTACGTCCCGCTTCTCGGAGAAGCGGCATCCCGATCAGGCCTTGCCCTCTCCCCCGCTACGATTTCTGCCCTCTCGACCTACCTCGCCGAACTTGACCGCTGGCGGCGGCGTGTCAACCTGACGGGGATGCTGTCGGCCGAGGAGCTGGCGGATCACGTCATGGAGTCCCTGGCCGGATCACCGCTTGTTCCCGATCGGGCAGAACTCCTCGACATCGGCTCCGGAGCGGGAGTCCCGGGAATCCCGCTCGCCGTGCTCCGTCCCGACATCCGCGTCACGCTGCTGGAACCTCGCAGGAAACGCATGGCCTTCCTTCAGCACGTCAGGAGGGTCCTCGCGCTCGAGAACCTCTTTGCGCTCGAGGCGCGAACGGAGCGGCTTCCGGAAGCGCGTTGGAACGTGGCGACGACCCGAGGCGTTGGACGTTTGTCCGGTGTCGTCGGCGCAGGGTCTTTTCTTACTCCTGGCGGGCTGCTCCTGGTGTGGACGACGGCGCCAGATGCTCTTGCAGCCGCGTTGGCGGGTCGCTTTCGCCTGGTGAAAGCGCTGCGGCTGCCGGCTTCGCGGCGGAAACAGATCGCGATGTTCCGGAGGCAGTAGCGCCGGGTCGGGGAGTCTCTGGCGGGCGGGATTGCAGAGGTGTCCAGCCAGTCGATCTCCAGGGCACGTTTCTCGGAGACGTTGAGGACAGTTGAGCGGCCAGGGCATCCAGGGCGGCTCGGTTTGGCCGACGAAATTGCCGCTTTAGCACAACCATCTGTCGCCAGATCCGATAGGAAGCGGACTTGGCTCCTCGAAGCGGATACCTGTCGAAGTGAGCCACGATCCTCTCGAGATCCTCTCGTCGACAAACCCGATAGTAGGCGGCCGTTTTCGTCCAGCCGCTTGCGGACCGCGGGTGACGCGGGGCGACCCGATAGATGCGGCCGGCTCCGTGAAAGAAGCTCTGAAGGTTCGCGAGGAGCCCCCGGTCCGCAGCAGTCAATTTGATGGCGAAATAGAGGGCGAGCTGACGGCCCGAGCGGCTGTACGTAAACGCACCCTCGCCCTCGGTGAACCCGGTTACGTACCAGGGATCCAGTCTCTTTGGGAGGCGGCTCATGCGTCAGATTGTACATGAAAATGTTTCAACTAGAACATTTTCACGTGGAACCTCAAATGGACCGCCTGCAACCTGCTAACCTCGGTATCGTGGGCAGCATTATCGCGATCGCCAACCAGAAGGGAGGCGTCGGGAAGACCACGACCGCGATCAACCTGGCGGCCGCCCTCGCGGCCCTGGATCGGAGAGTGCTTCTCGTGGACGTGGATCCGCAGGCCAACGCGACGTCCGGGTTGGGGTTTCCCCGCGCCGATGCCCTGTCGGGAACCTACCAGGCGCTTCTTTCCGGCGAGGCGGGGTCCTCGATCCGACCGACCCCGTTTCCCAACTTGTCGCTGCTTCCTTCCGGGCGAGACCTCGTCGGGGCGGAGATCGAGCTCGTCGAACGTTCCGACCGAGAGTACCGGCTGCGGGCCGCGCTGGAGAGCTTGCGCGGTAGCTTCGAGTTCATCCTGGTGGACTGCCCGCCGTCGCTCTCGCTCTTGACCGTCAACGCCTTGTCCGCAGCCGACTCGGTCCTCGTGCCCATCCAGACCGAGTACTTCGCGCTCGAGGGCTTAAGCGAGCTCTTGAATACGGTCGAGCGCGTGCGCAATTCACTGAATCCCGGGGTCAAGCTCGAGGGCGTCGTCTTGACGATGTTCGACGAGCGGACTAACCTGGGTCGACAGGTCATCGAGGACATCCGTAAGCACCTGCAAGGCCGTGTCTACGACACCGTGATACCGCGAAACGTCCGCCTGGCCGAGGCGCCCTCTTTCGGCAAGCCGGTTCTCGCCTACGACGTGAAGTCGAAGGGGGCCGAGGCCTACCTCGCCCTCGCGCGCGAGTTTCTGAAGAGGCGAGGAGGCCGATGACGCGCAAGCAAGCTCTCGGCAGAGGACTATCGGCCCTGATCCCCGGGGAGGATGTTCCACGGGGAACGCCCCTGCAGGAAGTAGAAATCGAGCGGCTCGGAGCGGGGCGATACCAGCCCCGGCGTGAGTTCCCGGAGTCGGGCCTGGCGGAGCTCGCCGCCTCGATTCGCGAGCACGGGGTCGTGCAGCCCTTGGTGGTCGTTCCGCGCGGAGACGGTTTCGAGATCGTGGCGGGGGAGCGCCGGTTGCGGGCGGCCAAGCTCGCCGGCCTCGAGCGCGTGCCGGTCGTCGTGCGCGAGAAACCATCGGACCGGGAACTGCTCGAGCTGGCCCTGGTCGAAAACCTGCAGCGCGAGGACCTGAATCCGATCGAGGAAGCGGAGGCCTATGGAAGGCTCCGCGAGGAGTTCTCCCTGACGCAGGAGCAGATCGCCGGCGCGGTCGGCAAGGACCGCACGA
Source organism: Thermoanaerobaculia bacterium (assembly GCA_035498405.1). Taxonomy (GTDB): domain Bacteria; phylum Acidobacteriota; class Thermoanaerobaculia; order UBA5066; family Gp7-AA6; genus DATBFU01. The sequence continues at coordinate 22,255 of DATKAE010000044.1, read as the reverse complement.
CTGTAGCTAACTCATTACGTATATTACATTTACCATTGAGCGTCAAAAATCTCGTTCGCGAGGGCGCCCTCTCCGGGGGCCACGCTCGGGCCATTGCCGGTCTCGCCTCGCCCGGCGACCAGGAAGGTCTGGCCGACGAGGTTGTCCGGCGCGGCCTTTCGGTGCGCCAGACGGAGGCTCGCGTGGCTCAGATCGCCGCCGGGCCGAAGCTGCGGCGCGAGAAGCGTCGCGACCCGTTCACGCGCGACGCGGAGGAAAAGCTCTCGCGTCGCCTGCGTACTCGCGTGCGCATCGCGAGGCGCCGGCGGGGCGGCAAGATCGAGCTCCAATTCGGCTCGGAGGAGGAACTGATCGGGCTGTTCGAGCGGTTGATGGGTAAGAGCTAGGGGGGCTCCATGAAGATCAAACCGGAGGGAACGACTCTAAACGGGTTTCTTGACAAGGGCAGTCAGTTGCAGGGAGAGCTCGCTTTCGAGGAGACCTTTCGCATCGACGGGAAGTTCGATGGAAAGATCCGCTCGGGCAGCGAGCTGATTTTGGGCGACACAGCGGAAGTGAGCGGCGAGATCGAAGTCGGAAGGCTGTCGGTCAACGGGAAGCTCAAGGGGACCGTGCGCGCCAAGGAGCGGGTGGAGCTCCATGCGCGCGCCCGGGTCGAGGCGGACTTGACGACACCGATTCTGAAGATCGAGGAAGGGGCGCTCTTCGAAGGTTCGTGCCGGATGGGAGAGGAAGCGAGGTCGAACGTCGTCGATCTCTCGACGACGACGCGTGGCAGCGTAACTAGTTGATAGCAAATAAGTTATCAGGATAGTCGCGAAGACTTACTGGCCACACGGTAACTCTTTGCCGTTGGTACCACGCCGATCGCGCAGGACGCTCTCGACTCGGAACGGTTGGTGTGTTATCTCTGCCCGCTCTCGAAGATTCGCGCGGCAAAGAGAGGCACTCGCGGCCGCCCGAGCGCGGCCGAAAGGTTCGAGTCCACATGATCAGGCTGCCAGACGTCACGACCATCTACGTCGTCATCTGCTTTGCGATCGCCTACGCGATCTTGAAGCGGTATCTGTTCATCCCTCTGGGCCGGATCTTGGACGAGCGCGAGCAGGATGAAAAGGAGGCCGAGGCCCTTCAGGCCGAGGCGCGCGGTCGCCTGCAGAAGGCCGTGGCGGAGGCCGAGGAGCGTCTCGCCCTTGCCCGGCGCGAAGCCCTGAAGATGCGCGAACAGCTGCGTGCCGAAGGACGAAAGCAGCTGGACGCCCGGCTCGCGGAAGCGAGCGCCGCCGCCGCCGCCTCGGTCGAGAGCGCCAGTCTCCGCATTCAAAAGACCTCTGGCGAATTTGCCAGTCTCCTTCCCGACAGGGCGAAGAGCCTCGCTCGCACGCTCGCCGAGAAGATCCTCGGACGGAAACTCGCGGCGTGAGAGCGCCGGCGCGGCTCGCTTTGGCCCGTTTTGCGGGCGCGGCCTTTCTGGCCCTGCTCTCACCGCTCGCCTTGTTGGCCGAGGAAGGGGAAGCTCATGCCGAAAAGGTGCTCGGCATCCCCCAGTGGATCTGGCAGCTTGCTAACCTGATCCTCTTCTTCGCCGTGCTCGTCTACTTCGTGGCGCGGCCGATTACGGCGGCATTTCGCAATCGGCAGCTCGAAGTCGAGAGGCGTCTCCAGGAGGCGCTGGGGCGACGGGCCGAGGCGGCGCGTTTCGAGGCGGAGATCCAGGAGCGAATGCAGCGGCTCGAAGGCGAGGTCGAGGAGATACGCCGACAGGGCCTCGCGGATGGCGAGAGCGCCCGTCGGGCGCTCGAGGAGCGCGCCCGCGAGGAAGCCGAGCGGATCCGGAGAGAATCCGAGGAAGAGATCGAACGAAGAGTCGTGGCCGCCAAGTCGGAGCTGCGCCAGGTGGCCACCGGTCTGACGGCGACGGCGGCCAAGGAGATCCTCGCCCGGGAGATCAACGAGGAAGACCGGCGGCGGCTGCTGGCCGACAGCGTCTCCCAGCTGAAGGAAGCCCGATGAGCTCCTTCCTGCATCCCTATGCCCGGGCGTTCTTGGAATGCGCGCCCAAGGGCTACGACGTCGGGGCCTTCCTCGGGGCCGCCGAGGCGCTGGCTTCCATTCTCGAGGCCAACCCGGCGGTGCGCGGGTTTCTCCGCACGCCCGCAGTGCCCGCGCCGGCCAAGAGCAAGGCGATCGCGGCTCTGGCGACTCGGGCCGGGTTGGATGCCTACGGGGCCCGGTTCCTGCAGGTCCTGCTCCGGCACCACCGGCTGCTCGAGGCCGGAGCGGTGTTCAAGGCGGTGCGCGAGGCCTACGACGCCTTGCAGGGGATCGTCCGGGCGCGAATCACCGTGGCCGCTCCGATTGCCGAGGACGAAAAGAAGATGATCGAGCAGGCGATCGCCGAGCGAACCGGCAAGACGGTGCGTTCGCAGGTCGATGTGGACTCGAAGATTCTGGCCGGATTCATCGCCCACGTGGGGTCGAACGTCTACGATGGTTCGGCGGCGGCCGCGATTCGGCGGTTTCAGCAGCAGGTCAAGGAGCAGACGGGAGCCTGAGATGGAAATCAAAGCGGACGAGATCACGGCAATCTTGAAGCAGCAGCTCGTCGACTACGAGAAGACGATCGACGTCGCGGAGGTCGGGACGGTGCTCTCGGTCGGCGACGGCATCGCGCGTATCTATGGTCTCGACAAGGTCATGGCCGGCGAGCTCGTCGACTTCGGGCACGACATCTATGGCCTGGCGTTGAATCTCGAGCAGGATCAGGTCGGCGTCGTCCTGCTCGGCGAGGCGTCGGAGATCAAGGAAGGCCTGGAGGTTCGACGCACCCGGCGGATCATCCAGGTGCCCGTCGGGGCTGCGCTGGTCGGCCGCGTCGTGGACGCGCTGGGGCGCCCGATCGACGACAAGGGCCCGATCAAGACGACGGAGTCTTATCCGACCGAGCGCATCGCGCCGGGAGTCATCGATCGCCAGCCGGTCAAGGAACCGGTCCAGACGGGGATCAAGGCGATCGACGCCATGATCCCCATCGGGCGAGGGCAGCGGGAGCTGATCATCGGCGACCGCCAGACGGGCAAGACCGCGATCGTGCTCGACACGATCATCAACCAGAAGGGGAAGGGCCTGGTCTGCATCTACGTGGCCATCGGTCAGAAGAAGTCGACGGTCGCCCAGGTGGCCAAGACTCTCGAGGAAAACGGCGCGATGGAGCACACCATCATCGTGTCGGCGACGGCGTCCGACCCCGCGCCGATGCTCTACATCGCGCCGTACGCCGGGTGCGCCATGGGGGAGTGGTTTCTCTACAACAAGCGGCATGCCCTGACGATCTACGACGACCTCTCCAAGCACGCGGCGGCCTACCGTGAGATCTCGTTGCTGTTGCGGCGGCCTCCGGGCCGCGAGGCGTATCCGGGCGACGTCTTCTACCTCCACTCGCGCCTGCTCGAGCGGGCGGCCAAGCTCTCGGAGAAGAACGGCGGCGGCTCCCTGACGTCGCTTCCGATCATCGAGACGCAGGCGGGCGACGTGTCGGCCTACATCCCGACAAACGTCATCTCGATCACGGACGGGCAGATCTATCTCGAGAACGACCTCTTCTACTCGGGTGTGCGCCCCGCGGTCAACGTCGGCATCTCGGTCTCGCGCGTCGGCGGCAATGCGCAGATCAAGGCCATGAAGCAGGTCGCGGGAACGCTGCGTCTGGATCTGGCTCAGTACCGGAATCTCGCCGCGTTCGCGCAGTTCGGCTCCGACCTCGACAAGGCCTCACAGGCGCAGCTGGCGCGCGGGCAGCGGATGGTCGAGCTCTTGAAGCAGCCACAGTTTCAGCCGATGGACGTCGCGCTGCAGATCGCGACGATCTACGCGGGGACCAAGGGGTACATGGACTCGATCAAGGTCGAGTCGGTGCGCGATTTCGAAACCGCGCTGCACGAGTATCTCAAGAGCCAGAAGGGGGAGATCCTGTCGGCGATCGTCTCGACGGGCAAGCTCGAGAAGGCGACCGAGGAGGCGCTCGGCAAGGCGATCGAAGAATTCAAGGTCGGCTTCGTCAAGGAGAGCGCGGCCGCGGCGCCCGCCGAGGCGAAGGCGGAAAGCCCGAAACCGACGGAGAGCGGAGCGCCGAAACCGCCGACGGGAGCGCCGAAGGCGGAGAGCACCGAGCAGAGAGCGCATCCCTGACGATGGCTTCCTTGATCGACATCCGGCGGCGCCTGCGCTCGGTCACGAGCACACAGCAGATCACCAGGGCGATGAAGATGGTCGCCGCCGCCAAGCTCCGCCGCGCCCAGGAACGGGTGATCGGCGCGCGCCCCTACGCGAAGGCTCTGGCCGAGCTCCTCGCGGCGGTGATGAGACGCTCGGGTCCGATCGCCCACCCGCTCCTTCAGGCGCGCGAAGAGAGGCGCGTCGTGGTCGTCGTGGTGGCGGGCGACCGGGGCCTGTGCGGCGGTTTCAACACCAACGTCCACCGCGCGACGGCCAGTCTCTTGGCGGAGCACCCGGAGTGGAAGGAAGTCCGGATCCTTCCCATCGGAAAGAAGGCCGTCGATTTCTGGAGGCGCCGGAGGTACCCGTTCACCGAGAAGACCTACCCCGGCATCTTCGCGGACCTGCGATACGCCCAGGCCCGGGAGATCGCGGCGTTCCTGTCCGGGGAATTCCTGGCCGATCGGTTGGACGCGGCCTACATCGTCGTCAACGTGTTCCGCTCGATCCTCTCGCAGGTGGTCCATACGGCCAAGCTCCTCCCGCTCGCCCCGGAGACGGTGGCCGCGCTCTCGGCCGCGCCGGCCGGCCCGGTGACCGAGTACCTCTACGAGCCCGGCCGGGACGCGATTCTCGGGTGGCTTCTGCCGCGCTACCTGGAGTTCACGGTCTATCGGGCGCTGGCAGAGTCGGCGGCCGCCGAGATGGGCGCCCGGATGACCGCCATGGACTCGGCCTCGAAGAACGCCGGAGAGCTGATCGACTCTCTGACGCTGAACTACAACCGCGCGCGCCAGGCGCGAATCACCAAGGAGCTGATCGAAATCGTTTCGGGCGCCGCGGCGCTCGGGTAGTGTCCGTTCTGGAATCGAAGACCAACGACGGACGGCGAATAACTCAAAGGGGTCCCACATGGCTGAAAAGAACGTTGGCAAAGTCGTCGCAATCATCGGGCCGGTCCTCGACGTCGAGTTTCCGCCGGGCAAGCTTCCGGCGATCTACAACGCCGTCCACATCCACGACGATGGGAAGCAGACCGGAGTGCCGCTCGACGTCATCGCCGAGGTCGCGCAGCAGCTCGGCGAGAACGTCGCGCGCTGCGTGTCCATGAAGCCGACCGACGGCATGGTCCGCGGCATGGACGCCGTGGACACGGGCGCGCCGATCTCCGTGCCGGTCGGCCGCGAGACGCTCGGCCGGATCTTGAACGTCATCGGGGAGTCGGTGGACGGTCTGGGCCCCGTCGAGTCCAAGGAACGCTGGCCGATTCACCGCGAGCCGCCGCCCTACGACGAGCAATCCACCTCGGTCGAGATGTTCGAGACGGGGATCAAGGTCATCGATTTGCTCGAGCCCTACACGAAGGGGGGCAAGACGGGCCTCTTCGGGGGCGCCGGAGTCGGCAAGACGGTCATCATCCAGGAGCTGATCAACAACGTCGCGATGCACCACGGCGGCTACTCGGTCTTTTCGGGAGTGGGCGAGCGGACACGCGAGGGCAACGACCTGTACCTCGAGATGACCGAGTCGGGAGTCATCACGCCGGGCGACCCGTCCAAGTCGAAGTGCTCCCTGATCTACGGCCAGATGACCGAGCCGCCGGGCGCAAGACTCCGGGTTGGCCTCGCAGGCCTCACAGTGGCCGAGTATTTCCGCGACACCGAGGGCAAGGACGTCCTGCTCTTCATCGACAACATCTTCCGTTTCACCCAGGCGGGCTCCGAGGTCTCGGCGCTTCTGGGCCGCATGCCTTCGGCCGTCGGCTATCAGCCCAACCTGGCGACCGAGATGGGAGAGCTACAGGAGCGGATCACCTCGACCAAGAAGGGATCGATCACGTCGGTTCAGGCGATCTACGTCCCGGCCGACGACATCACGGACCCGGCGCCCGCGGCCGCCTTCGCGCACCTCGATGCGACGACGGTTCTTTCCCGGTCGATCTCCGAGATGGGGATCTACCCGGCGGTCGACCCGCTCGCCTCGACCTCGACTATCCTCTCGGCCCGAGTGGTCGGCGAGGAGCACTACAAGTGCGCTCGCGACGTCCAGGCCGTTCTCCAGAAGTACAAGGACCTCCAGGACATCATCGCCATCCTCGGCATCGACGAGCTCTCCGAGGAAGACAAGCTCACGGTGGCCCGCGCCCGCAAGATCCAGCGCTTTCTGTCGCAGCCCTTCTTCGTCGCGACGCAGTTCACGGGACTGGAAGGGCGATACGTCAAGGTCGCCGATACGATCAAGGGCTTCCGCGAGATCGTGGACGGCAAGTGCGACGACATGCCCGAGCAGGCCTTCTACATGGTCGGCACGATCGAGGAGGCCCGCGAGAAGGCCGCCGGGCTCGCCAAGGCCGCGGCGTAGAGCGCCATGGCTGCGTTGAAGCTTCAGGTGGTGACGCCCGAGCGGCTCGTCGTGGAGACCGATGCCGACGAGGTGCAGCTGCCCGGCTCGCAGGGGTATCTCGGGATTCTGCCCGGGCACACGCAGCTGCTCACCCTCTTAAGAACCGGAGTCCTTTCCTATCGGCGCGCCGGGGCAGAGATGACGCTGGCCGTCTCGCCCGGCTTAGCCGAGATCTCCAACGACCAGGTCTCGGTGCTGGCGGATTCCGCCGAGACGCCGGGCGAGATCGACGCCGCGGCCGCGGAGCAGGAACGCTCCCGCGCCGAAAAGGAGATGGCGACGGCGAGCGCCGAGACGCTGCCGGAGATCCAGGCGCGATTCGCGATCGCTCAGGCGCGTCTGTCCGTCACGCGGCGCGGCTGACACGGCGAGGGCGCCCGAACGGGTAGCATCGGGGCGTGACCGAAGGGCCCCCCGAGGTCGTGCCGGCCGAGCGGCCCGCCGGAGGCGGCGCCGAGCCGGCGGAACGTTGGTTCCTCGAGGGCCCGCGCTCGCGGGGAAGCGAGCTCTTCTCCGTCGGAAAGATCGCCCTCGAGTTCATCCGGGGCTTTCGGACCCTCCACTTCGTCGGTCCCTGTGTGACCGTCTTCGGCTCGGCTCGCTTCCAGGAGGACAGTCCCTTTTACAGTCTCGCCCGACAGATCGGCTCCGCCCTGGCCGGGCTCGGTTTCACCGTCATGACGGGGGGCGGCCCGGGAATCATGGAGGCCGCCAACCGGGGGGCGAAGGAAGCCGGCGGCCGTTCGGTGGGCTGCAACATCGTGCTGCCAGAAGAGCAGCGGTTGAACTCCTATCTCGACGTCTGCGTCACCTTCCGCCATTTCTTCGTGCGCAAGGTGATGCTGGTCAAGTACTCCTACGCGTTCGTCGTCATGCCGGGAGGGTTGGGCACCGTGGACGAGTTGTTTGAAGCCGCCACGCTGATCCAGACTCGGAAGATCAATGATTTTCCGGTCGTGGTCTTCGGGCGGGACTACTGGCGCCCCCTGCGAAAGCTCCTGGACGAAATGATGCAGGCCGGAACAATCGCGCCGGAGGACTTGAAGCTCCTGCTTTTTACGGACTCCGTCGACGAGGCGATGGCGCACATCAGAGACGCGATCGCGAAATTCGGCCTGGTTCGGCGAGCCGTGCCGAAGAGATCGCGCCTGCTCGCCGAGGGGTTTCGAGCCGAGTCGAACGGGCCGGGCGAGGGTGTCGCGAGCCCCTGAGACGGGCGCTTAGGGCAGTCGGTAGCGCGCGAGCACGACGGTCACGTTGTCCTTGCCTCCGGCATCGAGAGCCAGGTCGACGAGCTGGCGGCAGGCGTCGGCGGAGGGCCTCGAGGCTGCGAGCACTCCCGCGATCGCGTCCTCGGCGACCATCTCCGTCAGCCCGTCGGAGCAGAGCAAGAGCTGATCGCGGTCGTTCAGCCGAGACTTCTTGAGCTCGACCTGGACGAAGGCGCCTCGCGTGGCGAGGGCGCTCGTCAAGACGTGGCGTCCCGGGTGCTTGGCCGCCTCCTCTGGCGTGATCGCGCCCGAGTCGGCGAGCGACTGCGCCATCGTCTGGTCGCGCGTGAGTTGGTGGAGGCGCCCTTCGCGAAACAGGTACGCCCGTGTGTCGCCGACGTGGGCCGTGAGCAAGTCCGAGCCGAGGCTGCAGGCAGCCGTCAGGGTCGTCGCCATGCCGCGCAATGCCGGCTCGGCCTTGGCCCGCTCGACTAAGACCTCGCGGACTTTCTGAAAGCGGCGTTCGAGGCGATCGAGAACCTCCTGGGCGAGCGGCGCGTCCATCCGCATGATCCAGTCCGGGGTCTCGATGACGAGGTCGAGCAGCGCCTGGATGGCCGTCCGGCTCGCGATCTCGCCGCCCGCCGCGCCGCCCACGCCATCGGCGACCAGGAACGCGTAGACCGTCTCTTCATACCGCTTCGGCACGTCGCCCTCGGGCAGATTCGTCAGGAGGGTGCGCATCGACCGATCGAAGCGCGTGACGATGAAGTGGTCCTCGTTGTTCTGCCGGACCTTGCCCGGGTGCGAGACGGCCGCGACGTCGACGGCGACGAGCGCGGAGAGTCCGGCCGGCTGCCGCTCCTCCGAGGAGGGCCGCGCCGGCATTTCCGCCGTGTCTTCGAGATCGTCCATGGCCAGTCCCCCTTCTATCGCTCGATCCTGGCGATCGCCTTTTCGGTGGCCGCCAGAAGCGCCTCGGGTCCCACGGGCGAGCCGGTGGCCTGCTTCATCCAGATGTCCGGAGCGACGTTGCCGATCTTCGCCATTCGTTCGAACTCGGGGCCGATCCTGCCGCCCGACTTCTCCACCTGCTGCTCGATCTGGAAGGCGATCAGGTGCCCGATGGGGTAGTCCGGCAGGTAGAGGAACGAATCGATCATGTGGGAATAGATGCCGAGCAGCACCACGTCCCGGGCGCCCAGAACCGGCGCGTAGTATCGGTTCCAGATCTCTCGACAGATGGAGAGTGTTGCCGCCTTCAAGTCCGCGGCCGTCGCGTCGGGGTGCTCGTACATCCAGTGCCACACGCCCATGTCGACGAGAGCCACTCCGGAGATCTCGTAGGTCGCCCAGAAATCGTTCAACGTCTTCAACGCCTCGCTCTGCGGGTCGGGCCTGCCCAGGCCCAGAAGCGCGAGGTCGTTCGCCTGGAAGACGAACGCCAGAGCCTCGGTGAACGCGGTGTTCGGGACTCCCTGCAGAAGCGTCGAGTCGACGTCGTTCAAGGAGAAGGTCTGCTCGACGTTGTGCCCCATCTCGTGCACGGCGATGTTGAAGCCCTTGAAGTTCATTCCGTCCTTCTCGACCCGCGTGCGCAGGTGCGCGTGGTCCTCGCGCCGGGCCGCTCCGAGGGCGTGGCCCGAGCCTCGCGCCGGGTCGACCTCGATGTGAGCCGCCAGATACTGGGCGCGCTCCTTGGAGAAGCCGAGCTGCTCGAGAAGATTCGGGATGTCCTTCTTGTAGGCCTCCGGTGTCGGGTAGCGCTTCCGGACGATCGCATCGAGCTCCTCCTCGGTGTGGGCGCTTCGAGGCTTGAACCCGGCGTACCAGATGTCGAAGGGCTCGAGCCTTCGGCCGAGACGCTTTTCGATGAGCTTCGCGGTCCGCGGCACCAGAGGCGAGGTCAGGACCGCCTCGAGCATTTTTCGGACGCGCTCCTCGGGGATCTGGCGGTTTTCGTCGAACCGTCGCGCGATCAGCGTCGGCGCCGTGGGTGAGTACGGGTCCGCCTGGCGGGCCGCCCGGAAGCACTCGAGAAGCATCGCGTACCGGGTGTCGGGCTCGGCGTCGCTCGTCGCGGCGAAGGCCCGGACCGCGGCGGGCTCGGAGTCCTTGACCGAGGATGCCCGCACGGCGTTGGTCGCCGGGTCCCAGTCGACTCCCGGGTTGTCGATGACGGCGCGCGGGATCGTCTGCGTGACGATGCGCTCCATGACGCGCTCCATCTGACGCTGCTTGGCGAGGCCCGTCTTGGCATCCGCGTAGTCGGACTTGAGCTGGTCGCGCAGGTTCCAATGCGAGAGAAGCCGCATCTTCGCCGGAAAGAGGCGATTGCCCTTGACGTCCACGAGGTGGTGCATCCAGATGTTGTACTCGGCGATGTACTGGGAGGCCTCCGCTCCCGCCTGGCTGATCGCCTGGTTGACATCGGCGGGGATTCGCTTGGCGAACCGCTCGGACAGGCGAGCCTCGGCCCACTGCGTGCGGGACCAGGTCTCTCCCTCGCGCAGGCGATCGGCGAGCGTCGTCACGGGGAAGTTCAGGAGCACCGCGAACGCGAGTCGATTCTGGAAGCAGTCCTCGACGAAGTGCGCGCTCGGGTCGTAGCCGGCGAGGATCTCGTCGAAGGGATAGATCGGCCCCAGGTCGAGGTCCGACTGCTTGCGAAAGTCGCGGGCGATTTCGTTGAGGTGCCCGTCGTAGGACTCGAGCGCGAATTCCATCCTCGAGAAGAGAGCCTCGAGCGTCTTCGGGTCTCCTGCGAACTGGGTCCGCGCCACTTCCTCGAAGGCCTTGGCGTCGCCGTCGGAGGGGCGCCAGAACTCCGCCGCCTGCGCGAGCCCGCGGCGGATGCGCGCGCGCTGTCCTTCGCCGTACTTGGCCGAGAGCTCGGCCTCGAGCCGCGTGGTCGTTTCCTTCATGGCGTCTTGCTGCACCTCCGGTGTCGCGCCCACGGCGCTCGAGATCAAGATTGTCCCGATCAGGGCGGCCCCCGGCCCTCCAAAAACGGACATGCGCTCCTCCTCGGCGCGAGTCTACCGGCTGCCGGTGTATCCGGGCCCGCGCAAGATCTTTCCAGGCCTCGCCGCGGTGATCTTGCCGTCGTCCACGACGAGCACGCCGTTGACGGCGACATAGGGGAACCCGGCGCTGTAGCGCCGCGGCTCTTCGTAGCTCGAGAGGGCCTGGACCTTCGCGAGATCGAAGACGACGAGATCGGCGGCGAATCCCTCTTTCACGAGTCCCCGGTCCGGAAGGGCCGCCGCCTCGGCGGGGAAGGAGGTCATCTTTCGGACGGCGAACTCCAAGGGGATCAGCTTCTGGTCGCGCACGTAGTACCCGAGGATCCGCGCCGTCGAGGCCCAGCCACGCGGGTGGGATTTTTCCTGCGAGAAGATGCCGTCCGTCGCGCTCGCTCCGGAGTCCGTGCCGAAGGAGACGAGCGGGCTCTTCAACGCCGCGCGCACGTCCTCTTCGTCCGCCATGAAAATGATGCAGGCCGTGTTGGCCCGGTCGGCGATGACCAAGTCGATCAAGGCGTCGCGCGGGTCCTTCCTCTCCGCGGCCCCGATCGCGGCGATCGTCATCCCCTCGTACTTTTTGAGCTTCGGGTCGATCACGGAGGCCACCAGGACCCGGTCCGGGCCTCCCGAGCCCAGATACTGGTTGCTCCAGGCGTCGGAGTCCTCGAGCATCTCCTTCTTCGCCTTCTCCCGCAGCGCGGGGTCGGCCAGGCGCTTCAAGAGCGCTTCGCGCCCGCCTTCGCGGATCCAGGGTGGCAGGCAGGCGTCGAGGCCGTTGGAGCCGGCCGTGTAGGGATACTGGTTGGCGGCAACGTCGATTCCCTGCGCGCGGGCCTGCTCGAGCCGCGCCAGGACCGCAGGCATCCTCCCCCAGTTCTTCTTGTACGCGGTCTTCAAGTGCCAGATCTGTGTCCGAATGCCCGCCTCCTTGGCGATCCGGAAGACCTCATCGAGAGAGGAGTCGATCGCGTTGGCTTCGGAGCGCTGGTGCGTGAAGTACGCGCCGCCGTACCTGGCGGCCACCTTCGCCATGGCGACGAGCTCCTCGGTCGAGTTGTACATGTCGGGCACGTACTGCAAGGACGAGGACACCCCGACCGCGCCCTCGCGCATGGCCTGGTCCACGACCTCGCACATTCGCTGGAGCTCGGCGGGTGTCGCGCGCCGGTCCGCCTTCCCGATGACGAGGTCCCGCACGCCTCCCGCGCCCACGAAGGTTCCCAGGTTGATCGCGGAGCCGCGGCGCTCGAAAGTCGAAAAATAGCCGGCCAGAGTGGTGAAATCGGGCGTGAAACCGTAGCGCGCGAAGACGTCCTTGCCCTCGGCCAGCATGGCCTCGTTCAAGGGCGCGATCGACTCGCCCTCCCCCGTGATCTCCGAGGTGATCCCCTGGGTGATCTTCGAGGCAGCCCGGCCATCGACCAGAACGTTGTACTCCGACTGGCCCAGAAGATCGATGAAGCCCGGGGAAACGTAGAGGCCCGCCGCGTCGATGACGCGCTTGGCGCGAGCGCCCTCGAGCCTGCCGACGGCGGCGATGCGCCCGTCCTTGACCGCGACGTCGGCGACGAACCACGGGGCGCCCGAGCCGTCCACGACCCGTCCGCCTCGAATCAGGAGGTCGTACTCCGTCGCGGCGGGCCCGCGCGTGGCCGAGAGAAGCAGGATGGAAAGTAATCCGGCGAGCAGGAGCGGCGTCTTTCTCATGGCGCCAGTCTATGATCGTGGAGGCTCGTTCACGCAGGGTTCACCGAGGGCCCGATACGCTCCTCGCGAAAGGAGCGGGCTGATGAAGGGGCTCACGCGGCTGATCCCGTCGATCTTCTTGTTGGCCGCCGTCTCCCTAGGTGAGGCCCCCAACCCGAAGAGCCACACCAAGGCGGTGTCCGGAGCGATCACGGCCCTCGACACCGCTTCGAAGAGCCTCACCGTCAAGGACGCCAAGGGCAAGGAGACCCGCCTCGTCCTGACCGGCGCCACGCGGGTCACCGGCGGGACGTTGAAGATTGGCGAGCAGGTCACGGTTCGCTGGATGACGCGCGACAAGAAGAAAGTCGCGACCATCGTCCAGGTTCAAGCTCCCGAGGCCGAGTCCACGGCCGTCGCGTCCGGCACGGCCGAGGTCACGCCGACGCCGAAGACCGAGTAGCGTCGGTCACCTCCTCGGGGGCGGCCTCCTCCGGGGCCTTCGGCAGCAGAACCCGAAAGACCGCGCCGCCCCCTTCCCGAGCCGAAACGTCGACGCGCCCCTGGTGGGCCTGAACCACCTGCTCGACGATCGCAAGACCCAGGCCCGATCCCTCCGGATTCCGCGCCCGCGCCGGCTCGAGTCGCACGAATCGCTCGAAGATGCGCCGCCGGTTCTCGGGCTCGACACCCGGACCCCGATCGCACACCTCGAGAAAGACCTGCCCGTCGGGCGCGGGGCCGACCCGCACCGTGACCTCGGAGCCCGCCGCCGTGTACTGAACGGCGTTCGAGATCAGGTTGGACGCCACGCGAAGAAGCCCAGCCCGGTGCCCCGAGACCCTGGCCTCTCTGCCATGCTCGAGGCGGCAGCGCACGCCCCGCGCCGTGCCGAGCGGCTGCGCCGCGGCGATCGCCTCGGCCGCGATCTGTGAGAGGTCCACGGTTTCGCGGCGGGCCGGGGGGGCGGCATCGCCCTGCGCCAGGAGCAGCAGGCCATCCACCTCTTGAGCCAGGCCCCGCGCCGCCCGCTCGATCGTCTCGAGCGACTGGCGCCGCTCCTCGACGGTCGCCCCCGGGCGCCGGGCTTCCTGTGCCTCGCCCATGAGCACCGCGGTCGGGGTTTTCAGCTCGTGAGCCGCGTCAGCAATCAGGCGGCGCTGCGCCCGGAAGGCGTTCTCCAGCCGGTCGAGGAGCGAGTTGATGACCGCAGCCAGCCGCCGGAATTCTTCCCCGCCGGCAGTGGCGCGCACGCGGCGCGAGAGGTCCGTGGCCTGGAGGTTCTCGGCCACCTGCGTGACCTCCTCGACGGGCCGGATGGCGCGCGTGATGGCAAAGGCGAGGATCGCCGCGGTGCCGAGAACGCCGATGAGAACGATCGCGGCGAGCGCCCGGTCGAGCCTCCGCAGGGCGTGCAGGCTCGGGCCGATCCAGCGGAAGAGGACGAGCGTCGATCCCTTCGCCTTGCCCCCGAGGTGCGTGACGAGAAAGCGGCAGGTTCGATTCTGTCCGCTGTAGGGCTCGATCGTGGTGTACGGCGTTTCGGGCTGGTCGCGGTAGGGGTCGAAGCCGCCCGGCAGCGCGGTGCGCAAGAGATGGCCGGAGGCCGCGACCGGAGTCTCTCCCTTGAACAGGATCGCCGAGTGGTTCGCGAGGCGAAACTCGAAAGCGTTCGCTTCGAGGCCGGCCCGCAGCGTGTCGCGGCGCGACTCGTCCAACCCCTCGAGCTCGAAGCTCGAGCCCACCGCGGCCGCCAGCGTGTAGAGCTCCTCGTCGATGTCGGCGAAGGTCATGCTCCGCACCACTGCCCGGGTCGAGAGGGCGAGGATCAGCAGGAAGGCGGCCGACAGCATCGCGCCCGCCAGCGCGATGCGGGTGCGCGACTTAGCCAGCGACGGAAGCCTGACCATCGGCTAATTATGCCAAGCGGGGTCAACGCTGAATTGCTGCGCTAGCGGCGGCAAGTGGGCGGCAAGCGGGGTCAACGCTGAATAGCTGCGCTGGCGAGGCGTGCTTGGAGGGAATCGACGAGCCGGCGGGTGGAGTCGTTCAGCGGAAGCTCGGCTTCGAGGCGTCGAACGTCGCGCACGAGCGTGGTTCCGTGCTTGCCGAAGAAGGAGGCGGTCTTCGTCAGCGGAATCCGGCCTCGTTGCCTGCCGACATACCCCGTGATCGCCCTCAGGCGCCAGTCGGAGGGCTGGTCGACGGAGACTCCGAGTGCGTTGGCCGCCAGCCGGGCCACGCGCTCCGGGGTCAAGGATCGGACGATCACTTCTGGGTCCGCGGTCGCACCGATACGAACGGCGAAATCCTCGTCGCCTCGAATCACGCCGCCGAAGGTTGGGACCTCGTCGTAGTCGCTGGGGCCGCGTCTGGCCATCAGTGCGATGTACCTTCTCACCGCTGGTCGACGCCGATCGGCGAGCAGCGAAAGAACAAAGTCGGTCTCCAACCATTCGGGCCGCGACGGCCTCCGGTAAGCTCGATCGCTCGACCAGCGGAAATCCTCTGGCTTCTTGACGATCCTTGCCTTCACCGGGTTCTCGTGGATGTACCGGACCAGGGCGAGGAGGTACCGGTCCTTCTGGACCAGGAACGCCTTGTAACGTCCCTGGAAGAGATGCCCCACTCGCCGGTGGCGCCGGTTGAACGCCTGGGAGTAGGAGCCGTGCAACGTAAGCATGATCCGAGAGAGCGGGACTTCCGAGGCTTCGATCGCCAGATGCAGGTGATTGGTCATCAGGCAGTATGCGTGGAGTCGAAATGCGAAGCGATCACGGCAGCGCGCGACGCACTTCAGGTATCTCTCGCGGTCCGCATCATCCCGAAAGATCGCTCGCCGCTCGTTGCCCCGCGCTGTGACGTGGTAGAACGCCCCCGGATACTCAATGCGCAAAGGTCGCGACATTCCTGGCGGCTCCCTGCCTTCCCTGTCTATCTACTTGTCGCGACGAGGGCGAGACAGCCATCGATCCGAGGGGCGATTCCGCGCAGGGATTCAGCGTTGACCCCAGACCCCTCGCCAGACCCCTCGCAGCCAGGTTTCTGCCCGGGGCTTCCCGGAGGAAAGGAAGAATGAGTCCTCGGAGGGGTACAAAGAAGGAAGCGACAGTGTGGATGAGTGCTCTCCTCCTTCTGAGCTGTGGCCTGCTCGGATGCGTGACTGTTGGGAAGACGGAAGTCGAGAGTCAATCTGGTCTGACGCCGTGCCCAGAAGCGAGCGCTTTGTCGGTTGGATATCGGAGCTGCCGATCTGTGGGGTTTCTGATCGGCGTCGTGGACGACATTGAGACGGGAACGCAGACCAGAGGGACTGGGGGCCATCTTGGATCAGTAGGAAACCCCTTGCTGAGGTTAAAGGTCGAGTTCGGTATGCCAGCGACAGCCGACGACAAGGTCGTCTTGCAGCTCCTCGAGGCAGGCCATCCTCCCGTCGGGACGGAACCGCTAGAGATTGGCGAAAGAGTGCTGATCACCTACGTCAATGAGGTTCCAGTTAGATCGTGGGCGTGTGGCAGGCTGCGGTCAGCGCTGTCGCTACTGGGCAGCGCAGCGCTAAGAGGCAGCGCTAAGCGGGGTCAACGCTGAATCGCTGCGCTCGCTAGGTGTGCTTGCAGGGAATCGATGAGGCGCGGGGCGAGTCGTTCTGAGTCAGCTCGGGTTGGGCCCATGGATCCGAAGGGCGATTCACGCAGGAATTCAGCGTTGACCCCCGGCCCCTACCAGGAATTCAGCGTTGACCCCCGGCCCCTACCCGGCCCCTACTCCCGGCCCCTACTTTCCCGCCGGGAGAGGGGACTTCTAAACGAGCCGATACCCCATTCCGCGCACGGTCTCGATTCGGGAGGGTCTCTTCGGCGTGTCGATCTTCTTGCGCAGGCGCGCGACGAGGACGTCGACGGTGTTTGACATCGGCTCCTCGCGCTCGCCCCAGGCCTGCTCGAGGATCTCCTCGCGCGTGATGACGGCGTTGGGCTTGCGCATCAGGGCCTCCAGGATCGCGTACTCCCGCGCGGTGAGCACGAGCGCCTCGCCTCTCTTCCAGGCCGCGCGCTTGCCGGGATCGAGCCTCAGGTCCCCGCTCGTGAGTTCGGCCGTGGGCCGCCGGTCGTTGCGGCGCAGGAGGGCCTTCGCGCGGGCGGCCAGGACCTCGAGGTCGAAAGGCTTGCCCAGGTAATCGTCGGCACCCTCGGAGAGGCCCTCGACGGTCGATTCCGCATCGTCGAGGGCGGTCAACATGAGGATCGACTGGGTGAACCCCTTCTTTCGGGCTCGCCGGCAGACATCGAGCCCCTCCCCGTCCGGGAGTCTCCGGTCGAGCACCAGGAGGTCGTAGGCGTGGAGCTCGAGCAGTTCCTCGGCCTCCTCGATCCTGGCGGCCTCGTCGCAGGCAAGGCCCGAGCGCGTCAGTGTCCGGACGACGAGCGAGCGCAGGCGGGCGTCGTCCTCGAGGACGAGGGCCCTCATTGAAGGTCAAAGCTCACGGGAACATCTTAGCTTTGCGTCGAGCCTCCGATAGGATCCGCGTCATGCTGCACCTTCTGCTTCTCTCCGCTGCCCTCGGGGCGGGCGCTCCGGCGCCCGCGACTTCCGATGTGGTCACCAGTTACATCGAGAAATACTTCGAGACCTTCCCGAGCCGTGCGACCGAGGCGGGCCAGCACGACCGCGACCGCGAGCTCGAGGACTTGACGCCCGAGCGCCTTCGGGGCTGGGTGGAGTTCAACCGGGAAACGCTGGCGAAGCTCTCGGCGCGTCCGTCCGGCGCTTCGCAGGACGACCGGCTGGACGCCGATCTCCTGAAATCGCGAATCGAGTGGGAGCTGCTCGAGCTTTCAACGCTCGCGCGCGCCTCGCGCGACCCGCTTTTCTGGACGAACATCGCGGGCAACGCGACGGTCTTCCTGCTCGTGCGCGACGACCGGCCGCTTACCGAGCGCCTGGCGGCTGCCCGGGCGCGCGTCGGGCAGCTTCCGCGGCTCTGCCGTCAGGCGCAGAGCGCCCTTTCGGCTTCGCCGCCCTCGCAGATCGCGCCCGACTTCGCGCTCATCGCCGCGGGGCAGGCGCGCGCATCGGCCCAGTTTTACCGGCAGGGCTTTCCGAGCCTCTTCGAGGGCGAGGAGAGGGACGCAGCGACAAGAGAGGCTCTGGCGGCCGCGGCGGCGCTGGACGGTCTGGCGAGCTATCTCGACGGCCTGACGCCGCGCGCGACCGGGTCGCCGCGCCTGGGCTCGCATTACGCCGAGGCTCTTCGCATCGCGACGGGCGAGACCGACCCGAACGCGGTGCTTTCTCGCGCGACGGCGGCCCTCGCGGAGAAGAAGAAGGAGGCCGCGGCCTACGGCCGGTCCGTCTGGAAGGAGATCTTTCCCGGCACCGAGCCACCGGCCTCCGACCGCGAGGTCCTGGTCCGGCTCTTCGCCCGCGTCTCCGCCGACCGGGCCAAGACCGTCGAGGAGTTCGTCGCGGACTACCGCAAGCAGGTTTCGGATCTGAACGCCTACCTGCACGCGCACGAGGTCGTGACACTTCCCGACCCGCTGACCCTCTACACCGACCGCTCTCCCGGCTACTTCGTCGGCCAGAGTGTGGGCGGCGTCTATCCCGCCGGACCCTACTCGCCCGACGCGAAGACGCTCTGGTTCCTGCCCACACCCCCCGACTCGGCCACACCGGAGGAGCGCGACGGCTTCTTTCGGGATTTCAACCACCACTTCAACGTGATGATCACGCCCCACGAGATCCTGCCCGGCCACTACCTGCAGCTCAAGGTCGCCGCGCACCAGCCGCACAAGGTACGGGCCCTCTTTCCCGACGACGTGTACGTCGAGGGGTGGGGGACCTTCTCCGAGCGCCTCATGCTCGATCAAGGCTGGGGAGGACCGCTCGACCGCCTTGCGCACTTGAAGAAACAGATGGAGAACATCGCCCGCGCGGTCGTCGACGTGAGCGTCCACACCAAGGACATGAAGCGCGAGGAAGTGATTGCCTTTGTCCGGGACGAGGCGCTCCAGGACGCGCAGTTTGCCTCGAACATGTGGACACGCTCGATCACCACACCGACGCAGATTCCGACCTACTTCCTCGGGTATACACAGATCCGCGCCCTTTACGACGCGGTCAAGGCGGCGCAGGGAGACAAGTTCCGGTTGAAGGAGTTCATGGACTCGATGCTCGCCGACGGCGCCGTGCCGGTGGCGAAGTATCGAGAGAAATTGCTCGGGAAGCATCCCTGACGCCCGTCATTCCGAGCCCAGTGGGGCGAGGAACAGCAGCAGTCGCCTGTCATCCCGAGCGAAACGAGGGAGCTACTCCCTTTTGTTTGGGAGTCCTCATCCGATCGGTCTTGCCGGCACCTGATGACCTGGGAGCCTAAGTCAGTAGATCCTTCGCTGCGCTCAGGATGATGGGAGAGCTCGGCCGCATCCCCGCGCAGGGACCCCCGGGATACGATCCGCCCAAAATCGTCCGAGGAGGTGCGCTCATGACCCTCGACCGGCGCCGCTGGCTCTCGACGTCCGGAGCCGCCGCAATCGGCTCGCTCGCTGCCGCGCGATCCCGGGCCCATCCGGCCTCGGCGACCCCTGCCTCGCGCTCCGGTGCGCTTCTCCTGAGCGAGGACGACGGCTTGAAGCCGGCCACCTACGACCGCTTGCCGCTCGAGTGGCACCAGGGGCGGGTGAAGCTTCTGCAGTCCAAGCTCGCCGAGGACGGCTATGCGGGAATCGTTCTCTCCGACCGGTGGAACATCATCTACTTCACCGGCCTCTTCTTCACGACGACCGAGCGCCCCTTTCACGTCTACTTGCCCGCCGACCGGCTGGCGACGATCTGGTTCTATCCCGCCTTGGACCGCGACCTCGTCAAAAGCTGGTGGGCCACGGAAACGGACTACTACTTCGACTACCGCCACGCGGAGGGGGGCTTTCCCAACGAGGGCAGGGTCCAGCAGGGCGCGACGGTCGATCTCTTCGAGTGGATGCTCAAGGGCTTGAAGAAACGGGGTCTGGACGGAAAACGGATCGCGACCGACTGGGAGCTCTCGAGCGCTCAGAAGGCAGCGGCCGCAAGAGTCTTTCTCAAGGAGACGCCCTTCGTCTCTGTCGCCGACCGCTGCGAGAAGATGCGGATGGTCAAGACTCCCGAGGAGCTGGCACTCTGGCGCCGCGCCTACCTGATCTTCGACCAGACGCACGCCTTCGCCCGCGACCTGCTGCTCGAGAAGGGGACGGACCTGACGGATTTCCAGCTCGGCATGGCCGCCACGGAGTACGGAACGAATCTTCTTCTGGAGAGCATCAAGCGCGACGGGAAGCCCCACTCGGCCGTGGGTCTCGAAATGGAGGTCTCCTGCCGGGTCGGTCCCGGCACCGCCTACCCTCACCCCAACCAGTTTCATCACAACAAGGTTCGCAAGGGTCAGGCGCTCCAGATAGCGGGGGGAGTCGCGATCGGCGGATGCGGCGGGGAGCTCTACCGGGCGTTTCTCCTGGCGCCCTGGACGGATCGACAGAAGAAGGTCTGGACGTGCGTGCGCGACTGCTGCCTGATGCAGAAGGACCTCTCCCGGGAGGGTGTCGCCTGCTCGACGGTTGCCTACCAGATTCACCAGCGGCAGGTGAAGGACGGCATGCAGAACTACATCTACCACCGGCCGGCGCACGGGATGGGCATGGAGGGCCACCAGCCGCCGTATCTGGCGCTCGGTGACTACACGATGCTCGAGCCGGGGATGATCTTCTCGGTCGAGCCAGGCCTCTTCGATCCCGAGGATGGATTCGGCGTCAACTTCTCTGACGGCTTCTGCGTCCGGTCGGGCGGGAAACCCTCGCTTCAGATGTCGCGCGTGCCGTGGACGGAGGAGTGGTGTCTGGTGAAGCTGTAGGTGGCGGCGTTTCGCTGGTACGATTTGGCGCCATCTCGGAAGGAGGTACTCGATGACCTGGAACCGGCGCCGCTGGCTCTCGACGTCCGGGGCCGCTGCGGTCGGCTCGCTCGCCGCCGTTCGGTCCGTCGCCGCCTCTTCGGCCCCGGCCGGCCGGGCTTCCCGATCCGCCGCGCTCTTTCTGAAAGAAGACGACGGGTTGAAGCCCGCGACCTACGACCGCTTGCCGCTCGAGTGGAGCCAGGGACGCCTGAAAGTGCTGCAGGCGAAGCTTCAGGAAGACGGCTACGCCGGCATCCTGCTCTCCAACCAGCAGAACATCATCTACTTCACCGGCCTGTTCTTCACCTCGACCGAGCGGCCCTTCCGCGTCTTCCTGCCGGCCGACCGGCTGGCGACGATCTGGTTCCATCCGGCGCTCGATCGCGACCTCGTTGCCAGCTGGTGGGCGACGGAGGCGGAGTCCTACTTCGACTTCCTCCACGCCGAGGGCGCAAACCCGGTCCAGGGCAGGGTCCAACAGGGCGCCACAGTCGACCTCTTCGAATGGACGCTCAAGGGTTTGAAGAAGCGGGGACTCGACGGAAAGCGAATCGCGACCGACTGGGAGCTCTCGCGCGGCCAGTCGAAGACGGTCGGCAAGGTGTTCCTCAAGGAGACGACCTTCGACTCGGTTGCGGACACCTGCGAAAAGATGCGGATGGTCAAGACTCCCGAGGAGCTCGCGCTCTGGCGCCGCGCCTACCGGGTTTTCGATGAGACACACGCCTTCGCGAGGGACCTGTTGCTCGAGAAGGGGACGGACCTGACCGACTACGAGCTCGGCGCGGCCGCGGCCGAGTTCGGCACGAAGCTTCTGATGGAAGGCATCAAGCGGGACGGCGCGCCGCACTCGGCCGTCGGAATCGAGATGGACATCGAATGCCGGGTGGGCCGGGGAACCGCCTACCCGCATCCCAACCAGTTTCACATGAACAAGATCCAGAAGGGGCAGGCGCTCCAGATCGCCGGAGGAGTCGAGATCGGAGGCTGCGGGGGAGAGCTCTACCGGGCATTCTTGCTCGCGCCCTGGACCGATCACCAGAAAAAGGTCTGGACCGTCTCGCGCGACTGCTGCCTGATTCAGAAGGAGCAGTCGAAGGAGGGAATCGCCTGCTCGACGGTCGCCTACCAGATCCTCCAACACCAGGTCAAAGAGGGGATGCAGAAGTACATCTACCACCGGCCGGCGCACGGGATGGGGATGGAAGGGCACCAGCCTCCCTACCTCTCGCTCGGCGACTACACGATGCTCGAGCCCGGAATGATCTTCTCCGTCGAGCCGGGTCTCTACGATCCGGAGAACGGCTTCGGCGTCAACTGGTCCGACGGTTTCTGCGTTGCGCCGGGAGGAAAGCCGGCGCTCCAGATGTCGCGGCTGCCGTGGTCCGAGGAATGGTGTCTGGTGAAACTGTGATCGGGCCGCCGATCCTCAGGACGCGAGAGTGCTGAAGAAGATCCTGATCGCCGTCGGGCTGCTGGTCGCCGCCGTCCTGGCCTATGGGCTGATTTCCTTCGGTCCGCGAAACGTCATCGGCATGCTGCGGTACGACCAGCGGCGCGAGGGGGACCTGAAGGTCGGCGACCGGGCTCCCGACGTTTCCCTGCTGGCCCTCGATGGGACGACACCCGTGTCCTTGAAGGACTCCGTCGGGGGCAAGCCCCTCGTCCTGATCTTCGGCAGTTTCACCTGACCCCCGTTCCGGCGCTCGGTCGAGCGCGTCGAGGCCATTCGGCGCAAGTACGCCGACCGCGCCCGGTTCCTGACGCTCTACATCAAGGAGGCGCAT